>JALORC010000114.1 GCA_025459175.1 Planctomycetota bacterium | reverse complement strand
CAGGGCGCTCAACAAGCTGTGGTCACGCCGCGGCAGCGTGTTCGCCGATCGCTACCACGACCACATCCTGAAGTCGCCGCGCGAGGTCCGCAACGCGCTCCGTTACGTGTTCGGCAACGGCAAGAAGCACGCTGCCGCAGGCCGCGAGGTCTTTGTGCCCCAAGCAATCGACACGTTCACTTCGGCGCCGTGGTTCTCCGGCTTCCGCGAACGCATCACGGTCAAGGGCATCGAGGCAATCGTGCGACCGGTGACCGACGCCCGCACCTGGTTGCTCACCGAGGGCTGGTTGCGGCACGGGCGGCTCAGCGTGCACGAGGTACCTGCCACCGCGTGACGTCCTCCGCAGCAGCTGGACCGACGCGATGCGCTCGCGTGCACCGATCGTTCAGTTGCCGAGCAGCATCGACAGCGCATTGCTCAGCGACGCGAAGCCGAGGAACTGGCCGTTGCCGTCCAGCACCAGGTACTGCCCGTACAACGCCAGCCCCGCCAGCGTCGCCGTGTTGGGGATCGGCAGCGGCGTCACACCCGCGCCGAGTCCGTCGAGCAGCGCCGGCGCCAGCGTGCTCCACGGCGGCGACACCAGCACGCGGCAGTTGCCGACCTGCAGCAGCGTCGGCGCCGGCCCGACCGCGACGATGCCGAGCGACGCCGGCAGGCCGTTCGTGACCCGGATACCGAAACCGGCGTTGCCGAGCTGCGGCAGCCCGACCGCGGCGATCGCCGGCACCCGACTCTGCGTGCCCGGGCAACCGAGTCCGTAGGTCTGGGTCGCGGCGAGAATGCCCTGGATCGAGATCCGCCACGGCTCCTTGCCGGTGATGCCGTCGTCGCACCAGAAGAACGTGTCGCTGCCGGACTCGACGAAGTCGCCCATGTCGACCGCACCCGAACCGGCCCACGGCCCGATCTTGCCGACCTGCGTGGTGCCGAGCGAAGTGCCGTCGCTGACCCATATCTGCAGCCCGTCGTTGCCGTCGCTGCCGGCGAACACCACCCCGGCGGTGCTGGCGCGCGGCCGCAGCGTGCCGGCGAGCACACCGTTCGGCGCGCCGGGGTAGATGTCGCGCACCAGCGTCACGGTCACGCCGTCGCTGACCCACAGTTCGCGCCCGGTGCTGCCGTCGTCGGCGGTGAAGAACGCGAGATTGCCGACCGCGACCAGGCCTTCGATCGCGCCACCGGTGCTGCCCGGCGCGATCTGTGCGACGAGGCCGGTGCCCGCGGTGGTGCCGTCGGTGCGGCACAGCTCGGCACCGGCACCGGTCACGGTAGCGACGAACAGGACCGTGCCGTTGGCGAGCCGCACCAGTTGGTTCGGCATCGAACTGCCGGCCCCGTTGGCGAGGTTGGCGACCAGCTGCGTGCCCGCCGCGGTGCCGTCGGTGACATACAACTCGTCGCCGATGCCAGGCACGGAGGCGCTGAAGTAGACCAGGTTGCCGGCCGCCAGCAGCTGGTCGGGATCGCTGCTCGACAGCCCGGGCACCAGATCGACCAGCAGCTGCGTGCCGGCCGGCGTGCCGTCGCTGACCCACAGTTCGCGGCCGGAGACCGAGTCGTTGGCGCTGAACACGACCCGGTTCGCGCCGCAGGCGGTGAAGAAGCGCGGCTGTGACGACGCCGCCCCCGGCGCCAGGTCACCGAACGGCAGCGTGCCCGCGGCGGTGCCATCGGACACGAACGGCTCGATGCCGGTACCGGTGCCACGCGCCGCGAACCACAGCCGGCCGGCGGCGACCGCGAGCTCGGTCGGATCGGACCCGTTGCTGCCCGGCACGATGTCGATCACCGTCGAGTTCGCCTGCGTGCCGTCGGTGCGCAGCAGCTCGTAGCCCGCGAGCGCCGAGTAGCCGTTCGCGAACACGACGCCGTTCCACGCCACTGCTTCGCCGACGTAGTTGCTGGTGTTGCCGTAGTCGAGCACCAACGTGCCGGCACTGGTGCCGTCGCTGTGCCACAGCTTCGGCTGCAGCTCGGTGGCGCCGAACACGAGACCACCCGGCACCGGCGTCAGTTCGCGCGGCGTCGAGTCCGCAATCGGCGTTGCCAGGTCGGCGACGACGAACGTGCCGCTGACGGTGTCATCGCTGACGAACAGCTCGACGCCGACCAGCGGCGAGAAGCCGCGATAGAAGACCCGCGTGCCGATGCGTGCGAGCTGGCTGGGGGTGGTGCTGCCGGGCCCGGCAAGACTGTCGGCGATGCGGCGCGTGCCGGCAGCGGTGCCGTCGGTGAACCACAGTTCGCTGCCCGCCTGCGCATCGGCGGCCGCGAACACCGCGCCACCGAAGCCCGGCGTGAAGTGATCCGGATTGCCGCCCGGCGTGCCGGCGTAGAACTCGAACAACAGCTGCGTGCCGGCCGTGGTGCCGTCGGTGACCCACAGCTCGCTGCCGGTGGCCGGCGTGAACGCCGCGAACACGGCGCGGTTGGCCGCGATCATCGTGAAGTCGGTTGGCGCCGAACTCGCCGCACCCGGCGCCAGGTCGCCGAGCCGGAACGTTCCCGCCGCCGTGCCGTCGCTGATCCACGGCTCGCTGCCGGTGCCGGTCAGGTCGTCGCACGCGAACAGCAGCCGGTTGCCGAACGCCTTCGGCTCGAAGATCGAGACACCGCCACTGCCGGCGACGATCTCGCGCACGAGCCCGGTACCGGCGGCGGTGCCGTCGCTCCAGTGCAACTCGAAGCCCTGCAACTGGCCACCGTTGGCCGTGAAGTAGCAGCCGTTGCCGGCGGCCACGAGGTTCATCGGCGAGCTGCTCGCGGCGCCTGGATTCAGGTCGCGCACCAGCGCCGTGCCGGCCGCCGTGCCGTCGCTGCGCCACAGCTCGTTGCCGACGCCGGGACCTTGCGCCGCGAACCAGAACGCGTTGGCGCCAGCCGTCAGACCGGTCGGGTTCGAACCATTGCTGCCCGGCCACAGATCGAGCCACAGCGCGGTGCCGGCCGCCGTGCCATCGCTGCGCCACAGCTCGAAACCGTTCGCCGCGTCGAAGACCGTGAAGAACAGGTAGCCGCCGAATCCGACCATCTCGTTCGGCGCGCCACTGCCAGGCCCCGGGCTGCCGTCGCGCACCAGCACGGTGCCCTGCGCGGTGCCGTCGGTCGCCCACAACTCGACGCCTAGCCCGGGCACGTTGGCGGTGAAGAACACACGGTTGCCGGCGGCGGTCAGACGGTTCGGGAAACTGCCGGCGGACCCCGGGTTGATGTCCTTCAGCAGGAACGTGCCGGCCTGGGTGCCGTCACTGCGCCAGAGTTCACTGCCGTGGGCGGTGTTGGCGACGAACACCGCGATGCCGTTGCAATCGACGATCTGGCTCGGCGAGCTGCTGCGCTGCGACGACGCCGGCGCGATGTCGCGGACCAGTTGTTGGGCCATCAGTGGCCCGAGCAGGGTGAGGCAGGCGAGAGTGCGCAGGGTGGCCATGGGTGGACGATGCTCCACCCGGGACCAGCGGCAGCCTCACCGTGCGGCGAACAGCGATCGGCCGCTTTCCAGCCGCGCGGGCTCCAGCCGCCCTAGCGCCGGCCCCACCAGCCGAGGTCCCAGCCGATCGCCCCGACCACCGGCACCACGAACAGCAGCACCACCAGCAACGTCGCGATCCAGCCCTGGCGGCGGAAGTGCGCGCGGTCGAAGTGGCGGCCGCTGCCGATCGGCGGCAGGCTGTAGCCATTGCCGCGCCGCAGCAGCACGCGGGGACCGGCTTCGTGCGGACTCGCGGGCTTCGGATCGTATGGGTTGTCGACCATGGTGTTCCTTCGTGCGACAGTCTACGCGCTCGCGACCGTGTACTCGGAATGCCCATGAAGATCGCCCCGCCGAAGTCCTACCTGCCCGCGCCGCTGCTGCTGCAGCTGGCGACGCTGTCCGCGCTGTTCGCCGCGTGCGGCAGCGCCCCACCGACCGACCCGAGTGGCCCAACCTCCCTTGCGGGCGCCGGTGCCACCGCCACGACCGCCGTCGAACCGACCCAGGACGAACGCATGGCGTGGTGGCGCGATGCCCGCTTCGGCATGTTCGTGCACTGGGGTCTCTACGCGATCCCGGCCGGCACCTGGCAGGGCAAGACCGACTACGGCGAGTGGATCCGCGACAGCGCGCAGATACCGCTCGAGGTCTACGAGCGCTTCCAGAGCCAGTGGCACCCGACCGCGTTCAACGCCGACGCATGGGCGCTGGCGGCGAAGCAGGCGGGCATGAAGTACGTCGTCATCACCAGCAAGCACCACGACGGCTTCTGCCTCTACGACAGCCGTTTCACCGACTGGGACATCGGCAGGACGCCGCACGGCCAGGACATCCTGCAGCAGCTCGCGGCCGCCTGCGAACGCCACGGCCTGCGCTTCTGCACCTACCACTCGATCATGGACTGGCACCATCCGGACTACCTGCCGCGCCGGCCGTGGGAAGCCGCCGGCCGCAGTGCCGAGGGCGCCGACTTCCGCGCCTACGAGAGCTACCTGCACGCGCAGGTCACCGAGATCGTGCAGCGCTACCGACCGGCGGTGATGTGGTTCGACGGCGAGTGGGAGAACACCTGGAACCACGAGCGTGGCCTGCGGCTGTGGAGCCTGTGCCGCGCGCTCGATCCGCGCCTGATCGTCAACAACCGCGTCGACGTGCATCGCGGCGGCATGGGCGGCTTCTCGCAGAACGGCGAAGCGGTCGGCGACTTCCACACCCCCGAGCAGGAGATCCCCGCCACCGGCCTGCCCGGCCAGGACTGGGAGTCGTGCATGACGATGAATTCGCACTGGGGCTGGAATGCCGCCGACACGCGCTGGAAGTCGAGCCGCGAGCTGGTGCGCAACCTGATCGACATCGCCAGCAAGGGCGGCAACTACCTGCTCAACGTCGGGCCGCGCGCCGACGGCACCTTCCCGCCGGAGGCCGTGCAGCGACTGCAGGAGATCGGCGCCTGGATGCAGCGGCACGGCGAGGCGATCCACGGCACGACCGCGAGCGTGTTCGACGCGCTGCCGTGGGGCCGCTGCACGGTGAAGGTCAGCGGCGACACCTCGAAGCTGTACCTGCACGTGTTCGAACCACCGGCCGACGGCCGCCTGGAATTGCCGGGCCTCGGCAATCGCATCCTGCGCGCGTACGTGCTCGGGGCGCCCGAGCCGGCGCTCGCGCTGCAGCAGGGCGCCGGTGCCGACTGGACCGCGCCGGTGCTGCAGCTGCCGGCCGGCGCCACGGATCCGATCGCGACCGTCTGCGTCGTCGAACTCGAGGGCACGCCTGTCGTCTATCGCGAACCGCGGCTGGTCGCCGACAGCGACCAGTTCGTGCACGGCATCGCGGTGCGGCTCGACAGCGATCGCGGCGGTGGCCACACCGACACCATCGTGCGTTACACGCTCGACGGCAGCGAGCCCGGCGCCGACTCACCGAGCAGCGACACACCGGTGCAGCTCGTGCAGACGGCGACGCTGCAGGCCGCCACGTTCCGCGGCCGCCAACGAGTCAGCAAGGTCGTGACGCGCACGTTCACGAAGGTGCAACCGCTGCCGTCGGTCAAGGTGCGCCACACCGCCCAGGGTCTGCGCGTCGAGCACTTCCCCGGCGACTGGAAGCGGGTCCCGAACGAACTCGAACAGCAGCAGCCGGCGTCGACGTCGACCGCGCCCGGCATCGTGCTGCCGAAGGACGTCGGCGAGAACATCGCGCTGGCGTTCCACGGCTCGATCGAGGTGCCGGCCGACGATCTGTATCGCTTCGCACTGACCAGCGACGACGGCAGCAAGCTGTTCGTCGACGGCGAACCGGTCGTCGACAACGACGGCCTGCACGGCGCGGTGACGAAGGAAGGTGCGATCGCACTCGGCAAGGGCCCGCACGTGATCCGGGTGGTGTGGTTCAACCGCACCGGCGGCGCCGAGCTGTCGCTGCGCTGGGCCGCGCCGGGGCAGCCGTTCACCGCGATCCCGGCCGAGCTCTGCAAGCACTGAGACCCGCGCCGGCGGCGCCGCTCAGCGCACCGCGCAGCTGCCGCTCGCACACTTGCGGCCGAACAGCCGACCGAGCGGCACGCGGTAGCGCGCGAACACCAGGTAGCCGAGGTCGCAGACCCAACGCAGCACCGGCCAACCGGTCGGCGCCATCACCCAGCCGAGCCCGGCCGCGCGCCACGCGGCGCGGATCGCCGGCATGCCCTCGACCACGGTGCCGTCGGCAGCGATGCCGTGCAGCCGCGCGTGCACGCGTTCCTTGCTGAGGCCGAATCGCGCCGCGTCGAAGTCGGGCGCGGCGATGTCGATCGCGTGCAGCAGGCCCCGCTTGTCGCGCCGCTGCAGCCACTCCACCTCGAGCTTGCAGAACGGGCACTCGCTGTCGAACAGCAGCGTGAAGGGCTGCGCGGTCATGCGCCCTTCTTCGACCGTGGGGCGCCGTGGATGCAACGCGATCACGGCCGGCCACCACGCACCAGCAGGAACAAGCCGATGCCGACGAGGAATCCGACCACCGCGCCCCACAGTCCCGGCCGCCGCACCCGCCGCAGCGCGCGCCAGTAGCCGGGCAGGATCGACGCTGGCAGCGCCCACACCGCCGCCAACGCCGCCGCCAACCCGGTCGGTCGGCCCAGCAACGCCCACGGCAACGCCAGCGCCGCCAGCAGCACGCTCAGACTCGCGACCGCGGCGCCGATCGCGACCACGAACAGCAGCGGCATCACCACCAGTCCACTGAGCAGCCAGCCCGCCGCCTGCACGAACGGCAGCGGCTGCCACCAGGCGCTGCCCCACCACACGGCGCCTGCGACCACGATCGCCACCGGCGCCCAGGTCCCCGCCGAGGCGACGACGGCCGGGGCGAACGGCTGCGTGGGCACCAAACCGTCGCTCATGCCCGCCGCCTTCGCCGCCCCCGCTCTCCCCGATGCAGGGACTGATCCAACGATTGTGGAACCCGGCTCAGATCGCTCGGGAGGCGGGTTTGGCGGGCCGTTCCACAATCCTTGGATCAGTTGAGGATGAGTTCGACGGCGTTGCTGAGGGCGAGCTGGCCGTTCGGCGCCCCGGCGTCGAAGCTGACCGCCTGCCCGAAGAACGCGAACCCCTGCAGCTGCGTGCCGGTCGGCACCGCGAACGACGTGCTGCCCAGGCCCCCGGCGTGCACGAACGGGAAGCCGATGTCCGGCGTCGTGTAGGCGCGGCAACCACCCCAGCCGAGCAGCGCGAGATCGAGCGGCAACCACAGCGGGCCGAACTGGTAGTTGCTGGCCCCGTAGAACACCGCGCCGATGCCACCCGCCAGCGGCAGATTGGTCACATCCAAGGCGAACGTCGTGCCGAGCGTCGGCACCGCACCCCCCTGCGCCTGCAGCGCCGGCACGCCGCCGCTGCCCGTGCAACCGACCCCGAACCGGTGCACCCGCGCCGTGGTCGCGCGTGCGTACTCCCAGGTCTGGGTGTAGGTGCCACCCGTCGAGTAGCCCCCGAACACCACCGTCACACCGCGGGCGACGTCGTACACGACCGCGTCCTCGCCGCGCGCCGGGCTCGGCGTGCTCGGCAGCAGCCGCCAGTTGACGCCGTCGTATTCCCAGCCGTCGAGCAGCTGCACGCCGTTCGCCTGCCCGCCCTGCATGACCATCACGCCGCGGGCGAGGTCGTAGGCCATGTTGACCTTCTGCCGCGGCGGCGGCGACGTGGGCGTGGCGACCAGGGTCCAGTCGACACCGTCGTATTCCCAGGTCTCGGCCGAGGGCCCGCTCGTCGTGATGCCACCGAACAGCACCGACTTGCCGCGCACCACGTCGTAGGCGAACGCGAACCGATCGCGCCCGCTCGGTCGATTGGCGGTCGGCACCAGCACCCAGTCGACGCCGTTCCATTCCCAGGTCTCGTTGGTGAAGCCGCTGCCGGACCAGCCGCCGTACAGCACCGACACGCCGCGCGCGACGTCATGGACCATGCCGCAGGCGTAGCGGGGACCGGGCGTGTTGCCGGACAACGACGTGCGCTGGGTCCAGGTGTTGGTCAGCGGCGCGTATTCCCAGGTCGTGCCCTGCGGCGTGAACGTGCTGTCGGAGCCGCCGAACATCACGATCACGCCGCGCTGCACGTCGGCGCACATGCCGAACGTGTGGCGCAGCCCCGGGTTGGTGGGCGGCGTCAGCTGGGTCCACGTGGTGCCGTCGTACGACCACGTCTCGTTGCCGGCCACGCTGCCGTTGCCGCCGCCGTAGAGGATGCAGGTGCCGGTCGGCGCGAACCAGGCCATGCCTGGCCACAGGCCGAAGCCGGGCTGCGTCGGGGTGAGGATGCGGTCCCAGGCGAACTGGGCGGGACAGGCGGCGGCGGTGAGGACGGCACAGCCGAGCGAGAGCCAGGAAGACGATGATTGCATGGTCGAGGAACGAGGTGTCGATGGACGCGACCATGATAGGCAGGCCATGTCGCGCGCGCAGCAGCGGCAGCGACCCGCGTCGATCCGCTCGACAGCATCGCAATCACGAGCACTGCGGCGAGGCAGACAGCGGAGATACCCAGGCTCGGCGGACCGCCAGCGCCTCTGGACGACCTCGGCAACAGGACCCATCGAGCTGATTTCCAAGACAACCCGCACGCCGCAGGCAATGCAACGACAGAACCGGTCCGACCGTGTGGTTGGAGAATCCTGGTTCATCCAACAGGCAACCCGAATCCGCCCATCATGACTCCGTCAAGCATATCGGTCATTCTCTCTGCATTCCTCCTGAGCTCCTTTGGCCCCGAACCGCATCTCTCGGTCGCGAATCCGTCCCCGGCGTTCGTCTACGTCACCGTGCCACAGTCCCAGTCGCAGCCCCAAGGTTGCGGCTGCGTGGCGACCAAAAGGGAGAATACTCACGATTTGTATGAGTCCTGGAACTGCCCGAACGGCACCGGCCAGTTGCTCTTGGTTCCCATGAGTCCTGTGTCCACCAATGGGGCATGCCAAAAGGTGGGCGACCGATGTGGGTCCATCGAGTCCTCCAAGTGCCGATTCAAATGTAAAGTGAAAGTTCAGATCGTAGGCCCCGTCTGCCCGACACAAGAGATTTTTGTAACTGGAGGCGAGACATTCCCGACGGCAACGCAAATAATTCAGACTGAGAGTATCGATATCGACATCTCGGCACCCTGCTCCTCGGCCACAGAGGGCAACCAATCAGCGACGGTCGGAGTTACGATAGGAGCAAGCGTGAGCATCGTTGCCTCGTACACGGTGGAGCTGAAATGCGACAAATGCAGCCCTACTCCGGCCCAGTAACTGGGGGAAACAATGCGAATCAACCATGTACTGTTCGGCGTGCTGATCATCGGCACAACCGGATTTTTCCTGATGATGTCGGCGGGACACGATGGTTTTATTCCCCGCCAATCCACTGGCACGTCGGCATTCGCCCCTCGAATCGACATCGCCGCCTCCGACGCCTGGCTCGAGCAGCTGGAGAGGGGCACGCCAGTTCGATTCGTGGCCACTGGCAACGCCGGGGATTCAGCCTCGAAGCCATCTTCAAGTCTTCCTGCCGACATCGTTCCCCTGCCAACACTGTCTCCGGAAGAACGCATCGAGATGCAGTCACGATGCCGACAGCTCGCTGAGGGATGCCGCCGACAGCTCGATGACCTGCTGCAGAAGTTCGACGAGCAGGACCCGGACCAACAACGCCGCTGGGGCGAATACGACCAGGAAACAGAACTGTTCGCCGCGTGCGAACGTGCAGTAGCGGCCGGGACGCTGTTCGTCGAGGCCAATGGTTACTGGCGCCGCGTGCCGGACACCACGATCTTCCGGATGCCGTGGGTGCGCGATGGCAAGACCGTCTGGGCTCAGATCGTGCTGCGGCACGCCGACTACCCAGGCGTGGCGAACTCGGAGCGCTTTCTCGCCCACCAGCGAGCGATCGCCGCCGCGATGGTAGCCGACCGGTTCAACGGCAAGCCCTACGAGGAGAGGCTTGCATTGGCCGAACGACGCCGAGTCATGCTTCGCCAGTCTCCTGGTGCGCCCGAGACCCAACGGTTCATGTCCACGGAGTTCCCGATCGACGTGGAGCTGCTGGAGCCGGAGATGCTCCTCCGTTCTCTGCTGTAGCAGCCAGGCCGGATCCGAAATCAGCGCCGTTCGCCGACCTCGCCGGCCGGCGCACCCTCGGCCGCCTTCCACGCACTGGCGCGCTGCAGGCTCTGCAGGTGCCAGGCGGTCGTCTCACTGCGATCGGCACCCGCCGCCGGGTCCCAGCTGCCCGCTTGCGGGGCCGTGTCGGCGCGTCGGGCTGCGAGCAGACGATCGAGCTGCGGCTGCAGCGGGGCGCGCGCGACGGCGGGTAGTTCGCCGGCGGCGAGCACCCCGATCCAGGTGTGCTGCGGGTCGAGCAGCGGATCACTCGGCCAGCAGACCGCCAGCAGCAGGTCGTCCGGCACGGACTCGCCGCGCAGGCGGCGGACCAGCAGCAGCGCGGCGTCGACCCGACGACTCGTGCCTTGGCGCTCGCTGCAACCGGCGGCATGCGCGATGGTGCGCAACTGCGCCACCAGCTCGGCGGCGCTGGTGCGGTTACCGCGCGGCATCGCCAGCCGGTGCAGCAGCAGCACGTCCATGGCCGGCAGCGACAACGGAGCTTCGGCGGCAAGCTGCTTGGCGAGCGCAGACGCCTGTTGGTCGGCAGCCGCGAGCAGCAGTGGGTGGTTGCACGTCGACGCGACTTCGTAGAGCGTCAGGATCAAGAGAATGCGATCGCTGCGCGGCAGCGCCGGGAAATCCTGCTGCTTGAGCGCGTCGACCAGCGACTTCGCCGTCAGCCGGTGCGGGCCGCTGCGCGGTGTCGAACCAGCCCCGCAGATGCCGAGCAGACCGAATGCCAACTGGCGCGCCGAGGGCTCCGTCTTCTGCTGCTGCCACGGCAGCAACGCATGGACGTCGATCGTCAACCGCAGTCTCGGCCCCGACGTGAGGCCAAGCGCCTCGTTCCACTGCTTCACGTCGAACCCCGCAGCGCCACCCGGCCCCACCTCCTCGCCCGCTTGTTGCCCCGAGGCGGAGGTAGCGACGCTGCCCAGCATCAACACCCACCCCAGCGCCGATCGCGACCGCCTGATCATCGAGGCATGGTGGCGAAACGCGTCGGCAGCGGCAACCCCCGCACAGCGACGCGGCGCGGTGTCCTTCGCCTCGGCTCAACCGCGCGCGACCGCGACTCCGGTGCGTTCGGCGTAACCGGCCAGCGCGGCCTCGACGGTGGCGAACGATGGCTCACCGAGCAGTTCGATCGTCTCCGCGGCACCGGCCGCGAACGCACCGGCGAGCACGACGCGATCGGTCTGGTGCATCTGCACCGCCAGCTGGTGCTGCGCCGACAGCAGGCGACCGAGGAACGTCGACAACGGCTCGCTGTCGACCGCCTCGGCGAACACCGGCCCGGTCGGGTGCGCCGCCGCCTGCACCCCGAGCGCCTCGCGCGTGCACGCGAGCACGCGTTCGCGCAGCAGCCGGCGCACAGGGGCCGCGGACAGTTCCACGGCATCCGCAGCGGGTTCGGCACCGTGGTCGGCGGTCGCGCGATGGTTCGGCTTGTCAGGCGGCTGGCGATTCGGCGCCCGCCCGGCGAAGCCACCCGCGCGATCGACCGGGCTCGGGCTGTGCAGCGAGTCGGACATCTTCCGGTCTCATTCTCGGACCGGGCGGCGGCCACTTGAGTGCGGCGGCGACGAAATCGACGGCGCGCACGGACGGAGCGGTATCGCCCGGTCGCCGCCCGGCCGCACCGTCACCAGTGCACGACGACCACCGGATTGCTGAACTGCCAACCACCGACCGGGTCTAACGACCAGCCTTGCCACGCGATGCTCGTGCCCGCCAAGGACGGCGATACCGGCACGGAATAGCTGCCTACGAGCGCGCCAAGGAAGCTGCCCCCGGCCATCGGGATCAGAGTCGCGGGATCGACGAACCACGACCCCGAGAACGGAGGCGATCCGATCGCCGGCCCCGGCGCACCGGCGAACAGGCCGCCGATCCCGCCGGCGGGGCCGGCCAGACTCGCCAGCTGCGTGCCGCCGAGCGGCGCCGACGACGCCAGCAGAGCCGGCATCGGCCGCACGATCAGCGTGGTGCCTGGGCCGACCGGGGTGGGAGCGCCCGCCACGATCTGCGCCCCGGGATCACGAATGACGATGCCAGGGCCGGTGGCACCGAACTCCGTGCTGGAGCCACTGGCGTTGTTGACCAAGCGGGTCGCACCGAGCAAGCGCACCGTACCCGGGGCCATGAACTGCACCGGAATCGCAGTCGGCACGTCCAAACCGAACACATCACAATCGACCAGATCCGTGCTGCCGCCGCTCACGCGCAGCCCGGCCGCAAAGATGTTCGTGAGCGGGAAATCCATGTTCACGAACGTGGTGTTGCAGTCGATCAATGTCACGGGGGCCGCGGCGGCACGGAACACGCAGTTCACGACGCGCAACTGCCGAGACTGGCTGGCACTACACACCAGTCCCGGGCCAACGGCGGGCACACATTCCTCCACCGTCACGAGGCCCGAGTTGTTGACGAAGAGCAGTTGGGAGGGGGCCGTCACCCCGGTCATCGCCAGGCCACGCATGGCCACACGGCGGCTGCTGGCCAGATTCCGTACGCTCACCACCCCTGCCACACCGCTGACGACCACACCAGGCCCCCCGAGGATGGTCAGACTCTTGTCATCGATGACGAACGGCGCGTAGGTGCCGGGACGAACCGACAGCACAGCACCATCGGGCGCGGCCCCGACCGCAGCAGCGATGCTGGTGAACGCCGTTCCCGGCCCGTTGTTGGCATCGACGATGATGGTCTGGGTCGAACCGTTCGGGGCGACGGCGCAGATGAGGACAAGCTGACAGACAAGCCTGACGAGGGGAACGCTTCCCATTCCGGCAGTCTACCCGATCGCTCGGGTCGTCCGTCGCCCAGGCCGGCCCGCACTCAGGACGCCAGCGGTCCCTTGCCGGCGCGCAGCGCCTCGAGCTGGCGCGCCAGCTTCGGCAGCGCGCGCTGGAAGCGCATGCGCGCCGCGTCCTCGGCGATGCCGAGCCGTTCGCCGACCGCGGCGAACTCGAGGCCCTGCCACTGCCGCAGCAGCAGCACCTCGCGATCGGCGGGCTCGAGCAACTCGAGCGCGAGGCGCACCCAGGCCTCCTGTTCGTTGCGCTCGGCCGCCGCATCCGGCCTGGTCACGGTCGAGGCCGCGGCGCCGAGATCGAGCACCGAGTCGCTCGGCACCGGCCGTTCCTTGACCGGCGTGCGGCGCAACGCAGCGTGGTGGTCGTGCGCATCGCGCAGGTGGTTCTCGACGATGCGCGCGACCAGGGCCCGGAACTGCCGGCGGTCGTCGGTGACGAAGCGCGGCGTGTAGTGCAGCACGTCGAGGATCGCGTCCTGCAAGTAGTCCATCGTCTCGCCGCGCGCCCGCAGCAGCGGACCGAGCCGCGCGTGCACGTGGTCGCGGATCCACGGCAGGTCGCGCGCGATCAGCGCATCGATCGCGGCGCGCTCTCCCTGGTGCCAGCGCTGCAACAACTGTCGGGTTTCGTCGGGAACGGACATCGCGGGAGCTGCGCCGGGTGAGCCTCGCGGCATGCACCGGAGCCGGGACGATCCTCGAAGCCGGACGGGACTGCAAGGTGGCGGCGTCGCGACAGCTCTCAGGCCATCCGCGCCTTCGTCCGGCGGCCCAGCCAGTACAGCCCAGCGATCCCCGCCAACGCCAGCAGCGTGATGCGCAGCGGCCACACGACGCGCGGCCCGGCGAACGCGAACACGACCTCGTGGTTGCCGGCCGGCACCTGCACGGCGCGCAGATAGTGGTCGGCGACGAGCACCGGCGTCGTGGACCCGTCGACGGTGGCGATCCAACCCGGATCGTACGGATCGGCCAGCCGCAGGTAGCCGGCGGCTCGCGTCGCCACGCGAATGCGCACCCGTTCGTCGCGGTGTTCGAGGATCTCGACGGCGGCTTCGGCACCGGCCTCGACCGCGCCTGCGCCGGGCATGGGCGCAGTGGCATCCTCGAGGATCACCTCACCGGCCGCATCGCGGTCGGTGCGCGCGAGTTCGCGCAGACGCGCCTCCGGATCCGCAATCACGCGCGCGCGGGTCACGAACGTCGCGCGCGGCAGGCATGTGGTGCGTTCGTAGAGGCGGTGCGGCGGCGGCGTGCCGGCGGGCGTGCGGTCGACGAGCCCCGGCAGATCGACCGTGCGCGACGACAGCACGTAGCGCACCCCGATCACGTCGAGCAGCGGGTGCCGCAGCGACGCATCGCGGCGGAACCAGCCGATCCCGGCCCCACCCCACGTGACACTCGACTTGCCGGGCTCGTCGGGCTCGATCGCGAGGAAGAACTGCTCCATGCGCGCCGGTGGCAGCGGGTTGTAGGCCGCGAGATCCTCGATGCCGTGATAGCCCGGTTCGTTCGGGAAGTAGAGCGACCACACCTTCTTGTCGCCCGGCTCGCCGAGCCGCTGGAAGCGAGCCCGCACGCCGGGCGCCTCGGGCGCCGCCTCGAGCACCGGCTGCACCACCGCCGGCGGCCGGCTGACCCGTTCGGCCGCGACCGCGACCACCGGCCCGCGGCCACAGTGCCACAGCTCGGCGATGGTGACCGCCAGCAGCACCGCGAGCCGGGCCCGACCGCGCAGCCGCAGCGCCAGCAGCGCCGCGATGGCGACGACCGCCGTGCGCACGAACGTCGTGCGCAGGTGTTCGAGATTGGCGCGCGCTTCGTCGGGCCACATCGCCGCGGCGATCGCCGACCGGATCCGGGCCGCGTCGCCGCCGAGCGCGATCACCTGCGGATGATCGGCGTCGAGCGCGATGCCCTGCGCGAGCAGGCCGATCAGCGCACCTTCGTCGGCGAGCAGCAGCCACGCCGCGGCGCTGCCGCTGACGAGCGCCACGACCGACAACACCACGGCGACGGCCCGCGCCCGGTCCCGCAGCAGCCGATCGGCACCGAGCACGGCCAGGATCACGCCCGCGAACGCGACCAGGAACACGTTGCGCTTGGCATCGGTGCCGACCAACCCCGGCAGCAGCCGCGCCACGTGGGTCACGCCCGGCGTCGCGGTCGCGAGCCCGAAGCCGAACACGGCCACGAGCGCGAAGAACCACGCGGTCCGGCGGCGCAAGCCGTCACCGAACGCGAACAGCGCGCCGACCACCGGCACGAGACCGAACGCGAACGAGCACTCGACCCAGTTGTAGCCCGTCTCCACGTCCGGCCGCTGGAAGCACACCAGCGGCGACCACGCCGGGCGCACCATGTCGGGCTGGTCGCGATGGAACCAGTCGGCGGCCCACGTGAACAGGTCCGGCCACAGCAGCGTCAGGCAGTGATCCCACTCGAGCGCCGCCTGTTCGAAGCGCGCCGCCGACATCGCCGGCCGCGCCGACGCCGCGGACGCCATCAGCACCGGCAGCATGTGCGCGGCCGACAGCACCGCCCCGAGCAGCATGCCGACCGCGCACTGCAGCAGCGGCACGAGCCGGCGGCCACGTTCGTTGCCGAACGACTGCAGCAGCGCGTAGCCGACCGCGAGGTAGCTGATCTGCAGGCTGATGACGACGAAGCCCGTCATCCACGTCAGTCCGGTCCACAGCGCGAGCCCCGCCATCGCGCGCGCGCCGCCGCCGCGATGGATCGAGTGGATCGCCGACAGCATCGGCCACAGCGAGAGTGCCGCGGTCAACACGACGTTGTGGTGCACACGGCATTGCACCCACAGCCCGAGCACGGCGGCCACGACGCCCAGCAGACCGGCCGCGTGCGAACAATCGAGGCGGCGGAAGAAGCGATACGCGAGCCAGCCGAACAGGATCTGGTGCAGCAGGTACCACCACGCATGGATCTGCGTGCTCGGCACCAGCAACAGCAGCAGGTTCCAGGGCTGGTAGACCTGCGCCATCTGCGGCACGAACGCCTGGCCACCGGCGATGTCCTTGCTCCACCGCGGCAGCTCGCCGGCGCGCAACCGATCCTGCAGGATGCGGTCCCAGGCCAGCGTCTGGGCGTACTTGTCGCCCATGCTGAGATTGCCGCGATACAGCTCGTCGGCCGGCATGCCCGCGGCGCGCGCGACCGCCCCTTCGACCGGCAGCAACTCCGGCGGATACGGCACCAGAGCGCGTCCGGGCACCAGCGCAGCGCCGAGGAACAGCACCGAGCAGAACGCCGCCAGCAGCGCAGCCTGCAGCTGCTCGGTCCAGGTCGGGCTCGTCATGCGCGCTGGGGCAGCAAGGGTCGTGAAGGGAGTCGGGTCGGCGCGGCGGCGGAGGTAGCGCCGCGCTCTCGAACGCGGCTACCCTACACCACGAACGCACCCGGTCCAGCCAGTGCTCGCGGCCGGTCACCGCGGCGGTGCTGCCGTCGCGAACTCGGCGCCGCCACCCATCACCGCCGACCGCGGCGCTGCTTCGCCCGCGACAGCGCGTCGAGCAGGTCGGGGGCCTCGGTGGCGGCCGGCGGCGGCGAGGGCGGCGCCGATGCGGCTGCTGCCGTGGACCGGACCGCCACTGCTTCGCTGGCGGCCGCCGGCGTTGGCTCGATCGACTTCGCTGCCTGCCGCCGCTGCCACCAGCGCGGCGCCGGCCACATCACCTGCAGCCGCCGCACCGCGATCTCCGCGAGCAGCAGCAGCACCGCGAACCAGGCCAGCACCGGCCCGAGGTCGAAGCGCCCGGTGCTGCGCCGTTCGCCGTGCACGACCTCGGCCGGACCCGGCTGCAAACTGCCGCCGGTGGCGCGAGCGAGCGCGCGCAGCGTGCGTTCGCCGGCGCGGGCATCGGCCTGCCCCGCGAACTCCGGCGAGTACGGCAGGCACAGCGGCGGCAACCGCAGCGTCTCGCCACCGAGCTGCACCGCGGCGCGATGCACGCCGGCCTGCGTCAGCGGCACCTGCGCGAGCAGACGACCGGGCGCGACGCGTTCCCAGACCAGATCGCGGCTGCTGCCGTCGGGATTGGCAACCACGCCGCGCGCGGTGTCGAGCAGCGCCTGCCGCGCGTCGTCGACCTCGAGCGAGAACACGCCGCTCTGGCCCTGCCGCTGCGCCTGCGTGAACACGCCGGTGGTCTGGCCGCCGCACAGCCAACGCACCAGCGTGGTGGCGAAGTCGCCGTAGCCGTCCCAGCTGGCGAGCCCGCCGCTGAGCGGCCCGTCGACCTCGGCGAGCACCGCCGCGGCGCGACCGAGCCCGATCTGCCAGTGCGCCAACAGCGGCGCCTGCTGCGCGTCGGTGGTCACCAGCGCCAGTTCGGCGCGCGGCCGCAGCCACGCCAGCGAATAGCCGCCGACCTCGGGGAACGCGCCGGGCATGTCGCCGAGCGCCAGCCAGCCGGCGCGCTGGGCGACCGCGGTCGGTGCTTCGACGACCGACGAGCGCGCGACCTGGATCGTCTCCTGCGCGAACACGCGCGGCAGCTCGACCGCATCCTCGACGAACTGACAGCGCCCGTTGCCGAGCTTGGCGATCGCCTCGAGCAACGGGCCGTCGCTGTCGGTGGCGCGGCCGAGCCCGATCACCGACACCGTGACGCCGGCCTGCACCAGCGACGGCACGAAGGTGCGGTAGTCGCCCGGTTCCTCGGCATCGGCCGCATCGGCGAACAGCACGATGTGCTTGTTCTGCTGCGGAGCGGCGACCAGTTCCGCTGCCGCCGCGTGCAGCGCCGCACCGACGTAGATGCCGCCGCCGCTCGACTCGATCGAACGCGCCTTCGCCACCAGCAGGTTGCGATCGTTGACCGCGGCCATCGGCACCACCACGTGCGCATCGGTGTCGACCGCCAGCAGCGCCACCGAGTCGATCGCCGACAACAGCTCGATCGCCGCCGCGGCGCCGCGGTTGGCGAGGTCCATCTTGGTGACGCCGCCGGCCGGGGCCGTCATCGAGCCGGAGCGATCGAGTGCGATCGCCATCGCCAGGCCGAAGCGCCGCTGTTCCTCGCGGATCTCCATCGTCACCGGCAGCACTTCCTCGAGCGGCGAGCGGTGGTAGCCGCCGACGCCGAAGCTGGCCTTGCCGCCGGTCATGCACAGCCCACCACCGGCCAGACGCACCCAGCGCATCAGCTCGGTCATGCCACCCTGCGGCAGCTCGTTCGCGGGCACGTCCTCGAGCACGACGGAGCGGAAGCCGTCGAGCGCGGCTGCGGTCAGCGGCGCATTCGCCGGCGCCGTCACCACCACCTCGATCCCGGCGCTGCGCAGCGAACGGGTCCAGCGGTCCTCGCGCCCGCGCGGCGTCACGCACAGCACGCGCGGCGGCGTGACCACGCGCGTGGTGGCGAGGCCGCGGTCGTTCTGCGGCACCGCGTCGCCCGGCCGCACCACCTCGACCGCGAACTCGTGCTGACCGGCTGCTTGCAGCGCGTGCCGGAACTGCAGCACGTTGGCGCCGACCTGCAGTGACGCCTCGCCCTCGCGCAGCACTTCGCCGTCGGCGAGCAGCCGCCAGCGCACCGGGCCGGCGGTGCCCGCCAGCACGGTCGCCGCGATCGCGAACGGTTCGCCGCGCGCGACCTCACCCGGCATCGACACCGCATCGACGGCGACGTCGGCGCCGGGCTGCCGCGCCTCGTGCCAGGCGTCGATGCGCACGCCGGCGCGCGCCGCCTGCCGCACCACCGCGTCGAGCGCCGCGCCGTTGTGCTCGCCATCGCTCCACACCAGCAGCGAGCCGCGGCGACCGGGCGCGATCGCCGCCAGCCCCGCGGCGATCGCGGCGCCGAGATCACTGCCGTCGACGTCGACCGCGCGCACCTCCGGCCACGCGAACGGGCGCTGCGGCACCGCATCGAGCACCGGCCGCTGGCCGAAGCGCAGCGCGCCGAGCCGATCGCCGGGCTGCAGTTCGCCGGCGACCGCGGCCGCATACTCACGCGCCCGCGCCAGCGCCCCGTCCGGCATCGATCGCGAACCGTCGACGACCAGCACGATGTCGCGGCCGTCGTCGGCGCCGGGCCACGACGGCTCCGCGAACACCGCCGCCACCGCCAGCACCAGCAGCACGCGCAGGCACCCGACGAACGGCCGCGGCCACAGGCGGCCGCGCAGCAGCAGCACTACCAGCGGCACCAGCAGGAACGCTTCGGGATGCGCGCAGTCGATCACGCTGCCCTCCGCGAAAGCAGCCACCAGTCGGTGAGCACACACAGCAGCACCAGCAGCGCCAGCAGCCGCCGTTCGAAGCCGGTGTCGCGAGCGGCCGCGGCCGCACCGTGCGACGGCAACGGCACGCCCTCGCGCCGCTCGCTGCGCGTCGCGCGCAGATCGCTCTCGGCGGCATCGACGAAGCGCACCGCACAACGGCCGCGCGGCCGTTCGTCGCTGCCGGTGAACGTGTGCACGCCCGGCGTGCGCGGCACGAAGCCGACCGTGCGCTCGCCGCCACCGAGCACGCGGGCGCCGTCGGGCGCCACCAGCGCCAGCTGCTCCAACGCCTGGTTGCGGCCCGGCTCGAGGCGGTAGCGCGCTTCGCCACCGAGTTCGACCTGCGCCGTCTCGACGCCGGGCACCTGCGCGCGTGCGAGTTCGGCGAGATTGGCCCAGAACACCGGCCAGTCGGGCGCCTTGGTCAGGTTGCCGCTGGCGGCATCGAGCCGCAGCCACCAGCGGCGGCCCGCCGCGACCGGTTCCTCGGTGAGCAGCGCCTGGCTGCCGGCGGCGACCAGCACGCGGCCCGGCAGTTCGTTGCGGGTGCCGACCCAGACCACGCCCTGCAGCTGCACGCCCGCGAGTTCCGGCGCGCTGCGGTCGACGACGAACGGCCCGCGCCACGCCACCGCTTCGCCGGCGCCGCGGTCGACGACGACCTCGAACTGGTCGGGGGACAGCGACCCGGGCGCGGCCCGCAGCACCAGCTGCGCCGCGGCCGAACTGCGTTCGCTGCGCACCTGCGGCAGCGCCGCCAGCACGCGATCGATCGCCAGCGCCGCACTGGTCTCGGGCGGCAGCTCGTCGGCGATCGCGACCACGCGCGACGGCGGCGGCAGCAACCAGGCCCGGTCGTCGAGCGCCAGCGCATCCGGATCGAGTTCGAGCCGCAGCACCTGGACGCCGGCCGGCACATCGAGCTCGACATCGGCGATGCCGTCGCGGAACACCAGGGACTGGCGACCGAGCGCGCGCTCGTCGGCGAACAGCGACAGCCCGCTGGCGGTCAGCGACCCGAACGCGGCGATGCGCGCGCGCAGCCGTTCGCCGTCGGCAGCGGCGACCCGCACCGCGGTCAGGATCGCCGCGTTGGCCGCGCCGGTGCCGCAGGCGATCACGGTCAGGTCCTCGTGCCCGGCCGGCAGCGGCGCATCGGTCAGCAGCACCACCGCACCACCGCCGTGCGCGAGTTCGCGCGCGAGTTCGAAGGTCGGCTCCGGATCGTGGCGCGGCTGCACCGGCAGCCAGTCGGCCAGTGCGCGCATGGCCTCGGCCGGCAGCGCGCGCGGCCCGACCAGCACCTGCGGCCGCGGCCCGGTGCGCAACACCGTGACCAGGTCGCCGGCGGCGAGCGCGTCGAGGGTTTCGGCGGCGGCCTGCAGCGCGCGCGGCCGCACCGCCGCCGCCGCCATCGACGCCGAGTCGTCGAGCACCAGCACCACGTGCGCGGCCTGCCGCCCGCCGAACGTCAGCCCGCCGAGCCACAGCGCGAGCGCCAGCGCCGCCAGCAGTTCGAGCCACAGCGACGGGGTGCGCAACAACCGCGTGCGGGTGCGGCCGGCGCCGGCGATCAGCGCCTGCGGCGGGAACAGGAACAGCGCCGCGACCCTCCGTTCGGGCAACCGGTTGCGGTAGAGGTGCAGCACCACGATCGCCGGCAACGCCAGCGCCGCCAGCAGTCCCCATGGCGCGGTGAAGCTCATGCCGGCTCCACGACCGCGGCCGGCAACAGATCACGCGCGCACATCACCGCCAGCGTGTCGGCGGCGAGCAGCACGTGGGTGCCACCGGCGGCGACCACGGTGCCGCGCAGCTGAGCAATCAACCGCTGCAACCGTTCGCGGTAGCCGGCGGTGGTCGCGGCATCGAAGTGCAGTTCGGCGCGCTGGCCGCTCTCGACGTCGACCAGCGTGCAGGCGTCGCCGACGGTCGGTTCGAGCTCCCACGGATCGAGCAGTTGCAGGCAGACGAAGCGCGCGCAGCCGGTCAGCAGCTGCTGCAGCATCGGCGTCGGGTCCTGCGGCCACAGGCCGTCGGTCAGCAGCACGCGCGCGCCGCCGCGCCGCAGCGGCTGTGCCGGCAACGCCGGCGCCGGCGCGCCTTGGAACGTGAGCTCGGCCGGCAGCAGCTGGCCGCCGCCGAGCGCCAGCAGGCGGCCGCTGCTGCCGTCGTGCTGCGACCAGCGCAGCAACGCCGCCGCCAGCGAACGGGTCGCACGTTCCTTCGCCGCGGTCGCCGCCATCGACGCCGAGACGTCGACCAGCACGGGTCGCGCGTTCCTTCGCCGCGGTCGCCGCCATCGACGCCGAGACGTCGACCAGCACGTCGACGTACGGGGCCACTTCCTCCTCGTGCAGCCGCACGCGCAGTTGCTCGGTGCGCGCATAGCTGCGCCAGTCGACGTGGCGCAGGTCGTCGCCCGGCACGTAGTCGCGGAAGTCGAGGAACTCGAGCGAGCTGCCGGCCCCACTGCCGCGGCGACCGCCGGCGCGACCGCGAAAGCGTCGGTCGCCCAACCGCAGCCGGTAGCCCGCGGCGGCCAGCAGCTCGGCGTCGGCCGGCGCGGGCTCAGCCATCGGTGGATCCGGCGGTGCCGGCAGGTCCGGCAGTTCCGTTCGCGGCACTCGCCTTCGGCGCGGCGGCCCGGCGCGCCGCCGACGCGGCCAGCACCTCGTTGACCCCACGCACGATCGACGGGAACGACACGACCACGGCAGCGACCAGCGCCGCGGTGGCGACGAGTCCCACCTGCATCCCGTCGGCACCCGGACCGAGGCAATGGTTGATGGTCCAGAACGGGTCCATCACGTGCAGCGGGTGCCAACCGCGCACGCCGCCGAGCACGAGCACATCGAACAGGATCGGCAGCACCACGAACAGCAACAGCAGCAGCGGCAGCATCACGCGAGCCGCCTGACTGGCCTGGACCGTCGCCGGCAGCCGACCGCGCAGCAGGTGACCGAGCCACAGGTAGACGGCGCCGTAGGCGATCGTGAGCACCCACACCCGCCACAGC
>JALORC010000024.1 GCA_025459175.1 Planctomycetota bacterium | reverse complement strand
CGTCGTGCGCCCGGTTACCGAGGCGCACACGTGGCTGCTGACGATCGGCTGGCGCCGCCACGGTCTGCTGTCGGTCGCCGAACGGCCGGCCTGACGGGCGGATCAGCGGATTTGCGGATCGGTCGTCGCGATCGATGGCTCGCTACCATCCCGAGGCCTTGCTCGAGGCGAGAGCCGGTCCCTCAGCGCTGCTGCCGCTTCCGCGTCTGTTCGCCGATCGCGGTCAGCACCTGCGCGCTGTCGTTGTGCGAGTGCGTGAAGCCCATGGCCCGCTCGGCGGCGATCGTCGTCTGCGAACGGAACGCCAGCACGTAGCCGCGGCGCCAGCGGGCGCTGGTGTTGCCGGCACTGCCGTGCACGGTGCGCTCGTGGTGCACGCTGACCGAGCCGCGCGGCAGGATCGCGCTGCGGATCCGGTCGCGGGCCGGATCGACGGTGGCGACCAGCGTGTGGTTGTGGTCGCGGTCGCCGTGCAGCGGCAGGTGCTCGCGCAGTTCGGGCTCGCGATGCGAACCGTCGACGAAGCGCACGCAGCCGTTGTCGTCGGCGACATCGTCGAGAGCCAGCCAGAACGTCGCCGTGCGGGTGTCGGGTGTGATGGGCCAGTAGCCGAGATCCTGGTGCCAGTGGAACACCGCGCCCGACTTGCCGGGCGGTTTCGCGACCAGCTGGTCGTAGTCGATCGCGAAGTCCGGGCCCCACAGCTGCGCGGTGACGTCGGCGGCGCGCCGTTCGTAGACGTTGCCCTGCAGGGCCGGGTGGTAGACCCGCGGCAGCATCACGTTCAGCAGGTCGTAGGCCTCGACCGGCTTGTGGTAGTCGCCGGTCATGTCGCAGTAGTCGCGGCCGGGCACCGGCAGCTCGCGGCGCAGGAAGCGCATGTAGAGATCCTCGAGCGGCGCCAGTTCGGCGGCGTCGAGGAAGTCGGGCAGCGTGATCCAGCCGTCGCGGTGGAAGGCCTCGATCTCGGCGGGCGTGAGTCGGTAGCGATCGGCGGCTTTGCGCATGGGCGGCGGGCGAACGAGTGGGTGGCCGGCAACGTAACCGCTCGGTGTTCGCCGCGGCAGGTCGACAGGAAGGCCATGGCACGGCAAGTTCTCGACCGCCGGCAGCGTCGGGGTCGCCATCGTCGACTCAACGGCGATCGACGAGGGTCACGGCGATCGTGCACGACGCCGCAGGACCGCGCAGATCGACTACCTGGCCGTCGTCCGGCACGCCAGCCAGCATCCGGGGCCCCTTCGTACTGCGCAGTCGGTAGATGCCCGGCGACAAGCCGCTCCATTGCATGCATTGGCTGCCGTCGAGCGTGAGCCATTGGCGGTTTGGCAACGGCGTGCCGTCGAGTTCGAGCTGCACGGACCTCAGCGCCTGATCCACGTCGAAGTCCGAGTCGCCCGCCGTCACTCGGCAGAGCACGCGCTTGCCGGGCAGGACCAGGTCCTCGGTGCGATCGACGGAGCCGACCACGAGGGTGGTGGGCTGGGCCGGGATCGCCCCTTCGCTCCCGATGACGACCGCACCATGCCAGGTGCCCGGAGGTAGCTGCACCGCGAAGGTGCCGTCGGGCGCCGAGCGCAGCCGGCGCAGTTCGCCGGTCGGATCGTAGGTGAAGACGAGCTGGGTGATGCCGGGCACGGGGTTGCGGTCGTCGTCCGTGACGCGACCGCGCCACCAACGGGAGTCCGGCGAGACCCCGAACTGCACGCTCGGCACGGACGACGTTCGGGTGGGCACCCTGCGCTTCTCGGTGGGCATGCCGTCGCCGGCTTCGCAGGTGACGGCGATGGTTGCCTGCGGCAAGCCTCCGATGACGAACTCGCCGTTTGCATCGGTGACCGCGAGATGCCTCGGCGTCCGTCGCCACGTCGGTCGTATCAGTTCGGTTTCCGGCTCGGCCCGCAGGATCGCGCCGCGCCGCGGGACACCATGGGCATCGAAGACGATCCCGCGCAGGCTCGTCGAGCCCAGTTCGATGGCGACCACCGAGTCACGAACCTTCGCGCTGGTGCTCAGCCAGGCCACGATGGCGCCGTGTTCGACCCACGCGACGGCACCGTTAGGCAGCGGCAGCTCGAACCGGGCCAGCCCGCCCGCATCGGTGACGGCCATCGAGGTCGGCGCCGCACCGCTGCACACGAGTTCGACTTCGTCGGGTGCGTCGCCGCGCCCGGTCGGCATCGCGTGCAGGCGCACCATTGCGCCCACGACGGGTGCGCCATCCTGGGCGACCCGCACGGTCAACGTCGAGGCGCGCGCTTCGTTTCCGTCCGCGGCGGTCGGCACTGCGGATGGCGTGGCCAGCACCAACTCGCGGTTCGGAGGTGCGGTCGCCGCTGCCGGGCCGCTCGGTGCCGAAGCCGTCGCGGCGCGCTCGGTCGCTCGATCGCGGTCGGTCGGCGGCGGCGGTGCCGACCACGGCGTCGTCTCACCGTGTAGGAGCCACATCGAGGCGGCGAGAGCCATGCACGCGACGACGGCAAGAACTCGTGGGTGGTGCTGCATCGGACGTCTGATGGCAGGATCGTCGACCGCGCCGAACTACGCGAGCCCCGGCCCGCGCCTTGCGCGCCTCGGGCATGCGCGAGGCGCTCCGGCCCTCGACCGGAACGTGCCGGCGACCGCTGATCGCGAACGACTCGGCAACCGGGCCGAGCCACAGGTTATGAAGCGACCATGGCCAGCTCCCTGATCGTCCCGGTCGCCACCATCGACTCGATCGCCCCGCACCCCGGCGCCGACCGGCTCGAGATCGCGCAGGTGCTCGGCTGGCAGGTGGTGGTGCCGAAGGGCCGCTATCTGCCCGGCGCGCGCGTCGTCTACTTCCCGCCGGACGCGATCGTGCCGAAGGAGCACAGCGACCGCTTCGGCGTGACCCAGTACCTCGCCAACGGCCGCGTCAAGTGCGCGCGGCTGCGCGGCGTGCCGTCGTACGGGTTCCTGTTCGCGGCCGAGACCGAGGACCCGGTCGGCACCAACCTGGCCGCGCACTACGGCGTCACCAAATTCGAACCGCCGATCCGCCCGTTCGCCGGCGACGGGCTGCCCGACCACGACTGGTTCCCGCGCTACACCGACCTCGAGAACCTGCGCAACTTCCCCGACGTGCTGCAGCGCGGCGAGCCGGTGGTATTCACCGAGAAGGTGCACGGCACCAACTGCCGGGTCGGCATCGTGCGCGGCCAGCGCATGGCCGGCAGCAACCGGGTGCGGCGCGCCGAGCCGAGCGCGCGGGTGCACGAGAATCCGTACTGGATGCCGTTCACGCTGCCGTCGGTGGTGGCGCTGCTCGAACACTTCGCGGCCAGCGACGAGCGCGTGGTGTTGTACGGCGAGACCTACGGCCGCGGTGTGCAGTCGTTCCACTACGGCGCCCGCAGTGCGCTCGGCTTCGCCGCGTTCGACCTGCGGCTGGGCGAGCGCTTCCTCGACTGGGCGGAGCTGCAGGCGGCGCTGCAGCGGTTCGCGGTGCCGGCGGCACCGGTGCTCTACCAGGGGCCGTACGCGCCCGAGCTGCTGGCCCGCTACGCGGCCGGCAAGACGACGTTCGACGACGCGCACATCCGCGAGGGCCTGGTCGTGCGGCCGCAGCACGAACGCTTCGACGTGCGGGTCGGGCGCGTGGTGATGAAGTACATCGCCGACGACTACCTGCTCGACGAGAAGCGCAGCGACTACACCGAGGCGTAGGCGCGGCACCGGTCCGTCACCAGCCGTTACAGCGGCCCGATCGGCGCCCGCGTCGCCAGCGTGCTGAGCCGCCCGTCGAAGTGTTCGGTGTCGGCCTCGGCCTCGGCGCGCGTCCGGTGCACGACGCCGTCGCGGTGGTTGGGCGGCGCGTAGATCGTGTAGAGCTTCATCGACGCACTGCCCGTGTTGATGATGTTGTGCCGCGCGCCGGCCGGGGCGACGAGCGCGGAGCCTGGACGCAACGGTCCGCGCGCGCCGTCGAGCACCGCTTCGCCGGTGCCGGCCTCGACCCGGAAGAACTGGTCCAGCGTGTGCACCTCGGCCCCGATCTCCTCGCCGGGCAGCAGCGACATCAGCACCAGCTGGCAGTGCGAGGCCGTGTAGAGCACGCGGCGGAAGTCGTCGTTGGCCAGCGTCGCGGCCTCGATGTCGATCCGGAAGCCCTGGGCGGTGGCCGGCGCGGCGGCGGCGCGGTTCATCGCGTGCCCTCCGGTGCCGTGCGCACCGGCTCGGCCCGCTGTGCCTCGACCTCCTTCTGCATGGCCTCGGCGCGCACCTGCGCCAGCTGTTCGTTGGCCTCGGCGGTGCGCAGGCTCGCCTCGAAGGTGGCGACGTCCGGCTTCTGCCGGTCGGGACGATCGAGGGAGTCCACGGCGCGGGCCTTGGCGAGTTCGACCACCGCGTCGGCGACGGCGAGGTGTTCCTTGGCGACGGCCTCGACGGCGGCGGTGTGCGCCGTCCGGCGGTCGCTCAGCGCCGCGGTGCGGAGCCGCGCCTGGTGCTGCAGCTCGACCCGGTCGAGCTCCTGCTGCGCCATCGTCACATCGCTCGTGGTGCCGGATTTCCTGGCCTGCTCGAGGGCGTTGCCCGCCCGGGTCACGGTGCCGAGCGCGGCATCCCGTTCGCCTTCGTCGCGCGTCTGCTCGGCGCGGGACTGGGTGGTCGCCGCGACCGCCGCGGCATGCGCGTCCTTGGCGCGGGCGCGGTTCCGGCGGGCCTCGGCGACGTGGCCCTGGTGGGTCGAGGAGGCCTCGAGCAACAGCGCGTCGGCGGCGACCGTCGCATGCGCGGGCTTGGTGGTCGACACACAAGCGGTGCCGCAGAACAGGAAGAGCAAGGTCGCGGTGGGGAGCAGATGCATGGGGAGTCGTTGGCAGGGGCCGCCATGGCCCGGTTTGCGCGGTGCGACCGATGGGTCGTGGTGCGCTCGTGCTCCGGGGAGCAGATCTCGCTGCGTTGCTGGTAGTGCACCGCGGTGACCTCGGTCTGAGGCCGGCATGAAATGCCCTTCACGCCACCGCGCGGCGCGGTGTGTCTACGTCGGGGCGGACTGGTGCCAGTCGGCGGTCAGGTCGAGCCACAGCGCGAGCCCCTGGAACGGGGCCCAGCGCGCGTAGCGCCGTTCGACGGTGCGGTCCGCTGGCGGGCGCTCTTTGCCGGCCAGCTCGGCGAGGCGCGCGCGGCACCAGCTGTCGAGCGCCAACCGGTCGTAGTGCCCACACAGCCGCATCGCCTGCCCGGCCGCGTATGGGCCGAATCCGCGCAGCGCGAGCAGCCGGTCCCACAGCTGCGTCGACGGCTGCGGGGCGAGGAAGTGCGCGTCGTCGAGTTCGCCGGTGACGAACGCCTGCGCCAGCGCGATCGCGGACCCGGCGCGGTAGCCGACCCGCACCACGTCGCGCCAGAACGCCGGTTCGAGCGGGCACTGCGCTGGCGTCGGGAACGCACGGGCACCACTCGGACTCGGCGGGCCGGCGGCCGCGACCAGGTTGCGGGTCATCGCCTCGGTGGCCGACCACGACGTGTTGGTCGTGAACAGCAGCTTCATCAGATCCTCGAACATCGACGCCGAACGCAGCAGCCGCCCGGCGCCCCGGCGCGCCGCCCAGCGCAGGCCCGGGTCGGTGGCGCACATGGCATGGAACGGGCCGAGGTCGCAGTCGAGCCGCAGCATGTGACGGATCCGCGCCGCGGCGAGGTTCGCCGCGCGGTCGCGCAGCTTGCGCGCACTGGTCAGTTCGAGTTGCAGTGCATCCGGGTCGAGCTGGCGCAGCACCACGTCGATCGCCGCGTCGCCGAGGTTCAGCACGGTCGTGAACGTCTGCGTCGCTTCGTCGAAGCCGTGTGGCGCCAGCATCACCCAGCCGTGCCCGAACAGGCACAGGCGCAGTTCGAACGGCTGAGGCACCGGCAGGCGCAGGCGGCGGGTCGGCATGCGCGGCACGATCGCGCGGCGATGGCGCGCGGCCAAGAGTCCGTTCGGAACGGCCGCTCCGGTGCGGGCTCGCTCGTCGTCGGGGTCGCGGCCGATGCAGCGCGCATGAATCTCGGAGAGGCTGGCGCTGCCACGGCGTCGTTGGTGTTGCGCAACGTCAACGTGACGCTGCTCGGCAAGGTTCTGAACCAGCAGCAGCAGGACGGACGTGCCGCGGTGCAGCTGATCGACGGCGCCGCCGATGTGGCGCCGCCGCCGCGAGCGCCGGAGCCGGGCAAGGGTGCGCTGGTCGACGTCACCGCGTGAGCAGCCGCTGCGACCGGACTAGAGCAGCCAGTAGATCAGCGCGAAGACGAGCAGGAAGCCCACGAGACTGCCGGTGAGTAGCTTGGCGCCGACTCCCGCCACCACTGCTTTGCCGAGTTGCATGCGCGCCGTGATGCAACATCCACGCCGGTGATGACCGCCGGTGGCTTCGCCACGCGGCGCACTCACGGCGCCGTCGATTGTGCAAACTGCCGCGGGCCGGGCATCGTCGCGATCAGTGCGATCAGTTCGCGGCGTCGGCCGCCCGTGCGATCGGCGTCGACGTCGATTGCAGATCGATGTGGACCGGCACGTCCTCGGCCCAGTAGCCCTCGCGCGCGTGGTGGCGATAGAGATCGGTCTCCATCTGCCGGTTCACTTCCATCACCGAGTCGAACGCCGGCGCCGCTCGCACCGAGGCCCGGCTGAGATCCACCGAGACGGTGCGGTCGGACCAGTTCACGCCACGGATCCACTGCGGGGCGATCAGCACCTTGTGCCCGAGCCACCAGTTGCTGGTGTCGACGATCAGGTAGCGCACGGCCCATGTCTGTTCGTCGTACAGCATGCCGGAGACGTGACCGATGTCGCCGTCGGTGGCGCGCAGGTGGTAGCCGATGACGACCTTGCAGCTGCGCAGGTGCGGATCCTCGTTGCGATGGCGATGCCGTTCGGCCTTGGCGTAGGCCTCGCTGGCCGCCTGCATCGAGGTCGAGTCGGCACCGCGGTAACCGGGTGTGAGTGCCTGCGGGAAGATGCCGCTGCCCCAGATCCCCTGCCCGACCCAGTAGTACGGGTAGTGGTAGTAGTCCAGGTACTCGATCTGGTGTTGGCGCGACACCGGTTGGTCGGTGTCGACGCCGGGGCAGTTGCGCACCTGTTCGATGTTCAGCGCCACCGGCAGCACCTTGGCCTGCCAGTCCGGTTCGCGCGTGGAGATCGGCGAGATCAGCACCTTGTGGCCGGCCAGCCACGAGCCGGTCTCGACCACCAGATAGCGCACGACCCAGCGGTCGTCGTCGAAGTAGAGGTCGCGGATGCGGCCGAGCTCGCCGTCGGTGGCGCCGATGGTGAGGGCCAGGAGGTCGTCGGTGTTGCGCAGCATGTGGATTGCCAACCGGGATTCGCGCGTGGCCCCTGCCCGGCGAGCGGGATTGCCGGCAGGTGTCGTGGCGCACCGGAACGGTCCGGCAGTGTTCGTGCGGGCGAAGAGCGAACGGCGTGCCGCGTCCGGCCCGGAACCGCCGGTTCGACCGGACCCGCTGCAGGGTGGTCAAGACCGGCCCGGAGCCGCGCCGATGCCGGCGCATGCGCACGCTGATCGGACTGGCGGTGTTCTTCGTGATCGTCCTGGTGGGACTGGTCGGCTTCGTGGTGATGAAGGAGTCGGAACGGGGGGCGCAGCGGAGCGGGCCGGTGGGGCGCGCCAGCGCGGCGGTGATCGAGACGATCTCGCACGGCGAGGAGGTCGACATCGCGTCGTTGATCCCGGCCAGCGGCTACACGATCGTCGAGTTCGAAGCCGACTTCTGAGGCGCCTGCAAAGGCATGAGGACTCAGTTGGAGGCCCTCACTCGGACGCGTTCGGACGTCAAGTTGCGCATCGTCGACATCGGTTCGTGGAGCTCGCCGGTGGCACGGCAATACACCGTGCGCCAGCTGCCGACGCTGTGGCTGTTCCGCGACGGCAAGGAAGTCAGCAAGGGACTCGCCGAGGTCGTCAGCGAACTGAACTCGCTGCGCTGAGGTTCGCGGCCGGGCGCCATGGTTCGCCGCGAAATCCGCCGGCACGGGCAGGCCAGGCCGCGCGCGTTCCGCGGTGCGCCTGTCATGTTCGCGTAACCGTTCCCGCCGCCGCGGGAACTCGCCTACCCTCTGCGGCACTCGCATCCCGAAGGATCCCGTGCAGCACCTCTACGCGTCATTGTTCCTGTTGGCCATCGCCCTGCCCGCCCAGAAGGCGGAGACCAAGTTCGACTGGCAGAAGCGCACCACCCGCATCGGCTACGAAGCGCTGCCGGTCGGTGAACACAGCCTGGCCAAGCTGCAGGTCGGCGCCCTGTGGCGACTCGGTGCCAGCCATGATTCGGCCACGCTGCTGGCGTCGAGCCCGATCCTGGTCGGCGACGCCTGGATCGCGCCCGGCCACTACCGGATCCGGTTGCGCCGCGACAGCGAGACCAAGTGTGTGCTGGTGCCCGAAGGTGCCGAACTCGCGTCCGGCGGCGGCAGTCCGGTGACCATCCCGGGCGAGCTCGGCAAGCCGAAGCAGCCGGCGAAGAAGCTGGCCATCGAGCTCGGCAAGAAGGGGGCTGCCGTGGTCGGCAACCAGCCGGTGGAGCTGCTGGTCCGCTTCGGTGGCGACGAGTGGCGGGCCGAACTGCAGATCCTCGGCCACAAGACGCTGCCGGTCGGCGCCGGCAAGCTGACGGCGTTCAGCGTGCCGGCGGCGCGGCTCGAACAGGGCCCGGTGCCGATCGCGACGCTGACCATCGGCAAGGACGGCGCCGACACCTGGAACCTGATCCTCGACAAGGAGGTCGTGCGCCTGGTGCCGTGGATGCTGGCGCCGAAGACGATCGACGACGCCGTCGAGGCGCCGAAGGGCAACACGAGCGAGGGCAAGGCGGTGGCACTCGACGTGCCGGTCGCGGCCGAACTGCCGGCGCTCGAGGTGCGCGAGGCCTCGCTGCAGAAGGGTGAGCTGCGGGTCGTGTTCGCCTGCGGCAGCAAGGTGCTCGAGTGCAAGCTGCCGGATCCGCGCGGCAAGGCCGGCAGCTGAACGCGGTGGCTACACGAACGCGCGGTGCGTGATCGCGCCGTCCTTGCCGACCAGCACCATCGAGTTGCGCGGGATCGGGTCCCAGCCCGGATCGTCGCTGAGCGGTTCGCTGCTGATCAGCACGCAGCCGCGGCCGCGCTCGGGTGCCAGCATCTTGCAGACGCCCTTCACGCACACGTAGACGCGGCCGGTGTGCACGTAGAGGCTCTCCCCGTCGTAGTCGGCCTCGGTCGTGTAGCGGCAGGCGATCGCCTCCTCGCCGTCGCTCATCGCGATGTTGATGTAGGACGGTTCCTGCACGTGGTGCGTGGCGAGCAGCGCCAGCAGCCGCGTCATCGCCGCCTGCAGTGCATTGGCCATGCGCGTGGCGCCGTGGCCCGATGCACGCGGCAGTTCGTCGACGACCAGCGCGAACAGGTGTTCGCTGTCGGTGTTGCCGTGCACGGTGTCGAACGCGGCGTCGCCGAGCGACTGCAGCAGCGTGCGGCGCAGCCTGGCGAACTCACCGATGTCGCCGTTGTGCATGAACGCGAAGCGGCCGCTGCGGAACGGGTGGCAGTTGGCCTCGCTCTGGCCGCCGTGTTTGGTCGCCGCGCGCACGTGGGCCAGGATCAGCGGGCTCTGCACGACCGACGCGAGCTCGAGCAGGTTGTGGTTGTTCCAGGCCGGCGTCACCGAACGGAACAGGGCCGGCTCGGGGCGCAGTTCGGGCATGTACCACGCGATGCCGAAGCCGTCGCCGTTCAGCGGGTCCTCCTGGCTCTTGCTGTGGGAGCTCTGGGCGATGATCGAGTGTTCGGGCTCGACGACCAGCGAGGCGAGGCGGATGGTGGGGCCGAGGTAGAGCGTGAAGCGGCACATGGCAGCGGGACAATAGCGTGGCGTCGGCAACGAGGGCTGGACGCCGCCGCCGGATCCCGCACACTGCCCGCCCCGTGTTCCCACCGCTCCGCTTCGGCAAGCTCGAGATCGCGATGCCCGCCGTGCAGGCGGCGCTGAGCGGCTATTCCGACCTGCCGATGCGCACCGTCGCCCGCGAGCACGGCGCCGGCTATGCGCTCAACGAAGTGGTGCTCGACGCGCTGGTGCTGCAGAAGGGCAAGCTGCAGCGGCGCATCCTCGCCGTGCCCGAGCACGACCATCCGGTCGGCGGCCAGCTGATGGGCAGCGAGCCGGACACGTTCGGCCGTGCCGCGCGCGAGATGGTGCGGGCCGGCTACGACGTGGTCGACATCAACTTCGGCTGTCCGGTCAACAAGGTGCTCGGCCGCCATCGCGGCGGTTGGCTGCTGCAGGACCCGGAGATCGCGTTGGCGATGGTCGACGCGGTGCTGCAGGCGGTCGCCGGTGACGCGCCGGTCACGGTCAAGATGCGGCGCGGCTCCGACGACTCGCCGGCCGCCGAGGCGCGGTTCTGGACCATCCTCGAGGGCGCGATCACGCGCGGCATCACCGCCGCGACCGTGCACCCGCGCACCGTGGCGCAGAAGTACCAGGGGCCGAGCCGCTGGCCGTTCCTGGCCAAGGTGAAGGCGCACGTCGGCAGCTTCCCGATCCTCGGCAGCGGCGATCTGTTCTCGCCGTTCGACGTGCTGGCGATGCGCGCGCAGACCGGTGTCGACGGCGTCACGATCGCGCGCGGCTGCATCGGCAACCCGTTCGTGTTCGCGCAGACCGCGGCGCTGCTCGCCGGCCGGCCGGCGCTGCGGCCGACGATGCTGCAGGTGCGCGCGGCGCTGGCGCGGCACTGGCAATTGGCGGTCCCGTTCTACGGCGACGAACGCCGGGCGCTTCCGCATGCGCGCATGCACGTGATCAAGTACGGGCAGTACCACCCCGAGCCGGTGTGGGCGCGCGAGCGGCTGGTGACGATGCGCGGGCCCGAGCACTGGCAGGGCCTCGTCGACGAGGTGTTCGACGATCGCTTCGACGCGGGAAGAACGCGCGAGCTGTCGCCGTCGGACGCGATAGTGCCTGCGCTGCAGAGCTGCAGCGAATGAGGCGCTGGTGACGACCTTGCCCGAACCCGATCCCGAACTGCAGCGCCTCGCGGCCAAAATGGCGAGCACGGACCAGCGTGCCGCCGAGCTCGTGGCTGCTGATGCGGAACTGCGTCGCCTGGTCAACCTCGATGCGCTGGCGCGTCGGCGGGCCCAGCAGGCGGCCGAGCAGCTGGCGGCGTTGGCGCGTCGGCGGTGGATCGCCTGGCTGTGGCCGTTCGGCAACCGCGCCCACCGCGGAGCGGCCGCGCTGGCGACCATCGAACGGGCGCGGCAGGACATCGCCGAGCTCGAGCCGGCGATCGTCTCGGCGCGGGGCCGACGCGACGCGCTGCGCCGAGCCGAGGCGGACACCACGAGCGAACGCGCGGAGTTCGCGGCGGCGCTGGCGGCGCGCGCCGCGGTGGTGCGGGCGAGTGGCGGGGACGCGGCGCGGCGCCTGCTCGCGAGCGATGCGAAGCTCGCCGAGATCGACACCGAACTGCAGCAGGTCGACGGTTGGCTCGAACAAGCCCGGGCCTGCCAACACGAGCTCGATCTGGCGCGCAGCGAGCTGCAGCGCGCGCACGGCCTCAGCGTGGTCGACCTGGTCGGTGGCGGCGCGATCACCAGCGTGCTGAAGCACGATCGGTTCGACCAGGCGCGGCTGCTGTTGACGCGTGCGCAGCGGCAGCTGCAGCAGCTCGGCACCACGCGCCGGCAGCAGAGCATCAACGACCTGTCGCCCGGTCTGCGGATCGCCGACATCGCGTTCGACTGTGTGTTCACCGACCTGGCCTCGCACCGGGCGGTCGAGGACCTGATCGCGCTGGCGGGCAACTGGCGCTCCGAGCTGTTGGCCGCGATCGGCACCGGGCTCGCGCGGGCGCGCGAGCTGCGCACCGCCCGCGGCGAGGCGGAGGCGCTCCGCACCCGCTGGCTGCTCGGCGTTCCGACCGCCGATGCCGGCGGCTAGATTGGCGGCATGAAGGTCTGTTCGCCGTTCGTCGTCGGTTCCCTGCTCGCTCTGTTCGCCGCCTGCTCGTCCACAACGACCCTGCGTCCGATCCCGGGCGCCGAGGGCTTCGACGGCGACCTGGCCGGTTGGCGCGCCGACAGCACCGGCGGCAGCGGCCCCAGCGCGAGCTGGGCGGCGCACGCGGATGACGGCGCGATCTCGGCGCCGAACGTTCTCTCGCTGCAGGCGCAGAACCACGGCGCCGACGATCGCTTCAACCTGTTCTGGACCGATCGGGTGCGCTTCACCGACGGTCGGATCGAGGTCGCGGTGCGCGCCGACGACGGCGCCGTCGATCAGGGTGGCGGGCCGATGTGGCGCGTGCAGGATGCGAACAACTACTACGTGTGCCGCTTCAACCCGCTCGAGTCGAACTACCGCGTCTACGTGGTCAAGGATGGCGTGCGGCGTCAGCTGGCGACGGCGCTGGTCGACGGTGCGGCCGGCGTCTGGCACCGGCTCGAGGTGCAGCACCTCGGCGATCGCATCAGCTGTTGGATGAACGGGGTCGAGCTGCTGTCGGCGCGCGACGCGACGATCGCCGGCGAAGGTGGGGTCGGGCTGTGGACCAAGGCGGATGCGCGGACTTCGTTCGACGAGTTGTTCGTCAGTGGTAGTGCCCAACGGCGGTGAGCCGGGGCCGGCTCAGCGGCGGCGGTCGGAGAGCCGGTCCAGCTCGGCCTTCAGGCGCGCATTCTCCGCTCGCAGCGCCGCCGCTTCCTCGGTGGGGGCGAGGTCGGTCCGTGACTTGTCGTCGCGGCCGACCGGCCGGTCGTCGGTGAAGTAGACGCCGCTGAGCATGCTCGTCTTCACGGTCGCCCGGCGGATCTCGCCATCGCCGGTTTCGTACTCGATCTCGTAGATGCGGTCGTTCTTCTCGCCGAGCCAGCCCTTGCCGAACGGTGCCCACGACTTCGAACGCAGCGTGCCGCCGCGTTCCCGCACGTAGCTCTCGATGCGGTCGCCGTCCATCGAGCCGGCCATCAGCCGGAACACGACGACGATGGCGACCACCGCGAGCAGCATCCCAATCGGTTCCATGCGCCCAGTGTTGCCACGGCGAGTTCGTCGTCAAGGCCACCGGGGTGGCGCTAGCATGCGCGCCGGATCCATGCCCTCGGAGCCTTGATGACGATGCTTCGTTCGATCGTGTTGCCGGTCTGCGTGTTGTCGATGTCGCTGACGCCGTTGCGGGCGCAGCAGCTGTCGGGAGCGGACTTCGTGATCCCCGACACGCAGACCCGCATCGCGATCGACCTCGCCGCGGTGCGCGAGCTCGGCGTCTGGACCGAGCTCGAGACCTCGGTGCTCGGCCCGGTGCTGAAGCGCATCGAGAAGGAACTCGGCTTCCCGCTGGTCGGGCTCGATCGCTTCGGCGTCAGCCTGCGGCAGCCCACGGGCGCCGGGCCGCTCGGTGGCCAACAGGTGTTGGTGTGGGAGGGCAACCGCGAACTCGCCGTGCCCGAGTCCTATCTTGGCGCCCCTTGGCAAGCCGAGCGCATCGAGAGCTTCGAGGTCCGGCGCCGGCCACGGACGCGCGGTGAGGAACTGTTCGTCAAGGTGAACCCCGGCCTCCTCGTGCACGGGCAAGCGGACTGCGTCGAGCCGGTGCTGCGCGGCAAGCAGCGGGCCACGGCGATGCCGCCGGACCTGCAGTCGCTGCTGAGCGGGCGCGAGCGGCGGCTCGGCTGGATCGTGCTCGATCTCGCCGCCGAGGCGGCCCGGGATCGCTTCCTGGTCCAGGTGCTGGGCGCCGAGTTGTCGGCGTGGCCGGCGAGCGAGCTGCCGACGCATCTGAGCGCGCAGATCCTGGTCGCTGGCGAGGCCGCGGAGCCGCATCTGGAGGTCCGCGTCGTGCTGCGTCATGCCAAGGACGGCGACGGGGTAGCAGTCAGTCAGCGGGCGCTCGACAGCCGGGTCGCCAAGATGCGCGAGGATGCGCGCATGCAGCGGATCCAGCCATTGCTCGCGCGCGCCGCCGCCGTGCGTGATGCCACCGATGCGGTGGTGCAGGTGGACTTCGGCCCCGTGCACGACGCGGTCGCCGGCATCGCGACTCTGCTGTTGCCGGTGCTCGGTCGCGGCAGCGAGGTCGATGCGAAGCCGCAGCCGGAGAAGGCCGCGGGCGGCAAGTAGTTCGCGAGCTGCAAATCGCAGTGACGCTGCGGCGCGTTCGCGACGACACTGGCGCCGATGGACCCCGCGACCGAAGCCTTCCTGAGCTATCGCCGAACCGGCGACCTGGACGCGCTCGGGCGGACGTTCGATCTGGTGGCGCCGCGGCTGTTGGCGCTGGCGCTGCACCTGTGCGGCAGCGCGCACGACGCCGAGGACGCGCTGCAGGCGACGTTCGTCATCGCGATGCAGAAGCACGCCGCGTTCGATGCGCGGCAGCCGGTGGGGCCGTGGCTCGCGGGCATCCTGGCCGGCGAAGCGCGCAACCTGCTGCGGCGCGAACGGCGTCGCCGCGGCGAGCCGCTGCCGGCGGATGACGCGAACGGTGGCGCGCCGGCGGTCGAGGCGGATCCGACCGCGGTCGCCGGCCAGCGCGAACATGGGGTCGGTGCTGCCGCCGGCACGCTCAGTTTTGAACGCGCGTTCCACGGCACCACGAGCGGCCGCTTCGAGCTGCGTCGCACTGGCACCGAGCCGAGCCCCTGGGTGATCCCGGTGCCGGCCGAATGTGTGCCGAATGCGAGCCTGCGCGGCCGTGTCGTCGATCCGCGTGGCCTGCCGGTGGCCGAGGCCGTCGTCTCCGTCGACGACGAACCACCTTCGTCGCTCGGCGAAGCAACGTTCGCGGCTGCCGGTCTCGACGCCGGGCCCCACCAGCTGCACATCGCGGCGCCCGGCCACGTGGTGCTGCGGCGACCGGTCGAACTGTCGGCCGGTCAGCAGCTCGACCTCGGCGACGTCGCGCTCACGACGGGCTGCGAGCTGCGGCTGCGATTCCTGCGCCCCGACGGTTCGCCATGGCGCGAGCGCGCGCCGATCCCGCAGCTGTTCAACAGCGTCGGCGAGAGCATCTACGATCGCGTCATCGAAGCCGACGCCGACGGCACCGTCGTGATGCGCGGTCTGCCGGCCGGGCGCTGCCGCGTGGAGCGGGTCGGTCAGGACGAACTGCTGTTCGAAGCGTTCGACGTCGAGCTGCGCCCCGAGGCCGCGACCGAATGCACGGTGACGACGTCGCTCGGCCGACACTGCCATCTGGTCCTCGGCGACCCCGAGGCCATCCCCGAGGACGTCCCGCTCGAGTTCCTCGTGCTCCGCGCCGACGGCGTCGTGCTCTGGAGCCAGAACGTGCAGCGCAAGGGTGCCCGCCTGTTGCCGCAGAAGGTCGGCCTCGGCGATCCGTTCCGTTGCACGCTGCCGCTCGAGGCGCTGCGCGCCGAACTGCGCGGGCCCGCCGGCATCAGCCATGGGCTCGAGTTCGCCGTGCGCGTCGAACAGGAGTCGCCGGTCCGGCTCGTGGTGCCGCAGCGCCGCTGACCCGCCGCGCCACAGCGACCGGAATTCTCGTTCGCCCGGCGCCGCGTCGGCATTCCCTGAGTCATGCGACTCCTTGCCGCGGTGCTGTGTCCCGTTCTGGTCTCCTCGGTCCTGGCCCAGGCCCCGGGTGGTCTGCAGCCACCGCTGCGCACCACCGACGCGGGCGCGACGCTGCCGGTCGAGGTGGCGGCTGATCTGGCGACCGACCTGCCCGGGCTGCTGGTCGATGCCCCGACCCCGGACACGACGTGGGCGCTCGGCGAACGCTACAAGGCGCGCGTGACCGCCGAGGGGCTGCAGTTCCATGCGTTGCCCGGGCCCGACCTGCCGCTGGTGCCGGTGCAGCTGCGCCTGCAGCGCGTGACCATCGGCGCGCTCGAGTTGCCGCTCGCGACCGAGAAGCGAGCCGACGACGGCACCACCTGCACGCTCGATCACCAGTCGCTGCGCGAACGGCTCGACCTGCGCGCCGAGGGGGTCGAGCAGAGCTTCCACTTCGACGCACTGCCGGCGCGCGGCGAACTGGTGATCCGCATCGGGGTGGCGACGGAGTTACCGGTGCAGCCGCAGCGCGACTGCGTGCAGTTCGGCGCCGAACGGCACGGCGTGCACTACGGCGCCGCGGTCGCGTTCGATGGTTCGGGGCGCCGCCGCGCGCTGCCGAGCACCTGGACCGATGGCGCGCTGCAGATCGTGGTGCCGGCCGACTTCGTGGCGGCGGCGCAGTTGCCGCTGGTCGTCGATCCGCTGGTGTCGGCGGTCGCGGTCAGCGCCTGGACGGCATCCTCTTCGTTCTCCCTCTTGCGGGGTTTCGACCATCCCGACGTGTCGTTCGACCCCGTCAACGGCCGTTGGTTGGTCGTCTGGCACCGGCGGACCGCCGCCGACGACAGCGACATCTTCGGCCGCATGTTCGACACCTCGTGGACCGCGGTCGGCTCGTTGCGTGCGATCGACATCTCGACGGCGAACTGGGAACGCCCGGCGGTGGCCTACCGCGCCAAGCATGCCGAGTGGATCGTCGTCAGCAACGTGGTCCACCATCCCTCCTGGAGCAAGGGCATCGTGGTGCGCCGGGTGCCGGTCATCGGACCCATGCTGGCCTGGTACTACCTGCAACCGATCGCTTCAACCTCCCTGCTGGCGTTGTTCGACGGGCCGGTCGTCGGCGCGGATCCGTATGTGGGCGCCGAGGCCGCGGTCAGCGTCGTGGCTTGGTGGGATCTAACCGGGGTCCGGTTCTGCACGATCGATGACAACTGGGTGGTAGGTCCGATCCGGACCTTGTCCACCGGTGGCTCCGTGAGCGAGGTGGCAATCAGCAAGAGCAACCGCGAGGGTCGTTGGTTGCTCGGCTGGACCGAGCGGGTCGCGGTCGATGCCATGACGGTTTCGTATCGCCACAGCGCCGCGTTCCTCGATTTCTACGGCAACCTGATTCCGGTCGGAGGCGGTGCCACGTCGTTCCCGGTCGCCGTCACCCCCGACTGGCACGCCGTGATCGACAACGGCCTGCGCGTCAGTTCGCCCGATCTGCAGGGCGCATACACGGTGGCCTACCAACGCGGCAGTCCGTCGCGGGTCTTCGTGCACCAAATAACTGCCGATGGCACCGTCGGTCCCGCGAACTCCTTGGAGTCCCTCGCACCCGGATGGGGGGCTCCTGGGCTCGACATGGGGTTGGAGACCGACGGCGTGCGCACGCTGGCGGTGAAGATGGAAGGCAGCGGCGTGCGCGGAGTCCTGCTCGCCGCGGATCCGACCTCGGGTGCGTTCACCAGCCACGACGACTTCGTGACCAGCGGCACTCTGGGGACGACGGCGGTTGGTGTGGCTTCCGAGTACCTGTCGCGCCGCACCGACCAGATCACCCCGTTCGCCATCGCGACCGCCCACGTCACCGGCGCGCAGACGCGCATCGAACTGGTCGGCTACCGCGGCTATTCGCCGGCCCAGGGCTACACGACGGTAGCCACCGCGTGCGGCTCGCTGCTGCCGATCCAGCACAACAGCGTGCCCCCGGCGATCGGCAACACGATCCAGGTGAACCTGCTGACCACCTTCCCGATGGTCGGCTTCTTGTTCGGCCGGCCGACCTGGATGCCACTCACCGGCATCTGTCCGTGCGGCATCGGGGTCAGTGGCACCGTGATCCCGGGGCCGACCGCGACGATCCCGGTGCCCCTCGACGTCAGCATCGTCGGCAGCCTGTGGTCGATCCAGGGCTTCACGCAGCAGAGTGGCCCGTGCTTCGGCACGGTCTCCTACTCGAACACGATCGACATCCGGATCCTGTGAACGGCTCGCCCCAGCATCGTTGACCGGTCGCCGCGAGCCACCGACCATGCCGCGCTGGCCACTGGCGCCAAGGACCATGAAGATCCTGCTCCCTCTCGCCGTCCTTCTCGCATGCTCGGCGCCTTCCGGCGGCACCGACGAGTGGATCCTCGAGACCGTCGCGGGCACCGGCGTCGCCGGGTTCTCCGGCGATGGCGGCCCCGCCACGCTGGCGCAGCTCGACGAACCGTTCGGCGTCGTGCGCGGCCCGGACGGCGCGCTGTGGTTTTGCGAGTGCGGCGGGCAACGCATCCGCAAGATCACCGCGGACGGCAGGATCCACCACGTCGCCGGCACGGCCGAACAAGGGTTCACCGGCAATGGCGGTCCCGCGCCGCTCGCCACGCTCTCCGGCCCGAAGGGCATCGCCATGGACGCCGCCGGCAACGCGTGGCTCGCCGACACCGAGAGCCACAGCGTGCGCATGGTCGAGGCCACGACCGGCAAGCTGCTGCTGATGGCCGGCACCGGCGAGCGAGGCGATGGTGCGCAGACGGATCCGCGGCAATGCCGGATGGCCCGCCTGCACGGCATCTTCGTCGACCTGGACGGCGCGGTGTACCTCGGCGACAGCGAAGCGCATCGCGTGCGGGTGCTGCGGAGGAAGTGAGCGCCGTGCCCGCGGTGCGCCTCGCCCCACCCTGCACGCCGAGCCCGAGGGATGGTGTCCTGGTGGTGACGTCCGGGCGATCCGTTGCCACGCGACGTGCCGATCGACAGATTGCATGACGAGCGGCGCCCGTCCACCGCGACATTCTCGGTGCGTGGCGAAGCTTGGTTCGGCGTTGCCGCGCAGCTCACGCCGGGTTCGATGCTGGTGCCCAGCTCGCGATGTCCGCACCGCGCCCAGCCTCGTCCGACCGTCACGCAGTCCGCTGCCGAATCACGTTCGGTGCGGCGTTGTTCGTTTTCGCTGTGGTGGCTGCGTGGCTCGTGGTCGGCCACCACCTGCCGGAACTGGCGCGGCTCGGCATCCCGATCATGGAGCCGCGCTTCGCCGACGCGCGCACGATCTCGGGCGCGTCGGTGAGCCTCGCGCAAGGCTTCGACCCGCTGGTCCACAACCCCGGCGATCACCTCGGCCGGCCGATGAACTACCCGCGCACGTGGCTGCTGCTGGCGCACCTCGGGCTCGGCCCGCAGCACACCGACTGGCTGGCGCTGGCGTTCGAGTTCGTGTTCGGCCTCGGTCTGCTGACGCTGCTGCCGCTGGCGCGCACGCCGCGGACCGTCGCGCTGCTGATCGCGGCCCTGTTCTCGCCGGTGGTGTGGCTCGGCGTCGAACGCGCCAACAACGACCTGCCGGTGTTCGGGCTGGTGGCGATCGGCGCGTGGCTGGTGACGCGCCATCCGCGTTGGGCGGCCGGCTGTCTGCTGTCGGCCGGGCTGCTGAAGCTGTTCCCGATCTTCGCGCTGCCGGGCCACCTGGTCAGCGGTCCGCGCCGCACGCTGCGCCTCGCCGGCGTCACCGCGGCGCTGTTCGCGGTGTGGGTGTGGTGGACGCGCGCCGACCTGCCGTTGATTCGCGCCGGCACCTACCACTGGAACCGCATCAGCTACGGCATCGACCAGATCACGACGTCGCTGGCCGGGCGCGGTCTGCCGGCGCTGCCGCTGTTGCTCGCGTCGATCGGCGTGCTGGTGGCGGCCGTGCTCTCCGGGCTGCGTCGGCGCGCGCGCATGCGGCTCGCGTCGACACCGTCCCCGGCCGCGCTGGCTGCGTTCCGCTGTGGCGCGGGGGTGCACATCGGCAGCTTCTGCCTCGGCAGCAACTTCGACTACCGGCTGGTGTTCCTGCTGTTGACGCTGCCGCAGCTGGTGCACTGGACGCAGCATGGCACGCGGCGCTCGCGGCGTTGGGCCGGGTCGCTGCTGGTCGTCACGATGGTGCTGTTGTGGAGCATGACGTGGCGCTCGTGGCTGGTGCCGTGGTGCGGCGAAGGGCCGGGCCTGATCGTCGACGAGCTGTGCAGCTGGTGGTTGGTGCTCGGCCTCGCGGTCGCGCTGGTGCTGGCGTTGCCGGACAGCCTGGTGCCGCGTTCGTGGCGCGGGCAGCTGGCGCTGGACGGCGAGGCAGTGGTGACCGCCTGGCCGCCGTCGCCGGCGTTCGCGGCCGCTGGCGCCGGGCGGCGCCGCGACACCGGGGCCTGAGCGATCGCCCCCGCTCGTCAGCGCTGCTGCAGCCGCGTGTCGATGCTGATCACCGCCGGGCCCTGCTGCTGCTGCTGCGCGAACACGATCAGCACACCGCTCTGCCGATCGTAGGTGTACTTCTGCAGGTCCATCGGCCCCTGCTCGACCAGCGTCACGGTGCGCCCGTCGCTGGCCGCACACGCGAGCTGCCGTCCGGTCAGCGGATCGCGATCGAACACCTGGCCGAGCTGCAGCTCGGCGAGGCGCTTCGGGTCGATCGCCAGATGGCCGAACGAGCCCGGCCCGTAGGCCGCCATCGACGTCGAGTCCTGCGGCTGACCGGTGCCGTAGTCGATGCGCGTCACCAGCTTGGTCAGCGCGCAATCGCCGAGCCGCTGTTCGACGGTGGCCGCGATCACCAGTCCCCACGGCGCCATCGTGCCGGCCGCCAGGCTGTTGCTGTAGGTGCCGCGATACTCGAGCGACTTGCCGGGCTGCAGCCACGTGGCGGCGCCTTGCCCGGTCCACGGCAGCGTGACCTGGCGCAGGTTGCGCAACACCACCGACGTGATCGTCGTGCCGCCGGCGCCCTGCTGCAGTTGGTTGCCTTCGCGGGTCAGCACCGGGGCGCCGGTCGAACTCGCCGAGAACACCAGCAGCAGGCCGGTGTCGAGGTCGTAGGTGTAGCGTTGCCACGAACTGTCGCTCTTGACCTGCTGCACCAATGCATCGTAGGTGCGGCCCTCGAGCGGATACTTGACGCGGCGCACGCGGTAGCCGGGCGTCTCCTGCTGCAGCATCGCGCGCAACTTCGCCGGCGGCACCCAGAGATCGGTCAGGCCGTTGCGGTCGCCGACCTGCGCCTGCGTGCTGGTCAGCGTCGTGTTGCGCAGCGCGGCGTCGGTGTAGACGTGGATCGTCTGCATCGCCGCGATGCAGTCGGCGGCGACGTGCACGAAGTCGTACTGCGTGAGCCCACCGCCGCCGGTGCTCGGCACGTCTTCCTCGCGATAGGTGCGGCCGTTGCCGTCGCGCCAGCCGAAGCCGCTCTCGTCGGGGATCAGCTGCGTCGACACGCCGGGCATCGTCGCCTGACCCGAGAAGTAGGTCGCGCGGGCGCCCGGACGCAGCCAGGCCGGGAACTCGCCGTTCGCGGCCGGAGCCGTCGGTTGTGGCCCCGGTCCCGCGGCGCTCGCGAGCGGGCGCCGCTGCAGCACGAAGTCGATCACCTCGCGCGGCGTCTCGACGGTCAGCGTCACCATCGAGTCGACCGGCCCGATGCACAGGGCGCGCACCTGCTCGATGGTGAGCCCGGCGGTGCGCTTGCCGTCGACGGCGCGCAGCACGGCACCGGTGGGCACCTTGGCCCGTTCGGCGGCGCCGCCGGGCGCGAGCTGGGCGATCACCAGGTTGCCTTGCGGATCGGCTTGGAACGCGATGCCGACGCCACCCTCGACGGCGCCCGGTTGCGGCGCTGCCGGTGGCTGGTCCGCCGGCGGCGCCGGCGTCTCCGCGTTCTTGGTCGGGAACGGGATCTTCGGCACCTTGGGCACGATCTGCGCCCCGATGCCGGTGAGCAACGACAGGGCGGTGACGCCGATCCGAGGCAGAGAGAGCTGGTGCATGGCGAGGGTTCCGGAGCGCTGCCGGTCGGTGTGACCGCGGCGGCGCGGATGCTACCGCGGCGGCAGTGCAGCCTGCGCGTCGCGGTGCTGCAGTTGCTGCAACAGGTCGGTGGCCGCCAGCAAGCCCGGGTCGCAGCGCAGCGCCTGCCGCAGGTTGTGACGGGCCTCCGCACGGCGACCGGTCTCGAACTGCAGGTAGCCGAGGTTGAACCACGCCTCGGGGCAGCGGTGGTCGAGTTCGAGCGCGTGCCGGAAGGCGGCCTCGGCGGCCTCGAACCGCCGGCCGATCGCGAGTGCGACGCCGTAGCCGACCCAGCCACCGGGCAGCCGTTGGTCCTGATCCAGCGCGGCGAGGAATTGCGCGGCGAGCCGGTCCGCATCGAGGCGATCGTGCGGTTCGGCCGCCAGCAGTTCGCACCAGGCCATGCCCACGTGCGCGGCGGCGAGCTGCCGCCGCGAGACGTCCGGGCCCCGTTCGGCCAGCATGGCCAGCGCTCGCTGGTGGCTGCGGCGGGCCCGCTCGATCGCCCCGGGCGCGCCGGCGGCGGCCAGTTCGAGCGCGCGGTTGCCGGCCATCACGTGCAGGCGCGGGTCGGTGCCGGCGTGCTGCAGCGCATGCGCGAACAGGCGATCCGGGTCGCGCCAGACCGGCACCTGCCCGAGGTCGATCAGCGCCCAGGCCGCGGCCGGCAGCAGCAACAGGCGCCGGTGGTGACGCGCGACTTCGACCAGCGCCAGCGCGAAGCCGAGCGCCGGCACGTACAGATAGCGTTCGGCCAGCGGGAACTCGCCCAGCGAACGGTAGCAGGCCGCGGGCAGCAACAACGGCACCACCAGCAGCAGGAGCGCGACGCGCAGCGTCGACGAGCCACGGCGCCACGTCCAGGCGGCGGCCACGGCGATCGCCAGCGTCGCGAGTGGCCAGCTGTAGCGCAGCGCGGCGTCACGGCCCGGTTCGTCGTGCAGCGACTGGAACGGCAGCAGCGGGTGCGGCACCGCCAGCAAGGTCAGCGGTCGCCCGACCATTTCGGCCAGCGCGCTCACCGAGATCGGCGGCAGCGGCCCGCAGCGCGCGGTGTCGACGCCGCCGAACGGGCGCTCGAGCACGAGCAGGCGCATCGACAACCACGCGCACACCACCACGATCAGCAGGCCAGCGAGGGTGCGCAGCCGTGGCGCCGGCCCGGTTCGCGGCCGGCCATCCGACACCCGCAGCCCCAGCAGCAGCAGCGGCGCAGTGAGCAGGCAGTTCTCCTGCGCCATCAGGGCCGCCGCGAACCAGGCCGCAGGGCGCCACGGCACGGAGTGCGGTCGGCGGTCGCGCCAGTGCAGGCCGCTGGCGAGCGCCTGCAGTGCGCACCACGCGCCGAGCGGATGCGACAGTGCCGAGGCCCAGGCGACCGACTCGACGTGCACCGGATGCAGGGCGAACAACATCGCGGTCGCCAGCGCGGCCCGGCGGTCGGCGAGCAGGTGCGCGGCGATGCGGAACGCCGCCGCGGCGGCCAACACGTGCAACAGCAGCGCCAGAGCGTGCACGCCAGCGAGGCCCGCGGCCCGGTGGCCGATGGTCATCGCCAGCGACGCCAGCGGCCGCCAGTAGCCGAGCTCGTCGCGGTAGAACGGGCTGGTGCACACGGTCCAGAGGTCGCCGTCGCGCAGCGGGCCGTTGGTCAGGAAGTTCTGGCGGTCGTCGTAGACCGCTTCTCCCGCCAGCGCCGGCCAGTAGACCACCGCGACCAGCGCCGCCAGCAGCAAGACCGCCGTGGCGGTGCGCGGCGACCGCGTCCCTGCGTTGGCGTCGGCGGTGGGTGCGGCAGCGTCCATCGACGGTGCTAGTCCCGCCAGCGGTCGAGGTTCGCGGGATCGTGCGCCGCGGCCTGGTCGCGTCGCAGCGACCGTTGCCATCGCATTCTCCCCGCTCGCTCCGTAGCGTCTGCCCCGCCGGCCGATACGACCGCGACTTCCCCACCCGTACATGGCAGACACGGACATCGCCGTGGTCGGCATGGCGTGCCGGTTTCCCGGCGCCCCCGACCTCGAGGCCTTCTGGCGCTTGTTGCGCGACAGCCGCGAGGCCCGGGTCGAGCTCGACGACGAGCAACTGGCGGCGCGCGGCGTGCCGCCCGAGCTGCTGGCCGATCCGGACTACGTGAAGGCGGCGATGCTGCTCGACGGCATCGATCGGTTCGACGCCGGCTTCTTCGGCATGTCGCCGCGCGATGCGGCGCTGTTCGACCCGCAACACCGGGTCTGGCTCGAGGTCTGCCACGAGGCGTTCGAGCACGCCGGCCACGTGCCGGACCGCTTCGGCGGCCGCATCGGCGTCTGGGCCGGTTGCGGCATGAACACCTACCTGCTGCACAACGTGCTGACCAATCCGGACCTGGTCCGGCAGATCGGCATGTTCCTGATCCGTCACACCGGCAACGACAAGGACTTCCTGGCGACGCGGACCAGCTACCAGTTCGACCTGCGCGGGCCGAGCGTCAACGTGCTGACCGCGTGTTCGACGTCGCTGGTCGCGATCCACGCCGCCGCGCAGAGTCTGCTCGCCGGCGAGTGCGACATGGCGTTGGCCGGCGGCGTCACGATCCTGGTGCCGCAGGATCGCGGCTACCTGTTCAAGGACGGCGAGGTGTTGTCGTCCGACGGCCACTGCCGCACCTTCGACGCCGACAGCAAGGGCACCATCTTCGGCAGCGGGGCCGGCGTCGTCGTGCTGCGGCGGCTGCAGGACGCGATCGAGGCCGGCGACCACATCCACGCGGTGGTCAAGGGTTCGGCGATCAACAACGACGGCGCGCGCAAGGTCAGCTACCTGGCGCCGAGCGTCGACGGTTATGCCGAAGTGGTCGCCGAGGCGCTGGCGCTCGCCGACACGTCGGCCGACCGCGTGCAGTACGTGGAGGCCCACGGCACCGGCACCTCGGTCGGCGATCCGATCGAGATCGAGGCGCTGACGCAGGCATTCCGCGCCAGCACCGACGAACGCGGCTTCTGCGGCATCGGCTCGGTGAAGACCAACATCGGTCACCTCGACACCGCGGCCGGTGTGGCGGGGTTCCTGAAGGTCGTGCTGGCGCTGCAGCACGGCGAACTGCCGGCGAGCCTGAACTACCGCCGCAGCAACCCGCTGATCGACTTCCCGAGCTCGCCGTTCCACGTGGTCGCCGAGCGGCGGCCGTGGCCGCGGCCGGCCGGTGGCGCGCGGCTCGCCGGGGTGAGCGCGCTCGGCGTCGGTGGCACCAATGCGCACGTGCTGGTCGGCGAGGCCGAGGTCGCGGCGCCGGCGGCGAACGCACCGTATCCGCGTCGTTGCCATTTGCTGCCGATCCGCGGCAAGGTCGAGGCCGCCGCGGTCGACAACGCCAGGGCGCTCGGCAACTGGCTGGTGGCCAACCCGGCGGCCGAACTCGCCGACGTCGCGTGGACGCTGCAGACCGGCCGCCGCGACTTCGCCGTGCGCGGGTTCGTGGTCGGCGCCGACGGCGCGGGTCTCGCCGCGCAACTGCTCGACGGCGCGTTCGGCGCGCAGCTGAAGAAGGCGACGGAGCGGGCGCCGAAGGTCGTGTTCCTGTTCCCCGGTGGTGGAGCGCAGTATCCGGGCATGGCGCGCGGCCTCTACGAGCACGAGCCGGTGTTCCGCGCCGCCGCCGACGAGTGCCTGCGCGCGCTGCCGACCGCTCGCGCGACCGCGGTGCGCGAACTGCTGTTCGGCGGCAGGGCCACGGCCGAGCACGGCAGCGAACTCGAGCAGCCGTCGTTGGCGCTGCCGGCGCTGTTCCTGGTCGAGTACGCGCTGGCCCGCACGCTGCTGTCGTTCGGCGTGGTCGCCGACGCCATGCTGGGCCACAGCATGGGCGAGTACGTCGCCGCGACGCTGAACGGCACCTTCACGCCGCAGCAGGGCATGCAGGTGGTGCTGCTGCGCGGCGAGCTGTTCGAGCAGCTGGGACCCGGCGCGATGCTGACCGTGGCGCTGCCGCTCGCCGAGGCGCTGCAGCTCGGCGGCGGCGAGCTGTCGATCGCCGCCGCCAACGCGCCGCAGCTGTCGGTGCTGGCCGGCACGCCGGCCGCGATCGAACGCACCGAGGCCGAGCTGCGCACGCGCGGCGTCGACTGCCAGCGGCTGCACATCCCGGTGGCGGCGCACAGCCATCTGCTCGATCCGATCCTCGAACGCTTCCGCCAGGGCCTGCGCGCGCTGCGGCTGCAGCCGGCCAAGCAGCCGTGGGTGTCGAACGTCACCGGCGACTGGATCGATCCGCAGCGCGCGGCCGACCCCGACTACTGGGTCGAGCACCTGCGCTCGACGGTGCGGTTCCAGGACGGCATCGCGACGCTGCTGGCCACCGGCGACCGCGTGTTCGTCGAGATCGGCCCGGGCAAGGCGCTCGCCTCGCTGGCGCGCATGCACGAACGCGCGGCGAAGAGTGCGACGCTGGTGTCGTTGCCGCACCCGAAGGACCAGAAGGCCGCCGACGTGGTGATGCTCGAGGCGGTCGGGCGACTCTGGCAGCTCGGCGTGCCGATCGACTGGAACGCGTTCCACGGCGTCGAACACCGCCGGCGCGTGCCGCTGCCGACCTACGCGTTCCAGCGCCAGCGGCACTGGATCGAGCCCGGCAGCGCGTCGGTGCAGGACGGCGTCGTGCGCAGCGCGCAGCCGCAACCGCCGGTGCGCTTGCCGGCCGCGCAGTGGCTGCAACAGCCGCACTGGCGCGCGCAGGAACTCGCGGCGGGTGGGGCCGGGCCGGCCGGGCAGTGGCTGGTGGTCGGCGACGGTGCGTTCGCGACCGCGTTCGTGGCCCACGTGCAGCAGCACGGCGGCCGGGCGCTGCGGTTGCCCGCCGGCGATCTCGCGTCGGTCGAGCGCACGCTGCAGCAGGGGGTGGCCGGCGGCTTCCGGCCGCAGCGGGTGCTGTTCGCGGCCGCCCTCGATCGAGGTGAGGCGCTGTCGCTGGTGCAGTCGCTGCTGGCGCTGTGGCAAGCGCTCGGGCGCGCCGATCTGGCGAACGGTCTGCGCGTGTTGGGCCTGACGCACGGTGCGGTGCGGGTCGCCGGCGAGGCGATCGCGGCGCCCGGGCAGGCGGCGGTGGCGGGGTTCCTGCGCGTGGTGCCGCGCGAGTATCCGGACGTTCGCACGCGTTGCGTCGATGTCGACACGGCGGCCCTGAGTGCACCTTCCGAGCTCGCGGCGGCGTTGTGCCGCGAAGCCGAGGCCGGCGACCAGCCGCTCGGCATCGCGCTGCGCGGTGGCCGGCGCTTCGTGCAGGAGCTGGTGGCGCTGCCGGCGCCGGCGACGAACGAAACCTCGCCGTGGCGGCAGCAGGGCGTGTATCTGCTGACCGGCGGGCTCGGCGGCATCGGCCTCGCGGTCGCCGAACACCTCGCCACCGCGGTGCGCGCGCGGCTGGTGCTGGTCGGTCGGCGCGGTCTGCCGCCGCGGGCGTGCTGGGACGAGTGGTTGCAGCTGCGCCATGGCGATCGCACCGCGGCCGTGATCAGCAAGCTGCGGGAACTCGAGGCGCGTGGCGCCGAGGTCGAAGTGGTCGCGGCCGATGTCGCCACCGCCGACGGGGCGCGGCTCGCGGTCGGCACGGCGCGGCAGCGCTTCGGGGCACTGCACGGCATCGTGCACGCGGCCGGCGTGCTCGACGACGGGCCGATCCAGATCCGTCAGCCGGTGCAGAGCGAACGCATGCTGGCGCCGAAGCTCGGCGCCGCCGCCGCGCTCGATGCGGCCACCGCCGACGCGGCGCTCGACCTGTTCGTGGTGTTCGCGTCGACCAGTGGCCTCGCCGGCGTTCCCGGCCAGTGCGACTACGCGGCGGCCAATGCGGCGCTGGATGCGTTCGCGCACTGGCGCCAGGCGGCCCGGCCGGGCCGCACGCTGGCGGTCGACTGGGGCATGTGGCAGGACGCCGGCATGCTGGCCGCGGGCCCGCAGCTGCAGTTGCCGGCGCCGAGCTGGCTCGGCACCCGCAGCGCGCTCGCGACCGGCGTCGAGTTCGCGCGGTCGTGGTCCGGCACGCGCGATTGGCAGCTCGCCGAACACGCGGTGCGCGGTGGCGATCCGGTGCTGCCCGGCACCGGTCACCTCGAACTGATGACGGCGGCGCTGCAGGTGGTCGAGGGCACGCCGCAGGTGGCGCTGCACGGGGTCGAGTTCCTGTCGCCATTGGTCTGCCAGGCCGGCGCCGAACGCACGGTATTCGTGACGGTGACGTCGCACGGCGGCGGCCACGAAGTGGTGGTCGCCAGCGCGCCGGCGGGTGGGGCCGAGCACGAGCGTGTCACCCACGCCCGCGCACGTGGGCAGCGGTGCAGCGCCACCGCGGAACTGCGTCCCGAGCTGGTGGTGCCGTGCAGCTGCCTGCGGCCGGCGCCGGCGACCAGCGACCAGGACCGGCACGTCGCGTTCGGGCCGCGCTGGCAGTGTGTGCAGGCGGTGCGCACCGATGCCACGCAGGCGCTCGGCGAACTGCGGCTGCCGGACGCGTTCGCCGCCGATCTCGAGCAGCACCGACTGCACCCGGCGCTGGTGGACATGGCGTTCGGCTGCGGCATCCGGCTGCTGTCGGCGACGGCTCCCGACGCGCTGTTCGTGCCGGTCGGCATCGGCGAGCTCCGCGTGCACGGCCGCCTGTCGGCCGAGGTCATCAGTCACGTGCGCCTGGTCGCCAACGACGAACGGGCGCGGCTGGGCACGCTCGACGTCACCGTGACCACACGCTCCGGCGTGGTGCTGGTCGAGTTGCTGGGGCTGCAGTTGTACGGCGTGCGCGGCGCGTTCGGCGGCACTGCCCCCGTGGCGCGGCCGCCGGCGCCGGCACCGGCGCCACGTCAGCCGGCGACGGGCCCGGTGCCGCGCCTGCGCGCGATCCTGGCGCGTGGCATCACCGCTCCCGAGGGCATGGCCGGGCTCGAACGCGCGCTGCGCAGCGAGGCCAGCCAGGTGGTCGTGAGTTCGCTCGACGTGGCGGCGGTGGCGGCGTGGTTGTCGCTGCCGCCCGAAGCGGCGCGACCGTCGCCGGGTGCCGCCGGTGCGGATCCGACCGTCGCGGCCGCGACCGGCGACGGGCCGCGCGACGAGGTCGAGCAGAAGCTCGCCATGACGTTCCACGAACTGCTCGGCGTCGAGCACCCGGGCCTCGACCAGGACTTCTTCGAACTCGGCGGCCACTCGCTGCTGGCGGTGCGGCTGTTCGCGCGCATCCACAAGGAGTTCGGCCTCGACCTCGAGCTGGCGACACTGCTCGGCGCCGGCACCGTGCGCAAGCTGGCGGCGGTGGTGCGCAGCGAGCTGAAGCTGCCCGAGCCCGGCCGCGCCCCGGTGCGCTCGGTGGCGGCGAAGAAGGGGCAGTTCGTGGTGCCGATCCGCACCGGCGGCAAGCGGCCCAACCTGTTCCTGGTGCACGGCGCCGGCGGCAACGTGCTCGGCTTCCGCGACCTGGCGCACTACTTCGGCGACGACCAGCCGGTCTACGGGCTGCAGGCGCGCGGCGTCGACGGCAAGCAGTCCCCGCACGGCAGCATCGCCGAGATGGCGGATGCCTATCTCGCCGAACTGCGCGAGGTGCAACCGCACGGGCCGTACTACCTCGGCGGCTACAGCGGCGGCGGTCTGATCGCGTTCGAGATGGCGCAGCGGTTGCGCGCGCTCGGCGAGGCGGTGCCGTTCGTCGGCATGATCGACACCTGGTGCCCGCAGTTGCCGCAGCGCGGCAAGCTGGCGCGCGGGCTGCTGCACGTCGGGCGGTTGCTGCGGCGCGGACCGCTGTATCCGCTGCGCATCCTGCAGACCAAGTGGCAGCGCTGGACCGCGGCCCGCATCAACGCGAAGGCGCGCGAGGACGGTGGCGTGATGCCGGCGGACCTGCGCGGTTTCGAGGTGCAGTTCGCGTTCGAGCGTGCCTTCGAGCAGCACCAGGTGAGCCGCTACGAGGGGCCGGTGTGGCTGTTCCGCGCCGAGGAGCAGCCGCAGAACACGCGCTACGTGTTCGTCACCGATCTCGGTTGGCAGCCCTACGTCGGCGGTGGCCTGACGGTGGTGCGTTGCCCCGGCAACCACTTCACGATGTGCACCGAGCCGAACGTGCAGCTGCTGTGCCGCGAGATGATGACGGCTCTCGACGCGATCCTGGCTGCCGCCGCGCCCGTGCCCGCGGCGAGTGCAACGCGGCCCGAACTCGTCACCGTGTGAGGCCCTCGCTCACGCGGTCGGCAGCTGCGTGAGCAGGCGATCGAGCGCCTCGAAGCGCGCCGCCGCGACCTGGTCCCACGTGTATTCCTGGGCCCGCGCCGCCGCGGCCGCGCCCATGGTCTCGCGTCGTTGACGATCGGTGGCCAGTCGCTGCAGCTTCGTCACCAGCGTCTCGAGGTCGGCGGGGTCCACGTAGTCACCTTCGATGCCGTCGCGGACCACCCAGCCGGCCGCGGCCGGACTCAGCAGGCTCGGCAGGCCCGCCGCCAGCGCCAGGTAGCTGACCAACGGGCTGCCTTCCTCGAAGCTCGGCAACACGAACACCGAGGCCTCGGCGTAGACCGAGGCCAGGTCCTTCGTGAACGGCAACACGTCGACGGTGGGCAGGCGCAGCAGGTCGCTGCAGTGGGTCGCGACCTCGGCATCGACGTCGCCGACGAGGCGCAGGCGTCCGTCGATCCCGGCCCGCGCCCACGCCCGCAGCAGCATCGGCAGCCCCTTGCGCACGCAGCCGCTGCCGACGAACAGGAACGTCAGCTGGCGGCGCGGCTGCCTGACCGGCCGGAAGCGCTCCGGGTTCCAGCCGTTGGTGGTCGGCACCATGTGGCTCCGCTGCAAACCGAACTGCACGTAACTCGCCATCACCTGCGGGCTGCAGACGAAGGCGAGGTCGCCGGGTTGGATCCGGCGGTGCTCTTCGTCGATCGTGCGCTGCTGCAGTGCTTCGCTCGGCGGTGCCATCCCGGCCGCGGCATAGGCGGCGCGCATCGCCTGCCAGTAGCTCGGGAACGCGGTGTTGACCGGGTCGTGCACCAGGCGCGCGCCGGTCGCACGCAGCGCGTCGCTCTCGTCAGGAGTCAGTCCCGGATACACCAGCGCCAGATCCCCGGGGCGGCACGCCTTGATCATCTTGCGCACGACGCGGCGACCGAGCAGGCGTTCGCCCCGCCGGAAGCGCAGCGCGAACCGCGCCAGCGCATGCGACATGGCGGTGCGCTGGTTGCTGCGGCGGCAGTCGGGGGCCGCGTCGGTGATCCATTGCGTGACTTCGAACCGCTGCTGCAACGACGGATTGCGTTCGATCGCGTCGGACAGTTCGAGGGCGAGGCTGGCGATGCCGTAGCTCGCGCACGGGAACGGGTAGATCGTGTGCAGCCGCCGCGGCGAGGCCGGGGCAGGCAGGGTTGGCGCTGGCGACAGCTCGGCCATGGGGTCGAGGCAGCAGCGTACGGACCGGCTCGGTCCGGTCGCACACCGTGCCCTGGGTTGGGGGCGAGCATCCTAGCGATCGGGCGCCGGCGATCACGTGCGCGGCCCGGTCCCGCGCCGGCATGGCGGGCAGCACCGCTGGTCGGCCCGGGGCACCAGCGGTCGGTGGCATCGGCCGGTCCGAGCGCCCGGCGTTCGCCGCCGGCGGTGGCTCAGGCCGGGGCGCCGCGCTGCAGGCAGTGTGCGAACTTGCCGTGGTCGACGTTGGCTCCGCACAGGATCATGCCGACGCGCTTGCCGGCCAGACGATCGCCGAGCTGCAGCATCGCCGCGACACTGGCGGCGCCGGCCGGTTCGACCGCCAGCTTGGCATCGGCGAACAGCAGCCACATCGCCCGGCACAGTTCGTCGTCGCCGACCAGCACCAGCTCGTCGACGAAGCGCCGGCACAGCGCGTACGAGTACGGCATCGCCATCGGCGCGCCGAGGCTGTCGGCGATCGTCGCCACCCGTTCGATACGCTGCGGGCTGCCGGCGGCGAAGCTGCGGTGCATCGAGTCGGCGCCCCGCGGCTCGACGCCGATCACGCGGCAGCGCGGCTGCAGCTGCTTGACTGCGCACGCGACCCCGCCGGCGAGTCCACCGCCGCCGATGGCGACGATCAGCGCATCGAGCTGGCCGGTCTGGCGCAGCAGCTCCATCGCCAGCGTGCCGCTGCCGAGCGCCATCGCCTCGCCCTCGAACGGATGCACGAACGCGCGCCGTTCCTCGGCTTCGATGCGCTGCACGGTCGCGAACGCGGTGGCGATGTCGGGCTCGAGCACCACCTCGGCGCCGAGTTCACGGCAGGCCGCGATGCGGGCCGGATCGGCGGTGGCCGGCATCACCACCTTCGCGTGCGTGCCGAGCGCTCGCGCCGCGTGCGCGACCGCCATCGCGTGGTTGCCGCCGCTGACGGCGGTGACGCCGCGCGCGCGCTGGTCGGCGTCGAGCTGCAGCATCGCCAGCAGCGCGCCGCGGACCTTGAACGAGCCGGTGTGCTGCAGCACTTCGAGCTTGAGCCACAGCGTCGAACCGGGCGGCTTGCGTGCGTCGATGCGGTGGCCCTGCCATTGCCAGGACGGGGTCTCGCGGACCAGCTTGCCGAGGCGGGTGCGAGCTTGTTGGATCGCGGCCGGGCTCGGGAACTCGACGTTGGCGGGGGCGGCGGAGGTCACAGCGCGGGCGACACTACCAGAGCGGCCCGATGATCCGGCGGCAGGATCCGGAGCGGCGGCGATCCGCAGCAGCGTCCGGCGCGGACATTCGAAGCAGAGACCCGGTGCCCCCGACCTCCAGGGACTCGACACAAACCCGGGTGGCACACACCACCTGGTAACCAGAAAACCTCTGTCCCGCGGCGGCGATGCAAGGGATGACCGCTGCCAGCGCCATCGCTGACGCCGAGACCAGAGACACCGGGAGGCGCGCACGGTAGCAGAACTTCGCGCCGCGGGTCGGGGGAAATCCGGCTGGCGAACGCGGTGACGCGGGCCGCGCCCGATCCCACCGATCCGACGAAGTCGCTGGCAACTGCATGCATCGACGCGAATCATGCGCCGATGGCCTCGTCCCGCCGCTCGTTCCTCACCGCCGCGGCCGCGACCGCGGGTGCGCTCAGCTTGCCGTCGTGCCAGGGCTCCGGGCCCCGGCGCCCGCCCCGCGATCCGTCGCGGCCGGCGCGCCTGATGGTGATCGGCGTCGCCGGCCGCGGCGGCGACAACCTCGCCGGGGTCGCCAAGGAGGACATCCGGATCCTCTGTGACGTCGATCGCCAGCATCTCGACGCGGCGGCGAAGAAGTTCCCGCAGGCGCAGCGATGCACCGACTTCCGGACGATCCTGCGCGATCCGGTCGCGTGTCGCGAACTCGACGGCGTGGTCGTCAGCACGCCGGACCACACGCACCATCTGCCGATGCTGCTGGCGCTGCAGCAGGGCCTCGATCTGTACGGCGAGAAGCCGCTGACGCGCACGATCGCCGAGGCGCGGCAGCTGCTGCAGGTCGCGACCGCCAACGGCTGTGTGACGCAGATGGGCATCCAGATCCACGCCAACGCCAACTACCGCCGCGTCGTCGAGGCGATCCGCGGTGGTGCGGTCGGCACCGTGCGCGACGTGATCGTGTTCGTGAACGGCACCGACTGGTCGGCGAGCCAGCTGCCGGCCCCGATCGGTGAGCCGCCGGCGCAGCTCGATTGGGACAACTGGCTCGGGCCGACGTTGCCGCGGCCGTATGCCGAGGGCTTCCACCCGGCGGGTTGGCGCCGCTACTGGGCGTTCGGCGGTGGCACCACGGCGGACATGGGTTGTCACTTCATGGATCTGGCGTTCTGGGCGCTCGAGCTCGACGCGCCGGAATCGTTGCAGGCCGATGGGCCGGAGCCGCATTCGGAGTGCGCACCGCGCGGGTTGCGCTGCGAATACGCGTTCCCGGCGCGTGGCCAGCGCCCGGCGCTGTCGCTGCACTGGCACGGTGGCAACGATCGGCCGAACGCCGCGCTCGATGCGCGCGGGCTGCAGGAGTGGCGCAACGGTGTGTTGTTCGTCGGCGACGACGGCTGGCTGATCAGCGACTACAACAAGCACGTGCTCGGGCCGAAGGAACGTGTCGCGGCCTGGCAGCGTCCGCCGGAGTCGATCGCGCCGTCGCCGGGTCACTATCGCGAGTGGCTCGATTGCATGCTGGCGCGCACGCAGCCGTCGTGTTCGTTCGCGTATGCGGTGCCGCTGACCGAGACGGTGCTGCTGGCGAACGTCGCGTATCGCGGGGCGCGCGGCCAGCGGTTGCGGTGGGATGCGGCGGCGATGCGCACCGGCCATGCCGGCGCCGATGCGCTGCTGTCGCTGCCGGCGCGCGCGGGTTTCGCGGGGTGAGGGAGTCTGGCGCCGACTCGGAGCATTCGGTAGCGCCGGCAGGTCGCGAACCATCGTGCGGCCGGATGGGGGGTTGACCGGTTGTGGCGTAGCTCCGATTGTTGCGCCGTCGGTCGTGCCTGTTCTCGGGAACCTGGCACCTCCCGGTAGCCGAACAAGGAGCCTTACCATGTCCATGCGTCGTTCGCTGCTCGCTGCTCGCTGCTCGCTGCTCGCCTTAGCGGGCATGCTCGCTGATGACACTCGGTGCCAGTTCGGCGAGCTGCCGATCACTGGCCAGTGGCTGCCGCCCTACAACCACCCTGACCTACCCGGGGCGTTCCCGCAGGGGATTCCCGCCGGTGAGATCTGGCCAGCATCATTCAGCGCCGTGAACTTGGCCGTCATTCCCAACCCGAACAATGCGGTCACGTCCAACGTCGTCATTGCTTGGGACAGCGAGTCGAGAATGCCGTCGCCAGGGGTGCCTTGGTACCAGCGGTACACCGTCGGCAATCCGGAAGTACCTTCCAGCTTCAAGAATCGATTCGTGCAGATTCCGTTGGGGCCCGGAGGTCTTTTCTATGGCGACTTGTTCTGTTCTGGGCACTGTTGGCTTCCAAATGGTCGGTTGTTCATCGCCGGGGGCAATGCGCAGTATCCATTCAGTCCGTTGCTGCCAGTGCAGGGCCTCAATCCCGCGGGTTTGCCACTGCCTGGGTATCTCGGCAGCCGGTATGTCGGGATCTGGGATCCGGCGTTTGCGGATGTGGGGCCGAACTATGGATGGACGCACCTGGCACTGGACAACACTCCTACACTGCCAATGCGGATCCCTCGCTGGTATCCGACCGTCACCTTGGTTTCGCCGCGCTACGTCATGGTGTCGGGTGGCCAGGAAGACACGGCGCTCCCCCAAGCGAGTGACCGGGCGCGCGACACCTACGAGTTGTTCGACTTGAACACGATGAACTGGGTTACGGACGGAGCCTCTCCGCCGCAACCCAAGGTGTTCGATGGACCGAGAGGCCGCACTCCGGCTGGCTGGGTCTTTCAGATCGAGATCGGGGCGTATCCACCGCTGCATCTTTTGTCGAACAACCGGACGTTTTCGACCGGCATCCTCGGCTACACGACTTCGATCGACACGGATCCTCTGCTGCTGGCCGGCGGTGTCTGGGGCACGCCGCAGTCCGGCGCCTGGGCGCCTTTCCTGACGTCTGGCCCCATTCGAGTCGGCGCTCCGAGCGTGCTGGTGCCCAACGTCGGCAACCTGATCGGCCTCGAGGACCAGGTGATGTTCATCGGCGGTGGCCGCGCCGCGTCGAGTGGTCCCCCCGCCACGCCCTCCAGCGTGTCCGGCAACTCGATCCGCATCGACGCCGCAATGACCACTCCTCCGGCTGGCCAGCCGCAGTCGGTGTGGCAGCCGCCCCAGAATCTCGCCGGCGGACCGCGGATGCTCGCCAATGCAGTGCTGGCACCGAGCGGCGACATCGTGCTGATCGGTGGATCGGCAGCCTACTATTTCGAGAACTCGAGCAACGCCCAGCCTCAGACCACAACCGAGGTGTGGGATCGTGCGTCCGGCTGGCGCCGCGATGCCAGCCAGGTGGGTACACGGATGTACCACAGCACGGCAGCGCTGCTGCCGTCCGGCAACATGGTCTCGGGAGGTGGCGACATCCGCACCGTGATCGGCACCAATCCGCTGCGTCGCGCCGACTGGGAGGTCTACGTGCCCCGCAATCTGACGGTCGGCCATCCACGGCCGACGTTCGCCGGCGCATGGTCGGGGCCGGGTGCCTTGACGATGAACTTCGGCGTGCCTTACTCGATCCCCTTCGCCGGGTTGTCGGGCGGCGGGGCGACGGTTGCGCGTGTGGTGCTGATGCGGCCATGCAGCACGACGCACAACACCGACATGGACCAGCGCTACGTCGAGATCCCGATCGTCGGTGCTTCCGCCGGGGTCGTGCAGGTGCAGCTGCCCAATCAGACGCCGGCTAGCTGGGTCGGCACGGCACCGCGTTCCATCGTCGCCCTGCCGGGCTACTACATGCTGTTCCTGGTCAGCTCGTCCGGGGCGTACTCCGAGGCCAAATGGGTGCGGCTGCTATGAGCACTCTTCGGGTTGGCCTGACCTTGTTGGTCGCGGCGCTGTGCGGTGTCGAGCAGCTGCTGGGCCAGACCGTGGCATGGATCACCACTGGCTTCCCCGGTCGCCGGCTGTATGCATGGGACATGTGCAGTGCGGGGGATGTTGATCAAGATGGAATCGAGGACATCCTGTGCGGTTTGGATGCGCCGTGTTCCAACCCTTGCCAGAAGTCGGTCTTGTGGTTTCTGTCGGGGTCTAACGGTTCCCTTCTCCGCGAGGTTGTTGCTCCAGCTGCTTTGGGTGCCTGCTTTGGGCCATTCTCCAGTGCGGGATTCGTGAATGGTGATTCGGTGCCAGACTATATTGCCATCAGGCGCGACCTTGTCGGAGTGATCGGTGAGGTCCGAGATGGCCTGGCTGATACGGTGCTCTGGACCTTTCCCGGTGGGGCTACCGGAGGATGGGGTTTGACTGCAGTTCTTGGCGATTTGGATCTCAATGGAGACGGCAACAGGGACTTCTTGGCTGCATCGTATCAGACGAGTGAGTTGCGTGCCTACAGTCACGGCGGCGCTCTTCTCTACACCTTGCAAGGCCTTGCGCCGGGTCCCTCATTTCCTCCTCTCGGCATCGGCCTGAGCTTGGTCAAGCTGGGTGATGTCGATGATGACGGGCGTGACGACTTCGCCATGGGAGCGAGCGATCCCAGCGGGCGAGGCGGAGCCGTGGTGGTGTCGGGAGCGACCGGACAGTATTTACGTATATGTTATGGCGAGCTGCCCGGTGATATTCTCGGGTTCTATATCACGGACTGCGGTGACCTTGACGGTGATGGTTACGTCGACTTCGCCGTCGGCAACGGTGGCACGCCGGCTGTGAGTCGTGGTGTGGTGCGCGTGTTTTCCAGCCGGACCGGTGCAGTCCTGCGTCAGTGGACGAAGAGCGCCAGCTTCGTGACTTGGTCCAGCAGCATGTCGAGTCGGGGCGTGGACCTCGACGGGGACGGGCTCGGCGACATGTTGATCAGCGATCCGTGGGTGGGCGGTAGTGGCGGCGGCATGCCGGGTGGCACCGTCTACACATACTCCGGCCGCGACGGCTCCCTGATCCACGAGATCAATGGTCAGTCGGCGCCGGGGACTCCCCAGGCCGGTTGGAGTGGCACCCTGGCGGCGGGATGGGCAATTCTGCTGCGGCCGCGCGCCGGGGAGCGAATCGGTACGGTAGTTGTGCCCAACAATGATGCGTTGTTCGGCTCAGGCTCGACTCCGACTTGTGCGCACTCTTACGGCGCGCTGGTCGCCTACCACGGCCTGCCCCGCACAGCGGCCACGATCGGACCCGCGTGTGCCGGCAACCTGACCCGGCCGCCGAACATCGGCATGGCGTCGCTCGGCGCGCAAGGGGTGCGCATCCATCTGTCCAATGCCTCCCCGAACAGCACCGCCCTGCTTCTGCTCGGGCTGTCGACGACGCAGTTCTACGGTGTGCCGCTGCCGTTGCCGCTGGACGCGATCGGCTTGCCGGGCTGCCAGCTGCGTACGGCGGTCGAGATCGCCTGCACGGCAGTGGCCGGAACGGTGGGGACCGCGGCTGGTCACACGCAGCTGGACCTGCCGATCCCCGTCACCACCGCGGTGCAAGGTGCCTGGACCGTGTCCGCCCAATGGTGGGTCCTGGGTGACACGGCGACCTTCCCCGGGGGGATGTCCCAGGCCCTGCGCTGGGACTACTGAGTCGGCGTCGGTGCCGTCGTGGCGTCGGGTTCCGTACGTCTGCGTGGGAGGTCTGGATGTCTACGTTCCTTCGGCCGTTGACGAGGATCGCATCGATGAGAGGTTGTTTCGCGGGAGGTTGGTTGCGAGCAGCATCGTCCCTCGGCGCGCTGATGGTCGCGGGCGCCGTGCCAGGGCAGACTCCGGGCGCCGACTCGTCGGCGGCGCTCCGCATCATCGATGCCCCGTTCACGGATCTGCATTGGCGAGTTCGTCCGCTGCAGGCGTTGGGCTCACCGGCGGCGTTCGTCGTCTACTTCGCGACGATCGAGTGTCCGATGGTCGCGCGCTCGTTGCCGCGCATCGGCGAGATCGCCCGCACCTACGAGCACCGGGACGTCGTCACGGTGGTCGTCAACGTCGGAGTCGACGACGGCTTCATCGACGCTGCGGCACAGGTGGCCGAACACGCGCCGGCGGCGGTGTTCGGCAAGGACTTCACCTTGGACTTCGCGGGTGCCTGTGGTGTCGACCGTTCCAACACGGTGCTGGTGCTCGATCGGCAACGGCGTGTGTGCTACTCGGGGCGGACCGACGACAGCGCCGCCTACTCCGCCGTTCTCGCGCGGCCGCGTCGCGACGACCTGGTCGAAGCGCTCGACGCCGTGCTCTCCGGCCGGCAGGTGACGGTGGCCACCACCGAAGTGCAAGGCTGTCGGCTGACGAAGCCGGTGGCGCCCGACCCGAAGACCTTGCCCGACTATGCCCGTGACATCCTGCCGATCCTGACTCGCACCTGCCTCGGCTGTCACCTGCACGACCCTGCCGGTGGCATCGACCTCGCCAGCGTCGCGCGGATGCGCAAGCACGCCGCCATGATCGACGAGGTGATCGGCAACGGCCGCATGCCGCCCTGGCGGGCGGCAACCCTGCCCGGCGTCGGGTTGTTGCATCGCGGGCTCGGCACCGAGGAACGTCGGTTGCTCCGTCACTGGATCGCCGGCGGCTTGCAGTTGTCCCCCTTACCCACGCAGCCGGTGCACCCGATGCGGCCGGAGTGGCGCACCGGGCCACTCCCGGTTGTGCTGGATGCTCCGGAGGAGGTCCGCGTCCCTGCCACCGGCGCCCTCGACTACCGATACATGGTGTTGGATCGTGAGTTCGCGCACGACACCTGGATCGAGGCCATCGACGTGCGTTCAGGGCAGTCGCGGGCCCTCCAGCACTGCAACCTCGCCATCGTGCGCGCCGGCGAGGGCTACCGGCCCGAGGCATTCCTGACCAACTACACGCCGCACGGGGTACCCCTGGAGCTGCCCCGGGGATCGGCGTTCAGGATCCCGGCTGGTTCGCGGTTGGCGGTGCAGGCCTACTACCAGCCATTCGGCCAGGCGGTGTCCGAAACGCTCCAGGTCGGATTGCGGTACGCGCGGTTCGACGTGCGGCAGCCGCTGGAGGTGACGAGCTTCGGGGCCACGGATGTCCAGATCCCTGCAGGGGCGAGAGCCTCGAAGGTCGAGGCGCGTCTCGAGCTGGCGGCGGATTGTGAGGCTGTCAGTTTGTTCGTGCACATGCACGCACGGGGGCGCTGTGTGTCGGTGGTGGCGGAGTCGGCCAACGGCAAGACGGAAACCCTGCTCTCGGTGCCGGCCTATGACTTCGCCGGCCAGCAGACCTACGCGTGGCCGCTGGGCACTCGCCGACTGGCCGCCGGGACGGTGTTGCGCGCGGTGGGGCACTTCGACAACTCGGACTGGAACCCCGCCAACCCGGATCCGAAGCAGGTGGTGCGCCGCGGTCCAGGAGTGGCGGAGGAGCAGTTCCAGATCTCGATCGCGTGGCGCCCGGTCGAGGCGGGGGAGCCGATCGTCACCGATCCGTCGACGGGGCGAAGCTTGCCGGCTCGCGATGCGGCTGGGAGGTGAGCGGGGCCGCGGCGGGGCTATCGCAGCGCCCGCGCGATGCGCGCGCCGAGTTCGAGCAGCAGCTGCTGCTCCGCCGGCGTGAAGTCGTAGGCGACCGGCTTGGCGATGCCGAGCACACCGGCGAGCCGTTCGCCGTCGAGCATCGGCGCCGCCAGCGAACCCTCCATCTGCGTCATCTTCGCGCCGGGGCGCACGACCCCGCTCTGGTCGGTCTGCAGATTGCACACCTGCACCGGCTCGCGCCGTTCGGCGGCGATGCCGGCCATGCCCTTGCCGATCGGGATCACCGCCACCTTGTCGAGCACCTGCGGCGGCAGACCGCGCTGCGCCTTCAGGTGCAACATGCCATCGCTCGGCTGGAGCAGATGGATCGTGCCGACCGGGCAGTCGAAGTGGCGCGTCATGTGCTCAAGCACCGTGGGCCACGGAATCGGATCGGTGGCGAGCAAGCCGTCGGTCGCTGCGAGCAGGGGGTGGAGGGAGCTCATCGCGACATGCTACCGAAGCCCGCGCCGACCGGCCGCTGTCGAATCACGCACCGCGCAGCGCCGCGACCGTCTGCGCCACCTGCGCGCCGTCGGTGGTGCGCACCGAATACTCGTCGACCGGGGCACTGTTGCCCATGGCGACATCACGGCGCACGAACGTCATCGCACTCGGCAGCCAGGTCGTCGCCGACAGGTGCACTTCGCGCACGCCGGTCGATGCCACCAGCTGCCGCACGTTCGTGGCCCGCACGCCGGCGCCGGCGATGACCTTCAGTCGCCCGGCCGCGCGCTGCACGAGGCTCGCGATGCGCGCCGCACCGGCCGGGGCGTTCGCGGCCTGGCCGGAGGTCAGCAAGCGTGCGACCCCGAGTTCGAGCAACGTGTCGAGCGCACGATCGGCGTCGTCGCACAGGTCGAACGCGCGGTGGAACGTCACCGGCAGCGGCGCCGCCGCCGCGAGCAGTTCCTGCAGCCGGTCGCGGTCGACGTGGCCGTTCGTGGTCAGCACGCCGGTGACGATGCCGTCGATGCCGCTCTGCCGCAGGTGGGCGATGTCGGCGAGCATCGTCGCGAACTCGCCGGTCTCGTAGAGGAAGTCGCCGGCGCGCGGCCGCACCATCGCCACGATCGGCAACGCGACCGCGGCCCGCACCGCGGCGACCAGACCGGCGCTCGGCGACAGGCCACCTTCGCGCAGGCTCTGGCACAGTTCGAGCCGATCGGCGCCGGCCGCGGCGGCGGCGATGGCACCGCGGCGATCGTCGACGGCGACCTCGACGACAACGCCTGCGTTGGCGGGGAGCGACACGGACACTATGGTGCGCCGATGCGCGCGCAATTGCTTCACCTTTCCGGCCCGTCCCGCGGCCGCACGGTGACCTACGAAGCCCGGGTCGTGCGCATCGGCAGCGATGCCGACAACGAGGCGGTCATGCAGGCCGAAGGCGTGCTGCCGCAGCACGCGGCGATCGAGTTCGTGCAGGACGAGTGCCAGTTCTACGTGCGCCGCCGCGAGGGCCAGGTGTTCGTCAACGGCAACGAGGTCGAGGAGGTGATCCTGCAGGACGGCGATCAGCTCGAACTCGGCAGCGGCGGCCCGCGGCTGCGCTTCCGGATCTACGTGCCGCTCGGCGCGGTCTGCAAGCCGGTGCGGCGCATGCTCGCCGATGCGCGCGACGTCGCGCGCGTCAGCGGTGGGGCCGTGGCGACCAAGACGCTGACGCGCGACCTGTTCACGCAGGCGACCTGGAAGCTGAAGGTCGGCTTCCCGCTGGCGGTGGTCGGCGGCGCGTTCCTGGCCGGCTGGCTCGGTGGGCTGCTCGGTGGTCGCCCGGCCGCCGATCGGCTGGCGACGCGCGAGGAGCTGGAGCAACTGCGGCAGGCGCAGGCGGCGCTGTCGCAGCAGGCGGTGCCGGCCGATGCGGTCACGCACGCCGAGCTCGAGGAACTGCGCACGCGGCAGCGCCAGCAGCAGGACGATCTGGCGCGGCTGGCGCGCGCCAACGCGACGGTGCGGCGGATCCAGCGCGAGTGGAGCCGCGGCGTGTGTCTGCTGCACGGCGTGTTCCGGCTGCGGCTGCCCGACGGCGACTGGTTCCAGACCGACAGCGAACCGTTCGAGGTCGAGTACACCGGCTCGGGCTTCCTGGTCGCCGCCGACGGCAGCGTGTTCACCAACCGCCACGTGGTGTTCCCGTGGCTCGAGATGGAAGCCGTGATGCGGCTCGTCGATCGCGGCGCCGCGCCCGAGTTCGTGCGGCTGTCGGCGACGTTCCCGGGCAAGGCGCCGATCGAGGTGCCGCCGGCGTCGATCCGCCGCCGCACCGACGACCTCGACGTGGCGCTGCTGAAGCTGCCGGTGGAGTCGATCGAAGGCGTGCCGGTGCTGCCGTTGCACGACGGTCCGCTCGATGCCGACGACCCGCGCGCGATCGTGGTCGGTTACCCGACCGGCCTGGCGGCGATGCTGGCGCGCGCCGAGACCGGCACCGTCGAGGCGCTGCAGGCCCGCGGCGCGTCGATGGCCGAGGCGATCGTCGAGCTGTCGCGTTCGGGGCAGATCGCGCCGGTGATCACGCAGGGCGTCATCAGCAACGTGCAGGCCAATGTCATCGCCCATGATGCGCCGACCACGCACGGCGGCTCGGGCGGCCCGGTGTTCGACGCCAACGGCAGCGTGATCGCGGTGACCAACGCGATCCTGCGCGAGTTCACCGGCAGCAACTTCGCGGTGCCGATCGGCTACGCGCGCGAGCTGCTGCCGAAGTAGCACGGTGGCGTTCCGGCGTTCCGGCGGTGCCGTATCGACGGCCGACTCTGCACCGGCACAATACCTGGCTGCCGCAGCACGGCCGTTCCTGCCCTGCCCGGTCTCGTGTGCGATTGCCACGCCAGTGAGGCTCTTCCGCCAGTGAGGACGCCTTTGCGAGGATCACCAGGATGAGCCCCCCGAACCCGGACCGATCCGATGCCCCGCCGAGCGACCGCATCGCTCGCGCGGTGCGGATCGCCCTGGCCTACCGTGAGTCGGGGCGGGTCGACGCGGAGGTGCTGCTCGCCGAGCATGCCGACATCGCCGAATTGCTGGCGCCGATGCTGAGTCCGGAGGCCGGCAGTGCTGGCGACACGGACCATCAGGGTGACCACGTCGAGGCCGACGGTCCGTGGTCCGCGATGCCGGTCTGGCCGATCGGCATGGTCGTCGATGACTATCGGATCGATGGCCTGCTCGGCCAGGGTGGCATGGGCACGGTTCTGTTGGCGACGCAGTTGCGGCTCGGTCGGCCGGTCGCGCTGAAGGTGCTGCATCAGCGTGGGGGGGCGCTCCCCGAACGGGCGCGGTGGCGGTTCCAGCGGGAATCGCGTCTGCTGGCCGAACTCGACCACCCGAACATCGTCAAGGTCTTCGGCGCGGGTGAGCACGATGGCGTCGCGTTCTACGCGATGGAGTGCATCGATGGCGCGTCGCTGCGGCAGGTGCTGGCGTCGTTGGGGCGCGGTGGTCTGCCGCAGAGCGGACGCACCTTGCTGGCGGCGATCGCCGGCTTCGCCCCGTCCACGATGGCGGCGCCTCCGCCGGCTCCGATGGCTGACTGCAGCTACGTGCAGGCGATGGCGACGATCGGCGCCGAACTGGCGGAAGCGCTGGCGAGCGCACATGCCCTCGGCATCGTGCATCGCGACATCAAGCCGGCGAATGTACTGCTGCGGCGGACCGGGCAGGCGCTGTTGGCCGACTTCGGCATCGCCAGACGGGAAGACGGTCCGAGTCTGACGCTCACCGGCGACATCGCCGGAACACCGTACTACATGTCGCCGGAGCAGGCGCGCGGCGAGCAAGCCGACCAGCGCAGCGATCAGTTCTCGCTCGGTGTACTGCTCTACGAGGCGTTGACGCTGCGGCGCCCGTTCGATGGCGAGACCACGCTGGTGGTGCTGGACCGACTGCAGCGCGACGAGCCGGTCGAGCCTCGGCTGCTCAACCCGGCGATTCCCCGGGAACTGGCTGCCGTCGTGTTGCGGGCGATGGCCAAGTCGGCCGTCGAGCGTTATCCGAATGTCGGGGAACTCGCGGCGGACCTGCGGGCATGGCTGCGCGGGGACCCGGTTCGGGCGGTGCCACCGTCGCGGTGGCAGCGGCTGCGCCGCTGGGCGCGGCGTGAACCTTGGCGGGCGACGGCGGTCGCGGTGGCCGGGGCCGGACTGTTGGTGGTCGCGGTCGGCAGCGCGCTGTTCACGCGCGAACTGCTTGCCGAGGGCAAGCGCACCGCGGCTGCGCTGCGTGATGTGCAGCGGCTCGGGCTCGGGGTGCGGCTGGAGCGGGCGCAGACCGCCGCCGAGGCGTTCGCGCTCGCCAGGATCGAGTCGGTGCCGGCGATGCAGAGTTGGTTGCGCGACGAGGCCGAGCCGCTGGTCGCCGAGATCCCGTCCTTGGCGTCCCTGTTGGCGACCGTTCGTGAGCGGGCCGAACCGTATGACGCCACCGCGGCGCTGGCGGATCGCGATGGCCACCGGGACGCCGGACGGCTGTCCGAGATCGACCTCGAGGTCGCCGCGTCGCGGCGCCAGGCGGAGGCGGCGACCGACGCAGAGCAACGGCAGGTGTTCGAGCAGCACCTGGTCACTCTGCAGTCCAGACGCGAGGAGCTGGTGACCGCGATGTCGGTGCGGCGCACCTGGCGCTTTCGCGATCCGCAGCAGCAGTTCCTGCACGATCAGATCCTGACGTTGCTCGAGCGTCTGCGGCACTTCGGCGAGCATCCGCAGGGGGCTCGGCAGCGTGTCCACGAGCAGATCGCCTGGGCGCAGGAGAGCCATCGCCGCTGCCAGACGGAGGCGGCGGCGGCGTGGCTCGAGGCCGCCGCCGGCGTGCGCGCCGACGCCCGTTTCGATGGTCTGCGGCTCGCACCGCAGTGGGATCTCCTGCCGCTGGGTGCCGACCCGGCGTCGGGACTGTGGGAGTTCCTGCATCTGCGCAGCGGCGCCTGCGGCAAGGAGCGCCCGCAGCGCGGCGCCGACGGGCGCCTCGTCATCGACGAGTCGAGTGGCATCGTGTTCGTGTTGCTGCCCGGGGGCACGTTCGCGATGGGGGCCCAGAAATCCGACCCGACGGCGCCCAACCACGATCCCGACTGTCGCGACTACGAGCAGCCGGTGCACCCGGTCACGCTGGCCCCGTTCTTCGTGTCCAAGCACGAACTGACCGTCGCCCAGTGGCAGCGTCTCTCCGGCGGCGAGCGGCCCGGCAACTGGGTCGACAGCCCGCGGCTCCGCATCACCGACCGACATCCCGTCGAGAGCGTGTCGTGCCGGCGGGCGACCGCCGTGCTGGCTGGCCATGGCCTGCTGTTGCCGACCGAGGCGCAGTGGGAGTACGCGGCCCGCGCCGGCAGCCAGCGCAAGTGGTTCTGGGAGCGGCGCGAGGAGGCGCCGAGGTTCGCCAACTTCGGCGATGAGGCCGCCCGGCGAGCGGGGGCCAACTGGAGCGTCGACGCCGGTCTCGACGACGGCTCGATCGTGCACGGGCCGGTCGGGTCCTACGCTGCGAACGCCTTCGGACTGCACGACATGCTGGGCAACGTCTCCGAGCTGACGCGCGATCGGACGCTGTTCTACACGCGGCCCGTGCGTGCCGGCGACGGTCTGCGCGTCGTGCACTATTCGGATCCGAAGCAGGTGATGTTCCGCGGCGGCAGCTTCATGGACCCGCTGGCCAAGGTGTGCTGCGCCGATCGCTCGCTCAGTGAGTTGATCGACTACGCATCCGGCTCGCTCGGTGTGCGGGCCGTGCGGAGCATCGATCCATGACGGCCGTTCACACGAAGCCGCGCCGCAGGCTCACCACCCGGTCGGCCAGTCTGGTCAGCGCGCGCTGGAAGCGCATGCGCGCCGTGTTCTCCGGGATCGCCAGCCTGGCGCCGATCTCGGTGAATCCGAGCTGCTGCCACTCCCGCATCGCGATCAGTTCGCGGTCGTCCGGTGCGAGCATCTCGAGTGCCAGCCGCAGCCAGGCTTCCTCCTCGTTGCGCGATGCGTGGCGGCTCGGCGAGGTCGCGGTCCTCGCGCGCTGGTCCACCAGCAGCACGGAGTCGTCGGGCAGCGGCGACTGGCGCTGCCGGTCACGGCGCATCCGCCCGTAGAAGTCGCCCTGCGAGCGCAACGCGTTCTCGAGGATCGTGCCGACGATCCGGCGGAACGTGTCCTGGTCCCCGACCAGGAAGCGCGGGGTGTAGCGAAGGACGTCGAGCAGCACCTCGTGCAGGAAGTCATCGGTGTTGCCGTGGGCGCGCAGGTTGGCACCGAGCCGCTGCCTGGTGCGCATTCGTAGCCATGGCAACTCACGTTGGATCAACGTGTGCAGCGCCTCTTGGTCGCCCTGGTGCCAGCGCTGCATCAGCGCCAGCGTGGGGTCGTCGTCGGGGGCGTCGGGCTCCGGCATGGCCTGGATCGTCAGGCTGCCCCGAGCGCCGTCAAGCCGCGTGCGCTCGCAGGATCGCGTGTGCGGTTTCCGTCGCGGTGTGGCTCTCCGGGACATGGGCGGCAAGTGGTCGCCCGATCCAGCTTCCCCCGAGACCCATGAAGATCGTACTCCCCATCCTGCTCGCCGGCGGTGCCCTGCTGGCCCAGTCCCCGGTCCGCATTCCGCAAGAACCGTCGCTCGGCGATGCCACCAAGTCGGTGCCACCGGCGGCAACGCCGCAGCCGCGGCTGCTCCCAGCGGGGCACGCCGCGCCTGGCCAAGCCGCGGACCACGGCCGCGCGCCCGCCGCTCTGCCGGCATCGGCACTGGCCGCCCTGGCCGCGGTGCGACCGACCGAGGTGCTGTTCGACACGCCGATCGAAGGCGGGGAACTGTGGGCACTCGGCGCCAACTACAAGGCGAGCTTCGCCGCGGACCGTTGGACCTTCGTGCCGCAGCCGGCTGCCGATGCCCCCGCTGCGTCGCCGCTGCGGTTCGGTCTGCAGCAGGTGACCGTGGGCGGCGAGCCGCTTTCCTTCGCCACCGCGGCTGCCGTGAGTCGTAGCGGCAACCGGGTCACGCTCGACCGTGGTTCGGTGCTGGAAGCGATCGATCTGTCCCTGCCGCAGGTGGAGCAGAGCTTCCTCTTCGCGTCGTTGCCGCAGCGCGGTGAGTTGTCGGTGACCATGGCGGTCGAGACCGTGCTGCACAGCTCTCGGCATGGCGCCGGCATCCGCTTCCACGACGCCTGGAACGACGTCACCTACAGCGGGGCGGTGGCGATCGATGCCGATGGCGATCGCATCGATGCGGTGACCGAGCTGATCGACGGTGGGATCCGGATCCGGGTCCCGCAGTCCTTCGTCGCCACGGCGACGCTGCCACTGGTCATCGACCCCGTGATCGCGCAGACCATCGTGCAGACGGGCGCGATCGACGTCGGCAATGCCGACATCGTCTACGCTCCTTCCGTCGACGAGTGGCACGTCAGCTACAACCAGTTCTTCGCCAATGGCGACTGGGACTGCTACACGCAGCGGCTGAGCGCTGCCTTCGTCCCGGTAGGAACCCGGGCCGTCATCGACTTCACCGCCGCCAACATCTTCCGTCCGAAGATCGCGCACCTGCGCGGCAGCAACGTCTCGCTGGTGGTGGCCGAGAACCGCCTGACACCCATCAAGGTGATCGGGCGCATCGTCGACAACGCTGGCGTCCTCACCACCGGCCAGTTCGACATCGCCAGCGTCGGTGTGGACAGCTCGTTCCCCGACGTCGGCGGCGATCCGTTCGGCCTGAGCCCTGCCTACTTCACGGTGGTGTGGGATCATGCCTTCACCGCCAACGATCACGATGTCTACGGCCGCCAGGTGACCGCGCTCGGCGCGCTCCGGGGCACCGGCCCGACGATCATCCAGGGCAACAGTATCGACCAACGCAATCCATCGATCTCGAAGTCGTGCGGGGTCCCCGGCACACCGTCCGAACGTAGCTACGTCGTCTACCAGCAGCTCGCCGGTTCGCAGTGGGACATCCACGGTGCGATGCTGACCTTCGATGGCCTGATCATCCCGGTCGGTGGCGCCAACACGTTCCCGATCGACACCTCGGTGGGCTCACAGACCTGGCCGCAGGTCAGCGCACCTGCTCGGCCGGACAGCAACGGAGGGCGGTTGGCGCTCGTGGTCTACACCGACGAGTCGATCGGTGGCGGCGACATCTACATGGCGTCCGTCGACACGAATGGCACGGTTTCGCCGAGCCAGAACCTCCCCCTGTCGGAGGGGCGGATCCTGGCGCAGACTTGGCCGCAGGGTTTCGCCAGCGTCGACTGCGACGGCAGCCGATTCGTCGTCGCCTATCAGGAGCTGTTCAGCGGCACCGGCAGCGATCTCGATGTGCGGGTCGCGCAGGTGTCGGCGGGCTCCGGGGCCCTGTTCGTGCAGTTCAGCACCGCGGCTGCCAACAGCGGAGCCCCGGAGTTCGCAGCGCAGGTCGGTTCGCGCTACAGCAGTTCCGGACTGGCTGCTGACAGGGTTGGTATCGCTTGTGACTTAGACTTCTCGTCGACGTTTCGCATCGAGGCGGACCTGTTCCAGACGGTGCCGCTCGGCTCCGTCGGTCAGCGGTCGACTGCGTGCGGCGGTGGGGTGTCGATCAGTGGGCCGACGGCCGGCCAGGTGGTGCCGGGGGGCACCTTCAACTTCACGCTGAGCAACCTGTCGCCCATCGCTGGTTTCGCCGCCGGCGAGCAGGCATCGACGCCGATCCCGGGTTGTGCGAGCTGCATTCTCGGAGTCGACAACTACGCGACGCTGTTCGGCAACACGCTGCCGGTGACCATCCCGACCAGTCTGAGCATCATCGGCGCCCAGCTGTCGGTACAGGGTTGGATGCTGGGCAACCCCACGCCGACCTCCTGCTTCGGCTCGATCCACCTCAGCGACACGATCGACATCACCGTGTGGTGATCCCGCGCGCCGGCCGGGGCGGAACGCAGGAAAAGCAGGGGGCATTTTCGGCCGCAATCGGTGACACTGATCCGGTGCGGTGAGCAGCCGCGCCGGCCCGGAGCGGGCCGAGACGCGGCCGTGCGCACGCGTCGCAGGGCACACCAGACCATGGACGGCGCGGCACCAGGGCGGCAGACCTCGACCGGCAGGTCGAACGACAGGGCGAGCGGCAAGGCGGGCGGGAGCTCGCTGGGCCCGCGTGGGCGCGGTCTGTTCGGGCGGCTGTTCGACGGTCTGCGCGGCACGCCGGCAGCGCGGAACGAAGCGGTCACGATCGCGATCGCCAGCGGCAAGGGTGGCACCGGCAAGTCGTTCCTCGCCACGTCGCTGGCGGTGCTGCTGCATCGAATGCGGCGCACGGTGCTGGTCGACTGCGACTTCGGTCTCGCCTGCGATCACCTGCTGCTCGGCATCAAGCCGGTGCTGACGCTGCAGCAGCTGCTCGGTGGGCAGGCGACGCTCGATCAGGTGCTGGTGACGTCGCCGTGCGGGCCGCGGCTGTTGCCGGGCGCGTCGGGCGTGCGGCGGATGGCCAATCCGAGCGACAAGGACCTGCTGTCGTTCGCGCGCGAACTCGGGGTGCTGGCCGGTCGCGAGGAAGTGCTGCTGCTCGATCTGGGCGCCGGCATCGCACCGGCGACGATCCTGACGATGCTGGGTGCGGATTGGATCGTGCTGGTGACGCAGCCGGAGATCGCGGCGCTGGTCGACGCGTATGCGGTGGTGAAGTGTGTGGCGCAGTTGAACGAACGCGCGCGCTTCCTGGTGGTGGTCAATCGGGTCGGCACGCCGGGTCGCGGCGAGATGGCGTTCCAGCGCTTGACCGAGGTGGCGCGGCAGCACGTCGGGGTGCAGTTGCACTATCTCGGGGAAGTGCCCGACGACGACTCGGTGATGCAGCAGCGGCTCGGGCAGCTGCCGTTGGTGGCGACCGAGCCGGAGTCAGCGACGGCGGTGGCGCTGCGTGGGCTGGCGGCGCGGTTGGAGCAGTTGTGTGGGGGACTGCAGCCGCGCGAGGTGGCGGGGGATCAGGGCATCGAGGCGCGGTTCCGTTCGCACCGGCTGTTCTTGTAGCGGCGCGGCGGCCAGCGTCCGCCACTCAGCAGCTGACGCGATTGCGCCCGGCGGCCTTGGCGCGATACAGCGCTTCATCCGCCTGCCGCGTCAGCACCTCGAGCAACGTTCCGTCGACCGGGAACACCGCGACCCCGATCGACATCGTCGGGTTCACCGTCACCGTCTCGCGCGTGATCGGCTCGTTGGCGACCGCGCCGCGCATCTGCTCCCCGAACGCCAGCGCCGCATCGCGTTCGACCCCCGGCACGAACGCCGAGAACTCGTCGCCGCCGAACCGGCTCACGCAGCCCTGCACCGACTCGACGATCCGCCCGAGCCGCCGACCGACCGTCGCGATCGAGTTGGCGCCGACCAGGTGGCCGTGCGCGTCGTTCATCTTCTTCAGCCCGTCCATGTCCATCATGTAGATGGCCATCGGCTGACCCTTGCGCGCGCAGATCGCCAGCGCCTCCTGGCAGCGCAGCTGGAACACGCGCTGCACCGGCAGCCCGGTCAGGTCGTCGATGTTCATCAGGCTGTCGACGGCGCGGTGGAACTCCTCCTCGATCTCGTCGTGGAACGTGAACTTCAGCAGCGTCTCGCCGACCAGGATGCGTTCGCCGTCCTGCAGCCGCGCGGTGGTGATGCGCTGGCCGCCGACCAGCGTGCCGTTGGTCGAGCCGAGGTCGACGACCTGCCACGACTCCGGTTGCGGGCCACGTTCGAAGCGGCAGTGCGTGCTCGAGATCTGCGCGTCGCTCGGCACCACCAACTGCGCCTTGTCGGCGCGGCGGCCGAGCACCAGGCCACTCTCGTTGAGCAGGTAGCGGCGGCCGACCTGGGTGCCGCGCAGCACCACCAGCACCGGCAGGCGGTGCAGGCTGCCGGAGCCGGAGTTCGGGCTCGGCACCGAGAAGACGGTGCGGCTGAAGTCGGTGTCGCCGTGGTTGTTCATCGACGCGGTGCGGGATCCTAACCGCGTGCGGGCGCCGATGCAGCCGAGCGACCGACCAGCCACAGCAGCACGGCGCCGGCGGCGGTGGCGCCCCCGAGGCACAGCGCGGCGCGGCCGTAGTCGCCGAAGATCAGGCCGCCGATGCCGGGCAGGGTGAGCCAGATCACCGTGGTACCGAGCACTGCACACAGCAGGTTGCGACCGAGGTCGCCGTCCGGGCGCGCGTCGGGAGCGGCGGCGGCGATCGGGCCCCAGCCGGGGCCGTCGGGGCGGATCTTCCGGAAGAACGCGATCAGGTGCTCGCGGGGCTCGGCCGGCGTGACGAACGTGACCACCAGCCACACCACCAGCGACAGCGACGCGACCAGCAGGCTCTCGTACTCGGCGGCCATCTGCTCGCCCTTCGGCAGCGAGTCCTGCCACCATTTCACCGCGGCGAACACCAGCAGCGAGCCGAACATCGCCGCCAGCTCGCTCCACGCCGAGATCCGCCACCAGAACCAGCGCAGCAGGAACACCACGCCGACGCCGGCGCCGAGTGCGGCCAGGAACGCCCACGCGTCGTCGACCGAGATGTCGCGCGTGATCATCAGCCACGCGACCGCGCCGCCGAGCAGCAGCACCAGCAGCGACGCCCAGCGCGAGGCGCGCAGCAGCTGGCGGTCGTCGGCGTTCGGGGCGACGAAGCGCTTGTAGAGGTCGTTGACGAGGTAGCTCGCACCCCAGTTCATCTGCGTGCTGATGGTCGACATGAACGCCGCCGCGAACGTGACCAGCATCAGGCCGCGCAGGCCGGTCGGCGCCAGTTCGCGGATCAGTTGCGGGAAACCGGGCCCCGGGTCCTTCGCGGTGCGCAGTTCAGGGTGCATCACCAGCGCCACCAGCGCGACCAGGATCCATGGCCACGGCCGCACGCAGTAGTGCGCGAGCTGGAACAGCAGTGTCGCCTTGACCGCGTGGCGTTCGTCGCGGCACGACGCCATGCGCTGCACGATGTAGCCACCGCCGCCCGGTTCGGCGCCGGGATACCAGGTCGCCCACCACTGGGTCAGGATCAACACCAGGAAGATGCCGAGCGTGAGTTCGCCGCCGCCGTCGAAGTCGGGCACGAACGCGAGCGGGTCGCCGCTGCCGGCGAACACCTCGCGCGCGCTGTCGCGCAGTGCGTCGGTGCCGCCGATGTGGTTGACCGCGACCACCGCCAGCGCGATGCAGCCGAACATCGCCAGCACGAACTGCACGACGTCGGTGATCGCGACGCCCCACATGCCGGACATCACCGAGTAGATGCCGGTGATCGCGAGCATGATCGCGACCAGCCAGAAGTCGTTGCCGGTGCCGGTCGTCGTCGCGACCGCGGTGGCGTCGTAGAGCACCGTCTGCTTCAGCACCGACGCCATCGCCTTGGTCACCCAGCCGATGATGATCGAGTTCATCACCACGGATATGTAGAAGGCGCGGAAGCCGCGCAGCATCGCCGCCGGCTTGCCGGCGTAGCGCTGTTCGATCAGTTCGACGTCGGTCAGCACCTCGGCGCGCCGCCACAGCTTGGCGAACACGAACACGGTCAACATGCCGCCGAACGCCCAGGCCCACCAGAACCAGTTGCCGGCGATGCCGTGCTTGGCGATCAGGCCGGTGACCGCGAGCGGCGTGTCGGCGGCGAACGTGGTCGCGACCATCGAGGTGCCGGCGATCCACCACGGCAGGCTGCGGCCGGACGCGAAGTACTCGACGAAGCTCTCGCCGGCCTTGTTCTTGAACCACAGGCCGATGCCGAGGCTGACCGCGAAGTAGGCGGCGATGATGGCCCAGTCGAGCGCGTGCAGCTGCATGGGGGCGGCATGTTGCGGTGGTGGGCAGAGCCGCGCCAGCGGCGGGCCCGGAAAGGAACTGCCTGTCTGTTGGCCGCGGCATAGCCGCGCTTCCATCGCCGGCGCTGCCGCGGTATGCACGCCGCATGGACCTCGTCGAGGTGCAGTTCGCACAGGCCGGCAAGACCGTGTTCGTGCAGCCGGGCACGACGCTGCTCGCCGCCGCCGGCATGGCCGGGGTCGACTGGGCGACCGGCTGCACTCGCGGCATGTGCGGCACCGACGCGGTGCGGCTCGCGGCCGATGGCGACGCGCTCGAACCGCCCGCCGATCACGAGCGCGGCACCCTCGCCCGCATGGGCGTCGAGGCCGGCTGCCGGCTGCTGTGTTCGGCGCGGGTCCGCCGCGGTCGGGTGCAGGTGCTCGGCGACGCGCTGGCGGACTGATCGGGAGCTCTTGCGCACGGTGGCCGGCTCGCGCGGGCCCAACGGATGCTTGTGCCGCGACCGCCGTGTCGGCATGGTTCCCTTGTGGACGCCCAGACGCGCGCTAGCGAGCCCGCCGGCAGCCCCTCGCGGCCGCTGCGTGACGGTCTCGGTTTCTTCGGTCGCTTCCTGCGCAATCCGACCTCGGTCGGCGCAGTGCTGCCGAGTTCCCGCTACCTGTCGCGGGCGCTGGTCGGTCGGCTCGATCTCGGCCCCGGCGAACTGATCGTCGAGTTCGGCCCCGGCACCGGCCCCGCGACCGAGATCGTACGCAACCTGCTGCCGACCGGCGCGCGCTATCTCGGCATCGAGCTCGACCCGCGCTTCCACGGCATGCTGACGCAGCGCTTCCCGACGCTCGCGTTCCACCATGGTTCGGCCGGCGATCTGCAGCGCATCCTCGCCGATCTGGGGCTGCCGAAGCCCGCGCGCATCGTCAGCGGCCTGCCGTTCGCGAGCCTGCCGCCGAAGGTGCAGGACAGCGTCGTCGAGGGCATCGTCTGGGCGCTGCACGGCAGCGACGGCGACTTCCGTACGTTCCAGTACGTGCACGCCTACGGCCTGCGGGCGGCGCGGCGCTTCCGCGGTCTGATGGAAGAACGCTTCACCGGCTTCGAGCGCATCGGTCCGATCGTGCGCAACGTGCCGCCGGCGTTCGTGCTGCGCTACTGGGGCGCGAAGTAGGCCGGCAGGCGCACACGGAACAGCGCGCCGCCGAGCGGTGAGTCGCCGACCTCGACCTCGCCGCCGATGCCGTGCGCGCAGACCCGCACGCTGAACAGCCCGAGGCCGCTGCCGTGCAGCTTGGTGGTGCGCAGCGCGTGGAACAGGTCCGCGCGTCGTTCGGTCGGCACGCCCGGGCCGTTGTCGTGCACCTCGAGCCAATGTTCGCCGTCCTTGCTCAGCATGCGGATCTCGACCTCGCCGCCGCTGGGCGCGGCATCGATCGCGTTCAGCAGCAGGTTGCCGACGATGCGTTGCAGCACGAGGCGCGGCGCGTGCACCGGGCACGGTGCGTCGGCCAGGACCCGCACGCGGCAGCGGCGATCGGCGGCGCGGGTGCGCAGGGCGGCCGCGATCTCGTTGGCGACCTCGGGCAGTTCGATCCGCTGCGCGGGTTCCTTGCCGCCCTGCTGCACGGTGTCGACGAGGCGCCGATTCAGCGTGACCAGGCGCGCCATCAGCTTCTCGATCCGGGGCACCGCGCCGGCGCCGTCGCTGCCGCGGGCGAGTTCGTCGAGTTCGGCCATCGCCACGGTGAGCACGTTGTTGGCATCGTGGGCCACCGAGGCGGCCATCAGGCCGGCGGTGACGCGGCTCTCGTTGGCGACCAGCACCTGCTCCTGCTCGGCCAGCTGGCTCGCCATGCGTTCGAGGCGCCGCATCGCGATCAGCGCCCCGGTGAACGCGAGCACGCCGGTGGCGGCGACGAACAGCATTCCCTTCAGGGTCTCGACACTCCACAGTTCGTGCACGGTCGCGACGGCACCGGCTGCCCACGCCGACGACAGCCAGATGTAGAACATCGCCAGCGCGACATAGGCGAGGGCCAGGGCCGCGGCATAGAAGCGGCTGTGGGATCGGGCTGGGGGCATGGCGGCGGTTTGGTCGGGAGCGCCGCGGATGCTCGGCAGCGACGCGGCGGTGGTCAATGCTGGCGTTGCGGCGTCCTGGCAACCGCCGAGCCGGCTCGCCCGCGGGCGAGCCGCGCTCAGTTCCCCAGCACCAGCACAGCCGCGTTCGTCGTCGACAGTCCGAGCGCGTTCAAGCCTGGATCGAGCACCACGCCCTGCAGGAAGAACGCGACGCCCACCAGGTTCGGCTGCAGCGGCACCCCGAAGCTCCAGGTCGCCGTGCCGCCGACCGACGGCACCGCGGTCAGCAGGTCGGCACTGGTGTAGGTGCGGCAACCGGGCATGCCGAACGCATCGAGCAGCATCGGCAGGCTGCCGAACGACCACTGCGTGCGGCTCAGGCCGACCGCCATCAAGGCGAACGGACTCGCCGCGGGCACGTTGGTGATGCTGGCGCCGGTGATGGAGCCGAGCGTCGCCGGCGCGCCGGCGAGCAGTGCCGGCACGCCGGCGCTGCCGGGGCAGCCGAAGCCGAACGGCTGGAACTGCGCGCCATACTCCCAGGTGTCGTTGCGCAGCGAGCCGTTGGCGATCTGGCCGCCGAAGCAGACCAGACGGTTGCGAACGGTGTCGTGAGCGAGGCCGAACCCGTCGCGGGCCGGGTACATGCCCGCGTAGACGCCGGCGACCGGCGTCCAGTTGACGCCGTCGTGTTCCCAGGTGTCGTTGAAGATCTGCTGCGTGACCGGATCGCGCCCGCCGACCAGCACGCACAGATTGCGGCCGAGCACGGGCACCATGCGCGCGCCGGTGCGCGCCGGTGGCCGCACTCCGGTGGTGTGCATCTGCACCCAGCCCGCGCCGTCGTAGGCCCAGGTCTGGTCGCTGGCGGCGCCGGTGTTGTCGATGCCGCCGAACAGCATCACCTTCGACAGGCCCGGGTGCCACGACATCGCCAGGTCACGCCGCGGCGGCGGCGACAGCTGCGGGCTCATCAGCTGCCAGTTGCCGTTGGCGAACTCCCAGGTCTGGTCGAAGCCCTGGTTCTGCAGCCAGCTGTTGTTGCGACCGCCGAACAGCACGAACACCTGGCGCTGCTGATCGAAGGCGAGCGCGTGGCGCGCGAGTCCACCCGGGGTCGCCGCTGGCTGCAGCAGCTGCCAGGCGTTGCCGTCCCAGGACCAGGTTTCGTCGGTGGCGAACTGGGACCCGCTGTCGTCGCCACCGTACAGCAGCACCGTGCCGAGCAATGGGTCGGTGGCCATGTCGGCGCGCGCGCGCGGACCGGGCAGCACCGGCGGGTTCAGCTGGGTCCAGTTGCCGCCGGCGTAGCTCCAGAACTCGTTGGTCCAGTTGCCGCCGAACATCAGGGTGCGGTTGCCGAGCGGGTCGTGCGCGAGCAGCGCCCCCGCGCGCGGGGCAGGCGCCGTGCCGGTCGCGATCGCGCCCCATTGCGCCGGCAGCGACGCCGCGCACAGCGCGGCGAGCGCCAGCTGCGCACCGAGCCGGCGTGCGGCGGTCATTGGCCGATGCGCCCTTCCAGCGCGTTCGAGCTGACGAGGCCGGCCGGGTTGATGGTCGGGTCGAGCCCGAGGCCCTGACCGAACAGCGACAGGCCGTTCAGCGTGGCGGTGGTCGGGATCGTGATCGGCAGGTTGGCGATGCCGCTGGCAGCGAGCACGGTCAGCAGCACGTCCGGGGTCACGTAGGCGAAGCAACCCGGCATGCCGATCGCGGCCAGCGGCGTGGCCGGCGTCTCGGTCAGGCTCAGCACGACGACCGCGATCCCGATCGTCGGGTTGAGGTTGGTGAGGTCCTGCACGTAGCTCTGGCCGAGCCGCGGGCCGCTGGTGGCGCGCAGTTCCGGCACGCCACCGCCGCCGGCGCAGCCGGTGCCGATCACGCGCGCCATCGAGTATTCCCAGGTGTCGGCGAGCGTCGTGAAGCCACCGGTGCCGCCGATGCCGCCGAACTGCACGACGCGGCGGCGGTTCGGAGCGTAGGCCAGCATGCCGTCGCGGCGGCCGGGCGTGGTGCTCGCCACCTGCGTCCAAGCCGTGCCGTCGAACTCCCAGCTGTCGACGATCTGGTTGCCGTTGGTCGGATCGACGCCGCCGGTCAGCACGCAGACGCCGCGATCGCTGTCGTAGGCGAGCTTGGCGCCGGTGCGCACCGCCGGCTTCGGGCCGGGGACGACCGCAGCGGTCCAGTTGGTGCCGTCATAGAGCCAGGTGGTGTCGACACCGCCGGTCTGCGGGTCGATGCCGCCGAACAGAACGGTGCGGCCGATGCCCTGGTGGAAGCACATCGCCGGGCGCTCGAGCGGGCCGGGGCTGCCGACCGTCGTCACCTGCGTCCAGTCGGTGCCGTTGTATTCCCAGGTGCCGTTGGCGGCGATCGGGAAGAAGCTGTTCGGCTGGCCGCCGTAGAGCACGGTGCGGTTGCGCGCCGAGTCGAAGCACATGCCGTAGAGGCCGAGGCCGCCGGGCGAGTTGACGGTGGTGATCTGGGTCCAGGTGGTGCCGTTGTATTCCCAGGTCTGGTCGATCGACGGGCCGCCGAAGAAGCTGGTGCTGAGGCTGCCGTAGAACACGAACACGCCGCGCACCGGGTCGTGCACCAGCTCGACGCCGACGACCGGGTTCGGCGACACGGTCGGCGTCAGCAGGGTCCAGGTACTGCCGTCGTAGCTCCAGGTCTCGTTGCTGGCGCCGTTCGGGAACGCGCCGGTGTCGCCGCCGAACATCAGCAGCGCGCCGGTGGTGGGGTTCCACGTCATGCCGGCGGCGGAGCGGCCGGCCGGGGACGCGGTCGGGGTCGCCTGCTGCCATTGGGCGGCCGCGGTGGTGGCGAGGAGGAGGACGGCGAGGGAGCTGGTGGTTCGGTGGTTCATCGGAGTGGTTCTCCCACCATAGGCGCTGTCGACGCGCGGCAAGCCGGTCCGATTCAGGATCGATTCGGGCCCGGCGGCGCTGGCGACTTCTCCCGATCCGGGGCCGCGGCGTAGGCCGCCGAGCCGCCGCGGGGGATCGACAGCGTGCGCCAGCGTGGACCGCAGCGTTCGCGCGCCAGCAGCACGACCTGGCCGGTGTGGTAGGCGACGTGGGCCACCGAACGCAGCAGCGCATCGAGCACCGTCAGCGGCTGTTGCCGGATCGTCACCTCCCGGGCCAGCGCCTGCGGGCCGGCCGCGGCGACCTGCTGCAGCGCCTGATCCAGCACGTCCCAGGCGGTCTGCCACTGCGCCAGCAGCGTGCCGCGGTCGAAGGTCGGTGGCTCGAACTCCTCGTCGCGCTGGCGCCAGGGCTTCTCGCCGTCGCTGGTCAGGAAGTCGGTGAACCGCGAGCGCAGGTTGCCGCTCAGGTGGCGCAGCAGGATCGCCAGCGAGTTGCCGTCGTCGCTCGATCGGTGCATCAGGTCCGCATCGGTGACCTGTTCGATCGCCAGTTCGCACAGGCGTCGATAGCGGTTGTATTCGGTGCGGATCGAGTGCAGCAGGTCCATGGGCAGGCTCACAGTTTCGGCAGCGAACGGCGCGCGCGCTGGTCGTCGGCGAGCGCATCGCACAGGGCCTGCAGCCGCTCGACCTTCGCATCGAGCACCTTGACGCGGTCCTGCGTGGTCTTCGCGTGATGGAATGCCGCCAGGGCGACCCAGGCGAGGCCGAGCACGAACGTGACGATGCCGATCTGCGGCGACGACCAGTTCGGCAGGTGCTTGCGGGCGAGTTGCTCGAGGAACAGCGAGCCGATCACCAACGCCGCCATGCGCAGGTGGAAGGCCGTGTCGTTCGGGAAGCGCATCGCCGCAGCGTAGGCCGCGGCGGCGCTCCGTCACAGTCGCAGCAGCACTGGCGCCGGCCGGATGTCCCCTTCATTGCCGTTGATGTTGGTCGGCGCCCCGAAGTCGTCGACCAGCACGCCCTGCGCGTTGCGGTAGCCGCGCCAGGCGAGGTAGGCGCGCTTCTGGGCACCCTGCAGCGGCACGCCGTTCAGGCGCAGCACGATGTTGTCGTCGAGCACGGTGTTGGTGCCGTCCTGGTTGGTGCCGCTCGGCGCCGCGAGCTGCACGATGCCCATGCCGCCGAAGCCGCCGAGCGGGGCGCGGTCGTAGTTGCCGGCGTAGGAGGGCGACGTCGCGAGCTCGTACTTGCCGAAGATGAAGTTCGGCGGGAACCCGCTGGTCGTGCAGATCCCACCATCGGCCGACAGCACGAAGTCGAAGTTGTTGTTGGCGTAGGTACCGCCCTTCACCTCGAGCACGATCTGGCCGAGTGCGGCCAGGATCAGCAGGCCACCGGAGCCGCCGCCACCGCCCGCGTTGTTGCCGACCGCGCTCGGGAAGGAACCCAGCTCGCCGCTGCCACCGTTGCCGCCGTTGGCGGTGACGCGGCCGCCGGGGCCGACCACGATGTCGGTGCTGGCGAACACCAACAAGGCGCCGCCGCCACCGCCACCGCCGCCGCCCTTGTTGTCGTTGATCCAGGCCGGGCTGAGCAGCGGCGCATCGAACGCGATGTCGCCGCCGCCGCCGCCGCCCGCACCGCCGACGAGTTGCGTGAGTTCGCCCGGCACCGGTTGACCGCTGCTCACGTCGAAGCCGAGGCCGAAGAAGTCGTTGTCGGCGCGGGCGTCGACGAACAGGGTGCCGCCGGGGCCGCCGCCGACCAGCGTGCGCGTGACGGCACCGCTGATTCCGCCGCAGCCGAACCCGCCGATGCCGCCGCGTTGCACGAACGCCGTGCCGGTGCCCGCGGGGGCCTTGAACCAGGGGTCGCCGATGGTGGCGAAGGCGCCGCCGCCGCCGCCGGAACCGAGCGCGCACTGCGGGCTGGCCAACAGCCCACCGCCGCCGCCGAGCCCGGGCGTGTTGCCGGGGCCGTTGCCGGGTTGGCCGGCGAGCGAACGCAGCGCGATCTGCGGGCTGCCCCGGCCGCCATCGCCGCCGGCGGCGCCGCCGCGCCCGCCGGTCGCCGGCACGAACGGCGCATTCAGGGTGAGGACCTTCTCGCCGTCCTCGCCGTCGACCGACAACCGGCCGTCGACCTGCATCGTCGTGGTGATCCAGACCATCGGTCGACTGCCGCGTCCGATCACCGTCGAGCCGTTCGGGATCGTCACGTTGCGGAACACGAACACACCGCCGGTGACGGTGATCGCCGGCCCGGTGGTCGGCTGCAGCGTCGTGCTGTCGGTGTCGAGCACCGTCACGCCGGGCGGCGCGATCCAGTCGAGGGTCTGGGCGGAGGCGAGAGGGGTGATTGCTAGCGCCGCGGTGGCGGCCGCGATCTGGGGCAGGTTCATTGGCATCTCCTTGGCACAGGGACTCTGCTGTTAGCTCGCTAGCGCGGTTGCGTAACCCTTTGTGCGCGATCGCACGCGGCGCCGCAGTTCGCCGTTCCGCGGCTCCGCGCGCATCGGCATACTGTTCGCCCCCACGAGACGAACATGGCCGAGCCGAAGCAGACCTACGATCCCGCCACCATCGAACCGAAGTGGCAGCAGTTCTGGCAGCAGCACCAGGTGTTCGCCGCCAAGAACCCCGGCGACCCGGGCTTCGATCCGAACCAGCCGAAGTTCTACGCGCTCGACATGTTCCCGTATCCGTCGGCGGCCGGCCTGCACGTCGGTCACCCGGAGGGCTACACGGCGACCGACATCGTGTCGCGCTGGAAGCGGGCCAAGGGCTGCAACGTGCTGCACCCGATGGGCTGGGACGCGTTCGGACTGCCGGCCGAGCAGTACGCGATCCAGACCAACACGCATCCGGCGCAGACGACGGCGCAGAACATCGCCACGTTCAAGCGGCAGCTGCAGCGGCTCGGCTTCTCGTACGACTGGAACCGCGAGCTCAGCACCGCCGACCCGAAGTACTTCCGCTGGACGCAGTGGATCTGGAAGCAGCTGCACGCGCGCGGGCTCGCCTACGAGAGCAACGCGCCGGTGTGGTGGTGCGAGGCACTCGGCACCGTGCTCGCCAACGACGAGGTCATCAATGGCAAGAGCGAACGCGGCGACCATCCGTGCGAACGGCGGCCGCTGCGCCAGTGGGTGCTGAAGATCACCGACTTCGCCGAACGACTGCTGGCCGACCTCGACGGGCTCGACTGGAGCGAGTCGCTGAAGACGATGCAGCGCGAGTGGATCGGCAAGAGCGAGGGCGCCGAGATCGACTTCGACGTGCACGGCCGCATCGGCATGAAGATCCGCGTGTTCACGACGCGGCCCGACACGCTGTTCGGTGCGTCGTTCATGGTGTTGTCGCCGGAGCATCCGCTGATCGACAAGATCACCACGGCGGCCCAGCGCGAGGCGGTGACGGCCTACCAGAGGACCGCGGCGGCGAAGAGCGAGCTCGAGCGCACCGATCTGGCCAAGGACAAGACCGGCGTGTTCACCGGCGCGTATGCGCAGAACCCGCTGTTCCCCGCCAACGACCCGCGCGGCCGCATCCCGGTCTGGATCGCCGACTACGTGATCGTCACCTACGGCACCGGCGCGATCATGGCGGTGCCGGCCGGCGACGAGCGCGACTTCGCGTTCGCCCGGAAGTTCGCGCTGCCGGTGCCGGGCATCTTCGCGCCGTCGACCGGTGACACGGCGAAGGACGCCGCGATCGCGGCCGGCGAGCTGTGCTGCACCGACGACGTGCCGTTCGGGCCGCAGAACAGCAACGGTTCGCTGTCGATCGCCGGGCTCGGCATGCACGAGGCCAAGCGCAAGGTCATCGACTGGCTGGTGCAGCACCGGCGCGGCGAGGCCAAGGTCACCTACAAACTGCGCGACTGGCTGTTCTCGCGGCAGCGCTACTGGGGCGAGCCGTTCCCGGTGCTGCACACGCAGGACGGGGTCGAGCTGGTGCCGGATGCGCAGCTGCCGGTGGAGCTGCCGTTCATGGCCGACTTCAAACCGGGTGGCACGCCGGAGTCGCCGCTGATCCGCGCCAAGGACTGGGTCGCGACCAAGGACGACAGGGGCCGGCCGGCGCAGCGCGAGATCAACACGATGCCGGGCGCGGCGGGCTCGAGCTGGTACTTCCTGCGCTTCTGCGACCCGCACAACACGAGCGAGTTCTGCAGCAAGGCGGCGAGCGACTACTGGCTGCCGGTCGACCTCTACGTCGGCGGCACCGAGCACGCGGTCGGGCACCTGCTCTACTCGCGGTTCTGGACCAAGGTGCTGCACGACCAGGGGCTGGTGCGCTGCCGCGAGCCGTTCCACAAGCTCTACAACCAGGGCATGATCCAGGCGTTCGCCTACGAGGACTCGCGCGGCGCGATCGTGCCGAAGCAGGACACGCGCGAGCAGGGCGATGACGTGATGCATGCGGTGACCGGCGAGAAGCTGAAGCCGATCGTCACCAAGATGAGCAAGCGCTACGGCAACGTCGTCAATCCCGACGACGTGGTCTCTGAGTACGGCGCCGACTCCCTGCGGCTGTACGAGATGTACATGGGGCCGCTGGCCGACACCAAGCCGTGGAACCCCAAGGACGTGCCGGGGGTGTTCCGCTTCCTGCAGCGGAGCTGGCGGCTGTGTGTGCCGGAGTCGCACGAGCAGGGGCCGATCCACGCGCACCTGCAGCAGGACCGCCCGAACGACCCGGAGCTCGAGAAGGCGCTGCACCGCACGATCCACAAGGTCGACGGCGACATCGAGCGGCTGGCGTTCAACACCGCGATCGCGGCGATGATGATCTTCGTCAACGAGGCGACCAAGGCGATCGACCGCCTGAGCCGCAGCCAGCTGTTGCGCTATGCGCAGCTGATGCAGCCGTTCGCGCCGCACCTCGCCGAGGAGCTGTGGGAGCGGCTCGGCGGCGAGGGTCTGCTGGCCAAGGCGCACTGGCCGTCGGTCGACGCGGCGCTGCTGGTCGACGACCAGGTCGAGGTCGTCGTGCAGGTACTCGGCAAGGTGCGCGGGCGGGTGATGGTGGCGAACGGTGCGGCCAACGACGTCGTGCTGGCGGCGGCGCGGGCGGCGGTCGCGAGTCACATCGAGGGCAAGACGGTGGTCAAGGAGATCGTCGTGCCGGGCAAGCTGGTCAACTTCGTCGTGCGGTGAGCTGTCGATAGCTCTTGTCAGCAAGCTACTTGGGGCGCTTGGAGCGCGTATTATCTAGATCTTTCCTAGTTTACGCTTTTGGCCTAAGATGGCGAATCTTCTTATATTCACGTCGTGAACCCGGTCCTGAACCCATATGCCCCGGGCGCCGGGGCGCCTCCCCCAGAGCTTGCTGGTCGGGACGACCTTCGCGAGCAGGTGCGCGTTGCCATGGAACGCACGCGGCGAGGTCTGGCTGCGAAGAGCGTGCTCATGGTTGGC
>JALORC010000200.1 GCA_025459175.1 Planctomycetota bacterium | reverse complement strand
GCCGACCCGCACCGTTGATCGCTGCGGTGGCATCGCACGGTCGTGGCCGGCCTCGGGCGGTGGCGCTCGGAGCCGCGGTGGGGGCGCGGCCGGGATGGCCCAGGGGGAGGCTGCCGAACGCCGTGGTTCTGCTAGCATCCGCCGCCGCATGGACACCGAAATGCAGCAATCGAGCGGCCGGCCTCTGAAGTACGAGCCTCGGGCAGGGAGGGAGTTCCCCGGCGCGTCGACGTGGGACCTCGGCTGCAACTTCCTGACGAGGCTGCGGGCCAGGCAGGACCACGCCTCGATGGTGGACCACGAGTCCCACATGGCCTTGCTCGAGGCGCTGCACGACGAGATCGAGCCGCAGCGCAACGTCTGGCAGAACCCGTTCGCGATCGCCAAGGCCGAGGTCGCGTTCCGGATCGTCCTGAGTGCGATCCGGCTGCATGGCCTGCAGGTGGCGGGCAAGACCTGTCTGGACCTCGGCTGTGGGGCGGTCAATCCACTGGTGCGCCTGTTCCCGCTGCTGATGCTGGGGGCGAAGCAGGTGCAGGGCTTCGAGCTCGAGCCGGTGCGCAATTCGTGGAAGGCAGTCAAGTTCCTGGCCGACGTGGTCGCGGCGGCGGTGGTAGATCCTTCGCGCGTGTTCGGCGACCTCGAGGTCGATCGGATGCAGCTGTTGGCCAATCTCGCCGACTTCGATCTGGCCAAGATGGCGCGCGGCGAGATGTCCGGCATTCCCGCGGCGCGTGCCACCTTGGTGCAGCGTTCGATCGTCGCGACCGGCCTGGCGTCCGGCTCGGCCGATGTGCTGATGAGCAACAGCGTGCTCGAGCACCTCCCGGACCTCGACGCCGCGATGGCCGAGTGGGCGCGGATCACGCCGTCGGGTGGCTACGGCATGCACGGCATCGACGTGATCGATCATCGCTCCTACGCCAAGGCCACGATCCATCCGCTGGAGTTCCTGACCATCGCCAGCAAGGAGCCGATCGTCTTCGAGAGCAACCGGTTCCGTCTGCACGAGTTCGAGGCGCTGTTCGCCCGCCACGGTTTCGTGGTCCTCGAGCAGTGGCGCGGCCCCAAGCTCACGATCCCCGACGACGTGCGGCGGCGCATGGTCGAGCCGTGGCGGTCGATGCCGATCGCGCAGCTCGAGTACGGCTGGTCGCAGTTCCTGGTCCGCAAGAAGTGATGCGGCAGCGCCCGATCACGGCTTGGTGAAGATTGCGTAGTCGGCCTTGCCGTGGCCGCGCGCCAGCGCCTGGTCCATCGCCGCGGCGACCGCGGGCAGCACCAACACGCGCTGAGCCCCGGCCGTCTGTTGCATCAGGCGCGCGTCCTTGCGCGCCATGTCGAGTTCGAAGCTGGCCGGGCCGGCACCCGCCTTCGCCACGCGTTGACCGAGGAACGGCAGCGCCGTGCCCGGTTTGAAGGTGTCGAACAGCGCCAGCATCTGTGCGGCGTCGACGCCGGCGCCGGCCCCGATCGCCAGCACATCGGCCATCGCCGCGGCCATCGCGAAGAACACCGAGTTGCCGGCCAGCTTCCACACCGCCGGCAGCTCGGCGCGTTCGCCGGCATGGAGCAGCTTGCCGGTCATGGTGCCGAGGTGCGCCTGCAGTTCGTCGTGGTCGGCGGCGGGGCCCGCCATCAGCATCAGGCCGCTCGCCTCGCGCGCGTTCTGCGGCGACATGAACACCGGGGCCGGCACATAGCGCACCCCGGCCGCGCGCAGCGCCGCGAAGCGCGCCTTCACCAGCGCCGGCAGGTTGGTGCTGTGGTCGATCACCGGCACGTTCGCACCGAGCCCCGGTCGCAGCTGCGCGATGACCGCGTCGACGGCGGGGTCCTCGGCCAGCACCAGGTGCACGTGGCTGGCCCCGCGCACTGCTTCGGCCGGGGTCGCCGCGGCGATGGCGCCGCGTTGCACCAGCGGCGCCAGCTTGGCGGGCGAGCGGTTCCAGATGCGGACCGAGTGGCCCTTGGTCAGCAGGTTCTCGACCATGCCGGCGCCGAGCAGGCCGGTCCCGAGCAGTGCGATCGTCGTCATGCTCGCATCGTGCGGCGGGAACGGTGCCGCCGCAATCCGCGTCGTGGTTCAGTAACCGATCGACTGACCGGTGGCGTGCGGCGCCCCGAAGGTCGCGGTCGCCGGGTCGAACCAGAACCACTGGAACCAACCGCCGTCGCCGACCTCACTGCTCGTGGCGCAGTTGCTCGAGCAGCGCGGCCGCAGCCAGCTTCTCCGCGGCGCGTTTGGTGCGCGCGGTGCCGTCGGCGCCGCGGCCGTCCTGCACCTTCGCGCGCACGACGAACTGCTGTTCGTGCTGCAGGCCGGTGGTGTCGACCAGTTCGTAGCGCGGCTGGCCGAGCTTGTGGTGCTGGCACCAGTGCAGCAGCGCGGTCTTGCTGTCCTTCTCCGCGGTCGGCTCCTCGGCGAGGCCCTCGGCGGGCAGCACGTGGTTGCGCACGAACTTGCGCGCCGCGGTGACGCCGCCGTCGATCAGGATCGCGCCGAGCACCGCCTCGATCAGGTCGGCGAGGATGCGCTCGCTGTGGCGCTCGGTGTCGCGCAGGCCCTTGCCGGACACCAGGTGGGTGACCAGGTCGAGGCGGCGCGCGGCCTCGGCCAGCGGACGCCGGCTGACGATGCGGGCGCGGGTCTCGGTGAGCTGGCCCTCGGCGACCTCGGTGTCGGCGCGGTAGAGCACGTCGGCGACCGCGAAGTTCAGGAACGCGTCGCCGAGGAACTCGAGCCGCTCGTAGCTCTTCTTGCCGTCGTTGCCCATCGAGGCGTGGGTCAGCGCCCGGTCGAGCAGCGCCGGGTCCGCGAACTCGTGTCCGAGTCGTTCGGCGAGTTCGCGCAGCGTGCGCTGGCGGGAACTCTGCTGGAGATCTTCGGACGAGGGCACGCGATCAGGCCGTTTCGCTGCGGCGGTCGCTGCGCTTGCGGTCGGTCTCCTTCAGGTACTGCTTGCGCAGCCGGACCGACTTCGAGGTCACCTCGACCAGCTCGTCCTCGCCGACGTATTCGAGCGCGTCCTCGACCGAGAACGCGCGCGGCGGCGGCAGCTTGACGAACGTCTCCTTGCCCGAGCTGCGGATGTTGGTCGCCTTCTTCTCGCGCACCACGTTGACGACCAGGTCGTTGTCCTTGCAGTGCTCGCCGACCAGCATGCCCTCGTAGACCTCGACGCCTTCGCCGACGAAGAACGTGCCGCGGTCGCGCAGGCCGTCCATCGCGTAGAACGTCGACTGCCCCTGCGCCATCGACACCAGCACGCCCGAGGTGCGCTCCTCGATGGTGCCGCGGAACGAGCCGTAGCCGTGGAACACGTGGTGCATCGTCGCCTGGCCGGCGGTCGCGTTGAGCAGGCGGCTGCGCACGCCGATCAGGCCGCGCGCGGGCACCGTGAACTCGAGGCGGGTGAACGAGCCCTTGCGGTCCATCTTCAGCAGCTCGGCCTTCCGGGTGCCGAGGATCTCGATCACCTTGCCGACCGCGTCGGCGGGGGCGTCGACGGTCAGGTACTCGATCGGCTCCTGGCGCTCGTTGTCGATGGTCTTGAACAGCACCTGCGGCTTCTGCACCGCGAACTCGAAGCCCTCGCGGCGCATCGTCTCGAGCAGGAAGCCGAGGTGCATGACGCCGCGGCCGGACAGCTTGAAGCTGTCGGCGCCGTCGCCCGGCTCGACGCGGAGCGCCACGTTGACGCGCAGTTCCTTCTCGAGTCGGTCGCGCAGGTGGCGCGACGTCATGAACTTGCCGCCGTCCTTGCCGGCGAACGGCGAGTCGTTGACGCGCATGACGATGGTCATCGTCGGCTCGTCGATGGCGATCACCGGCATCGCCTCCGGCCGCTCGATCGCCGCGAGCGTGTCGCCGATCTCGATGTTCTCGACCCCGTAGATGCCGCACAGGTCGCCGGCCTCGATCAGCTTGGTCTCCTCGCGCGACAGCCCGACGAAGCGGTAGACGCCGCGCAGGTTGACCTCGCGCTGGGTGCCCTTGCGCGACAGGTGCACGACGCGCTCGTTGGCCTTCATGCGGCCGCGGTGCACGCGGCCGATCGCGATGCGACCGACGAAGTCGCTCCAGTCGAGCGAGGTGACGCGGAACTGCAGCGGCAGCTCGGGGTCGTCCTTCGGCGCCGGGATGTAGCTGACGATCGCGTCGAACAGCGACTGCAGGTTCTTGCCCTCGCCGCCCTGCCGCGCCGCGGCCAGGTCGGCCGTCATCCAGCCCTGGCGACCCGAGCCGTAGAACACCGGGAAGTCGAGCGCCGACTCGTCGGCGTCGAGGTCGATGAACAGGTCGAACACCTCGTTGACGACTTCCTGCGGCCGCGCCTCCGGCTTGTCGATCTTGTTGACGACGACGATCGGCTTGAGGCCGTGCGAGAACGCCTTCTGCAGCACGAAGCGCGTCTGCGGCATCGGGCCCTCGGCGGCATCGACCAGTAGCAGCACGCCGTCGGCCATCGACAGCACGCGCTCGACCTCGCCACCGAAGTCGGCGTGGCCGGGGGTGTCGACGATGTTGATGCGGGTGCCCTTGTACTCGACGACCGTGTTCTTGGCCAAGATCGTGATGCCGCGCTCCTTCTCGAGCTCGTTGCTGTCCATCACGCAGTCGCCGACCGACTGGTTGTCGCGGAACGTGCCGGTCTGGCGCAGGAGGCCGTCGACGAGCGTGGTCTTGCCGTGGTCGACGTGGGCGATGATGGCGACGTTGCGGATGTTCTGGGCCATGAGTCTCGGTCGAGTGCGGGGCACTCGGGCTCGCTGCGGGCCGCGCGGGTGGCGCGGCCTCGGGAATGCGGGCAAGGATTGTCGCGATCGGCGCGCATTGGTCAACTGCGCCGGTGCTCCGGTGTGCATTCACGTGAAGATTCCTGCTGCCACCCGGGTCGTGGACCCAGCCGCGGGCGCGCCGCCGTCGACCGGTCGGCGGCGCTGGTGGCGACGGTTGCTCGTTGCCACGGCGCTGCTGGTGCTGTTGGCGTTCGGCATGCACGCGCACGTGCTCGCCAGTGCGTCCGGACGGGTGTTCGCGCCGGAATCGGTGCCGGCCGCCGACTGCATCCTGGTGCCGGGCGCCAGGATCCACGCCGACGGCCGCCCGTTCGGGATGCTGGTCGACCGGCTGCAAGCGGCGCACGACCTGTTCGTGCGCGGCAAGGCCACTCGCATCGTGCTGAGCGGGCTCGGTGGCGGTGGGCTCGGCACCGACGAGGTGGCGGCGATGCGGCGCTGGCTGGAAGCCCGTGGTGTGCCGGCCGCGGCGCTGGTCGACGATCCGGCGGGCCTGCGCACGATCGACACGATGCGGCGCTGCCGCGGTGAACTCGGGATGCGTTCGGCGATCGTCGTCACCAACCCGTTCCACCTCGCGCGCTGCCTGTTCCTGGCGCAGCACTGCGGGCTGGACGCGCACGGCGTCGAGGCGCCGCTGCTGTTCGACTACTCGACCGGCACGTTGGTTCGCAACCAGGGCCGCGAGGTGCTGGCGCGGCTGTGGGCCTGGTCCGAGGTGTTCGTGCTCGGGCGGACCTCTCAGTCGGTCGGTGGTTGAGTCACTTCGCCGGCTTCTTGAAGATGCGCAGCGCGTCCTCGCAATGGCTGTCGAGGTCGTCGAATTCGATCGTCGCCTTCAGACTGCCGATCGCCTCGCGCGCCTGCTGCATGGTCGCGATCGCCGCGTCCTTCTTGCCGGTGTGGAACTGCGCCCAGCCCAGGCGCCAGCGCGCGAACTGCTGCCAGCGGCTGTCGGGCTTGGCGGCGGCGAGCGTCTTCTCGGCCAGCTCGTGCGCGAGCGCGGCATCGAAGCGCGGCGTGCCTTCGTCACAGTGCACCAGCACCGCCGACGCGAAGCCGATCATGTCGTCGTCGGTCGCGAACTTGCGCAGCAGCTCGCGGCCGTAGGCCTCGGCATCGGCCGGTGGCTTGTGCTGCAGCAGCAGCATGAACTTGCGCTGGTAGCCGGCCTTCTCGGCGGCCGGGTCGGCGGCGAACACCTGATCGAGCACCGCCAGCGCCGCACCGGGGTCGCCGCGCTCCATCGCCTCGCGGAAGCCGGGGAACTTGTCGTCGGGCCGCGGGCCCTTCGCCTGCGCCGTCTTGCGGTCGGCCTCGGCGCGCTGCTGCGCCTCGGCCTCCTCCTTCTGCTTGCGCGCCGCTTCCACCTTCGGGTCGAAGGTGCCGGCTAGCACCTCGCCTGTGATGCGTTCGAGGTCCTTCGGCGCGCCGATGCCGACCCACGCCACCCGGCCCTGCTGGTCGATCACGTAGGCGGTCGGGATGCCGCCGGTGCCGGTC
>JALORC010000113.1 GCA_025459175.1 Planctomycetota bacterium | reverse complement strand
CGCTGATCGACGAACTGCTGCGCCGTTTCCTGCTCGACTTCCCGCAGCACAAGATCGCCGTGCTGTGCGTCGACCCGACCCGCAAGAAGACCGGCGGCGCGCTGCTCGGCGACCGCATCCGGATGAACGCCGCGTCCGACCCGCGCGTGTTCGTGCGCTCGATGGCGACCCGCCGCGCCAACATGGCGCTGTCGGAGTCGGTGCGGGACGCGCTGATGGTGCTGAAGCTCGCCGGCTTCGGCCTGATCCTGCTCGAGAGCAGCGGCATCGGCCAGAGCGACACCGAGATCGTCGAGCACGCGGACGTGTCGCTCTACGTGATGACGCCGGAGTTCGGGGCGCAGAGCCAGCTCGAGAAGATCGACATGCTGGACTACGCGGACCTCGTCGCGATCAACAAGTTCGATCGCCGCGGCGCCCGCGACGCACTGCGCGACGTGCAGAAGCAGTACCAGCGCAACAAGAAGGCCTGGGACCGCGCCCCCGACCAGATGCCGGTGTTCGGCACCATGGCGGCGACGTTCGCCGATCCGGGCACCGACACGTTCTACCGCGCCGTGACCGAGGCACTCGACGGCAAGCGGCCGGGGCACTTCCGCAGCACGATGCCGCTGCGCGCGGGCGAGCCCGAGACCGCGCACGTGATCCCGAACGACCGGGTCCGCTATCTCGCCGAGATCGTCGAGCACAACCGCCGCTACAACACGTGGGCGCAGCAGCAGAGCGAGCTGGCCGAACGTTGCTACGTGCTCGCCGCCGCCGCGCAGGCGCTGCCGGCGAGCGCCACCGAGGCCCGGGCCGCGCTGCAGCAGGCGCTCGCGACCGCCGAACAAGCGCTCGCGCCCGAGAGCCGGCAGCTGCTGGCCGGCTGGGAGCAGCTCGAACGCGATCTCACCGGCGAGCAGTTCGTGTTCAAGGTCCGCGACCGCGAGGTGCGGATCGACAACTACACGCGCTCGTTGACCGGCCTGCCGATCCCGAAGGTGGCGCTGCCGAAGTGGCGCTCGCTCGGCGAACGGCTGCGCTGGCTGCTGCAGGAGAACGTGCCGGGCCGGTTCCCGTTCGCGGCCGGCGTCTACCCGTTCAAGCGCACCGCCGAGGACCCGACCCGGATGTTCGCCGGCGAAGGCGGCCCCGAGCGCACCAACCGCCGCTTCCACTACCTGTCGCACAACCAGCCGTACAAGCGGCTGTCGACCGCGTTCGACAGCGTGACGCTCTACGGCGAGGACCCGGCCCCGCGGCCCGACATCCTCGGCAAGGTCGGCAACGCCGGCGTGTCGATCTGCACGCTCGACGACGCCAAGCGCCTCTACTCGGGCTTCGATCTGTGCGACCCGGTGACGTCGGTGTCGATGACGATCAACGGCCCCGCACCGATGCTGCTCGCGTTCTTCCTGAACGCGGCGATCGACCAGCAGTGCGAACGCTGGCTGCAGCAGAACGGCAAGGTCGAGGACGCCGAGCGCCGGATCGCGGCGCTGCACCGCCAGCACGGCGTCAGCCGACCCACCTACCGCGGCGAGCTGCCGGTCGGCCACAACGGCCTCGGCACGCTGCTGCTCGGCGTCACCGGCGACCAGGTGGTGCCGCCCGAGGTCTACGCGCGCATCAAGCAGGAGACGCTGTCGCTGGTGCGCGGCACGGTGCAGGCCGACATCCTCAAGGAGGACCAGGCCCAGAACACCTGCATCTTCAGCACCGAGTTCGCCCTGCGCATGATGGGCGACGTGCAGGAGTTCTTCACCCGCAACAAGGTGCGGAACTTCTATTCGGTGTCGATCTCCGGCTACCACATCGCCGAGGCCGGCGCCAACCCGGTCACGCAGCTCGCGTTCACGCTGAGCAACGGCTTCACCTACGTCGAGTACTACCTGTCGCGCGGGCTGCACATCGACGAGTTCGCGCCGAACCTCAGCTTCTTCTTCAGCAACGGCGTCGATCCCGAGTACGCGGTGATCGGCCGGGTCGCGCGGCGCATCTGGGCCAAGGCGATCAAGCACAAGTACGGCGGCAACGAGCGCAGCCAGATGCTGAAGTACCACATCCAGACGTCGGGTCGCTCGCTGCACGCGCAGGAGATCGACTTCAACGACATCCGGACCACGCTGCAGGCGCTCTACGCGATCTACGACAACTGCAACTCGCTGCACACCAACGCCTACGACGAGGCGATCACGACGCCGACCGAGCAGTCGGTGCGGCGCGCGATGGCGATCCAGCTGATCATCAACAAGGAGCTGGGCCAGGCGAAGAACGAGAACCCGCTGCAGGGCTCGTTCCTGATCGAGGAGCTGACCGACTTGGTCGAGGAAGCCGTCTACGCCGAGTTCTTGCGGCTGTCCGAGCGCGGCGGCGTGCTCGGCGCGATGGAGACGATGTACCAGCGCGGCAAGATCCAGGACGAGTCGATGCTCTACGAGGGCAAGAAGGCCAGCGGCGAGCTGCCGATCATCGGCGTCAACACGTTCCTCGGCCGCGACGGCTCACCGATCCAGATCGTGCGCGAGGTCATGCGCAGCACCGACGACGAGAAGCAGGCGCAGATCGACGGGCTGGCCGAGTTCCAGCGCGCGCACGGCGACGCCAGCAAGCAGGCGCTGGCGGTGCTGCAGCGCACGGCGCTGGAGGGCGGCAACGTGTTCGCGAGCCTGATGGAGGCGGCGAAGGTGTGCTCGCTCGGGCAGCTGTCGGGTGCGCTCTATCAGGTCGGCGGACAGTATCGTCGCAACATGTGAGCGGCCGCGGCGCCGCCTGACTCACCAGCCCTGGATCTTGGTACCCAACGCGTCGATCTTGGCGCCCAGGCACTCCCGCACCTTGTCGCGCGCGCGCATGTAGTGGCTGCGCAGCGTCGCCTCGTTGATGCCGCCGGAGCGCTCGCTGATCTCGGCGAACGACAGGTCGTGCTGGCGCCGCATCACGTAGACGTCGCGCATCGGCTTGCTCAGCAGCGCCACGCAATCGGCCTCGGCCTGTTCCAGCTCGCGGAAGCGCACGATCTGCGTCGGCGTCTCGTCCTGCGACGGCGCCGCCTCGGTCAGCGACGGCGGCCGATCGTCGTCGCCGCCACCGCGATGGTCACCGCGCGCCAGCAGGCCGAGCTTCTGGTCGCGGTTGTGCTTGCGCCACAGGTCGCGCCACAGGTTGCCGCCGAGCGTCTGCACCCACTTCCAGAACGAGTCCTTGCCGCGGTGCTCGAAGCCGTCGATCGAGGTCAGGATCTTCAGCATCGCGTCGCTGACGAAGTCGTTGAACTCGACACCCTGCGGGAACGAGCTGTGGCCGAACCGCGTGCGCAGGTAGTAGAGGATCTTCTCCGACAGCGCGGTCCAGGCCTTGTCGGCCTCGCCGTGCACCACCTCGCGAACGAGGAACTCGGTGCCGCCGACCGTGGCCGGGTCGGTGGTCTTGTCGTCGGGCTTGGGAGCAGGGTCCGGAGGCGGCGGCTTCATGCAGGACGGGCCGGGGCGAAGGCTACATCATGCCACGCCACGGCGCGGCCGCCGACCCCGGCCGCGGATTCTGCCCGCCACCGACAGCGGCGATCTCATGGGCCCTTTACCCGCCCGGCTCGGCCCGCGGCGCCAACGCCCGCTGCAGGACCTGGTTGAGCTCGGACTCGTGGTCGTCACCGGCGGTCACTTCCTGGAACGCCTGCACGTAGCACTTCCACAGCGCCGAGCCGGCCGCTGCCTGCACCAACAGCCGCAGCTTCGCCTCGCGGCCGGCCAGCTCGACCAGCCGGCCCGGATCGAGCCGCTCGCGCACCACGCGGCGGATCTGCTGGTTGCCCTGCAGCAGCCCGGCCAGCACCGACAGCATCTCGTCGTAGTAGCGGGCCAGGAAGTACGGCGACGGCTCGGGCTGGTCGGTGTCGCCGACCCAGCCCAGCGCCGAGGTGCGCACGTCGGCCGCGGTACGCACCGGCGGTCGGCCGCTCTGCGTGCTGACGAACCCGATCTCGAGCTTTTGACCGAGGGCTCGCCGCAGCTCGAGCGTGCGCTCGATCCACTGGCTGGTGGCCTCGACGAACCGCGCCAGCCGGCTGGCGAAGTTCTGCGCGTCGACGACGCTGCGGAACTCGCCCGGTCCCAGCAACGCGCGCGACAGCTGCGCCAGCGCCCGCGACGACGCCGCGACGATCGCCTCGGGTTCGCCGTCGCCACCGGGCCGCCCCAGTTCGTCGAGACGCCGCAGCAGCTCGTCGTCGCCGAGGTCCTCGCGCACCTGCCCGAGCACTCGCTCCAGCGCCGCCGCCGCCGCGGTCGGCGCCGCATCGGCCCAGGCCGCGTGCAACAGCTCGCGCAGATCGAGCGCGCTGCCGGGCGGCGCCATCAGCGTCGCCTCGAGCCGCGCCCGCGACGACACGAACGTGAGCCGGAACGGGCGGATGCAGATGACGCTGCCGTCCTCGAGCGGCTGCTGCACCTCGACCGGCAACCGGATGCCGTCGACCTCGGTGCCGTTGGTGCTGGCGCGATCGGAGACGACCCAGCCGTCGGCCGTGCGTTCGATGATCGCGTGCGCCGACGACACCATCGGGTCGTTGAGCCGCAGCACGTTGTCGGCCTCGCGCCGGCCGATGGTGACTCGTTCCTGGTGGAAGCGCTGCTCCTGCGCCTGACTGTCGCCGTCGCGCTGGATCCGCAGCCGGAAGCCCTCGCCGCCGGGATGCCGCTGCACGCCGCCGTGGTTGCCGGCCGCGGTGGCGGCCCGTTCGCTGCGCACCTGCGCGGTCCAACGCGCGGCGGCGGCGGCTAGACAGCGGTCGCGTTCGTCGGCCGTGAACAGCGCCGCGTGCAGGCGCCGCTGCACGGCGGCGAGATCGGCCGCGACGCGGGCCAGCGGTGACGCCACGTTCCCCGGCGAACCGTCGTAGCCGAGCTGCGGCAACTGCGCGAACAGCCGGGCGGCGATCGCCAGCAGCTGCCGCCACGCACCGAGTTCGAGGCGCGGCCCACCTTGGTCGAGCTGCTGCTGCAGCGCGGCGCGGTCCACGGTGCGATGCAGCACCTGCTGCGGATCGCAGCCACCACGCAGTTCGCGGCTGGCCAGCAACTGCTGCAGACGATCCAGCAAGGAACGCTCGACCACCCGCACCGAGGTCGGCTCGTCCTCGAGCCGGCGCAGCGCCCGCAGGAATGCTTCGGGTACCTCGTCGCCGCTGCGGGCGTCGTTCGCCAACAACAGGCGCAGCAGCAACAAGCCGAGCGCATGGCAGTCGGCTCCCGGACCGGTGCGGCGCACGAACTGCAAGCGCACCGCGAACGGGCCCGCCAACCACGCCGGCGGCAGCGCCGCCGCCGGCACGGCACCCGACGCCAGCAGCCCGCGCGGCCGCACTTCCTCGAGCCGCAGCGGCAGCCGCACGCCACCGGCCTCGGCCTGCACGAACACGATGTCGCCGGGGCGATGACTGCGCGGCACCCCGGTGCCGTTCGCCTCGAGCCGCAGCGCCACCATGCCATCCGCCGCCGACTGCTGCGTGCAGACCGCCTGCAACGACAGCGTCGGCGCTTCCGGTCCTTGCAGCAGCGGCGGCAGGAACGCGCGCCGGCGCAGATCGATCAGCAGCTCGGGAGCGGGCCCCCACAGCGGCGCACTCTCGCCGACCTCGATCGGCACCGCGCGCTCGCGGTCGCCGACCACGACCCCGGCCTGCCAGCGCACCGGTGCACTGCCCCAGGCCACGAACGTGCCGCGGATGCACACCGGCGCCAGCGCCAGGTGGGGTCGGCCCTGGCGATGCACGTCGGCGACCGCCGCGACCACGGCGGTGAACAGCGCGACCTTCTGCTGCACCACCTCGTGCCACCAGCGCCGCGGGTCGCCGGCGAACAACCACTGCCCCGGCCGCTGCAGCGCCTCGAGCAGCGCCGGCGGCAGCGCCGCGCGGTCCACGACACCACTGGCGATCAGCTCCTCGGGCTCGGCACCGCCGAGCAGCTGCGACAGCGCGTCGAAATCGAGCGGCGCGCCGTCAGCGTGCGCCAGCAGCCCGGCATCGTCGCGAGAGCGGCCAGTCATCGACCCATTCGACGAACGGGCCGCGGCGATGTCAACGCTTGCCGGCGTCGGCGGGGGCGCCGATCGCCTGCCGCAGTGCGGCCGCCCCACCTACCACGGGGATCGTCAGGCTGGTGCCGTCGAGGTCGACGGTCAACTTGGTGCCGGGCTTCGGCCACAGCGTGAAGTCGCGATCGCTGGCCATGATCATCAGCGCCAGGCGTTCCCCGGCGGCCAGCACCTGGTCGTCGGGCTGCAGGTCGAACGCGAGCTCATAGAACTTGCCGGGCTCGAGCGGTTGGCCCTTGGTCAACGACGAGTGGTTCTGCGGATCGGCCCAGCCGCGCGTGACGATGTCGTCGGTCAGCTTGCGCGAATCGGTCCACGGCAGCGACACCACCCACACCGACAGGTTGCTCGCCGGCTTGTCGCAGGCCAGCTTGATGCGCAGCCGCGCGGTGCCCGACAGGTGCAGCGGCGCCTTCAGCTCGGGCAACGCATAGAGCAGGCGGTGCGGCGACGACTCGGCGCTGGCGAGCTCGGCACCGGCCTTGCTGACGTCGTCGACGATCGTCTCGGTGCCCTGTTCGCCGGCCGCTTCGAGGCGCAGCGTGCCGAGGCCGTTGCCACCCTTGCCGAGCTGCAGCGTCACCGCCACGGCCTCGGGGTGCGGGTAGTCGGGATACGACGTCGGCTGCCGCTCGCCCTCGCGCACGATCCACGCCTTCGGGTCCTTCTCGACGCCGTTGTCGACGTCGAACAGGAAGCGCGTGAACCAGCGGTTGACCATCGGCAGCGGCGGGTCCCCACCGTGGCCCTGCTGGTGGAAGTAGGCCATCGCCGGCACGCCCTTCTGCTTGAGCGCCGCGTAGATGCTGACGCTGTGCTCGGGCATCACGTTCCAGTCGTTCCAGCCGTGCGCCATCAGCGTCGCCGCCTTGTAGTTGGCGAGCTGGTTGGCGTAGTCGCGGCCGGCCCAGAACTCGTTGTAGTCGCCGCTCACGCGATCGGCGTTCTTCGCCAGCTCGCCGTCGCGCACGTTCTTGATGCAGTCGTCGCGCCGCTTCGGGTCGCCGCTGGCGATGAAGTCGTACAGCACGTCGACGTCCTCGCCGAGGTAGCCGCCCGGGTGGCGCACCAGGCCGTTGCTGCGGTAGTAGCGATAGTAGGACGTGTTCGGGGCCACCGGCACGATCGCGACCAGGCCCTCGACGCCGGTGGTCGCGGCGGCGATCGGCAGCGTGCCGTTGTACGAGGTGCCGATCATCGCCACCTTGCCGGTGCACCAGTCGGCCACCACCTGCTCGTCGCCGTCGAGCGTCTTGAAGCCCTTGGCGCGGCCGCACAACCAGTCGATCACGGCTTTCGGCGCCAGCGACTCGTTGGCGCCGCCGACGGTCGGGCAGCCCTGCGACCAGCCGGTGCCCGGCGAACAGCTGTGCACGACGGCGAGCCCGCGCGGCACCCAGCGCGTCGTCAGCGGGTCGTTCTGCACGATCATGCCCGGCTGCTTGCCGAAGCCGATCGGCTGCATCTTCGGCCGCGGCGGCGGCTTCGCCCCGAGCTCGTGCTCGGCGTTCCAGTAGTAGCTGGTGTCCATCGGCCCGGTGCCGGCGAAGTACGGGCTGGTCTCGTAGATCACCGGCACCTTCAGGCCTTCGGTGCGCGTCTGCAGCGGCCGCGTCACGTCGACGTGCAGGCGGTCGTTGCGGCCGTCGCCGTCGGAGTCGAACGACGCCTCGACGAACAGGAACTCGCGGATCCACTCCTTGCGGTCCTTGAAGGCCTCATTGATCTGCAGCTGGCCGTCCTGGATCACATGGGCGGCCTTGGCCGCTTTCGGGGTGTCCTGGGCCCTGGCGAGGGGAACGCTCGCGGCGAGGCCGGCGAGCACGAACGTGGCACACGTGGATCGACGCATTGGGCGGGTTCTCGGTACGAGGCCGGCAGGATAGGCAGCGACGGCCATTGGCGCTGCGGGAATCGCGCCCGATCAGCGCGGCGTCGGCACCGCGGCACCCCACATGCGCGTCCACAGCCAGCCCAGCGCCCGGCCGAACTCGATGCGGTTGCCGAGCCGGACCGGCGGCAGCAGCGGCTGCAGCGTGCCGTCGCCGGTGAACGAAGCCACCTCGTGCACGAAGACGTAGTACGGCTCCTGGCCCATGCGCAGGTCGGTCACGCGCAGCCGGTCGCCGTCGCGTTCGGCCTTGCTGCAACCCTGGCTGAACCACAGCAACCGGTCGAGCGCCACGATGCCCGCACCGGCCTGCAACAGCGCCTCACCGCGTGCGATCGACTGCCACTGCAGCGGGAAGTCGTCGAACGGCGACCAGAACGCCTCCAGCACGCGGTCGCCGTCGATCGCCACCGCGCGCCACAACACGGTCTGCAGCGGGGCCGGCGTCACCACCAGCGATTTCGCGACGAAACCCTGCGCCGTCAACGAAGCCGTGGCCACGGCGCGCGCCCATTGCTGCATGCCGACGCTGGCGCCGGCGTAGAGCGAACTGAGCACGAGCCCGAGCACGTTCGCGCGGCGACCGCGGGCACTGCCGCGGCTGCCCAGCAGCACCAGATTGCCGACCAGCAGCGGCAACGTGTAGAGCGGGTCGACGACGAACAGGCTGCCGATCGCGAACGGATGGTCGGTGAACGGCAGCAGCAGCTGGGTGCCGTAGATCGTCATCGCGTCGAGCAGCGGGTGCGTGACCAGCGCCAGCCAGACCGCCAGCCACCAGCGACGGAAGAGCGCCAGTTCGCGGTGCAGCGCGGCGATGCCGACCGCGAACAGCGGCGATACCACGGTCAGCCACAGCAGCGCGTGGCTCTCGGCGCGGTGCCGCGTCATGTTCTGGACCGGATCGCCGTGGTCGATCAGCACGTCGAGATCCGGCAGCGTCGCGATCACGCCGCCCCACAGCAGCGCCCGCCACGCGGAGGTGCGAGCACCGAGCGCGACGCCGGCCACCGCGGCCCCGAGCACGAACTGCGAGACGGAGTCCAAGGGCGACCACTACAAGCCGGACGGCGCCCGAGTGCAATGCCGCCCGTACGCCCGGTCAGCGCGGCGCCGCGGTCACCCGAACAGCTTGGTGCGGATCGCGGCGACCTCGGCCGCACTGGCCCCGGTGCGCGCCACCGCGAGGTCCCACAGGCTCGGCCGCACGAACACCGCCAACGGCAGCGAACGCGACACCAGCCGCGACAGCTGCCACGCCAACGCCGCCTGCTCGGCATCGAGCCCGTTGCCGCGCGCGAGCTCGCGGCACTCGCGCCGGTCGCGCGACCAGGACGCGAAGTGCGGCCACAGCAGCGCGATCGCGATGACCGCCACGAGGCCGACGCCGATCGCGATCAGCCCGGGCCACCCGAGTGCACCGATCAAGACGGCACCTCCGCCGAGCTCGGCCACTCCGCCAGCACCTCGCGCAGCTTGACGCGGACCCGGCCGGCCGGCTCGACCGCCTCGCGCGCCTCGAGTGCGGCGCGTGCGCCGGCGAACTGCGACTCACCGATCGCCCACACCGCCGACAGCCGCACCATTTCGTCCTGGTCCTGCAGCATCGCCAGCATCACGTCGCGCGCCTCCGGCCAGCCGAGTTGCCACAGCGCCTTGGCGGCGTTGGCGCGCACCCGGTTGTCGCGGTCGCGCAGCACCGGCACCAGGATCTGCACGAAGCGCGGGTCGGCGAGTTCCTCGAACGCCTCGACGGCGTTCGCACGCACGCGCCGGTCGGGATCGCTGAGTGCCGCGAGCAGCACCTTGACGCCCTCGTACGAACCCGACAACTCGACGATGCGGATCGCGGTCGCGCGCACGCGCCGGTCCGGGTCGTCGAGCAGTTCGAGCAGCGGCTTCTGCAGTTCCTGCCCGGCGTCGAGCACGTCGACGATGCGCAGCGCCTTGAGCCGGCGCGACGGATCGAGCGCGCCGATCTCCTCGGCCAGCCGATCGAGCATCTGGTTGTCGATCTTCGCCAGCGCCTTCGCCGCGATCGCGCGGGTGGCCTCGTCCATCTGGTCGAAGCGCTCGAGGTAGCGCTTGAAGCTGATCTTCGACACCTCGCGCACCGCCAGCTGCCGCAGCTCGACGTCGCCGGAGCCGAGCAGCGGCGTCAGCAACGCGACCCGCTGCGCCGGCACCAGGTCGATCACCAACCGCACCGCGGCGCGTTGCGCCACCACCGCGCCGCTGCGCAGCACCCTGGCCACCGCCTCGATGCCGGCCGGGCAGCCCTGTGCGTGCAGCGCCTTCACCGCGGCCGCCTGCACGTCACCGTCCTCGTGGGCCAGGAATGCCTCGAGGTGGGCTTGGCGCTTCGGCGGCTCGAGCCGCAGTTCGGCGACCACGGCGATCAGTCGCCGCGCGGTGTCGCCGTCGAGTCCGGGCAGCACGTACTGCACCGTCCCCCACCACGGCACGTCGCGCAGATTGCGCACCATGGCGAGCGACCGATCGTCGCGCACGGCAGCGATCTCGCGGGCCACCTCGCGGCCGAACTCCGGATCGCGGCGATCGCGCAGCACCTGCTGGCCGATGCGCTGCAGGTTGGCGTCGCCGTCCAGAGCGAGCTGCACGACGAACTGCGCCGAGGCCGGCGCCGGCCCGGTGCCGAGTCGCCCGACGAAGGCGCGGCAGATCGCCGCCTCGGGCTTCGTCACGAGCACACCGCGGAACAGCGACATCGACACCACACCGAACTCGAACAGCACCGCGCACAGCGCCTCGGCGCGCGCGTCCGGGCAGTTGCGCAGCGCCGTCGCCAGCGCCTGCCACGCCGCCTCCTGGGCGGCATCGCGCGCCACCGGCACCCCGTCGCGAGCCTGCTCGAGCGCCTCGCGGCGCGCTTGCGCGTAGCTGCGCAACCGCACCACCAGGCCAGCGAGCGCAGTGTCCGCCACCGCGTCGTTGGCATCGGCGATGCCGAGCACCAACACTTCGGCGCTGCCCAGGTCCCCGAGCGCCGCCACCAGCTGGAACGCCGCCAACCGCCGCGGGTCGCGCCCGCCGACGATCTTCTCGCGCGCCACCGCGAGCAGTTCGTCGCGCTGGGCCGACAGCTCCTGCTGCAGCGGCAGCGGCAGCGCCCCGAAGTGGTCGACGACCAGATCGGGGCGCCGGCCGGCGCCCGGCTGCAGCAGCCAGCGCACCACCGCTGTCTGCACGCCGCTGTGATCCTCCTGCAGCGCCGCCTCGAGATAGGGCTGGCGCCGGGCGGTCGGCAGTTCCTGCAGGTAACGAAGCGTGTCGGCGAGGCTCACGGCTGTGGCAAAGGCGAACGGTCCCTTCCTTTCGGCCGCGACCGCGTCCCGCCGTGAGCAGAGGAACCCTGAGAGGCCCCCCGGTTCCCCCGACCCCTCGGTGTCACCGACCCTGGGGCGATTCCCTACGGAACGGCAGGTAGTCGGGGAACCACATCGCCTGCTCCACCCGCGACTCCAGGCCCGCCAGCAGCGCCGGATCGGCGTGGCCCTGCTGCACACCGCGCCGGATCACCGCACAGGCGATCGCGTGCGAGATGGCGCGGATCGAACGCAGCGGCGGGAACAGCGAGCCTTCGTCGAGGTCCTTCGCCTCGACCCGCGCCGCCAGCGTGCGTGCCGCATCGAGGAACATCTCGTCGCTGATGTAGCGCAACCGACCGACCCAGGCGCCGAGGCCGACCCCGGGGAAGATGTAGCTGTTGTTGCACTGGCCGGTGCGCACCCGCTTGCCGTCGACCAGCACCGGCGCGAACGGGCTGCCGGTGGCGACGATCGCACGGCCGGCGCTCCAGCGCAGCGCGTCGGCCGGGGTGCACTCGGCCTTCGAGGTCGGGTTCGACAGCGGGAAGATCACCGGGCGCGCATTGACCGTCGCCATGGCGCGCACGACCGCTTCGTCGAAGAAGCCTGGCGTCGCGGAGGTGCCGACCAGCATCGTCGGGCGGATGTTGGTGATCGCCTCGAGCAGCGAGATGCGGGCGCGATCGCGCACCTGCCAGTCGGCGGTCTCGCCGGAGCCGCGCGCGAAGTCGGCCTTGAAGCCCTCGAGACCCGGCCGGCCCTCGACGACGAGACCACTGCGATCGACCATGAACACGCGTTCCTGCGCGGCCTTCCTGTCGAGGCCGTCGTCCACCAGCGCGGCGGTGAACAGCTGCGCGATGCCCTGCGCCGAGGCGCCGGCACCACCGAGCAGCAGGCGCTGTTCGCGCAGCGTGCCGCCCGACAGCCGCAGGCTGGCGATCAGGCCCGCGACCGTCACCGCGGCGGTGCCCTGGATGTCGTCGTTGAACGAGCACAGCCGCGACCGGAAGCGGTCGAGCTGGTGCATCGCGTTCTCCTTCAGGAAGTCCTCCCACTGCAGCACGGCGCCGGGGAACACCTGCTGCACCGCGGCCACGAACTCGTCGACGAAGGCCTGGTACTCGTCCCCACGCACCCGCGGCCGGCGCAGCCCGAGGTAGAGCGGGTCGGCGAGCCGTTCCTGGTTGTCGGTGCCGACGTCGAGCATGATCGGCAACGTGGTGTCGGGCGGCAGGCCGGCGCACAGCGTGTAGAGGCACAGCTTGCCGATCGGGATGCCCATGCCGCCGATGCCCTGGTCGCCGAGGCCGAGGATGCGTTCGCCGTCGGTGACGACGATCACGCTCGGGTCGCGGATCGGGAAGTTGCGCAGCACCTCGGCCAGATGGCCGCGCCGATCGATGCCGAGGTAGAGGCCGCGCGACTGGCGGTAGATGTGCGAGAAGCGCTGGCAGGCCTCGCCGACGGTCGGCGTGTAGACGATCGGCATCATCTCGTCGATGTGCTCGTGCAGCAGCCGGAAGAACAACACCTCGTTGCGATCCTGCAGCGAGGCGAGGTGCACGTAACGATCGAGCGGCGACGAGGCGCCGCGGTGGTTCTCGTAGGCGCGCGCGAGCTGTTCGTCGAGGTCGGCGACCTTCGGCGGCAACAGCCCGTGCAGGCCGAGCGCGTCCCGTTCCGCGAGTGGGAAGCCGGTGCCCTTGTTGGTCAATGGCTCGAGCAGGAGGTCGCGGCCGCACTTCTCGACGGCGAGATAGCGCTGGCCGGTGTGCGGATCGCGGCGGGTGGCGAAGGAAGGGTTCATGGGGCGCGCAACCTGGGTGGAAGACGCATCGAAGCGGGTCGCCGGCGGCGCGGCGCTACGGAACTGGTCGCAGATCGGTCGCAGCGCGGGCGGAGACCCGGTCGCCACGATCACCGGCTGCGCCATTGCCTCGCCGGCCCGCGGCATCCACCATGCGACCAGAATCGTCGAGAGTCCGCCCATGTCGCCATACGATCCACGCGGTCTGCCGCCCGAGCCGCCAGCCATCGACCCTGCCACCGCCCCCGCGGCCGAACCGACGCCGGCGGCGTGGCGCCGCTTGCTCGACACGATTGCCGAGGACCTGTGGCGCTGCACGCCGGACGGCCGGATGACCGAGTTGGTCGCCACCAGCGGGGCCCCGGAGCCCCACGGCGTGCAGACGACCGCCGCCCGCATGGCCCAGCTGCATCCCGACGACCGGGCCGCCGTGCAGATGGCGATGGAGTGGGCGCTGCCGCGCGGCGAGCCGTTCGCGGTGCGGGCGCGCGGCCGGCGCAACGACGGCAACTACCGCTGGCTCGAGCTGCGCGCGGTCGCGGTCCGCGACGACCACGGGGCGATCCGCGAGTGGCTCGGCGCCACCATCGACGTGCACGAACAGCATCAGGCCGCCACCCGCGACCAGGCGATGCACGATCGCCTGCAGCTGGCCCTGACCGCATCGCGTATGGGCATCTGGGAATGGGATCTGGCGGCGAAGCGGGTGCACTGGTCGCCGGAGTGCCATGCGATCTTCGGCCTCGCCGAGTTCGACGGCACGGTGGCGACGTTCGAGCAGCTCGTGCATCCCGACGATCGCTCTGTCAACGCCGCCCGCCTGATCCAAGCGGTCGCGACCGGCAGCGACTACGCGAGCGAGTTCCGGGTCCGCCGGCCCGACGGCGAGGAACTGTGGATCTCCAACCTCGCCCGCGTGCTGCTCGGCCAGGACGGCAAGGCCAGCCGCTTGGTCGGCACCGCGCAGGACGTCACCGAGCGCAAACGGACCGAGGCCCTGGCGCGCGAGAGCCAGGAGCGACTGCGCGTCGCCATCGACACCGCGCCGATGTCGGCATGGTCGGTCGATCCGCGGACCCGGCAGGTCGAGATCATCGCCCGGTCACAGAGCTGGACCCCGGGCGTGCACGCCGAGCACTTCCCGCTGTCGCTCGCCAACGCGAACGTGCACGAGGACGACCGCGCCATGTGCAACGCGGCGTTCGAGCGTTCGTTCGCGACCGGGGCGCCGCTCGACCTCACCTGCCGCCTGCGCGACCCCGACGGCCATGCCCGCTGGACCGTCTCGCACGGCAGCGTCGTGCGCGGGCAGGACGGCAAGCCGCGCCTGTTCGGGGTCACGCTCGACGTGTCCGAACGCATGCGCACCAACGAGGCGCTGCGCCGCTCCGAGGCGCGCTTCGCCCAGGCGTTCCATGCGCTGCCGATCGGCCTCTGCATCGCCGAGCGCGACAGCGCCGTGTTCGTCGACGCCAATCCGACCTTCCTGGCGATGATCGGCCGCCGCCGCGAGGAAGTGGTCGGCAAGTCGTCGATCGAACTCGGCCTGTGGAGCGATCCGAGCCACCGCGCAGCGCTGGTCAGCGCCGCCACCGCCGGCCTGCGCGACGCCGAGTGCCGCCTCGAGTCGAGCACCGGCGAGGTCCGCGACGTGCTCTACTCGGCCGAGATCATCGAGATGAACGGCCACCCCTGCATCCTGTCGATGGTGCACGACATCACTGCCCGCAAGCAATCGGAAGCGGCGCTGCTGCAGGCGCGCAAGATGGAGGCGGTCGGTCGGCTGGCAGGCGGTCTCGCGCACGACTTCAACAACCTGCTGTCGGTGCTCAGTTCGTCGTGCTTCCTGCTGCCGCAGCAGTTGGCCGCCGGCGAATCGACCGGCGAGACGCTGGAAGTGCTGCAGCAGGTGCTCGAACGCGGCACCGGACTGACTCGACAGCTGCTGGCACTGAGCCGCCAACAGGTGGCGGCGCCCGCACTGGTCGACTGCAATGCACACCTGCAGCGCAGCCTGCAGCTGATGCGCCACCTGCTGGGAGAGGACATCGTGCTGCAGGTCGACCTGGCGGCGGCGCTGCCGCCGATCCGTATCGATCCGAGCCAGCTCGAGCAGATCGTGCTGAACCTGGCCGCCAATGCCCGCGACGCGATGCCCGGCGGCGGCCACCTCGCGATCCGCACCGACCTGGTCCAGGTCGCCGCGAACGATCCGCGTCTGGGCCACGAACTCGGCGCCGGCCCCCACATCCGGATCCGCGTGCAGGACGACGGTTCCGGCATGAGCGAGACCGCGAAGACGCACGCGTTCGAGCCCTTCTACACGACGAAGCCGTTCGGCAAGGGCACCGGGCTCGGCCTGGCGGTCGTGCACGGCATCGTGCGCCAGAGCGGCGGCCGGGTCGAGCTCGACAGCGAGCTGGGGCGCGGTACGACGGTGACCATCTGGCTGCCGGCGGCGGCCGCCGACGCGACGATCGACCGTTCGCCGGTGGCCCCTGCCGACACGACACACCGCGGCAGCGAACGTGTGCTGGTGGTCGAGGACGACGACGGGGTGCGCCGCCTCGTCTGCTCGACGCTGACGATGCTCGGCTACGACGTGCTGCAGGCGCGCAACGGGCGCGAGGCCATCGACCTGTTCGCCAGCGCCGCCGGCAGTATCCGGTTGCTGCTGACCGACGCGATCATGCCCGGCATGAACGGCCGCGAGGTCGCCGAGGCATTGCGTCGGCAGGCCCCCGGTCTCGCCGTGCTCTACATGAGTGGCTACACCGACGACCGACTGTTGCTGCGCGGGGTGCTGGCCGGCCGCGAGGACTTCCTGCACAAGCCGTTCTCGGTCGCGGAGCTGTCGGCGCGGGTGCGCAGCGCGCTCGAGACCGCAAGCCGGAGCGAGGGCTCGACGAGCTAGCGCTCACTCGGACAAAGTCAGCCGCACCCGCGAACTGGCCGCGACATCCTGCAACAACGGGCACGGGGTGGTGCCGGCGCCGAACAGGAGCCACTGGAACTCCATCTGGAAGCCGAGGAACGCCGCGTCACACGGCACCGGGAACAGGTACGAAGCCGAGCCCAGATTCGGCACGATGGCCTCGGTGGCCACCGACACCGTCAACGGACACCCGCAGACGAGCGGGGGATCGCCGAGACCAAGCAACAGCAGCGCCACCGGTGCCACGGGCGACCCGCCGGTCAGGGTCATGCGGAAGCCGGCATTGCCGGGCGAGAACGGCCCGTTGGTGCCGGCCGTGCCGCCATTGCCGCAGCCGGCCGACAGCGTCACCGGCGGGGTGCCGAGCATCGCACCGAAGCGCTGGCCGACGACACTGCCCTGGAACGGCAGCGTCGATGCGGTCTCTTCCCACACCAACAACCCGTCGGTGGACAACGAGTCGCCGCCGGAGAAGCGGGGAGCGAGGCGCGGCGCGCGCTGGTTGGGCCGCGCGATCGTCGGCACCGTGAAGCCCTGCCCACAGACCGAGCAGTCGGGTAGCACGGCGAGGCCGCGGATCTCGTTGTCGAACGGCGTCGCCGTCTGTTCTTCCCAGGTCACCAGGAAGCGGTCGCCGACGAAGGCCACGTCGGGCCGGCGGCAGCTCGTGGATCCCGGCACCTGGACGACCGGGCCCTGCGTCAAGGCACTGCCGGACCACACGAAGCTCTGGCAAGTGCACCCGGAGATGTCCCAGGCGACTACGAACGTCCCGCCAGCCCCATCGACGCCGATCGGGCCGCTGCCGAACACGCCGCCGGTCGCGAGCGCATTGCCGCTGTAGTCGAGCACCACGACACTGCTGATCGTGCTGGAGCGGCCGATCGCCAACAAGCTGACGCTGCTGGGCGTTCGGCCACGCGACAGACGCAAGGAGTCGGGCTCGCCACCGAAGCCGCCCCCCGGCGTCGCGACGACGTTCGGCGCGCTCGGGGTGACGCTCCCGTTCGCGGCGATCGCCAGCAGGCGCGTGGTGATGCCGGACGGGTTGCTGGACCACGCAACCAGCACGTCATCCCCCGACGTCGGCGAACGGACGCCGGAGACCGCGCAGCTCGTGTCGTTGTCGATGCCGACGCCGATGTCGACCACGGCACCGGAAGCAGCACCGCCCGGATCGATGGTGCGGCCACGGATGTCGAACGGGCCGAGGAAGGCCGGGCCTTCTTCCCACGCGACGAAGTACTTCTGCCGCACCCGCACCGACCCCACCGACGGACGCCGCTCGATGCCGGCCGCCGAGGTGACCGAGATTGCCCCGGCGATCGGCGCACCGCTGCCGTCGAGTCGCTGCGCCCGCACGTCGTGGTCCGCGTTCGAGAACACGCGCGCCCAGACCACCAGGTAGGTGTCGCTGCCGGCTTCGTAGGCGACATCCACTTCGCCGTCGTCGAACGAACTGCCGCCGTAGAGCACAGTCGTGCCGAACAGCGGGTCGAGCACCAACGGATACGCGGCGTCATCGACGAACGCGCCGGGCAGGCGCAGCTCGAGCTCGCCGCTCTGCCACCGCAGTTCGCCGGGGCAATGCACACCGTTCGCATCGATGCCGGTGACGCCGCCGATGGTGACACCGCCGATCTCGTCGGCGAAGCACAGCGATCCGTCCTCTCGCTGCCGCGGCACGAACGCGGACTCCACGGTGCCACGCACCACCAGATCGCCGGCACCGCCAGGATGGGCCGCCAGCACGAAGCTCTGGGCAACACCATCTGCACGCGCTTCATAGCGCTCGAGGATGCCGCTGCGCGACCAGGTCACGACACCATCGTGCATCACCGGCTCCGGGGCCGCTGCAGCGTCGGCATCGTGAAGCACGGCACGGCCGCGAGCGATCGTCCCGAGCCGGAACGACAACGGCCGGTTCGTCGGTGCCGCCGTTCCCAGCGCCGGCACGAACTGCATCGCCCCGTGCCGGAACGACGCCTTGTAGTCGTGGCCGATCGCCAACGGCGTGCCGTCGTCCGCGTGCACGAGGCCGAATGCCGCTCGCGCGTCGAAGCCGCGGGCGATGGACTCGGTCGGCTCCTGCGCCACGACGGCAGCAGCGAAGAGCATCGGGACCAACAACGAGAGAGTGCGATTCATGGCAGTAGCCCTGGACAGGTTCCGGTCGATCACTGCAGGCGCAAGGCCAGCGAAGAGGAGAAGTCGGTGTTCAGCACCGTGCACTGACCGGCGGTCGACCCGACGATCCACTGGGCCACCAAAGGCAGGTTCTCCAACGCCGCCGCGAACGGGATCGGCACGGCCTGTTGCGCATGGCCGTGCGCATCCGTGGCCACCGCCCCGAACAAGACGCCGCTCCACGGGTCGGCCCGCAACGAACAGGGCCCGCAGTCGACGTTCTCCGCGGTCGTGGACAGCACCAGCCACGCGGATGCCGCGGGTTGCGCCGAGCGCAGGCGGACCTGGAAGTTGGCATTGCCGACGCGGGCGCACGAAGCGCGCACGAACCCGCCGTTCCCGCAACGAGGCCCGAGGGAACTGGCCGCCCCGTCTTCCGGTGCGAACAACGCACCATCGATGTCGCCGTTCGCCGTCGTGGGATCGGAAGTCTCCCACAGCAGCACGGCCTTGCCCTGCACGTTCGCCACCGCCAGCCCACGCTCGATGTCCGCCGTGCTGGCCACCACGGACGACACTTCACACACGGTGCAGGTGAACAGGTCGACCGTGCGGCAGAAGATGTTGGTGTTGAGCGAACCGGCGGCGGCCTGACGGCGCCACCCCACGAGGCAGGTCGAGCCCACGTACGCCACCGCCGGCTCCGTCTCGTTGAGACTCGCCGTGGATGCCACCGGGATGCCGGTGCCGACGACGAGCAGACCGCTTTGGGCACTGAAGCCGACCGGCAACGCCCGGATGTCGCTGTCACTGGTCGTCAGCGCCGGCTCCTGGTCGAACGCCACCACCCAGTCGGAGCCATCGCCGTCGACCGAGGGACTGTCGTGATCCAGCGCCGAATCCGTGGTCAGCGCCGCCGTCGCCTGCACGGCGAGGTTGCGATTGACCACGATGCCCTGGAGTTGGGTGCCACCGAACAACGGCGATCGCGGGTAGACGATCAGGTAGTTGCCGACCGTGCCGCCGTCGCGGGAGATGCGCGGCCGGTCGAAGTCGCTGTTGGCGGTGGCAGTCGCCAACGTGACCGGGGCGAACGCAGTCAGCACCCCGGCGGTCGTACACGAGATCTGCTGGGCTTGGATGCGATCCTGGGTCACGTTGCGATAGACGCACAACACGTCGTTGTCGGTCGTCGTGATTTCGCTGCCGAGGTCAGGCGCTCCCATCGTGTCGGCGGTGGCGACGACGGTGACCTCGGTGCCCGGGACCCCGGCGACGAATGGCACGGACCGCGCCAGCAGGAAACCGCCCCGTTCGTAGACCACGACGAAGTGCTGGCTGGAGACCGCCCGGCCGACCGCGGGGGCCGTGTCGAGCGCCGTGCTGGAAGTCACCAACAGCAACGACCCGGTGACCGTGCCATCCGACCGCAGGTAGAAGGCGCGGATGTCGCGGTCGGTCGCCGAGATCTGCCGTTCGAACACGGCCAGCGCTTGCTGAAAGATCAAGGTCACCCCCGGCACGGCCGCGCAGAGGTCCGGAGCCTGGTAGTCGAAGGTCGAGTTGGTGACGGCGAACGTGGTGCCGATCAGCGGATCGACGAGCAACGGCAACGCCGCTCGCTGCACGAACGCGGCGGGCAATCGCAACTCCACGGCATCGCCGCTGCAGGCGATGGCACCGGTGCAGCGCTCGCCGTTGGCATCGATGCCGGTGACGGTGCCGATCGACACACCGCCGAGGCCCGCAACCTCGAACTGCAGCCCACGGTCCGCAGTCGCAACCAGCGGCAGGTCGGTCTTCAACGCGAACCGGATCCGCAGGTCCCCGCTGCCGGCCGGCAGCGTCGCGAACACCATCGACTGCTCGAGCCCCGCCGACGTCGCGTCGTAGCGCAGCTCGCAGAGCGGATGCCGGTAGCGCACCTGCAACCCGGCGTGCTCGGGCGCCACCGTTCCCACCGGTTGCAGTTCTTCGCCGCGCCCGACCGCCGCCAAGCTCAGCGACAGCGGGAAGTTGCGCGGCGCCAGCTTGCCGAGCGCTGGCGTGAACTCGACCGCATCGGGCCGGAACTCGGCCTTGTAGGCCGGACCACCGGCCCACAGCGAACCGTCCAGCGGCTGCACGGCGCAGGCCTTCGCCAACGCCGCCGAGAGGTTCATCGGCGTGGTCTGGGCGAGCGCCGGTAGGGCCAGCAGCAGAGCCAGAACGGGGGCACAGAGCGGAAATTGGCGCATGGAGGGTCGGGCCCTGGGATGGGGCCGCACCGTTCCATCACCGAGACGCGGGCGCCGTGACGCGAGATCCGCACAATTGCACGACCCGCGAACAGCCCGGCCCGATCCTGGCGCCAGCGCACGGCCCGCGCCGTCACCGCGATCGGGTCACAGCCGTAGAGATCCGCGCCGGCGAACGGAGAGTCCACACCCACCGCGGCGCCGAGGCGCTCACAGGTCGCCCACCGTCAGCAGCAGGGCATTGGTCGCGGTGGCCGCGATCAGATTGCCACCGGCATCGAGTTCGAGTGGCACGACCTGCTGGAACAGCTGCTGACCGGCCCACACCGTCGACGGCGGCAACGACAACTGCAGCGCAGCACTGCCGGCCGTCGGCAGAGCCAGATCGAGCACGTCCGGCGTCACCCGCAACTCGCATCCCGGGGCGCCGAACGGCAGCACCAGCGAGAGCGGTATCGTCCAGGTCGACAGCCCGTTCACGACCACTGCGAGGCCCGGGCTCGGCAAGCCGTCGGCCCGCGAGCGGAAGGTGCTGCCGAGCCACGGCAGCGAGGTCGCCGCCAGCGTGTTCATGCCGCCACTGCCCGCACAGCCGCTGCCGAACGACACCGCGGTCGCCGCACACGGTGTCGCCAGCTGCGCGATGCGGCCGCAGGCTTCTCCACCAGCGACCGTGAAGTCACCGCCCACCCATACCGTGCCGTCCCCGGCCAACAGCAACGCGTGCACGGGACCGTTGGTACCACCACCGGCGATCGCCGACCACGTCGACCCGTTCCAGCGCGCCAGATGCGCCGCCGCCACTCCACCCGCGGTGGTGAACGAACCACCGACCAGAAGATCGCCATCGGGCAGCTCGAGAATGGCTTCCACGAGCCCGTTCAACCCGCTTCCCAAGGGTTGCCACGCGACGCCGTCCCAACGAGCAATGCGGTTGACAGGCGTGCTGCCGGCGAACGCGAAGTTGCCACCGACGACGGGCCCGTGCCGCGTCGAACGCACGCAGCGCGGGCTGCTGTTGCTCGGCCAACCGACCACGCTGAAGCTGGCGCCGAGCGTGGTCCAGGTGGTGCCGTTCCCCACCGCGACGGTCGCGTCCTGCAGCGCGAGCAAGATGTCACCATTGGCCGTCACACACAGATCGTTGCAACCCATGTACGCGATCCGCCCGAGGATCG
>JALORC010000199.1 GCA_025459175.1 Planctomycetota bacterium | reverse complement strand
CAGATGCAGCGCCAGCTCGACGCCAAGATCCAGAAGTTCCAGGAGCAGGTGAAGCTGGTCCGCAACGACGAGGCGGCGGCGCTCAAGCGCAACGCGCAGACGATGGCGTCGTTCGAGCCGGCCAAGGCCGCCGAGATCATCGAGGACATGTGGAAGACCGAGAAGGGCCAGGACGAGGTGCTGAAGCTGTTCGAGTTCATGGACAAGGACGCGGTCAACGGGATCCTCGCCGTGCTGCCGGGGCCGATGACGCAGGACCTGCTGAAGAAGCGGTTGCGCGTCAGCAAGGAGCCGGCGGCAACGGGCAAATGAGCCGTTCGCGGTGGCCGCGTTACGGCGCCACCGAACCAGTCAACACCGGCCGGGTCGGCGGCCGATAGCCGGCCAGCACGGGATCGGCGGCACGGAGAGACCAAGAACGTGGCGGAAGACAAGAAAAAGGAAGGGGACGCCAAGGCCGACGAGGGCAAGAAGAAGAAGGGCTTGCCCCCGATCGTGCTGATCGCCGTCGGTGCCATCGTGGGTGGCGTCGGCGTGGTGTTCGCCGTACCGCCGAAGACCGTCGAGCAGAAGCACGAGGAGCCGGTGCACCACGACATCGACGTGCTGCACCCGGACCCGCTGAAGAAGACGTTCAACCCGCGCACCAAGGCCGGCAAGGGCACGGCGCGTATCGAGTTCAAGTTCGTCTACACCGTGCGCGAGGACCTCGAGGGCGAGGCCTTCAAGCTGATCAAGGAGAACTGGGAGCAGGCCAACTCGGACGCGCTGATGCTGCTGAAGCGACGCAGCATGGAAGAGCTGCAGTCGGACACCGGCATGCGCATTCTCGAGAAGGACCTGATCGACGAGCTGGACCGGGCCCTGTTCGGCAAGCCCGGCACCGAACGCATCGCCACCGTCACCCGCGTGTTGTGGGGGGACCTGCTGTTCCAGTGAGCGTCCGCGTCACCCCCTGACCGGCCGCGACGACCCGCCTCCCCCCGCCCGACGAGCCCCCCGTGAACGAAGTCCTCACCAACGAAGAGATCGACACCCTGCTGCAGATGTTCCGCAGCGAGGGTGGCGCCACCGACGCCGAGCCCGAGAAGCGGCCGCTGCCGATCGCGCCGATCGCCGAGGTCGGTGGGCGGGTGGTCAGCCCGATCGACCTGCTGAAGCCGAACCGGCTCGGCCGCGAGCAGATGCGCGGCCTCGAGCGCTACTTCGAGAGCGCCGGCAAACTGCTGTCGGCGACCATCGGCGACAAGCTGCGGCTCGACACGCGCTGCGACTGCGTCGCCGTCGAGCAGCTGCGGTTCGGCAGCTGGCTCGAGCAGCTGCCGGGCCCGGTCGCGATCTACGTGGTGCAGATGGAGCCGTTCCGGCTGCCGGTGCTGTTCACCGCCAGCACCAGCCTGCTCTACGGCGCCGTCGACCGCATCCTCGGCGGTTCCGGCAAGGTGCAGAAGGTGCCGAAGGACTTCACCACCGCCGAGCACACCGTCGCCGAGGCGCTGGTCGGGCCGTGCCTCGATCGCGTCTGCGAGAGCCTCGCCGAAGTGGTCAAGCTGAAGTGGCAGTTCGTGAACCGCTTCTGCAACCCGTCGATGGCGCAGATCCTGCCGTCGCAGGACGTCGTGCTGTCGGCCTACTTCCAGGTCACCGGCGACTTCCTGCTCGGCGACCTGCGGCTGGTGATCCCGTTCGTGTCGCTCGAGCCGCTGCTCGACCGCTTCGGCCGCGACTCGGTGGCGGCGATGGAGCCGGGGGCGATGCGCGAGAAGCTCGGGCTGACGGTGCGGGACGTGCCGGTCGACGTCGCGGTCGAACTCGGTGGCACCAGCATCCGCCTGCGGCAGCTGTTGGAGCTGCAGCCGGGCGACGTGATCCCGCTGGCGGCCCGGATCGGCGATCCGGCCACGGTGCCGATCATGGGCAAGCCGAAGTTCACCGGCCATGTCGGTCGGATCGGCAACAGGTTCGGGGTCCGAGTCGCCGATGTGATGGCCGAGTAGACGATGGCCGACAATCAACCGTTCCCGGACGCGGACTGGGGTGCCGACAAGGTCGCACAAGCCGGCGCCGAGCTCGCCGCCGCCGCGGTGCAGCCGGTGTCGTTCGGTCAGCTCGGCAGCGGACCGAAGGGCGACGGCAAGGCCAACCTCGATCTGCTGCTCGACGTCGAGATCCCGATCTCGGTCGAGGTCGGGCGCACGCGCATGAGCCTCGACGAGGTGCTGCGGCTGGTGCCCGGCAGCGTGATCGCGCTCGACAAGAAGGCCGAGGAGCCGGTCGACCTGCGCGTGAACGGCAAGCTGGTCGCGCGCGGTGAGGTGGTGCTGGTCGACGACACCTACGGGCTGCGCATCACGCAGATCGTGGACGCGCAGGGTCGCATCGAGAGCCTTCGCTGAGCGCGGCCGCCCTCGCTGCTACTCCGCCGCCCCCGCGTCGAGCAGGATCGACAGCCGCGCCTTGGCCCGGTGCAGCAGCGAACGCACGGCCTCCTCGCTGCGCCCCATCTGCGCGCCGATCTCGGCGCGCGACAGACCGGCGAGGTGCGCCATCGTGATGACCTCGCGCTGTTCCTCCGGCAGCTGATCGATCGCCGCCTCGAGCCGCGCGATCTCCTCCGCCCGCAGCGCCTGCCCGCTCGGCGACGAGATGCGCGCATAGGCGGCGCCGAGCGCGCCGAGCCCGCTGTCGTCCGCCTGGGGCACCTCGCGCTGCACGTCGCGCTTGTCGCGACCGAGGTCGCGGGCACGGTTGGCGATCTTGCGGCGCGCGGTCGTGAACAGCCACGCCTCGAAACCGTTCGCGTCCGGGTGCTGGAAGCGGTCCTGGTGGGTCAGCAGTTCGCGGCACACCGACTGCACGATGTCCGAGGTCGACTCGCGGGCGCGCAGCTGCGGCCCCATGTGGGCCCGCACATAGGCGCGCACCGCCGGCAGATAGCGGGTCAGCAGCACCGCCATGGCGTGGGCATCGCCCTGGGCCGCCAGGCGCGCAAGTTCGAGAGGGTCGGTCGTCACGGGGAGCCAGCCGGGGAGATTACCTCGTCACGGGCCTTGTGGCGCCCCGCCTCCCTACGATGACCGATCCCGAACCGTTGCCTGCTGCTCCCGGCCCCGCCCGGGCGCCGCCGTTCGAGGAGCTGTTGATCGGGGCCCTGGCGTCGCTGGAGACCGATGGCGAGGCCGGTTTGGCGCAGTATCTGGCAGCCCATCCGACGGTGGCGACGCTGTTGCTGCGTCACGTCGAACGGCTGCGCGAGATCGGGCTCGCCGGCGACGAGGAGGGCTGGGATTGATCGTCGGCGGAGAGCTGGTGCCGCCTCACGAGGCGCGCAGCAGCTGGAACACGAACGGCACCTCGACCCGCCCCGGTCCGTGCTGGAACTGCCACCGGCGCGCGGCGGCGAGCGCGGCCTGGTCCAGCGCCAGGCAGCCGCTGCTCTGGGCGACGACGCATTCGGCGGCGCAGCCGTCGCCGGTCACTTCGATCGAGACCAGCACGGTGCCTTCGATGCGGCGGCGGCGGGCGCTGTCGGGATAGTCGGGGGCCGGGTTCTGGCCCGGGATCGGCACCGGCACTTCCGGTCGGGCAGCCGCGGGGGCGAGGCTGGCGGGGGCCGGCGGGGTTTGCTCCGGCTTGGCGGGTTCGGTCGTCGCGAGCGGTGGCGCCGGCGGCGGGCGCCGCACCGGCATGCGGGCCGAAGCCGCAAAGTCCGCCAGCTGGCGCGGCGGGGTGCGTTCGACCAGGACGGTGGTCGGCTGCAGCAGTGTGGCCGCCGCCGCGTTCGGGTCGGGTTCGTCGATGGTCGGCGACTCGACCGGTGCTTCGGTCACTGGTTCGATCTCGACCGACGGCGGCGGTGGGGTCGTGTCAGGGCGCTCCGGCGGTGCTTCGTGCTGCAGCAGCGAGGCCTCGACCGCGAACGCGATCGGGTGTCGTTCGGTGGGCGGAGCCGAGGTCGTCGCCCACCCGAACAGGGCCAGCAGGGTTCCGTGCAGCCCCATGGACAGCCACAGGCTGCGCGCGTGGACCGATCGGCTCGGCGGTCGACGTCGCGGGTTGGGGGTTGGCGAGGGCACGATCGGCCAGAGCAACCATCGTGCCTCGCCCGGCAGCCCCGATCCCGCGCGGGAGACGGCTCTGGGGACTCTCGCCGCACCGCCGCAGGCGTTGTGACCGGGGAGCGGTCTGTCGCCAATCGGTGACAAGAGGGCCTCCGTGACAGCGGTGGTGGGCCTCGCCGAAGGGCGGGCACGCGCCTTGCCGTGCGGCGCGCCTCTTCGCCGTCCAGCCACCGAATCGCGATGTCGACCGCCGCTCATCCTGCTCCCCATCGTGTGGCGCTTGCCACTGCCACGCTGCTTCGTCACTCGGTGCTGGTGGCCATGCTGGCAGCTGCCGCCGCTGCCCAGGATCCGGCGAAGCCTGCGACTCCACCCCAGGCACCGACGCCGAAGCCGGCCGCTGCGGAACGCCTGCCCGAGGTGCTGATCACCGAGTCCGAGGCGGCAGAAGAGCGGCGCCTCGAGGACGTGCCGCTCGACTACGCCGGTGGCCGCGACCTGATCGGGCCGCGCACGATGGGCTCGGCCGCCGGCCTCAACCTGCAGGAGACGCTGCGCCGTTCGCCGGGTGTGTTCAGCCAGGAGGAGACCGGGTCCGACTCGCTGCCGAACATCGCGCTGCGCGGCGTCACCAACGGCGCCGAAGGCGTGTGGCGGTCGATCAACGTCGGCATGTATGTCGACGGCATTCCCCTGGCTCCCGCGCCGTACGGGCAGCCCGGCAACTCGCTGTTCCCGTTCCTGATGGAACGCGCGTACGCAGTCGACATCCAGCGCGGCGGTGGCGCGGTGCGGTACGGGCCCAACAACGTGTCGGGCGTCGTCAACTTCCTGACCCGGCCGATCCCGACCGATCCGACCGTGGTCGGTCGCTTCCGCTACGACACGTTCGACAACGCCTCGTACTACACGGCGGTCGGCGGCACGTTCGGGCGCTTCGGCGTGCTGCTCGAGGCCGTCTACAAGGACGGCGAGTCGTTCCGCGACAACGGCGACTACACGATCCAGAACTACGCGCTGAAGACCAGCTACCAGGTGTCGAAGGACGTGCGGATCCTCGGCCAGGTCGAGACCTTCGACGACGACAGCAATCTCGCCGACGGGCTCACTCTCGACGCCTACAACGCCGACCCGAAGCAGACGCTGTCGCCGCAGAACCGATTCCGCGGCACGCAGGACCGCGTCAACCTGAAGCTCGAGTGGAACGTCGACAGCAACACGCTGTTCGAGCTGATCACCTACGCGTTCGACGGCAACCGCACGTTCTTCCTCGGCAACCCGACCTTCTACGGCACCACGCCGCCGACGTTCATCCAGGCGACGCCGCGGCCGATCCGCACCGTCGCCGTGCAGCCGCAGATCACGCACACCTACGCGCTCGGCGGCGGCACCGGCGAGCTGCACTTCGGCCTGCGCTACCTGCAGGAGGACATCGTGCGCAGCGTGCGGCGCACGCTCGCCAGCGGCGCCGAGCAGCTGCGGTCGGAGGAGCAGTACGACTACTACACCGGCTCGGCGTGGATCGAGAACGCGTTCCGCTTCGACGGCTGGACCATCACGCCGGGGCTGCGCTTCGAATACGTGCAGATCGACGGCCGCAACCGCTTCAACTCCAATGCGGCGCTGAACGGGCTCGCGGTCGAGAAGGACTTCACCGAGGTGCTGCCGGGGCTGACCATCAGCCGCAAGCTGAGCGAGACCTGGGCCGTCTACGGCGGCGCCCAGAGCACGTTCGCGGCCCCGCAGGCGCCGCAGATCTCGATCACCCAGAACCCGCAGGACATCAGCGCGCAGTACGCGTGGGTCTACGAGCTCGGCACGCGCACGCGGCGGCAGGACGGCCTGCTCGGCGCCGACCTGACGCTCTATCACATCGACTACCAGGACCGACTGGTGCAGGACCCGGACCAGTTCGACGTGTTCCTGAACGCCGGCAACTCGCGGCACCGCGGCGTCGAGCTCGCCGTCGACACCGACCTCGCGGCGCTCGGCCTCGACGGCGTCACGCTGTGGAACTCGACCTCGTGGAACGACTCGAAGTTCACCAACGGGGACTTCGACGGCAACCGCTTCGCCGGCGCGCCGCAGTGGCTGTGGTCGTGGGGCGGTCGCTATCGCCATGCGGCGACCGGGCTGTGGGTCGGTGTCGACGGCGCCTACGTCGACAGCGCCTTCTCCGACGCCGAGAACACGATCAACATCAACGCCCAGGGCACGCGCGGCCTGCGGCCGTCGTACGCGATCTGGAACGCCAGCCTCG
>JALORC010000198.1 GCA_025459175.1 Planctomycetota bacterium | reverse complement strand
TCGCCCTTCACCTGTCGCCAGAGGACTCGTGTGGTGGCGATCGGTACCTGCAGCAGGTCGCTGCACTCACCGATGCCGAGACCCGCGCAGAGCCGCAGGTCGACCAAGGTGGTGCGGATGCCGGCCGGCAGCCGGTCCGCCACCGTCAACAGCCGGTGCCGCGGCGATCGCGGCGGCACCGATCCGGCGCTCGCGAGCACTGCGCGCCGCAGTTCTGCCGCCAGCGTCGTCAGCAGTTCGACGTCACTTCGGCCGCCCTCGAGCAACGGCCGCAGCGAGTCGGCGAGCGCACGCGCGGCGGTGACGTCGGCGGGGTTCACAGGATCGTGCAGGACGCGAGGTTCGAGGTGACCCAACCCGCCGGGATGCCGGTGTCGTCGGTGCCGACCTGCCACTGGAAGTGCAGCGGCAGCCCGACCAGGTTCGGCGCATGCGGCATCAGGAACGTGACGTTGCGCTGGCGATTCGGCGCCCCGGGCACGACGGCCCCGAGCAGCATGTTGTGCAGGTCCAGATACAAGAAGCTGCCGGACGCACCGAACGGGTAGAGCTGCTGCGGGGCCCCCGGGTTGATCAGCTGGAACCACACCACCGCCGGCTGGTGCAGACTCGCGCCGGTCAGACCGACGTTGTAGGTCTGGCCGATCCGCGGCTGCTGCAGCGAGATCGACGGCGAGAAGCCACCGCGGTGCACGCCGTACTGCAGCGACGCCTGCTGCGCGGGGCCGTTCGGGGTCACGAACCAGGTGACGTTGGTGGCGCTGCCCGACGCGGTGCCGAACACCACGTTCTCGCCCGCCGGCAGCTGGAACGCCATGAAGTAGAGGCGGTTGGGCTGCACGGTGTAGGTGGTCGGGAAGCTCGCGCGGCACTGGTGCATGTTGATGCCGATGCCGATCGAGCCGGTCAGCACCGGGCTGCCCGGCCGGTCCTGGGCGTCCGCGGTGTAGATCCACGCCGGCACCACCTCGCCGAGGATGCCGAACTTCATATTGATGTCGAAGCCGCTGACCTCGTCGCTGCTGCTGCCGGTCAGGAAGCGCACGAAGATGCGGCGGTTGCTGCCCGAAGCGGGGACGTTGACCGAGCCGGTGGTGGCCAGCGGCACGTTGCGCTGGATGAAGTAACGACTCTGCTCGTGGCGACCGCCGACCCCCGAATAGGTGACGGTCTGGGCGAGCAAGCCGAGGCCGGCGCAGAGGGCGGCGGTCGAGCGCAGCAGGGTGGCGAACAGGGGAGTACGGGTGATGTTCATGGGGTTCGTTCGTGGTGCCGGCGAGGCGCCGGCACCTGACGAGCGAAGGCAGGCCCGTCCGACCGCATCGACGACGAAAGAAATTCCGCCTCGGCCCGAACCGCACCAATGCCGGCGCGCCTTTGCCCACCCGCCGCACCAGCGCTAACCTGCCGCACTCACCCCAGCGAAGGAACGTCATGCGCACTGCACTGCTCTCCCTGTCCCTCCTCCTCCTCCTCGGCATCCCCTCGGCCTGCAAGTCCACCGGCACCGCGGCCGATCCGCAGGTTGTCATCGAGACGATCGCCAAGGAGAACATGGGCGTGACCCGCCTGACGATTCACTGCATGCAGGCCGACGGCACCGCGATGGCGTGCGCCAGCACCTCCGCCGACAAGAAGGGCAAGCCGTCGGACGCCGAGGACCTGAAGGCGATGCAGACCGGCGAGACCGTGGTGCTCGAGGAAGCCGGTGCACTCGACGTGACCGTTCCGATTATGCAGAAGGACGGCAAGTTCGCCGCCGCCTGTGGCGTGACGATGAAGGCCGCCGGCATGAGCCGCGATCAGGTCGTCGCGAAAGCCAAGGAGATCGCGATGGCGGTCGACAAGGGCCTCGGCGGCTGCTGCGCCGGCGGTGCCTGCTGCGCGAAGTGAGCCCGGTGCGCTCGCTGCGACTGCCAGTCGGGCGATAGCACCGTCCATTCCACCGCCGCGCGACCGTTGCCCGCTTCCGTTGCCAGCCGGGAAGTGGCAAAGTGCCTGCCCGCATTCGCGGCGCATGCACGACTGACATGGAGACGGACGATCTGCTGGCACAGGTGACCGAGGTGGCGGGCTACAAAGTCCTGCCGCCGTGCGTCATCTACGCGCGCATCGGCCAGGGCGGCATGGGCGCGGTCTACCGCGGCCACCACCTCAACCTCGACATCGACGTCGCGGTGAAGTGCCTGAAGCCGCAGCTGGTCAAGGACGACCCGCAGTTCGTCGCCCGCTTCCGCCGCGAGGGTCAGTCGGCGGCGAAGATCAACCACCAGAACGTGATCCGCGTCTACGACGTGGCCGAGGATCAGGGCCTGCACTACCTGATCATGGAACTGGTGCAGGGCGAGACCGCGCGCCAGCGCGTCGAACGCAAGGGCCCGCTCGCGATCGGCGAGGCGCTGCAGCTGATCTACGAGTCGGCGCTCGGCCTCGGCGAGGCGCACCGGCTCGGCATCGTGCATCGCGACATCAAGCCCGACAACCTGCTGGTGTCGGGCAGCGGCCAGGTCAAGGTCGCCGACCTCGGCCTCGCCAAGCCGACCATCGCCGGGCGCAACCAGTCGATGCTGTCGCAGCCCAACCAGATCATGGGCACGCCGTCCTACATGCCGCCGGAGCAGTGGGAAGGGGCGGCGGTGACGGCGGCCGCCGACGTCTGGGCGCTCGGTGCGACGCTGTGGTTCCTGCTGGTCGGCCGCGAAGCGATCGTCGACGACTCGCCGGCGCGGATCATGAGCCGCATCGTGCTGCAGCCGTTCCCGGACGTGCGCGAACTGCGCCGCGACGTGCCGGCCGACGTCGCCGCGGTGCTGGCGAAGGCGACCGCGAAGGAACCGGCGCAGCGCTACCTCGACGCGGCCGAGATGGCGGAGGCGATCGGGCTGCTGCCGACGCGAAGAGCCTCGCTGCGCGACGGCGCTGCCGGCTCGACCGAACTGCGCACGCTGCTGTCGCCGCCACCGGTGCAGAACCTCGAGGAGATCAAGCAGTGGCTGCGCGACGACCTGCGCACGCGGCCGCAGACGCCGTCGACCCGTTCGGGGCCGCCGCGCAGCGAAGTGCTGACGGTGGCGAGCGGCAAGGGCGGCGAGCCGCCGCGCGGTGGCACACTGGTGCAGGCGCCGCCGAACGCGCGCCGATCGCCGATCGTCGCCACCGCGGTCGTGCTGCTGCTGGGTGCGGGCGGCGGCGCCTGGGCCCTGTTCGGCCGCACGCCACCGGTCGAGCCCGAACCGCAACCAAAGCCGATCGGCGTCTTGGCCAACAGCGACGGCAAGCTCCCGAATCGAGTGGTCGAGCCGGAGCCGAAGCCGCCTGTCGTCGAGCCGAAGCCAGTCGAGCCGCCTCGACCCGAACCGCAGCCGGTGCCGAAACCGGAGCCACCGCCGGAGCCGTTCGCCGCAGCCGACCGGTTCGAGCAGGAAGGCAAGCTCGAGCAGGCCATCCAGGCCACCACCGAAGCGCTCGCGGAGAACGGTAAGCAAGAGCGACTCGCGCGGTTGCGCAGCAAGCGTGCCCAGCAGCTGTTCGACGCGCGCGACTACGGCCGCGCGATCAACGAGCTGAAGCTCGCACGCGCCCAGGGCGACAGCCCGGCGCTGCAGCAGCAACGCACGACGATGCTGGCGGCGATGCTCGACACGGCGCAGAAGCAGCTGGTCCGCAGCAAGCCGGACGCGCCGGTGCAGCAACCGGGGCAGATCGAGTTCTCGGGAGTCCTCGACCTGCCGTGGGCCGAGTTGCTGCTCGGCGACCGCCCCGCGGTGCTCGGGGCCGGCGGTGCGTTCCGCGAACTACGCACGGTCGGCGCCGACGGTCGCCTACCGGTCGCCGTGCGCATCGACGGCGAGCGATTCGAACTCGCGCCATGGCAGGTCGCGTTCGTGACGACCCCGCTGCCGCCGCTCGCGTTCGTCGACGAACCGCAGCTGGCGACACCGCGCGCAGACGGTCGCCTGATCACGATGGCGCCATCCATCGAACTGCTGCTGACGGTCAACGATCCGGCGGCGAAGGTCACCGTCGACGGCGCCGCGGTCACCGAGCTGGACGGCGGCCGCCGTCGCATCGTCGCGGCGCTGCCCGAGAACGTGTGGCGCGAGCTGGTCGTGGCTGCGCGCCGCGGCGACCAGGAGGTCACCAACACCGTCCGGGTGCTGCGGCTCACGCGCAAGCCGGCGATCGTGCAGCCGATCTCGCCGGACAAGCGGCAGGGGTTCAAGAGTCGCAGCGTCGTGCTGCCGCTGCGAGTGCGGGCGGAGGAGTTCACGATCGCGGCGACCGCGATCCAGGTCGTCGACGGCAAGAAGAAGCAGACTCCCCTGCAGCGCGACCCCGAGGACCAGAGCCTGTTCTCGGCCGACCTCACGCTCGCCTCCGGCAACAACACGATCGAGGTGCGGCTGGAGAACCTGGTCGGCCAGTTCAACTCCGAGAACTTCGTCGTGACCTGCCAGGTGCAGGTCCCCGAACTCTCGACACCGAAGCTCGACGACAACGGCCGACTCAGGCCAGTGGTCGGCGATACGCCGCTGTTCATCGCCAACGCAGCCGCGAAGCTGCGCCTGCAGAGCAACGACAAGGAAGCCGCGCTGCTGCTCGACGGCGAGGAGTGCAAGACCAACGAGCCGTTCGTCGTCGACCTGCAGCCGTTCCTCGTCGAGGGCGAGCCGCGCACGCTGGTGCTGCAGACCCGCAACGAGCTAGGCACGTCGAAGGAGCTGCGCGTCACCGTCGGGCTCGACACGACGCTGCCGCAGGTCGTGGTCGGCACCCCGAACGCCCCGGTGGCGCCCGATCAGCCCTTCGAGTGCATGGGCACGTGGACCGACTTCGGTGGCATGCAGCGGATCCGCGTCGGCGACGTCGACGCGCGGCTGTCGACCGGCGAGGACGGCAAGAGCGGCATGTGGACGGTGAGGCTGCCGGCACCGCTCGCCGACAAGTCGATCGACATCGTCGCCACCGACCGCGCCGGCAACGTCGCCAAACTGCCGTTCCAGCTGAAGGTCCGCACGCCGGCGACCGAGAACCAACCGCCCGCCCCTGCGCCGACGCCGACGCCGACCGAAGTCGTCGAGGACCCGCCGGCCGGCCGCCGCCCGTTCCCGGGCTTCAGCACCAAGCCCGGCAGCCCGCTGAACGAGATCGGCTATCCGCAGCTGCTCGTGCACGACGCGACCGGCATCGAACTGGTGGCGCTCGGTTTCGAACCGCGCCGCCGGCCGCAGCTCTACGTCGCCGTGCGCGAGACCACGCAGCGCCAGTGGGACCCGGCCGCCGCCGGCGACCAGCCGCAGGCGAACGTCGACAGCAGCGACATCAGCGGCTGGCTGCGGCTGCGCGGCCGCCTCCTGGAGCTGCCGACCGCGAGCGATTGGGAGCTGATGCTGCGCTCGCGCGAACCGAAGCTGTCGCGGCTCGACAGTGGACTGGTCGAGTGGCTGGCGCCGGACGCGCCGGGCAACAGCTGGCCGACCCGCAAGGATCCGAACGCCAGTGCCGCCAACCGGCTCGAGAAGTCGCCGCAGCGCGGCTTCCGCACGGTGCTGCGGCCGAAGTGAGCCGCGGCCTGCTGGCAAACGTCACGATCGGCGCGGTGTCCGGCGCGCCGGCTTCGCCGCGCGGGTAGTTCGCTTCGTCGTTCGCGTCGGTGCCGAAGCGCCGGCGAACTCCCACGCCTCGCGCAAGCTGTCGCGCACCACGTCGAGCGAGGTAGAGGCCAGCACGAACAGCGTGCAGCCCGCCCGTCCCCACGCACCGTTGGCCGGTGCGAATGTGCCACCCGGCAGCGCGCACAGCCGCTGCTGCACGGCAGGGCCGACCTTCACCATCGCCCGCACACCGTCGGGATGCAGCGACGCGAACACCCGTCCGCGCACGCGGAAGTCGGCATGGTCGTGGTGCGATCCTTCGACCGCGTCCGGCAGCTCCAGCGCGAGGCGGCGAAAGCGTTCTTGATTCATGGGCATCGCCGGCATCGATCGGGCTGGAGCCAGGCAGCACAGCAGGCTGCCGCCGGATCCTCGCGCACCGCGGTGCGACCGACAAGCTGGAGATCCGCGACACCGCGGGAAGCCGCGGCCGAGCCGGCCGTCGCACCGCGGACCTCCTTCCTGCCACCGGACCACCCCCATGCTCTCGCTCGTGCTGCGTGCCGCCGTCCTGCTGCCGTTGGCGGCCCTCGTCGCGCAATCACCCACTCCTGCGCCAACCCCTCCGACCAAGGCGGCGAGCTTCACGCTGCCGGCCGGCCAGCACGCGCTGACCGAGCTGGTCAACCTGCTGGGTCAGATCCGCAAATGCGAGATCGACTGCGCGGCCGAGGAACTCGCCGCGGTCGACGACCAGAAGGTGCTGCTGCAACGCGAACTGCAGCTGGCGGCCCCGGAGTTCGAGGACGTCGTGACGACGGTG
>JALORC010000112.1 GCA_025459175.1 Planctomycetota bacterium | reverse complement strand
CGGCGTGCGCGAGTTCTGGCTCGTCGATCCCGACGCGCGCCGCATCGAACAGCTGCTGCTGCAGCGCCGCCGCTATCGACTCGCCGCGCTCGCCGAGCACGAACTGCGCCTCCGCATGCTGCGCGGCGTCACGATCGACCTGCGCGAGGTCTGGGGCTGAGCCGGATTCCCGCCTCGCCCCGTTACGACTCGCGCCGCCGGCAATACCGTGATGTCCTTCGCGAGAGTCGCCGCATGCCACGCATTCCATCCCGCCCGTCGATCGCCGCTCCCCTGCTGTTGCTGACCGCGTTCGCGGCCGCGCAGAACCCGGACCCCGCGACGCAACTGCGCGCCAAGGAGATCGACAAGCGACTCGCCGCGATCGATGCGGTCGCCGCCTCCGGCAAGAGGGACGCGGACCTGACGCTGCAGTCGCTGCTGCGCGACGCCGATTGGGAAGTGCAGGAACACACCGCCAGGGCGCTCGGGCGACTGAAGAGCAAGTCGGCGATGGCCCAGCTGACCGACATGGCGGTCGACGGCGACATCGTGCGGGTTCGCCGCGCCGCGGCGCTGGCCGCCGCCGAGATCGACGCGGCCGATGCCGCCAACCGGATCTTCAAGAAGACCCGGCCCAAGTCGCCGGTCGAGTCGTACGAGGCACTGGCACTCGTGCTGCGCGGCCAGCCGCCGTTCGCCGACGCGGACAAGCTGAAGAAGATGGTGCGCGACCCGAACGCGTTGATCCGCGAATCCGCCGCCGTGGCCTGGTTCGAGGGTGCCGCCGATCGCGGCGAGGCATTCCGGACCCTGCTGAAGGAGCCACCGCTGGCGCTGCGCTGTCGTGTGCTCGAAGCCATCGAGCAGGCGCCGCGGCCCGGCGACCTCGAGCTGCTGATCCCGCTGCTCGAAGGGCCAGGGCTCAACGACGTCGTGGGCCGCCGCCTGCTGCGGGCGATCGCCGCGGTATTGACGGCCGGCGCGGGCGATCGCGCCGCCGCCGACGCGCTGCTGCAACGCAGTGCTGCCGAGGGCCTCGTGCTGGCTCGGCGCGCGCGTCTGCTGCCGCTGCTGGCGCGCGGTGACAAGCCGCTGCTCGACCAGGCCGCCGCGGTCGCCGCACTGAAACCATCGCTGCAGGCCAGGGACGGCAGCGCCCGCGGCGCGGCGGTTCGCGCGCTGCGCGAGATCGGCGGCGACGCCGCGCTGCAGGCCGCGCTCGCACACCTCCCGAACGAGACCGATCCGGGCGTGCAGCTGCAGGTGGTCGAGACCGTGACCACGCTGCGGCCGCCGACAACGCCCGAAGCCGTCGAGTGGCTGGTGAAGCTCGCCGGCAACGGCGCCGTCGACGTGCGCGAACGCGCCATCGTGCGACTCGGCAAGTCGGGCGTGAAAGGCGCCGCCGACGTGCTGATCGCGGCGCTGCGCGACAGCGAATGGACACTGGCCTGCTGCGCCGCCGTGTCGCTCGGCAAGACCGACGACGACCGCGCGTTCGAGCCGCTGACCGCCCTGCTGCAGCACACCGACTGGAAGCTGCGCGGCGCCGCCGTCGTCGGCCTGATGCACTGGAGTCGCGAAGCGGTGATGGAGCCCGTGCTCGGCATGCTGGCCGACGCCAATCCGGTGGTCGCCGGCGCCGCGCACCAAGCGCTGCGTGTACTGTCGCGCCGCTACGACGCGCCTGCGGATGCCAAGGCCTGGCGCACGTGGTGGACGCAGGCGAAGGGCAAGCACGACTTCACCGACCGCGAAGCGGCGATGGACAAGCTGAAGAAGTACGGCTACGCGGTGCCGGACTCGGAGATCTACCAGGGTCTCGACGTGGTGGTGTTCCAGAGCCGCGGCGACCACATCGAACAGCTGCTCGAACGGCTCGAGATCGTGCATCGCAAGACCGAGCAGAACCAGGTGACCGGCGCCAGCATCCATCCCGAAGCGATCTTCGTCGCCAACTGCACCGGCGAGCTCGCCGCCGCCGACGTCGAGCCACTGGCGTGGTTCGTGCGCACCGGCGGCTCGCTGTTCGGCTCGTGCTGGGCGCTGACGGAGACGATCGCCCGCATCCACCCCGGCGTGATGCAGCTGGCGACGACCCGGGACCAGGTCATGGACGACGTGCGCGCGATGCCGTGTCGCGCCGACAGCCCGCTGCTGAACGGCGTGTTCCCACCGGCGGTGGTGCCGATCTACCACCTCGAGGGTTCGCACCTGATCCAGGTGCTCGACCCCGAACGCTGCGAGGTGCTGATCGACAGCCCGGACGCGGCCGAACGCTGGGGCTGCGGCAACCTCGCCGCGTGGTTCCATTCGGGCCACGGCGTGCTGTTCGACTCGGCCAACCACTTCGACCTGCAGGGACTCGAACGCGTGATCGGCCTGAAGACCGACAAGGACCGCCAGGCCTACGCGATCGACCACATGGGCATGACGCTGGCGACGTGGCGCACGACGAAGACCGAGGCGTATTGGAAGAGCCCGCCGAAGGCGAGCAAGAGCGTGCCCGACCTGTCCGCATTCCGGCTGCTGACCAACTTCGTGCGCAGCAAGCGCAGCGGCGCGATCTGAGCCGGGTCAACGCATCCTGTCGTCGCCGACCGACAGCGAGCGAGCCCACGCCACCGCGACCTTCGGTCGATCGGTGCCGATGCGATCGACGCCGAGTTCGCGCAGCGCCTGCCAGCCCTCGCGCCGATCGGGCGTACCCCAGAAACGCAGTTCGCGACCCTGTGCATGAGTGCGCGCGACCAGATCGCGCACACGCGCACGTTCGTCGGCGAGCAGTTCGTCGGCGCCGGTCCAGTCGCTGACGCGCGACCACGCCTCGCTGATCCACGGCACGAGCTCGCACGGCAGCGGCGGCACGGCATCGAGATCCACGAGCCGGCCGTCCAACGCGCACAGCCGTTCGGCTTCGGCCACCAGCTGCGCCCGCGGTCGCGCGCCCGACAGAATCACGGTGACCGCGCCGGGCTCGATCGCACCGTCGGTGAAGCGGGTCAGCATCGACCGGTGGCGCTCGAGCTCGGCCCGCAACACCGACCATACCGCCACCGGCTCGGCCTTGATGTCGACCAGCAGCACGAACGGCGCCCCGTTGGCGCGCAGGGGGCCATGGTCGCGGACGTGGGCCGCCAGCGGCTCGAGATACAGCGACGCCAGCGTGCGCCCCGCCCGCAGCTGCCATCGCTCGTGGCCGACGCGCAGTTCGCCGTCGACGAGGAAGATGTCGGCCTCGACGCTGCCGAGGCCGAGCTCGAGCGCGGTCCGCAGCGGCACCGGCTGCAGGTAGTCGTTGTGCCCGTGCAGGAACCCGACCTCCGGCTCGGCGCCGGGCGCGGTGGCACACGCCACCGGCAGCAGCGTGGCCGCCAATGCCGCCGCCCGGGCAGCGACGATCGACCGGGTGCTGGCAGGTGCTGGCATCGTGCGGTGGTGCGTGTGGCGCCGCGCGGGAGTAGAGCGACAGGGCCGGGGCATCGCCAACCTGGTCACGAAGTCGACGACGCGGCGGGAAGAAGGTCCCGGGCGGACGCGTCCGACGGCCCCGGAGACCAACATGAAGACCGCCCATGCCCTGTTCGTGCTGCTTGCCCTGAGCCCATTCTGCCGCGCACAGACAGCTACCCAGCCAGCCAGCCAGACGGCGCCGAAGGAGCCGTTCGTGGTCGAGGCCGGCGAGCTGACGCTGAGCGCGTTGGTCGATCGGAGCGCCGCTTACCTCGGCTGCAATATCCTGCTCAATCCCCAGGAGATGGCCGCCGGCCCGGCTCCGGTGACGGTGCGGCTGCAGCACGCCGTGAAGGTGGATCGCGACGGTTGCGAGGACTTCCTCACCACCATCCTGTACCGCAGCGGCTTCGCGCTGGTGCAGCTCGACGACGTCGGACAAATGCGCGAGATCGTGTCGATGGGCGGTGCCCGCGCCCGGGAAGTGACAGCACGCGCGGTCGCCCGCACGGTCGAGCAGGTGCTGGCCCGGCCCAACCTGAAGGTGCCGATCACCACCGTGTTCGAGCTGAAGCACATCAACGCCACGATCGCCACCAACGCGCTGCGGCCGTTCTTCGCCAGCGTCGGTGCCGCCAACGGCAGCCAGCTGACACTCGGCAACGTCGGCAACAACAGCGCGATGCTGGTGTCGGGCATGCAGGACCAGGTCGCCCAGGCGATCCGCCTGTTGCAGCGCTGCGACACCCCGATGCCGCAGGCGCAACTGCTGCAAGCCGAGTCGCTGCTCGAGAAGCTCGCGGAGCTCGAGCGCCGCTTGCAGGCGCTGGAACAGAAGCAGGCACCGCAGCAAGCGAAGTGAGGCGGCCATGCGCAGCCTAGCCTTCGCCTGCAGTATCGCGCTCGCCGCGACCGGACCGGGTCAACAAGTGCTCGCGCCGACCGCCGCCGCGGAAGGTGCGATCCTCGCCACCAAGGACGGTTTGCTGCTGCCCGCCGGGGAACTGACCGTTGCCGAGGTGATCGATGCGACCGCGCGCTTCCTGTGCCGCAACTACCTGTTCGACCTGGGCATGGTCGACCAGGTGCCGAGCTTCACGCTGCAGCGCCCACTCGCGCTCGATGCGATCGGCAGCGAGGAGATCCTGGCGGCGCTGCTCGCGAGTCGCGGCCTCGCGGCGCTGCCGATCGACGAACTGCGCGGCGTCTACGAAGTCGTCTCGCTGACCGACCCCGACGGCCGGCCGCTGCTGGCGACGGTGCCGTGGCGCAGCAGCGACGACATCCTGCGCCGCCCACGCCTGCGCGAGCTGGTGATGACCGCGGTCGAACTGCAGCACGCCGATGCCGCCCAGCTCGCCAATGCGCTGCGCATCCAGTACTCGCTGCAGGGCAGCTGGCAACCCGGCATGCCGACCGCATCGGCGGCCGGCCCGCGCCTGTTGCTGCTGCACGGCTATCGCGACCAGGTGGCGGCGACGATCCTCGCCGCGCTGCAGTTCGATCGGCTGTCGACGTCGCGACCGACGGACGACCTGCTGCAGCGCCTCGAGCGGCTCGAGGCCGAGGTCGCCGAACTGCGCCGAGCGCTGGCAGCGCGCCCGAACTGGCGCAACGACGGACGCTGAACCTCAGCGCGCGAGCAGATTGATCAGCAATCGCGCCGCACCCGCGTGCCCGACCCGCAGCTGGCGATACAGCGCCAGCGAGCAGTAGACGAAGTCGCCGCGGCCGTACTGCGTGTAGAGCAGCGAACCCTGGTGCGGCTTCTCGTCGCCGGAGTCCTGCATCGACAGCAGCGAGGTCCAGGCCGGGTCCCACGTCTTCGGGAAGTTGAGCCCGCGCTCCTGCACCCAGCCGGCGAAGTCCTGCGCCGACAGCGCATGCGGGTGCAGCAGCAACCGGTGCTCGGGCTGCACGAACGTCACCGCGCTGTTCTCCTCGGTGACCCGTTCGTCGCCGATCGTCATCGGGAACGGCGCCAGCAGCGGATGGCCGGCGCGCTCGTTCCACTCGCCAGGCTTGTGATACATCGCGACCACCCGCCCGCCGCCGCGGCAGTACGTCAGCAGCCGTTCGTGCACCTCGGCCAGCTCGGGCCGGTGGTGGTAGGCGCGGATGTCGAGCAGCACCGCGGTGAAGTCCTCGAGGTTCGCCGTCAGCAGCGCATCGCGGTCGAGCGCCGTGAACGGCACCTGCAGGTCCGCCAGCGCGCGCTCGGTGGTGTCGTCCGGACCGCGCACCAGGCCGATGCGCAGCTCCGGCGGCACCACCACGTCGACGACCCGGATCGGCAGTCGGCTCGCCTCGCTGCGGAAGCCGAGCTCGATGCCGGCATCGGCCAGCAGTTCGTCGGCCTCGATCCGAGCGCGCACCAGCACCCGCGCCTCGTCGTGCTCCTGCGTCAGCGTCAGTCGGCCGGGCACGGTCGTAGCCGTGATGCCCGGCCCGATCGACAGCCGCAGCGACGCGAAGCTGTCGCGCTGCCGATGGCTCTTCACGTTGGCGCTCAGCACCTGCTCGACGATGCGACCGCGCGGCACCATCAGCACCTCACGATCCCAGTGCAGGTCGATCGGCCGCACGGTCGTGTAGTGGAGCTGTGGCAACAGCAGGAACGGCACGCCATCGAGCTCGAACGCGATCTCGACCTCGACCATGCCGGGCTCCGGCGTCGTCGGCAGCTCGCTGTCGGCTTCCTCGGGATGCGTGAAACGGACCAGGTAGCGGCCCGGAGTGGTCACGCCGGGCGCGGTCGCCGCGGCCGGTGGCGATGGTTCGAGCGATGGCGGCAGCGGCGGTTCTTCGGCGACCGGAGCGGTGGCCGGCGGCGCATTGCCGGCCGGCGGCGCCGGCATGCCGTCGAACGGCGTCGCGCGCACCGCGACCTGCACCGGTTCCGCCGGCTCGCCACCGCAGCGCACGGCGAGCTTCTGCACGTGCTCGTGGCCGTGCACGACCACGTTGGCGCGACCGCCGCCGCCCTGCGCGACCTCCTCCTTGTCGAGCCAGATCTCGACCCGCACGTTCGCCAGCGCGAGCAGCACCCGTTCGACGGCCTCGCAGCGGCGCCGCAGCATCTTCGCGCGGCGGATCGCGCCGGGCGCGCCGAGCTTCTGCGTCACGGTGTCGAGCTCGGCCCGCAGCGCCAGCAGGCGATCGCGGGCGATCTGCTGCAGCCGCGCCGGCGGCATCTGCATGCCGTGCTCGGGCAATCCTGCACCGGGGCTGGCTTCTCGCCCCCAGGCCATCAGATCGGCGGCGGTGGCGGCCGGCACAGCCTCCGGCAGCACCACCTTCCAGTAGTCCTTGCCGACCTGCAGCGGGTTGTGCGGCCCCCACGGCCCCTGCGTCACGTGCTGCGTCCAGGCGCGGTGCGCCAGCCGCGCGAACGTCTCGCCGCGCGCCGGGTCGAGCTCGGCCGGGTCGAACGTCAGCTGCGACTGCTCGAGCGCACAACGGGCGTACATCGGCGGTGCGAAGCGACCGGCGGCCGCACGTTCCTTCAACACCTCGGTGACGGCCCAGAACGAGGCGCGGTGATGACCGTGCCCCTGGGTCAGACTGTGGTTGGTCAGCACGACGTCGGGGTCGACGCGATCCATGACCTCGCGCATCGCGTCGCGCAGGCGATCGGCGCCCCACACCGACAACGTCTCGTCGAGCGTCTTGCTGAAGCCGAAGTCCGGCATGCCGAGCCAACGGACGTCGACGCCGCTCATCGCCGCCGCGCGCAGCGTCTCGCGCACGCGCAAACCGGCCAGTTCGGGGCCAATCTCGCGACCGATCGCGTTCTGGCCACCGTCGCCGTAGGTCGTGTAGACGGTGACGATGCGCATGCCGTGGCGGCGGCGCAGGATGGTGTTGGTGCGCGACGACTCGTCGTCGGGGTGCGCCGCGACGTTGAGCACGACGACGTCGGTCGCCGCATCGAGCAATGCCTGGTGCAACGCCACCAGGCCGGCCGCCGGCTCGGCCTGCTGCGCCACCGCCAGCGCCGTCGACAGCAGCACCACGATCGAACGGAACGGGAGGTTCATGCCTGGAGACTCCGCAGCCGCTGCATCGCGGTCTCGAGCACCGGCCAGTCGACGGCGAACTGGAAGCGCATGCTGCGCACACCGTCGGGCCGGGCGAAGAACAGGTGCCCGGGCACGGCGTTGATGCCGATGCGCTCGATCATGCGCAACACCGCCGGATGCGGTTCGAGATCGCCGAACACGCGCGAGTAGTCCGCCATCACGTAGTAGGCGCCCTGCGGCGCGGTGAACCCGAACCCCGCCTCATGCAGCGCGGCGCAGAACGCATCGCGCTTCTTCTGGTAGCCGGTCTGCAGGTCGGTGTAGTAGCTGTCCGGCAACTGCTCGAGCGCGCGCTGCACGCCGCGCTGCGTCGGCCGCGCCGCGCAGACCTCGATCTGGTCGAACACGATGCCGCACTTCTCGACGATCGGCGCCGGTCCGGCCAGGAAGCCGACCCGCCAACCGGTCACCGAGAACGTCTTGCTGAACGAGTTCATCGTCAGCGTGCGTTCGGCGAGGCCGGGCACCGCGGCCGGCGACAGGTGCGCGCGGCCGTCGAAGCACATGTACTCGTAGACCTCGTCGGTCAGCACCAGCACGTCGGTGCCGTCGAGCACCGCCGCCAGCTGCTCGAGCTCGGCGCGAGTCCAGACCTTGCCCGACGGATTGCCCGGCGTGTTGACGACCACCGCGCGCGTGCGCTTGCCGAGCACCGCACGCAACGCCGCGGGATCGAACGCCAGCGTCTCGCGATCGAGTGCGACCGGTCGCGGCACCGCGCCGAACAGCGGCACCGTGGTCCAGTGGTAGCTGTAGAACGGCTCGAACAGCACGACTTCGTCACCGGGCTCGATCAGCGTCATGCCGGCCGCGAAGAAGGCGCCGCTGCTGCCGGTGGTCACCGCGACGTTGGCGGCCTCGTAGGGCAGGCCGTTGTGGCGCCGCAGCTTCTGCGCGATCGCCGCGCGCAGTTCGGGCAGGCCCGCGTACGGCGTGTAGAGCTGGCGGTCGCCGCCGTCGATCGACGCCATCGCGCCGGCCCGCAACGGGGCCGGCGTGTCGAGATCGCAGACGCCCTGGCCGAGGTTGATGCCACCCGGCACCGCATTGATGACCTGGGTCAACGAGCGCAGCAGATTGCCCTGGTCGAGATGCTGGCGGCGGGCCGCGGTGCGCGCGAACGCGCGATGGAGTTGGCTCATGGGGGCGTGGAGGGGCCGCGGATGATACGCGGCGGCGCGACGTTCGTCTTGACCGCAGCGGCGCCAGGGCGAGCATGGCGGCCCGTGACCGCCGCCCTCGACCTGCGCCAGCTGCACTTCGCCTACGGCAAGGGCGGCGCCGTGCAGGGCGTGTCGCTGCGGTTGATGCCGGGCGACTGCTACGGCTTCCTCGGTCACAACGGCGCCGGCAAGACCACCGTGCTGCGGCTCGCGCTCGGGCTGCTGCGGCCACAGCGTGGCGAAGTGCACGTGTTCGGCATCGACGCCCGGCGCGATCCGGTCGCCGCCCGCGCCCGCATCGGCGCGCTGGTCGAGCGGCCGGGCTTCCACCTGCACGTGTCCGCACGGGAGAACCTGCGCGACCTGGCGCGGCTGCAGGGCCTGCCGCACCGCCTCGCCGCCGCCGAGAGCGAACGTGTGCTCGAACGCGCCGGCCTCGGCGCGGCCGCCGATCGCGCCGTCGGCACGTTCTCGCTCGGCATGCGCCAGCGGCTCGGCATCGCCCAGGCGCTGCTCGGCCAACCGCCGCTGCTGTTGCTCGACGAACCGACCAACGGCCTCGACCCCGAGGGCATCGCCGACCTGCGCACGCTGCTGCGGCAACTGGTGCACGACGACGGCATCGCGGTGCTGGTGAGCAGCCACCAGCTCGCCGAACTCGACGGCCTCTGCAATCGCATCGGCGTGCTGCAGAACGGCACCATGGTCGTCGAGGGGGATCTCGACCACCTGCGCGCGCAGCTGGCGCCTGCGCACCGGATCACCGGCTCTCCGCTCACCGCACTGCGCCAGCGACTGCAGCAGCGTGGCCTCGCGCCGCGCGACGAAGGCACCGAGCTGCTGGTCGAACTCGGCGACCAAACACCGGCCGCGGTGCTGCGCGAACTGGTGGCGGTCGGCGACGTGAGTTCGTTCGCCCAGGCGCCGGTGACGCTGGAGTCGATCTATCGCCATGCCCGCTCGCTGACCGGCCAGGCGCCGGTCGCATCGCCGATCGCACCGAGCGACCGGGTGCCACCGACCCATTCCCCGCGGATGGGCAACACCGCCTGGCCGCTGCGCCGCGCGCTGAGCCACGAACTGCGCACGCTGCGACACCAGCGCAGCAACTGGCTGATCCTGCTGTTGCCGGCCGCGGTCGGCGTCTACGGCGTCATCGCCGCGCAGCGCCAGGTGCAGCACGCGCTCGCCCGTGTGCAGCGCGGCGAACTGTTCAGCGCCGATGCGGGCAGCGGCCATGTCGCGATGGCGCAGGCGCTGCAGGCGGCGGTGCCGGTGCTGGCGCTGTGCCTGCTGTGGCTCGCCAGCCAGTCGCTGTCCGCCGATCTCGCCGGCGACACGCTGCGCAACACGCTGGTGCGCTCGGTGCGGCGATCGCACGTGCTGCTGGCGAAGCTCGGCGCGCTCGCCGTCGTCGCCGCCACCGCCGGCACGTTGCTGCTGGCCACCACCGCGATCGCGGCGCACTCGCTGCTCGGCTTCGTCGACCTCGAGGAAGTCAGTCGCCACGGCGATCGCCAGCTGCTCGCCGCCGCCGCCGATGCACGGCCTGCCCTGCTGGCGGCGATCCGTTCGCTCGCGGCCCCGCTGCTCGCGGTGCTCGCGGTCGGCCTGTTCGCCTCGGCGCTCGCGCGCCGCCCGGCACGGGCGCTGCTGCTGGCGCTGCTCGCCGTGCTCGGCCCCGAACTGCTGCGCGACCGCCTGCGCGATCACGCCGGCTGGCTGTTGACCAGCCATCTGCCGACCGGACTGCGCGACGACTCGGGCATCGGCTGGGCCGCCGCGATCGGGCGCGGCGCCGCCGACGCGCTGTGGCGATGGCAGGAGCTGTCGTGGTGGACACCGCTGGCGTGGGCCGGCGCGGCGTTCGCGCTGACGGCACTGCTGGTGCGGCGACTGCGCGTGCCATGAGCGAGCGGGGCGCAGCCACCGCCGCCCCGTTCGCGGGATTGTGCGCCGCCATCGCTGGCACGGCGGCGCCCGACCCTGCATCCTGACCGCATGGTCGACGAGACGATGCGTGCGCAGCAGCTGGCCATCTGCCAGAAGATCGGTTTGGCGGCTGCCAAGCGGCACATCTTCCTCTGTGCCGATCCGAGCAACCCGAAGTGCTGCGACCGCGAGCGCGGCCTCGCCGCGTGGGAGTTCCTCAAGGCCCGCCTCAAGGAACTCGGCCTGTCGGAGGCCGGCGGGGTGCAGCGCACGAAGGCCAACTGCCTGCGGATGTGCACCGGCGGGCCGATCGCGGTCGTCTATCCCGAAGGCGCCTGGTACCGCGACTGCGATCCACCCGTGCTCGAACAGATCGTGCAGCGCCACCTGCTGCGCGGCGAGGTCGTGACCGAGCACCTGATCACCACCGCGCCGCTCGGGGCAGCCAGGTAGCGCACGCCGTGGACCCCGCCGCGACGTTCGCCACCACGCCGTGCAACCGGCTGCTCGGGCTGCGGCTCGTGCACCGCGCTGCCGATCGGGTCGTCGTCGAACAACCGGTGCGGCCCGAGCTGCTGCAGGAAGAAGGCGTGGTGCAGGGCGGGCTGCTGACCGCACTCGCCGACACGGCCGCGGTGTGGCTGCTGTGGCCGGACCTCGATCCGAGCCGCCAGATGACCGGCATCGACTGCAGCATGCAGTTCCTCGGCGCCGGCCGCGCCGGCGGCGGCCCGTTGGTCGTCACGGCGACGCCGCTGCGGATCGGATCGACGATCGCGGTCGCCGAGAGCCGCATCGAGCAGGACGGCCGGTTGATCGCGAAGGGCACCTTCACGTTCCTGCTGCGGGCGCGGCGCGCGACCGGCGGCACCTCGTGATCACCACCTTGATCGACGGCCCGGAGCAGGCGCTCGGCACCGTGGTGCTGGCCCACGGTGCCGGCGCCGGCATGACGCACGCGTTCCTCGAACGCGTCGCCGCCGGCCTCGCCGCCGCGTCACTGCGCGTCGTGCGCTTCGACTTCCCGTATCGCACCGCCGGCAAACGAGTGCCGGATCCGATGCCGGTGCTGCAGGCGACCATGCGCCAGGTGATCGCCGAGCACGCGCGCGGGCCCTTCGTGCTGATGGGCAAGTCGATGGGCGGTCGCACGGCGACGATGCTCGCCGATGTCGTGCAGGCGCGCGCCGTGGTCGTGTTCGGCTATCCGTTCCATCCGCCGGAGAAACCGCTGCAGCTGCGCACCGCGCATCTCGCCGAGCTGCGCACGCCGACGCTGATCCTGCAGGGCGAACGCGACGAGTTCGGCACCCGCGACGAGGTCGCCGGCTATTCGCTGTCGCCGGCCATCGAGGTCGACTGGTTCGTCGACGGCGATCACTCGCTGGCGCCACGACGCAAGAGCGGCTTCACGCCGGAGCAGCATCTCGAGCGCGCCATCGCGCGGGCCGCCGCATTCGCGCGCACGCACCTCGGCTGACGACCGGCTCAGCGCGTCACGCGCAGCGGCTCACTCGCGGCGCCGAGGCCCGTCAGCCGCAGGCCACGCTGCACCCGTTCGTCCTGCATGAACCAGCGCCAGACCGCGCCGCTGCGCAGGTTCTCGGCCATCAGCATCGAGATGCCGACGTCGATACCGATCACGTCGGGCGCGACCCAGCGATGATCGGGATGGAACGCGTCGACGAAGCCGTAGCGGCGCCAGATCCGTTCGCCGTGCTCGTGCCGCAGGCGCCGCAGCACCGCGAGGCACTCGTCGGGCGCGAACGGCAACGAGCCCGCCGCCGCACACGGCACCACGGTGCCGTCGATCGGACCGAACGCCGGCGGCCCGCCCCAGGCGACGTAGCCTTTCGCCGAGTCGCTGGCGGTGAAGCCCCAGCGGTCGGGCGCGAAGTGCGGATGCTCGCTCCGCAGCTGCAGGCAGAAGTCGCGGTGCGCCAGCGTCGCGGTGCGCGAGTTCTCGAACCAGTCGATGCCGTCGTCGAGGCGCCCGCGCAGGTCGAACCACGCCTGGCTGTACTGGTGCGTGAACAACGGCACTCGATCGCCGATGAAGCGATGTTCGCGATAGCTGGTGACGGGCCGGCGCCACGCGCGCCAGCTGGACGGGTCGAGTGCGTGCCGCCGGGCCCCGATCGCCAGCAGATACAGCCCGCTGGCCTCACTGAACTCCTCCCAGCCGTGCGCCAGCGGCCCGGTCTCCGGCCGCCAGCCGTGCCCCACCGTGCCGTCCGCACGCCGCAACCAGGTCCAGTCGACGCGATCGACGAGGCGGTCGACGAGGCCCCGGATCCGCGGCGAGTCGCAGTGGACACCGGCCGTGATCGCGCCGAACAGGAACAGCGCGGTGTCGATCGTCGACACCTCGCAGCGCCACACGCGCGCGCCGGTGCCGTGGTCGACGAAGTGGAACCAGAAGCCGCGATGGTGCACGAGCTCGGCTTCGACCCACGCCAGCGTGCGCTCGATCCGCTCGAGCAGCTCGGCGCGCTCGATCCAGCCGCGCCGTTCGGCGATGCAGGCTGCGGTCAGCGCGAACCCGGTCGCCGCCATGCTGGCGACCACACGCGAGTCGGGGCCGTCGGCGCCGCAGCGATCCTTCGCCAGCCCCGTCAACGGATGGCAGTTGTCGGCGAAGTAGTGCCACGCGGCCCGCTCGATCTCGTCGAGCAGCTGCTCGTCGGTCGCGTCGAGGCCGGCGTCGAGGGCCGTGCCCGGGGCGGCGGTGCAGCCCGCCAGCAGCGCTGCCCCCAGCGGCGCGGCCAGCGCCGCGCGCACGAACTCGCGGCGATCCCAGCCGACCGCTGCGGCACGTTCGGGCTGTCCGCCGCCGCTCACTTCAGCGCACGCAGATGTGCACGGCGTCCGACAGCGTCGACGTGGTGCCGAGGTTCGCCCACTGCGCGTAGAAGTGCGAGCCGGCCAACGACGGCACCGCCGGGATCGCCAGCGCGACGCTCGCGGTGCCGGTCGCCGAGGTCACCGTCAGCGGCGTGCCGAGCACTTCGCCGACCTCGAGGTTGCAGCCGGCGGCGAAACCGAGACCGAGGAAGCTGATGTCGAACGGCAGCGGCCCACCACCGGTGCTGAACTGGTTCTGGTAGATGCCGAACAGCGTCAGGCCGATCGACAGCGGCTCGGCGCCGCTGACGGTCACGTTGTAGGCAGTGTTGCCGATCTGGGGCGCACCACCGTCCGACCCGGCGCGCGGGGCGGACGGCAACGTGCCGGCGCAGCCGACGCCGTAGTTGGTCGTGGTCGCCGCCTGCGTACCACTGGCCAGCGTCGCGATCTCGCCGGCCGTCAGCGGGCGGCTGTAGAGGCGGAAGTCGTCCATCGAATAGAACAGGCTGTAGTTCTGCGTGCCGTTGTGGCGACCGACGAGCAACTCGGGGTTGGTCGCGAGGTGCGCGCCGGGCGTGAAGCTCGTGCTCGCATCGAGCACGCCGTCGACATACCACGACGCGGTGCCCGCGGCGTTGTCGACTACCAGCGCCATGTGGGTCCAGACGCCGGCGCGGCCGGTCTTGACGTCGGTGACCGACGTGAAGTCACCGACCGCAGTGCCCGCGTAGCGCATGCGCCCGAGACCGGCGGCGCCTTCGACGAAGCAGCGCACGTTGCCGTTGCCGCCGAAGACGTAGGCGAACGCATTGGCAGTGCCGGCGCCGAACGTGCCGATGCGGTGCCACCACGCGATGGTCATGTCCTGCGCCAGCATCGGCCAACCGGTGTTGACGTGGTTGCGGCTGATGACACCGGCTTCACCGAGGCACCCGTAGCCGGCTTCCGCGGTCTGGAACGCCGGCCGCTGCGGATCGAGCTGCCAGCCGTCGTTGCTGGCGGTCGCGAAGGTCGGCGCCAGCAGCGACGACGCCGCGTTGAAGACCCGCAGGTTGCCGGGCCGCGGCGGCTCGTCGAACGTGAAGTGCAGCACGTCGGCGCTGGCCGTGTTGTTGGTCGTGCCGGCGACCCGCACCAGGCCGGTGCGCGTGCGCGAGGTGGTGCCGAACGCATCGACGATCTCGAGCCGCACCGAGTAGAGCCCCGGCGTCGGATAGATCCAGGTCGGGTTCTGCTCGGTCGGCGTGGAGCCCTGCACGTCGATCACCGAGTCGCCGTCGAAGTCCCAGCGCCACTGCTGCACGCCACCCGGCGCACTGGTGAACGAGCCGTCGGTGAAGGTGACCGTGTGCGGGGCGACGCCGGCCGACGACGAGGCCGTGAACCACGCGTAGGACGCGTTGCCGCCGACGTTGTAGCAGAGGGTGGCGTTCGCCACGCGCGGCGTGAGCACCGCGGCGGTGAACGGCACGTTGGTCGCCGAGCCGAGGCTCCACGACACGTTCGCGTCGGCGAACAGCTGGTTGGTGCCGTTGCCGTTCACGTAGCGATGGCCGGCGCCACCGGTCGCGACCACGGCGACGCCGTTGACGCCGGCCGGGAACGCGATCGGGTTGCCGAAGGTCATCGTCGTCGCCGTGCCGGACGCGGTCATGGTGCCGGTGCCGTTGCCGAGGAACACCCAGCCGCCGAGCAGTTCGTTGCTGACGTGCGTCGAGCCGAACCGCGCCCACATCTGACAGCCGACGGGCGTGCCGACGGCGACCCCGTGCAGGTTCAGGCCGAGGGACGTCAACGTGATGCCGTTGCTCGCCGCGACGGTCAGGTCGAAGTAGACCGCGCCGCCGATCGTCGCATTGGTGGTGCCGACGAAGGTCGAGGTCAGACAGGATTGGCCGAGGCAGAGGCCGTGCAGGGCGAGCACGGCGAGTGCGGGAATTCGCAGCATGGTGAGGATCCGAGTTGCAGTCCAGGCGCCGCTCGGAAGGAGCCCACCGTGGGCATTCTACGAGGGCGCGGGGGCGGGATCCTATGCGGCCCGGACGGGTCGGCAAACGGGGTGGACCACCAACCGCCTGCATACTCGCGTCACAAGTTGGCAAACGATGCGGAGGAGCGCGCATGGCGATCTCGCGAACGGCCGGTGAGCGACGGCGAAACCCGGTGTGCATCCTCGCGGCCCGGCGGCAGCGCCAGGCTCAACCCAACAGGGCCTTCTGCACCTTGCCGTGCACATCGGTCAACCGGTGCTCCCGCCCCTCGTGCCGGAACACCAACCGTTCGTGGTCGAAGCCGAGCAGGAACAACACGGTCGCATTGAGATCGTGCACGTGCACGGCGTCGCGCACGATGTTGTAGCCGAGTTCGTCGGTCTCACCGTGCTGGTGACCGGCGCGCACGCCACCGCCGGCGAGCCACGTCACGAAGCAGCGCGGATGATGGTCGCGCCCGTAGTTCGCGTCGCCGGCTTCCCCCTGCGCATAGACCGCGCGGCCGAACTCGCTGGTCCACACCACCAGCGTGTCGTCGAGCAGCCCACGCTGGCGCAGATCCGTCAGCAGTGCGGCGATCGGCTGGTCGATGTCGCGACACTGCGAGGGCAGGTCACGTTCGAGGTCTTTGTGCTGGTCCCAACCACGATGGTAGATCTGCACGCAGCGCACCCCGCGCTCGAGCAGCCGGCGGCCGAGCAGGGCGTTGTTGGCGAACGTACCGCGTTTGCCGACCTCGGGCCCGTAGAGCGCCTTCGTCGCCGCGGACTCCGCGTCGAGATCGACCAGCTCGGGCAGCGACGCCTGCATCCGGAACGCCAGCTCGGCCTGCTGCTGCCGCGCGGCGATGCCCGGATCGCCGAAGCGACCGGCGGCCTCGGCGTGCAGCTTCGCCATCGTCGCCAGCTGCTGCTGCCGCGCCGACCGCGTCACGCCCGGCGCATCCTGCAGGAAAAGCACCGGGTCGCCCTGGCCGCGCAGCAGCACACCCTGGTGCTCCGCCGGCAGGAAGCCCGCGCCCCACAGCCGGCTGTAGAGCGGCTGATCGATCTGCGGCCCGCTCCACGTCGAGTGCAACACGACGAACGCCGGCAGATCGCGCGCCTCGGCACCCATCGCCCACGCGAGCCACGCCCCGAGGCACGGCCGCCCCGGCTGCTCGCTGCCGGTCTGCACCAGGTTGAGCGCCGGCTCGTGGTTGATCGCGTCGGTGTGCATCGAGCGCACGATCGCGAGTTCGTCGGCGCAGCGGGCCGTGAACGGCAGCAGGTCGCTGATCCAGGCGCCGCTCTGTCCGCGCTGTGCGAACACGCGATTGGTCCGCTGGATGCGCAACCGCTGCTGGCCCGAGGTCATCGTCGTGATGCGCTGGCCCTGCCGCACCGAGTCGGGCAGGTCCTGGCCGTGCCAGCGCACCAGCGCCGGCTTGTGATCGAACAGATCGAGCTGCGACGGTGCGCCGACCATGTGCAGGTAGAGCACTCGCTTGCACCGCGGCGTGAAGTGCGGTGCCAGCGCGCGATCGCCGTCGCTTCGCCAGCCCCACAGCGCCGCAGCGCCGGCAGCGGCCCGCTGCAGGAACGAACGTCGATCGATGCTCGGCGGCAGGTGCATGGTCATCGCCTCAGTTGCGGTGCAGGGCCTCGTCGAGCGACAGCAAGGTAGTGGCCAGCAGCGCGGAACGCGGCAGCGGTGGCATCGCGCCATGGGCCGCCTCGACGCTGCGGACTTCGCTCGCGGCCAGCAGTTCGCGACAGGCCATGCGTTCCGCCTCGCTCGGCTCGCGCTGCAGCAACATCACGAACGCGCGCGCGATCGCCTCGTCGCCGAGCACGCCGAGCCGTTCGCCGAACGCGGCCGCCGCCGCCACCATGCCCTCGTCGTTCCAGATCGCCAGCGCCTGCAGCGGCGTGTTGGTGACCTGGCGCTCGACCACACACGCTTCGCGGCTCGGCGCGTCGAACGTCAACAGCAGCGGCGGTCCGGCGGTGCGCTTCCAGAACGTGTAGAGGCTGCGCCGGCGCAGCGCGTCGCCGGTGTCGACGACGTAGTGCTCGGTGTTGCTGCTGACCAGCGCGATCGCCTCCCAGATGCCCGGCGGCTGCTGGATCTTGACGCTTGGCCCGCCGCGGCGGTCGACGAGCTGGCCCGCCACCACCAGCGCCTGGTCGCGGATCGCCTCGGCCGGCAGGCGCACGCGACTCATCCGCGCCAGCCAGACGTTGTCGGGATCGCGCTGCCGTCGATCCGCATCGACCACCGAGGTCTGGCGATACGTCGCCGACAGCACCAGCAGCCGATGCAGGCGCCGCTCGTCCCAACCGCCGGCCACCAGTTCGCACGCGAGCCAGTCGAGCAGTTCGGGATGGCTCGGCGGCGCCCCTTGCACACCGAAGTCGTGCGGCGTGGCGGTGAGGCCGCGGCCGAAGTGGCGCAACCAGATGCGATTGACGGCCACGCGCGCGGTCAGCGGTTGCTCGCGCGCGAACAGCCAACCGGCGAGCCCGCGCCGGTCGGGCGGGGCGTTCGCCGGCAGCGGCGGCAGGAACGCCGGTGTGCCGCGCTCGACGCGTTCGCCTTTCGCGTCGTAACGACCGCGCCGGAGCACGTGCACCTCGCGCGGCGTCGCGAGTTCGCCGCTGATCATGCAGCGCGGCAGCTGCGCCTCGAACGTCGCCAGCGCGTGTGCCGCGGTGCGCCGCGCGGCCAGCCGTTCGGCGATCGGGTCCGCGGTCGTGTGCAGCACGAACCGGCCGAGCACATGCTGCCGATGCTCGGTCTGGTGCCGGCACACCACCCGCAGCGAACGCGTGCCCGACGGCAGCGGCCGGGCGAAGGTCACGTGCAGCGCGGTCGCGACATGCCGGCCCGACAGCGCCCAGCCCGTTGCCAGATCGCCGTCGATCGCGCGCGCGCCGTCGAAACCAGGCTGTGCATGGTCGGCATCGGCGGCGGTCAACGACACCCGTTCTCCTGCGCTCGCGTCCGCACCGGACGCCGCGAACACCACGAGCTCGCTGAGCACGAAGTTGCCGTTCTCGGCGCGCCCCGGCCCGAGCTCCGGCAGCGTCGCATCGGGCAGCGCGGTGAGCCGCAGCGCGACCGCGCCCCCGAAGTCGCCCACCGCGGTGAACTCGTGATCGCCGCGTTCGGGCACCGGGCCGGTCGCGAGCCACGAGCCGTCGTCGCGGGCGACGAACGCACCGGTGGTCGGCGTCATCCCCACCGGCGCCCACGACACACCGTCCAGCTCCGCTCCGGCCTTCATCGCGGCCGCCTGCAGCCGTTCGAGCTCCGCCGCCTCGGCCGCGGTCGGTGCGGCCATCGACGGCTTCGGCGTCAGCGCCCCGCCGTCGTTGCCGTCCTCGTCGAACGACGCGAAGTAGGCGAGCAACCGATAGTAGTCGCGCTGCGACAGCGGATCCGACTTGTGGTCGTGGCACTGCGCACAACCGACCGTGAGCCCGAGCATCGTGGTGCCGAACGTGTCGGTGCGGTTCATCGCGTAGCGGGCCAGGAACTCCTCGGGGATCAGACCGCCCTCGTCCGAGGTCGGATTGTTGCGGTTCCAACCGCTGGCGATGCGCTGCGCCGGCGTCGCGCCCGGCAACAGGTCGCCGGCCAACTGCTCGGTGACGAAGCGATCGAACGGCAGGTTCTGCGCATACGCGTCGAGCACCCAGTCGCGCCATCGCCACAGCGCGCGCACCTGATCCTTCTGCATGCCGTGGGTGTCGGCGTAGCGCGACAGATCGAGCCAGATCCGCGTGTTCTCCTCGGCGTGGGCGGTACTCGCGAGCAGTCGATCGACGACCCGTTCGTGGGCCATGGGCTCGCGGTCGCGCACGAAGGCGTCGAGCTCGGCGGGCGTCGGCGGCAAGCCGGTCAGATCGAACGTGACCCGCCGCAGCCACATCGCGCGCGGCGCCTCGGCACTGGCGACGAAGCCCGCGGTCGTGTGGGCCGCGGCGACGAAGCGATCCACGTCGTTGCGCGCCCAGCCGGCTCCCGCATCCGGCACCGCAGGCCGCACCGGCGCCACGAACGCCCAGTGCTGCTGCGCCTCGAGCGCCGCGGTGGCCCCGCACAACGTGGCGAGCAGCACGTGACCCAGTGCCACGATCAGCCCTTCCTCGCCAGCGGCAGCGACAGCAGGTCCATGCACGCCGTGCGCAGCTTGCTCATCGCCGGTCCGGCGCTGCCGGTGTTGAACGCGGCGCACGCCGCCGTGCCCGAGGCCGGGTGCACGTAGAAGAACGAGACGAAGTCGCGCTGGCCGCCGGTGTGCGTCGCGAACGACGAGCCGCCGCGCTGCTGCACGAAGAAGCACAGGCCCATGCTCTCGCTGCCGTCGTTGCGCACCGGCAGGACCGGCTCCCACATCGCCTCGATCGACGCGCGCGCCAACACGTTCGCCGCGTCGCTGTCCGGTGCACAGCGACCGAGCAAGAACTCGAGGTAGCGCGCGAGGTCGCCGAGCGGTGCGTTGAGGCCGCCGTTGCTGACGGTGATACCGGTGTCGAAGTCCGGCCCCTGGTCCTTCGCGGTCTCCCCCTTGCCGTCGTAGCTGTGCGAACGGAAGCGCTGCAGGTGATACGGAGTGACGTCGAAGTAGCTGCGGGTCATGCCGAGCGGCCGCAGCACGTTCTTGTCCATGTAGACCTCGTAGCCGTCGCCGCTCAACGCCTCGATGGCGCGGCCGAGGAACACGATGCCGGGATTGCTGTAGCTCCACTTGCTGCCGGGCGCGAACTCGACCTCGGTGTACGGCAGCATCGCGACCAGCTGACTCCACTGCGCCGGCTCGTGCGGATGCCATTCCTGGTCACCACCCCACGGCCACGTCGCGCCGCGGAAGCCGGCGCTGTGCGTCATCAGATGGCGGATCGTGATCGCGGTCATCGGCCCGAACGGATTGTGCACCGAGCGCAGCTCCGGCACGAAGTCGAGGATCGGCTGCTCGAGCTGCAGCTTGCCGCGATCGCGCAGCTGCATCACCGCGATGCCGGTGAAGGTCTTGGTGCAGCTCGCCCAGTGGAAGATGGTGTCGCGATCGACGCGGCGCCCGCCGGCGCGATCGGCGAAGCCGTGGCCGGCCCACGACGGTTCGCCAGAGCGGCGCACGAACATCACGCTGCCGCCGACGACGCCGGCCGCCTCGCACTCGTCGTGCAACAGTTGCTCGACCGTCGCCCAGGCGCCGGCGAAATCGAAGGCGGGCGGCTCCTGTGGGAGCGCGAGCAGTGCCGACAACGAGGCGGTGAGGAGCATCCCAGGATGCTAAGGGCAGCTGCGCGATCGCGGCGACGCGCAGGTGATCGCTGGCCATGACCAGAACGCATCGAGCTGGCGCAGGGCGTGCTGACGCGGTCGCGCGATGGAACCGGGGGATTCTCGACTTTGCCCGATGGAGTTACTCTTGCAGCCCAGGTCCGCTCCAGCTCCGGTCCGATGCGACCGAGGTCTTGCCCATGCGAACTCTCCGCCCGCTCGTCCTGTTGCTCACGGCCAGTGCTGCCGCTCAAGCTTCGTTCGTCGTCGACGCCAATGGTGGTCCCGGCAGCCAGTTCACCGACATCCAGGCCGCGGTGCTGGCGGTGCCGTCCGGCAGCGTGCTGGTCGTGCGCGCCGGCAGCTACTCGCCGGTGCTGATCAACGGCAAGGGGCTCACCATCCTCTGCGACGTGGGTGCTGCGATCGCGCCACCGGCGTTCTTCGCGACCGGGCCTTTCCTGACCGTTCGCAACACGCAGCCGACTCAGGTGGTCGCCGTGTCCGGTCTCGGATTCGGCCCCATCGGCGCGCAGTATCACGACGGCATCTTGGTCGAGAACGCCACGGGACTCGTGGTCCTCGACGGGCAAGGTGCCGCGGTCCAGCCACTGGCGCCGCCCATCGTCGGCCTCGGTGCCACCCTCCAGGTAGCCAACTCGAGCCAAGTCGTGATCCGCGACCTGGTGTTGCGCGGCGGTGCCCGGTTCAATTCCGGTGGGGCCCCCACTCCGCTGCTGGGCTGTATCGTCGACAGCAGCTCCGTGGTGTTCGAGCGCTGCCAGCTGCGTGGCTCCGACAGCTTTGGCGCAAGCGATCAACTGCGGGTCGGCAAGGCGGCGCTGGCGGCCACCAACAGCCGGATCGATCTGGTCGCGACTAGCGTCACGGGGGGCAACGGGGTGTGGACGACGGGCCTGTTCGGGCTCCTCCAGCTGTCCGCGGATCCGGCCGTGATGGCGACCAACGCGCAGCTGGTTGGCCGCGGTGCCGCTGCGCACGCGATCACTGGCGGCATCATCCCGGCGGCCGGTGCACTACCGTCGGTGCAGCTCGACGCGATTGTCGGCACCGGCTCGCTCCGCATCGATCCAGCCATTCCGGTGACCGGCGCGGTGGCCGCGTCGCTGCAGGTCACGATCACGCCGAACGTGCGGCTGACT
>JALORC010000023.1 GCA_025459175.1 Planctomycetota bacterium | reverse complement strand
CTTCCGCGAACGCATCACGGTCAAGGGCATCGAGGCGATCGTGCGACCGGTGACCGACGCGCGCACCTGGTTGCTCACCGAGGGCTGGTTGCGGCACGGCCGGCTGAGCGTGCACGAGGTCCCTGCCACCGCCTGACGATCCACCTGGGCGAGTGTCAAAATGCCGATCCGTTTCAGGCCACCGGCACTCCGTCGGCCGTCAGCCCCTGCACCTCGGTCGGGGAACTGCTGCTTGAAACTGCCGGCCGTCGAATGGACGTTGGCCGTACGGCCTCCGCCGTGCTCCAGATTCCGTCCGCCTGAGCGGCGCATCGGCTCCGCCCATCCGTTCGAGGCCTGCCATGCCGCACCGCGCCCACGCCATCCTGAACTCGATTCCGGCGGCGATCCTCCGCTATGACCGCGACGGTCGGATCCGGTATGCCAATGAGACGGCCGCACGCCGCCTCCGCCGCCCCGTCGCCGAGTTGGAAGGGAAGACACTGGTGGAGATCGCCCCGCCGTCCGAGGTGCGAGATCTGCACGTCCGGCAGGTGGAGCGGGTGTTCGACACTGCCGAGCCGGTCGAATACGAAAGCCTGGCCTTGCACTCGGAGGAGGAGGCGACCTGGGTCCAGATCCACCTGGCCCCGGAGTTCGACACGGACGGGCGGGTGGAGTCCGTGCTGAGCGTCGGGACGGACCTGACGAGATGGAAGGAGGGGGAGGAGCAACTCCGGCTGAGCGAGGAGCGGTTGCGACTGGCGACCGAAGTGGCGGGCGTGGGGATCTGGGAGTGGAACGTCCTCACCGGCCAGATTCGTTGGAACGCCCAGATGTTCCGGCTCTACGGGATCGATCCGACGCCGGGCGGGCTGGTCACCTACGAGACGTGGAGCAAAGCAGTCCTGTCGGAAGACCTGCCCTCCCAAGAGGCCACCCTGGGGGACACGGTTCGCCAACAGGGGACCAGCACGCGGTCGTTTCGCATTCGAGTCCCGTGCGGCGAGGTGCGGCACATCGAGGCGGCCGAGCAAGCCCGCGTCAACGCCGCTGGACTGGTCGCGTGGGTGATCGGCACGAACGTGGACGTGACCGCGCGGAAGACGTCTGTCGAGCAACTGCGGCGGAGTGAGCGGCGGTTCCAGGCGTTCTTCGAACACACCCCGGCGGTCGCCTGGATCAAGGGGCCGGACGGCCGCTACCAGTTCATCAGCCGAGCCATGGCCGAGCAGTTCGGCGGGGCGGACCGCTGGCTTGGCAGGACGGACGAGGAAGTGCTACCTGCCGAGGTGGCGGCGGTGGTGAGCGCCCATGACCGGGCGATCCGCGAGACGAGTCGGCCGCTGCAGGTGGAGGAGGAGGTGCCATTCCCGGACGGCACCGTCCGCCCGTGGCAGGTGGTCAAGTTCCCGATCGTCCATGAGGACGGAAGCGTGTCCGCCGGCGGCATCGCGTTCGACCTCAGCGAAAGGCGGCGGTTGGAGCAGGAAAAGCGGCTGTCGGACAAGCGCTTGTACGAATCCCTGAAGCTGGAAAGTCTGGGCATCTTGGCCGGCGGCATCGCCCACGACTTCAACAACCTGCTCACCAGTATCCTCGGGTTCGCGTCGCTGGCGCAGAGGGAGCTGACCGCCGGTCGGTTCGACGGCGCGCCGGAGTATCTGAATCAGGTGGAGACGGCTGCCGGCCGGGCCGCCGACCTGTGCAAGCAGATGCTTGCCTACGCCGGCAAGGGGAAGTTCATCGTCCGCCCGGTGTCGATCACCAGTTTGGTGGAGGAGATGGCACAACTGCTGCAGGCGGCGATCAGCAAGAAGGCGGTGCTTCGGTTCCTGCTCGACCGCGACCGGACGACGGCCGAATGCGACGCCACCCAGATCCGTCAGGTGGTGATGAACCTGATCACCAACGCCTCCGACGCCATCGGCGACAAGAGCGGCGTCATCACCGTCAGCACCGGCCTGATCGACGCCGACGCCAAGTACCTGGCCGACATCCGGGCCGCCGAACTACGGCCCGCCCAGTATGTGTACATCGAGGTGTCGGACACCGGGTGCGGCATGGAAGACAGCACCAAGGCGAAGATCTTCGAGCCGTTCTTCACCACCAAGTTCACCGGCCGCGGGCTGGGGTTGGCGGCCGTGCAGGGAATCGTTCGTGGGCACCAGGGGGCGATCAAGGTGTATTCAGCCCCCGGCCGCGGCACGACCTTCAAGGTGCTGCTGCCGGCCGTCGATGTGTCAACCCCGGACGAATCGGTGCCGAAGTTCGCCGAAGTCGCCGGCCGGCAGCGGGTGATCCTGGTCGTGGACGACGAAGAGAACGTCCGGGTGTTCACCCGCAAGGCGCTGGAGATCGCCGGTTTCCGGGTGCTGACGGCGAACGACGGCAAGCAGGCCATCAAGGTCTACCGCCAGAACGCGGGAGACATCACGGTCGTGGTCTGCGACCTGACCATGCCACACCTGGACGGGGCCGCTACCTTCCGTCAGCTCCGACGTATCTCGCCGGAGGTGCGGGTGATCCTGTCCAGCGGGTTCGCCGAGGAAGAAGCCACCGCCGGCCTCGGCGGCATGGGCCTGAGTGGCTTCCTGCGTAAGCCATACCGGGCGGCCGAACTCCTCCGCACCGTCGCCGACGTGATCGACAAAATGCCGGGTTGAGCCCGCGCTGTGCACGACTCAGGCGCATCGGCATCGCTTGCAAGCTCGCCCTTGCGCAGCGCGATCGCCGGCGCACCAGGCGATGGCCCAGCCCCGTCAGGTCACGGCGCCACGCCGACCAGCATCCGCGTGATGCCCGAGAACGTCAGGTCCCCGGGCTCGTTCGCGTCGAGGCCGATCCACTGCCCGAACACCTGCACCCCGTCGAGCGTCGGATCGTTCGGCACCGGCAGCGAGTAGGCGCCGATGCCGAGCAAGTTGGTGCTCACCGTGGCCAGCACGGTGGCGTTGACGAAGGCCGTGCAGTTGGTCCAACCGAACGGCGTCAGCGACAGCGGCAGCGGGAAGTTGTTGTCCAACCCGAGCCCGAGCACCGCGATCAGGTTCGGCTCCGCACCGGAGACGCGGAAGCCGAACGTGGCGCCGCGGCTGCTGTCGCCGGTGTGGCTGGCGCGCAGCTTGCCGCAGCTCGAGCCGTGTTCGTTGGCACCGGAGCAGTGGAAGCCGATGCGCATGCGCAGGCCGCCGTTGTCCGAATAGGTGCCGGTCGGCGGCGTCAGCAAGGAGAACGAGGCATGGACCCGTTCCTGGATCGGGCTGCGGTGGAACAGACCGCCGGCGGTGCCGGTCGTCGTCTGCACGTTGCCGCGGGCGAGGATCTCGACCACGACGTCGGACGTGCCGTTGTAGGCGAACGGCGTCTGCAGCCCGAGGTTGGTCCAATCACCGTTCTCGTAGTGGAAGCTGTATTCGTTGCTGTTCAACACCAGCACCGGGCTCGGCAGGTTGGTGGCGAACGTCGTCGACAGCACGTGGCCCTGCGGCACGTGCGACATGCGCACCTGCAGATTGGAGTTGTAGTGGCGGCCGAGGCCCTGGCCGGAGAACGACAGGTCGGTGATGGCGCCGGCGGCACCGAGCTGGTTGCGGCGCAGGATCGTCTGGTAGCGCATGTTCTGGGCGGTGTCGTCGTCACCGCGGTAGCGCAGCGTCACGTTCGGCGTGCGCGGGCTGAACACGGCGCCGGTCAACGCGCTGCTGGTGCCGCTGCCGGTCGTGAGCTGCACGTCGGGGCTGGTGTAGCTATTGGCGCCGCTGGTGTAGTCGTGGCCGAAGTTGCCGGCGACGATCGCCAGGCCGCGCACGCCTGCTGCCAGCCGGAACGGCTTCGCCAGTTCGATGCGCGTCGGGGCGTTCGGACCTGCCGCGACGCCGCGCCCGGCCGATTGGGCGGTCCAGGCGCCTGGGTTGGTCTCATTGCCGACGTGAGAGACGCCGATGCCCGTCGTGTAGACGTCGCAGAGCACCGTCGTGCCCACGGGCGCGTCGGCGTTGATGTCGAAGCCGTGCACCCAGATCGGGTTGGTCATGGTGGCATCGAAGCAGATCGTGCCGCCGGTCTGGAGGCCGATGCCGCCCGCGAAGCTCGTCGTCAGCGCCGCGGGTTCGTAGCCGCCCCACGGGAAGTAGTTGCCGCTGGCGTCGGTCGGGCTCACGTCCGGGATGTACTGGGCACAGCCCGAGCCGTAGACGCGGCGCCCGCCGTTGACGACGAGCGCGTAGACGGCGTCGGTCGCCGCCGTCGCCACGTGGCCGTCCTGGACCACGATCGGCGCGGTGATCTGGATGGTCCAGATGCCGGGCGTCGGGTTGTTGCGCACGACCACTTCGACGGTGTCCCGGGTGTCGGCCGAGCCGCCGGCCGTCGATTGGTTGGTCTGCAGAGCGCCGTCGAGGCCGTTGTTGCCGAAGTAGAGCGCGGCGATGGTGCCCGGCGACGAAACACGCAGCGTCAGGTCGTTGACGCGATCGAAGGCCGCGGCCGGGTTGCCGGCCGGATCGAGGTAGGTCATGCAGACCTTCAGCACCGTCTCGCCGGGCAGCACTTCGACCTGGTAGGTGTGCGTCTGGCCCTGCTGGATCGGCGCGTCCTCCGGCACGATCGTGAGCTTGTGCCGGCGCGTGAACATGTTGCCCACGTTCGGCATGCCCCAGCCCACGTGCTCACGCCGGTTGTCGGTGGCGGTCGGGGTCAGCATCGCGGCGCAGGCGATCTGCAGCGCCTTCACGGTCTGCGCGAACGGGCGGTTCTGGAACCGCGTGCCGCCCGGCACCCGCGCCGGGTTGTTGAAGATGTGGTCGGTGTACATCTGGATCGCCAGCGCATTCAGGCCGGCGACGATCGGCGTCGCCCCGGAGGTGCCGCCGAAGCTCGTGTGCGAGTTGCCGGGCGAGTAACCGGCGGCCCCGGTCAGGTCCGAGGTCCAGATCTGGTCGTAGTAGGCGGCGAGGTCCGGCTTGTTGCGACCGTCGGCGGCCGGTCCGATCGAAGCGTTGCTCGCCAGCCACGAGTCATCGGCGAACGTCGCGTTGTTGAAGTGCTGGAAGGCGCCGACCGAGATCACGTTCTTGGCCCAGGCCTGCGGCCGCGAGTCCTGGTTGCCGGTGTTGCTCTGGCTCTGCGTCCACGGCAGGCGATGGTCGAACACGAGGTCGTCGGCATCCGCCGATTCCGACGTGTAGGCAGTGGTCACCGCATTGCCCCACGACGCGGTCGTGAACATCGCGTTGTGGGTGTTGATGACCGTGTTGATGATCGCGTTGCGCGACGGCGACGTCGCGCAGGTCGTGTTGCTCGGCGACAGGTAGTTGGTGAAGAAGCCGACCGCGTCCGGGGCGAGGCCGCGGGCCTGCGGCGCGCTGGTGCCGTTGCCGAAGATGATGCCGGCGGTGCAGTGGCCGTGGTCGTCGGCGCCTGCGCACGCCGCCGGGCCGACCTGCGTCATCACCGTGTTGAAGTCCGGGTGGTTCGCTTCGACGCCTTCGTGCACGTGGCCGCGCACGCCGGCGCCGGTGTAGCCGCCGGCCGACTCGATGATGGTCGCCCCGCTCTGCGCGCGGGCGTTGTCCATGTCGTTCTCCGGTTCCGACCAGCGGTCGATCCACGCCACTTCGTCGAGCTGGGCCGCGGCCAGCAGCTGCCCGCCGGTCAGTTTGACCGTGAACAACAGGCCGCCGTCGTGACGGTGCACGACCTCACCGCCCAGCGCCGTGATCTTGGCGCCGAGCGCATCCTTGTCGCGGCGCTTGTCCGTCATCACCAGGTTGTAGGTGCGCAGTGGCACCACCCTGCCGGCGAGGTGCTCACGCACCAGGAACGGCTCGAGCCGGTAGGCCGGGTGGTAGGGGCCGACCCAGCGCACCGCCGGCAGCCCGAACAGGCCCGCCGCGCCGTCCGGCGCCAGCACCAGATGACAATCGTGCGGCAGGTAGCCGCGGATCTCGCCGCCGGCGTCCCGCACGGCATCGCGGTCGGCATCGGTCGGCGTCGACCAGAACTGCACGACGAACAGCCGGTTGGTGGCGAGGGCCTGCAGCATCGGCGGCACCTCGGGCACGCCCTGCACCGGGTCGAAGGTCGCGTAGTCGAGCAGGATCCGCGGATCCTCGGCGAGCGGGCGACTGCCGCTGCCATCGGGGTTTTGCGCGAGCACGAACGGCGCGAGCAGGGCGGGGGCCAGCAACGAAGCGAACGAGTGCATGCAGGTTCTCGGGGAGACGAGCAGGGTCGAGGAGGCGCGGCGGGACGTTCCGTCCGCGATCTCGCAAACCCCGTGCGGCACGCGGCGTGACGTCCGAATGCGGATTTCGCGGCGGCGGCCGGGCACGGCGTGGGGGTGGCGGTTCGCCGCCCCGTCACCGTTCGCGGCGCAGCTCCGTGCCGTCGTCCTGCAGCTGCACCCGCCAGCTCATGCCGCTCGGTCGCCAGCCGGCGTGGCCGTGCTGCACCGCGACCAGCGCGAAGCCAGGCTCCGGCGCGGTCAGCACCAGCCAGCCGTCGCGATCGGTGCGATGGATGTCCTCGCCGGGCTCGGTCCGGACCCACGTCGACGCCGCCGGTCCGTCGCCATCGAGCAGCCGCAGGCGCAGCACGTGTTCGGGCACGGTGACGACGAACTCGGTCGCGTCGCTGTGCACGCGCAGCGTCTCGGCGGCGAACACGCAGGTCGTGGCCCCGCCCCGGTCGGCGTCGGCGCGTTCGCGGCGCAGTCGGTAGCGGCCGGCGGTCAGTGCGAACTCGACCTCGCCGTCGCGCTCGACGGTCGTGGTCGCGACGGTGCCGCCGAGGCGCACATCGATCGCGTGCAGGCGATCGCCCGCCAGCAGGTCGCGGCTGCGGCAGCGCACCCGATGCGTGCGATCGAAGCCGGCGCTGGCCACGAACTCGGCCGTCTCACCGGCGGTGATCACGACGTCGCCGAGGTGCACGTGCGGTTGCCCGCCGTGGCCCGGCAGCGGCTGCAGCACCGACCAGGTGCCCGGCCGCAGACCGTCGACGACGAACTGCTCCTGCTGCACGACGACGTTCTGGATCGAGCGCGTCGGCGGGTTCGCGAGCACCAGGCGCTTGCCGTGGGCGCCGTGCAGGCGACCGCGCAGCGAGCCACTGTTCGGCAGCGTCAGCAGCAGCCGCGGTTCGCCGGCATACGCCTGCCACGCGGCAACGTGGTGCGGCGCCTGCGCCCGCACGCCCGCTCCGAACGTGCGCGGCAACCGCAGCTGCAGTTCGCCGTCGGCATCGGTGGTGCCGCTGCCGAGCGCCACGGCGAGGTTGCCGACGAACGGATTGGCTTCGCTCGGATCGAGTTCGGCGACCAGCTGCGCGGTCGGCGGATGGCACGGCCCTTGTGCCAGCAGCGCCTCGACCTGGATGCCGCCGAGCGGCCTGCCGTCGCCGTGGCGGACCACGATGCGGCACGGTGCTGGCGCCGCGAGCTGCCAGCGGTGCACGACGGCGTCGCTGCGCACCGTGGTCGGCAGTTCGCGCAGCACCACGAAGCGACCACCGGCGTGGGGGGCCGCGGTCGCCTCGTCGAGGCGCAGCCAGGCGATGCCGAAGCCCTCGTACTCGGGCGGCAGCAGGTGGCGACCGGGGCCCAGTGCGGCGAGCGGTTGCCACGGATTGGGCCGACCGAGCTGCGGTGCGGGTCGCCACGCGATCGCGGCGCGGTGCGGCATGCCGTCGGTGTCGAGCACTTCGACTTCGTGCGCGCGCGGCCCGAGCTCGATGCGCACCTCGCGGTCGCCCCATGCGAACGGTCCACCGGTGGCCGGCCCGAACGCACTGTCGGCGCGCGGCCGCGCCGCGATGCGGGCCGCGGTCTGCAGTCCGCGACTGCGCAGCGAGCCCGGCAGTTCGAAGCGACCGTCGGCATCGGTGTGCGCGACCACCTCGCCGAGGAACTCGATCGCGACCTCGGCGATGCCCGCACCATCGGCGGCGGCGATCACGCGACCGTGCACCGACCAGTCGCTGGCCGGCGCGACCCGCACCTCGAGCGGGCGACCGGAGGGATCCGGCGTGGCGCGCAGCGGGCCGAGCACGCGCAGGCCGCCATCGCCGCGCAGGCGATGCGGGGCCATCCGGGCGGTGCGGAAGATCGCGATGCCGCTGGCGTCGGCCACCGCAGCGAGATCCGCGGTCGGTTCGGCGGGGCCGAGCAACGGTGGTTCGCGGCGGGCGATCAGGCGGGCGCCGGGGACCGGTGCGCCGGTCGCCGCATCGACCACGCGCAGGCACAGCCCGACGGCGCGTTGCAGCACCAGCCGCAGCAGGCCGTCGGGTTCGACGTCGCTGGCGGCGGCGACGCGTTCGTGGTGGTCGCCGTCGAGCTCGTCGATGACGAAGCCGAGTTGCGTCCAGCCGGGCGGCGCGTCGACCACGAACGTCGCGTCGGCATCGGCGAGCGGTTCGACGCCGAGCGCACTGCGGTTGCCGACCAGCAGCTGCGCCCGCAGTTGCCGGATGCGCGGTGGGGGGCCACCGTCGTCGAACGCGAGCGCGACGCGGAGGCGTGCGGCGCTGGTGGCGACCGGCTGCGCGGCGGTGCGTTCGGGAGCCGCCGCCGCGGCGGCGATGACCGGCGCCTGCGGTGGGGTCGCGTTCGCTCCGGCCACGGCGGTCGGTGCCGCGGTGGATCCGTTGTGTGGCCACAGCAGCACGGTCAGCAGCGCAGCGAACGCGACGGCGGCGGCGAGCGAGAGTTTGCTCATGGCGAGGACGGGCAGCAGGGTGAGGCCGGTGGCGGCCGGCAGCGTGATTCCGGCGGCGCGGTGCAGCACCACCCGGCGCACGAAGTCGAGCCGCGCGGTGGTGGTCGCCGCCGGCAGCGCCGCGGCGAGTGCCGCGCCGAAACCGATCGGCAGCGCGCGCCGCAGCAACTCGAGGCCGCGCGCGAACTGCTTGCGCACGGTCGCGGTCGGTCGACCGGTCGCGGCGGCGATCTGCGCCGCGTCGAGGCCGTGTTCGAGCTGCAGCGTCAGCACTTCGCGATACGGCTGCGGCATGCCGCGCAGCGCCTCGCGCAGCCGCGCGTCGCTCTCGGCGGTCGCCGCCGCCGCGATCGGGGACGCGAGGGACGCCGGCGGCCGCACGGGTTCGGGGCGGCCGCGGCGCCGCCGTTCGCGTCGCGCGGCGTTGCTCAGGATGCCGAGCAACCACGGCAGCACCGGCCGCGTCGGGTCGTAGCGGTGGCGATGTTCGATCGCCTGCAGGAACGTCTGCTGCACCAGGTCCTCGGCGGCATGCGGGTCGGCGACCAGGAAGCGTGCGACCGCGAGCAGTTCGCCGGCGGTGGCGTCGAACACGCGCGCCAGCTGGCGCGGCTCGCCGGTGCCAGCGAACGCAGCGAACGCCGCGTCGAGCGCGTGGTCCGCTGCGTCGCGGTCGGAGCGCGCCGGCTGGGTCATCGCTGCTACTGGACCAGCAGGGCCGGAGTCGCGACAGGAAATCGGCGCGGGACGGTGGTCGGACGGGGCGCCCGAGGTCCCGGGCTCGACAGCGGTCGGCGCGGGTGCGACCATGCCGGCCCACGGAAGAAGGCCCCCCCTCGACCGCAGTCCCAACCTCCTGCCCGTCTCCCATGAAGATCCTGTCCATGCTGGCCGCGGTCGGCCTCTGTACATCGGTGTGCGCCCAGTCCTCGTTGGCCTGCACCCCGTCGTGGCCGGTCGCTTACTTCTTCGGCTTCACTGCGCCGACCAACGACACCAACATCTACTTCAACCTCACGGTCAGCTCGGCCATCACGCTGCAGGCGATCGAGACGCCGCTGCTGTCGGCCTTGGGCCAGCGTGGCACGCTGTCGCTCTACACGTGCCCGACGACGCATGTCGGCAATGAGCTGAACGCGGCGGCGTGGACGTTGGCCGCCACCGGCGTGATCACCGGCCGTGGTAGCGTCGGCAGCGCCGCAGTGTTGACGGCGCGTTCTTGCCAGGAGAGCGCAGCGACCCCCGGCACCGGCTTGACCCTGCTACCGGGCAGCTACGGCATCGCGGTGCGCTATCAGGGCGTGACGCCGCTGCTGACTCAGGTCTCGGCGCTGCAGACGTTCAGCAACGCCGAGCTGTCGGTGTCGAGTGGTGCGCTGCAGCAGACCGCGTTCACGTCCGCGTTGCAGGCGTCGTCGCCCACCTTCGCGGGCTGGTCCTTCCATGGCAGCATCTTCTACGGGGTCGGGGCCGGGGCCGCGCACACCTGCGCCGAACCCTTCGCGTATGGCGACGGCTGCTACACCCGCTGTGGCTCCTTCTACCAGCTGTTCACGGATGGCAACCCGCCGGCGGCCGCGGCGGCCTCGGCGGCGATGTCGGGCCGCAGATTGACGCTCGATCCATTCGGCAGCTCGTACCGGGTGCGGCAGGGCACGGTTGCGTTCCTGCCGCCGACCGGCGCTGCCAACCTGCTGCCGCATGGCGATGACACGGAGCTCGCGGTCCCGCTGCCGCTGCCGTTCGCGTATCCGGGGGGCATCGCGACGACGTTCTTCGTCCACGCCAATGGCTACATCTCGGTGGCGTCGAACGCCGTGTTGCCCGGCGCCATGATCGTGAGTCCGACCGTCGCGGCGTTCTTGAACGCCCCCGCCGCCGGCTGGTGGTCCTGGCACAACTACGACCCGTCCGAGCCCGGCAGTGGCCAGGTCACGTGGGAACAGGTCGGCGCCAACCTGCTGGTCTTCACGTGGAGTTCCGTCGAGAGCAAACCCAGCGGCGTGGTCAACCCGAGCACCTTCCAGTTCCAGTTCGACGTCGTGACCGGCCAGGTCCACTACGTGTGGCAGACGATCGACGCGATCGGCAGCACCGGGCTCTTGCAGGCTGACGATCACCTGGTCGGCTACTCCCCGGGTGGGCCGTCGCAGAGCTGTGGTGTGGTCGACATCACGACGCTGACCGGCGTCTTGCTGCAAGAACCGGAAGTGGCGCCGTTGGCGCTCACGGCCGCGGGGCGGCCCGTGATCGGCACGACGATCAGCCTGGTGACGAGCAATCCGACGACCCCGTTCGGGATCGGCATCAACTTCCTCACCACCAGTCGGATCCCGCTGCCGGGCCTCGATCTCGGCCTGCTCGGCGCCGCCGGTTGCCGGGCCCACGTCGACATCAGCACCGGCGTCGGCAATGCGATCTCGAACGCGGGCCTCGCCGGCCTCACGATGTCGCTGCCGTTGCCGGTGCCGAACAACCCGCTGCTGATGGGGCTCGAGATCTTCAGCCAGTCGGTCTGGATGGACCCGCTGCAGAACGCCGCGGGCCTCGTCACCTCGAACGGCCTCGAGCTGACCCTCGGCACGTTCTGATCCGGCTCGCCCATCGGGCGACCCGGATCCGGGATTGACCCGGTGCAGGCGGTGGCCGGGTTGTCATTCCATGGTGCGTGCGGTTGCATGGGGGCTCGTCCCCAACCCAGGCTTGCCCATGCGCTCGTTCCTCACCGCCGCCCTGCTCGCTGCTGCGGCCATCGCCCAGTCGCCGTTGTCGATGCCCTACACCTCGAACAATGGTGGGGGCTCCGGCTGGCAGATCTTCTTCGATCTCAACGTGCTGGCGCCGACCGGCATCACGCTGACCAGCCTCGACGTCAACTGCGGCACGACCGCGGTCGGCACCACCGGCACGGTCGAGATCTGGACCGGCCCGACCACCCACGTCGGCAACGAGACCAACGCGAGCCTGTGGTCGCTCGCGGTCAGTGGCGGTGTGATCGCCCAGGGCAGCAACCTGCCTTCTCCCACCTGCCTCGGTGCGGGCCTGTATCTCGCGCCCGGCCCACACGCGATCTCGGTGCGGCACCTCGGCGTGTCGTTGCGCTACACCGACGGCACCGGCAGCAACCAGACCGGGGCGACGAACGAGCTCACGTTCACCGGCGGTTCGGTGACCAGCGCCTTCTTCTCGGGCAGCTTCTTCACTCCGCGCGTCTTCAACGGCAGCATCTACTACAACGTCGGCGCGGTGCCGGGCACCGGCTGTGCGCAGACCACGTCGTACGGCACCGGCTGCTATCGCGGCACGACCACGTTCCACGAGACGTTCGCGTCGCTCGCCGCCTTCGACTTCGCCGGCGCGGTCGGCGCCGAGCAGGTCATCGCGGGCACGCCGATCCCCGGCGGCTACCTGGTGACGCCCGGCGCGCCGGCGTGGTTCGCGCCGCTCGGCACGCCGGTGCTGTCCAATGCCGCGACGCCGGCGGCGATGGGGGACAACAACTTCTCCGGCCCGCTGGCGCTGCCGTTCGTGTTCGCGTTCCCCGGCGGCAGCACGTCGGTGATCCACGCCGCCTCGAACGGCTTCGTCAACCTCGGCGTGACCACGACCAATGTCAGCGACGGCACGCCGACCGCCGCCGAGCTGATCGCGCAGGCCGCGCGGCTGTGTCCACTGTGGTGCGACCTGCAGCCGGCGACCAACGTGTCGACCAACCCGGCCAGCGGCATCTACTTCGACGTCGATCCGAGCGGCCAGTCCGTCTACGTCACCTGGCTCGACGTCGCCGACCGCCGCGGCAGCCTTCCCGCCGCGGGCGCCACCTCGGTCAACGTGCAGCTCGCGCTGCATGCGTCGGGCGGCTTCGAGTTCCGCTACCGGGCGATGGTGCCCAACACGACCGCCGGAGCGGTGATCGTCGGCTTCTCGAAGGGCAACACCGGTGGCCCGGCGTCGATCGATCCGGGCTCGGTCGACCTGAGTGCGTCGTTGCCGCTGCTGACGTCCGGGCCCGACAGCCGGCCGATCGTGCACACGGTCGGGCTGCCGCGTCTCGGCACCAACTTCGTGCTGTCGGCGAGCGACGTCGAGAACGTCGTGCCGCTCGCGCTGCTGTTCGTCGGCGATACCGTCCTGAATCCGGGCATCGATCTCGGCTTCGTCGGTGCGGCGGGCTGCAGCGCCTACAGCAATGCCAACCTGGCGTCGGCGACCTTCGTGATCACGGCGGCGACCGGCACCGGTTCGTTCACGCTGCCGATCCCCAACGATCCGCTGTTGATCGGCCTCGCGCTGACCAGCCAGGTGGCGGCCTTCACGACCAAGAACGCGTTCGGGATCGGCACGTCGAACGGCGTGCAGTGGACGGTCGGCAACTGACCGGCGGCCGCGCTGCGCTGCGGCCCGGACCCCGATTGCCGTCCTCCCGGGTGACCCCGCCGGGGCCGAGCGGGTAGGGTGCCCCGGATGAGACACTCCGCCCTCGCCGCTCTCCCGTTGCTGTTCCTCGCCACCGCCTGCGGTTCCCCGAGCCAGGAGTCCCTGGCCGAACAGGGGCTGCAGCACATGGAGCAGATCGGCACGTTGTTCGACGGCATCAAGGACGAGGCCAGTGCCAAGGCCGCGTTGCCGCAGCTCGAGAAGCTGATCGACCAGATGGCGGCGCTGAAGGCGCAGACCGAGAAGATGCCGACGCCGACCGCGGAGCAGGAGAAGGCGTTGAACGACAAGTTCGCCGCGCGTGGTCAGGCGGCCACCACGAAGATGATGCAGTCGATGATGAAGCACGGCGGCGACGAGAAGATCGGGGCCGTGCTGAAGCCGCTGATGGAGAAGTTCCGCAACATGACCAAGTAGGTCGGCGGGCAGCCGACGTTCTGGCCCGGCGGTGCTGCCGCCGCGGCGGCCTGCCCCGGCTCGTGTCCCGCGCAGTGGTGAGATTTCCCACGCCGGCGGCAGGCAGCGCTCAAGATCCGCGCACCGAGTGCCGAAAGTGCCTGCCGGAGCCACCTTCCGCGCATGAGCCTCGATCTACGACTGGGCCTTCGGCAAGAACAGCGATTGGCGCTGTTGCCGCAGATGCTGCAGTCGATCGAGGTGCTGCAGCTGGCGACCACCGACCTGCTGCAGTTCCTCGACCAGGAGCTGCAACAGAACGAGACGCTGGAGGCCGTGTCGCCGCCGGAGGCCGAGCCGGCCGAGCCGCCGCCGGCGCCGATCGCCGAGCGCGAGGACAGCGGCTGGGACGAATGGCGGCGGCCCGCCGATGACGGCGGCGAGGACAGCAAGATCGCGTTCCTCGCCAACGTGCCGGCGCGCACCGAGTCGCTGGTCGAGTTCGTGCGGCAGCAGCTTGCGTTCCGCCAGGTACCGGCGCTGCTGGCCGATGCGGTGGTGACGCTGACCGAGCACCTCGACGCGCGCGGACTGTTGCCGTTCGACATCGACGAACTGGCGGAACAGCTCGACGCCCCGATCGAGCTGCTGCTGCAGGCGCACGACCTGCTGCGCACGCTCGAGCCGCGCGGCATCGGCGCCCGCGACCCGGTCGAGGCGATGTTGCTGCAGTGCAACGGCGACCCGGACCTGCCGGTGATCGAGCAGCTGCTGCGCGAGCACCTCGACGCGCTCGGTCGCAACAAGCTGCCGGACGTGGCGCGTGCGCTGCGGCTGTCGGTCGACGATCTACAAGGACTGTTGCAGCGACTGCGCGGGTTGAACCCGCGCCCCGCGGCCGGCTTCGACGACGGAGCCGACCAGCCGCTGCGCCCCGATGCGTTCGTGTGGTTCCACGACGGCGCCGTGCACGTCACGCTCGACGACGCGTCGTTGCCCGACCTGCAGGTCAACGCCGAGTACCAGGCGTTGGCGGCCGATCGCGCCACTGCCCGCGAGGTGCGTGACTACCTGCGGCCGAAGCTCCGCTCGGCGCGCGACCTGATCGAGGCGGTGCAGCAGCGGCAGGCGACCTTGCTGCGCGTCACCGAGGCGGTGATGCGCGAGCAGCGCCCGTTCCTGCAGAAGGGCCGCACCGCGATCCGGCCGCTGCGCATGAGCGACATCGCCGAGCAGCTCGGCATCCACACCTCGACCGTCAGCCGCGCGATCGCCGGCAAGCACGTGCAGACCGACCGCGGCGTGTTCCGCCTGCGCGACTTCTTCGACGGCAGCCGCATCGACTCGGCGCCGAGCGAAGGCCAGGGGCGCATGGCGATCGGCGAACAGATCGGCGAGCTGGTCGCGACCGAGAACAAGGCGGCGCCGCTGTCGGACGACGATCTGGTCGCGAAACTGCAGCAGCGCGGCATCCAGTGCGCGCGCCGCACCGTCACCAAGTACCGCAAGCAGCTGGGCATTCCGTCGAGCTACCTGCGCCGAAAGTTCGGAGACCTATGACCCGGCACGATCCATTCTCCTATGGCCAGGTGCGCCTCGACGGCGCGTCGGGGCCGACCGCCGCCTCGACGGCGCCGGACGACATGTTGTTCACCGACAACGGGGCCATCAAGCAGGGGCCGCCGGCCGATTCGAGCTGGGCGCTGCTCGACGAGAACGTCGAGAGCCTGCTGCCGGGTGGCGGCCAGGCCAGCGCGGCCGGGGCCGCCGAGTTCGGCGCCGACATCCTCGGCGAGACGTTGCCGGCGGATGTCGAAGCGGCGCCCGCCCCGGCGCGACCGTGGCTGGCGCCCGGTGCGCGCGTGCCCTCGGGGGCGACGCCGCCGGCGCCGACCGCCGGCCCGAGTCGCAGCGACGGCGTGTTCGACCGCGGTTCGTCGCGCACGGTCGGCAAGCCGGTGGTGTCGTTGCCGCCGCCGAAGCCGGCGAAGTCGGGCCCGGCTCTGCGGCGCCAGCCGACGCCGGTGCTGGTGCGTCGCCGCGGCTCGCTCGCCAGTCTGCTGGTGCCGCTGACGCTGTTCGCGGCCGGTGGCACTGCTTCCTCGTGGGTCTACGTGATGCAGCAGAACCCGGTGCTGGCCGGCATTCTCGCCGCGTGCACGGTGGTCGGCGCCGTGTTCTCCTGGTTGTTGCTGCGCGGCTGAGCTTGTCGGCCGGCCGGCGGTGCCTATCGTGCGTCCGCCGTGCCGACCTATCTGCTGACGATCGCCTACCACGGCACCACGTTCCACGGCTGGCAGCAGCAGGACGGCTTCCGCACCGTGCAGCAGGAGCTGACCGCGGCGTTCGCGCGCATCGGCTGCCCGGGTGTGCACGTCGAAGGGGCCGGGCGCACGGATGCCGGGGTGCATGCGATCGGGCAGTGCGCCCACGTCGTGCTCGAGCGGCCGTTCGCGCCCGATCGTTTGCTGTTGGCGTTGAACAGCAACCTCGCCGACGACGTCGCGGTGCAGGCGGTGCGGCTGGCGCCGGACGGCTTCCACGCCCGCTTCCACGCCGCCGGCAAGCGCTACGGCTATCGCGTCGTCACCGCGCCGGTGCGGCCGGCGATCGGCCGCGATCTGTACCACTGGGTGCGGCGGCCGGTCGATCTCGGCGCGATGCGCGCGGCGGCGCAGTGCCTGCGCGGCCACCACGACTTCGCGTCGTTCGCGAGCAATCCCGGCTATGCGCGGAAACGCGGCACCACCCGGACGCTGCACCATGTGCACCTGCTGGCGCGGCCAGGTGGGTGGCTGTTCGTCGTGCAGGGCAGCGGCTTCCTCTACAACATGGTGCGCAACCTGGTCGGCTCGCTGCTCGAGGTCGGCTACGGCAACCGGCGGCCGGCCTGGCTCGGCGAGGTGCTGGCCGCGCGCGATCGCCGCGCCGCGGGGCCGACCGCGCCACCGCACGGGCTGTTCCTGCTGCGGGTGCTGTATGCGAAGGACCTGTCGCCGGCCGGCGAGGAACCGGGCGTGACGCCGGCCGCGGGAGCCGATGGAGAGCTGCCGCAGGATCCGGCGACGATCGAATAGTCTGTGCCGAGGTCCGTTCTGGCGGTCCTTCCAGGAGAACCCATGCCTTCGATACCACTCCGTCCTGCTGTCCTCGCGACCTTCGCCTGCGCGTTGGTCGCCCAGGGTCCTCGCCCCGCGGTCCGCGCCATCGAGGACGTGCTACCGGCCTCGGTCTACTGCGTGCAGCAGTTCGGTGGCCTCGAAGCGTGCCGCCAGGGCGCGGCGCAGTCGCCGTTGGCGCCGCTCGTGCAGCAGTTCCTCGGTCGCCTGCCGGCCGAAGTGCGCGAGCAGCGGCTCGAAGCGCACCTCGAGGATCTCGCCGGCCAGCTCCAGCAAGGGCTGCAACAGGTCGGCATCCGCCCGGCCGATCTGCAGGCGGTGCTGCGGCAGCCGATCGCCATGGCGATCGGCAGGTTGTCGATCGAAGGCCTCGGCCCGTCGATGGCACTGCTGATCGACGAGGGGGAGGCCGCGGCCGCGATCCGTCGCACGTGCAACGCCTTGATGCAGCAGCTGCCGCAACTCGGGATCGAGACCCGGATCGCGGCTGCCACGATCGACGGCCTCGCCGTGCAGCAGGTGACCACCGCCACCGGTGTGCCGCTGTTCCTCGGCTCGCTGGGCGGCGTGTTCGTGCTCACCAACAGCCGCGGTCTGCTGCGCGAATGCATCGCGGTCGCCAACGGCCAGCAGCCGTCGCTGGCCGCGAGCACCCGCCTCGGCGCGCTGCGCGGCAAGCAGGCGGGGCCCGCGCTCCTGTCGACGTTCTACAACCTGCGCTCGATCACGCAGATGCTGGTGCCGCACCTGCCGTACGAGGCGGAGCAGTTCGGTGCAGCGCTCGGCATCGGGGCGCTCGACGACGGCTATGTCGCCCTCGGGGCCGACCAGGCCGGTGGCAGCGACCGGTTCCAGCTGGGCCTGCAAGGCAGCCGCACCGGCTTGCTGAAGGCGCTGGTGCAGGCGCCGTGCGAGCTGTCGTTCGCGCGCGCCTGTTCGCCGAACACGGTGGCGTTCGCTGCCGGCAGCATCGATGCACCCGCGGTGGCCGATGCCTTCCTGCGCTTCGCCGAGCTGCTGCCGGCCGAGTTCCGTGACGAGATGATGCGCGACCTGCGGCGCGATCTCGCCCGCGCCTGTCGCGACATGGGCACCAGCCCGACCGAGGTCGACACGGTGCTGCGCGCGTTCGGCAACCAGGTCGGTGTCGCGTTCGCGCTCGAGAAGGGGCCGGTGCCGAAGCCCGAACTGCTGCTGCGGCTGTCGGTGCGCGATGCGGCAGTGGTGACGCCGTTGCTGCAGCGGCTCGAGGCCGCGGTGGCCAGGGAGGCCGGCGTCGAGTGGAAGACGCGCAAGGTCGGGGCGCACGAACTGCGCTTCTGCAATCTGCCGCTGCCGGGTGACGGCCTGCAGCTGAGCCCGAGTTACGTGCTCGCCGACGGGGCGCTGTGGCTCGGTTCCGACACGATGGGTTTGGTCCGCGCCATCAAGCGGCTCGACGCGACCGAGCCGGTGGAGGCGCTGTCCGGTCAGGCCGACTTCGCCACCGCCGCGGCCCGCGCCGACGGCGCCAGCGGCATGGTGCATCTGCGGCTGTCGCGCGCGGCCGAGATCGGTTGGCCCACCATCGAGTCGATGGTCTATCCGCAGCTCGATGCGCGCCGCGACGAAGTGGGATTCGACAGCGATGCGTTGCCCGATGCCGAGGCGGTCGCGAAGGCCTTGGGCTGCACGACGTTCCTCTACCGCGTCGACGACACCGGGGTGCAGGTCGAAGGCTACGGCACGCTGACGTTCGGGGCGGCGATGGCGGCGTTCGGGTCGCTCACCGATTCGCTGCTGACGCGCGCCGGCGGCAAGGTCTACTGAGGCAACGGCGATTGGCGCGGCGAGGCCGCCGGCGTTGGAGCCGACGCCCGCAGCGGGCGCGGCTCAACGGCGACGGTGGGGCGGATGGTGGGCCGGCAGTGGTGCCGGTCAGAGGTGCGCCAACACCATCTTCAACGGTGGCTCGCCGTCGAACGACGGGAAGTCGGCGTCGACGGCGATCGGTTCGAGTTCGCGCAGCGGTCGGCCGGCCTTCTCGGCGCAGCGCCGCAGGGCTTGGTGCCAGTCGGCGGCGTGGATGCCGGGCACGTGGTTGGTGGCCAGCACGATGCCTCCGGGGGCCAGCGCCAGCAAGGCCGGCTTGAACAGCGACGCGTAGTCGCGCACCACGTCGACGGTGCCGAACGGGCCCTTGCTGAAGCGCGGTGGATCGAGCACCAGCAGGTCGTACGGGCGGCGTTCGATGCGCGCATACGGCACGTGCTTGCCGCGCCGCTGCACCGGCTGGCCGGCGAGCTGACGCAGGATCGGCAGGCAGTCCGAGGTCAGCGTCGTGAAGCGTTCGGGCACGATGCCGTTCGCCGCGGCGGAGCGGCGGCCGACCTCGAGCGCGCTGTGCGAGAAGTCGACGTTGTCGACGGCGACGGCGCCGGCCAGCGCGGCGGCGATGCCGACCCCGCACGTGTAGGCGAACAGGTTCAGCACGCGCTTGCCGGCGGCGAGCCGCTGCACGGCGGCGCGGCCTGGGCGCAGGTCGAGGAACAACCACGGATCCTGGCCGCGATGGCGGGCGCGGCTCAGGAAGCGAGCGCCGCGTTCGTGCACCTCGTGTTCGGCCAGCGCCAGCGGGCCCGGTTGGTGCAGCGGGAAGTCGGCCGGCGGCGGCTCGCCGCGGTGGTTGCTGGCGACCTGCAGATCGAGCTGCAGGTCGCGGCGCGCGGTGTCGGCAATTGCCTCGACGAGGTCGGCGGTCAGCGGGTCGCGGAAGGTCTGCACCAGCAGCAGCGGGCCGTAGCGATCGACGGTGAGGCCGGGCGCGCCCTCGGCGGTGCCGTGCAACAGGCGGTAGCAGTCGGTGCCCTCGGCGTGCAGGCGGGGCAGCAGATCCCGGCGGCGGTCGATGGCGGCGTGCAACAGGTCGGGGATCGAGGTCATCGGGTGCCGTCGGGGCGCGATCATGGCGGTGCCGGGGACCGCGACCAACGTGTGCTTGCGCTTTCCGCGCCGGCGGTGGACGTTGCGAGGATGACAGGCAACAAGGCACTCGAAGCGCTGCGTCGGCGGCTGCGCCATCAGCTGAAGGACGGCGTCGCCGAGGTCGCGATCACCGCCGCGGACCTGCGCACCGTGCTCGAGGAACTCGGGCGACTGGCGCAGAGCAACGATCGGCTGCGGCGGCAGAACCGCCGCGTGCGGTTGAAGCTGCAGCGGGCCGGGCTCGACGATGCGGCGGACGGGGCCGGCGATGGGGAGCCTGCCGATGGCGGTGGCGAGGGCGATGAAGCGCCTGCCGTGGACGGCGAGGACTGAGCAACACGGCGGCGCGTCCGTTTGCCAGCCCGACAGGTCTCGCGTATCCTGCGGCCAGGAGATTCTCGATGCCTGCCATTGCCCGACTGATCGCGTTCGTGCTGTCCCTCTGGTTCGTCGTCGCCGCCGCCGGAGCGCAGCAGAAGGTGCTGATTCCCGAGCGCCTCGAACGCGCCACTGTCACCGACGACAAGGGGGCCACCAATTGGGCCGAATGGAAGGCCGACAAGTGCCCCAACTGCTCGGGCACCGGCAAGGTCAAGTGCACGGTCTGCGAGCGGTTCGGTGACGACGCCGACAAGTGCCCGGACTGCAAGCGCGTCGAGAGCCGAGAGACCGTGTGCCGGATGTGTGCCGGCACCGGCGAACTGCCCGACCCGTTGCTGAAGGTCGGCTGCCCCGGATGCGTCGGCGCCGCGTTCCTGCTGTGCACCGTGTGCGCGGGTGGCGGCCGACTGAAGATCAATGGCGCCAAGAACTGGAGCGCCTGCCCGGCGTGCCGCGGCGACGGCGCCTGGAAGTGTGGCGCGTGCGCCGGCAAGCGGCTGGTCGAGCCGGCGGCGCTGAAGCCGGCGATGAAGGACGCCAGCGTCAAGGACCTGGCCAAGGCGCAGGCGGTCGCCGACCAGGCGCTGAAGGAACTGGCGGCGCTGACGCCGACCGGCGGCCAGAAGGCGCGCAAGGACATCAAGGCGCTGGTCAAGACCTTCGACACCGCCGGGGGCGTGTTCCCGCCGCTCAAGCGCCTCGGCAAGCCGTTCGAGGACTACATGGGCAAGATCGCCGCCGGCTCGAATTTCCAGGGCTCGGAGGAGAACGAGGCGGAGACCATCGCCGCCGTCAAGCAGTCGGCCGAGTACTACCTCAAGCACCAGAAGCGCATGCTGGAGCTGGCGCACAAGCGCGCCGAGGCCAACGCCGCGCTGCCGCCCGAGCCGAAGAAGTGACGCTGCCGGCGCGGGCCCCGGCGCGGTAGTCTGCCCGCAATGCTTCGCCGTTCGTCGGTGGTCAGCGCGCTGCTGCTGGCCGTGTCGTCCCTGCCCGCGCAGGAGGTCTCCGCCCCCACGCTGTTGCGTCCGCGCGACAGCGAAGCCACCGACCCGGCGCGCAAGGCCGCTCTGGCCGGCATCACCGCCGCGGTGCGCGCGAGCGTCGTGCACGTGCTGGTCGAGGTCGACGGACCGCGCGGCAAGTTCCCGCTGGTGCGTTCGAGCAGCGGTGTCGTGATCGACGCGAGCGGGCTCGTGCTGACGTTCGGCCACCTGGTGCGTGAGGCCCAGGGGGCCACCGACAAGCGCATCCTGGTGCAGCTCGACGACGCGGCGAACACGCAGCTGCCGGCCACCATCGAGGCGATCGACGCTGCTACCGGCCTGGCGCTGCTGCGCGTGCAGCCGCCGGCCGGTGGTCTCACGGCCGCGAAGCCGGGCCCCGACCGGCCGGCCGCCGGGGCGCCGCTGCTGGTGCTGGCGCGGCCCGAGGGCAAGGCGATGCTCGCGTTCGCCGGCGTCAGCAGCCCCGCACTCGGCCCGGTGCAGCTCGGTGGAGTGGCCTGTGCCGCCGACCAGATCTTCCTCGCCGATGCGCGCAACGACGAACGCAGCGACGGCGCGCCGGTGTTCGACGGCGAAGGTCGCCTGCTCGGGCTCTACGCGAGTGAACACGTGCAGCGCGACCAGAGCGAGCCGACCCTGGACGACCTGAAGAAGCCGAGCTTCGGCGTGGTGGTGGCGATGGCGCGCATCCGCCAGGCGTTCGCGAAGGTGCTGCCGAAGGCCGGGGCAGCGGCTGGACCCGCGCCGCAGGTGCTCGGCGTGCAGCGCGCCGCGCCGTCGGTGGTGTCGGTGTGGAGCGGCGACGGCGATTGGCCGCAGCCCGGTGCCAAGGATCCGGGGGGCGTGGTGCGGCGCTCGGGGCTCGGCTCGGGCGTGGTGCTGACCGCGGCGGGCCTCGTGGTCTGCAACGCGCACGTCGTCAAGGGCGGCTCGCCGCGGCTGCGGCTCGGCGACGGTCGCACGTTCGCCGCGAAGGTTGTGAAGACGCACGGTCCCACCAACCTCGCGCTGCTGCAGGCCGAACTGCCGGCCGGCACCGCGCTGGTGCCGATCACCGCCAATCGCGACGACGACGTGCAGGTCGGCGAGCTGGCGCTCGCGCTCGGCAATCCGTACGGCACCGCGGTCGTCGTCAGCGGCGGCGTGATCTCGGCGGTGCGCGATCGCGACGGCGGCCGCATCCAGGCCGACATGAACCTCGGCAACCAGAACGGCGGCGGCGCCGTCATCGACGTGCACGGTCGGCTGCTCGGCATCGGGGACGCGGGCGCGATCGATCCGATCGAGGCACAGTTCGCGATGCGCGGCGATCGCATCTCGACCGAGACCAACTTGTCGACGTTCGTCTCGGTGGCGCGGCTGCGCCGGCTGTTCGGCGACGCGCTCGAGGCGGCGTCGGCCCCGGTGGAAGCCACCGCCGCCGAGCGCGAGCAGCGGCGCTCGGTGCTCGCGCGCATGGTCGAGGCGAGCAGCGGCGCGATGCTCAACATCTACGTGCAGAAGAGCATCACCAAGGTCGACGAGGACGATCCGTTCGCGAGCCTGAAGGAGCCGGAGTTCGCGCCGATCAGCCTCGGTTCGGGCGTGATCATCGATCGCAGCGGGCTCGCGATCAGCAACTGGCACGTCGTCGACGACGCGACCCGGCCCGACGGCTCGATGGTGGCGGACCACCGCGTCACGGCGCGCGCGTTCGGCGGCAAGGAGTATCGCGTGCAGGTGCTCAGCATCTCGCGCGAGGACGACCTGTCGCTGCTGCAGCTGCAGCTTGAGCCCGGCGAACAGGTGCCCGCGGTCGAACTCGGCAGCAGCGACGCGCTCGCCCTCGGCGAATGGGTGGCGGCGATCGGCAACCCGCACGGCCGCGCCAACACGGTGACGTTCGGCGTGGTGTCGGCGAAGGACCAGGAGCTGCGCGTGAAGGGGCGCTGGGCCAAGCTCGAGCACCTGATCGAGACCGACGCGGCGATCAACGGCGGCAACAGCGGCGGCGCCCTGCTCGACATGAACGGGCGGCTGGTCGGCATCAACAGTGCCGGCGGCGGCACGTTCAACAACAAGGGCTACGCGATCTCCGTCGATCACGTGCGCAAGCAGGTGCTGACGCTGCTGCTCGCCGCCTACAAGCTGCGCAGCCCGGATCTCGGCATGCGCATCGTCGACGAGGACGGCGTGGTCAAGGTGTTCGACTGCGATCCACGTGGGCCGGCGGCGGCCGCGGGCGTGCAGTCGGGCGATCGCATCGTGTCGCTGGACGGCGAGAAGATCGTCTGGAGCCCGGGCTTCGCGCTCGCGCTGAAGAACAAGACGCCGGGCGTCGCCGTCTCGCTCGGCCTCGAGCGGCAGGGCGCGCCGAAGACGATCGAGTGCAAGTCGCTGTCGGCGCCGGTGTGGGCGGTGGTGCGGCAGTCGGGCCTGCTGGTGCGCGACTTCGAGTACGCCGAGGACGGCGAACGGGTGCGGCAGGCGGCGATCGCGCTGCACCGCGCGTTCACCGGCGATCGCACCGGCGAGCCGCAGCGGATCCCGGAGCGCATGGTACTGGTCGAGCGCGTGCATCCCGGCGAGCAGCCGGCCGGCGCGGATGTGCAGGCGGGGGATCTGCTGCTGGCGGTGGAGCTGCGCGACCAGGCCGGCAACCCGGTGCTGCAGCCGCTCGCGGACGTGACCGCGCTGCGCGACGTGTGGAACGACCGCGAGCTCGGCAGCTACGACGGGCAGGTGTGGAAGGTCTGGCGCGCGCGCGGGGCCGAGGTGAAGGCGGTCGAGGTGAAGGGCAAGCGCCTGTTCTGGTGAGGCGTCGCGGCTACGGGATGCTGATCTGCAGCGTCTCGATGTCCGACACGCAGGTCGGCAGGAAGCCCGCCAGCGCGAAGTCGGCACTCGCCGCCTGCACGAAGAAGTTCCAGGAGCGCGGCGCTGCTGGCCGTGGTTCGGCAGCAGCTTCCGAAAGCGGCAGATCCCGAGCAAGAAATCCGCTACCGCCCGATCTTCGGTTGCTAGATTGGCGCCTGATGGGTGCGCGATCCGAGGATCCTGCTGCGTCGTCGGGTGTCGGCGTCGACGAGTTGCTCGGCGCCGTCTATGCGGAGCTCAGGAACTTCGCGCGGCTGCGACTGGCCCGCCAGCCCCCCGGCAACACCCTGAGCGCCACGGCACTGGTGCACGAGGTCTGGCTGCGCATGAAGGGCAGCCGCTCGGAGCGTTGGAGCAGCCGCAGCGAGTTCTTTGCCGCGGCCGGCATCCTGATGCGCAACATCCTCGTCGACCGCGCGCGTGAGAAGGCGACGCGGAAGCGCGGTGGCGACCAGAAGCGCGTGGACATCACGCCGCGGCAGCTGAGTGCCCCGGTGCCTTCGGACGATCTGCTGGCGCTGCGCGAGGCGCTGGTCCTGCTCGAGCAGGAGGATCCACGCTCGGCCCAGCTCGTCGCGTTGCGGTTCTTCGTCGGCATGACGATCGACGAGGCGGCGCAGGTGCTCGATGTCTCGGCGCGAACGGCCCGCAGCGACTGGACGTTCGCGCGGGCGTGGCTCTACGACCGTCTGGGCAGCGAGAACGATTTCGCGAATCGTCCGCCGGTTTCAGGTCCGGATTCCGAATGAGCCGTACGACCTGACCCGTGGCATGAAGGGCAATCGCACCCAACAGATCAAGGCCGCGTTCCTTCGCCTGCGCGAGACCGATCCAGCCGACCGGGAGCGCCTGCTCGTGACCGAGCACGGTGCCGACCCGGAGCTGCAGCGCGCCGTGTACGCCTTGCTGACCAAGGCGGAGCACGTCCCGGACGCGTTCCTGGAACCGCTCCCGGAAGTCGTCGAAGCGGCCGAACGCGCCCGGACGCGCTCCGGCCAGCAGGTGGCCGCCGACGGCTCGTTCGCCGATGCGGACGAGGCCGGGCGCCCGGGGCAGCGCATCGGACCCTACGAGCTCGTGCGTCCGCTCGGGGAAGGCGGCTTCGGCGTGGTCTGGGAGGCCGAACAGAAGGAGCCGATCCACCGGCTCGTCGCCTTGAAGCTGATCAAGCGCGGCATGGACAGCAAGCAGGTCATCGCGCGGTTCGCGGCGGAGCAACAGGCGCTCGCGGTGATGGACCACCCGAGCATCGCCAAGGTGCTGGATGCCGGGAGCACGGCGGACGGTCGCCCCTACTTCGCGATGGAGCTGGTGATCGGCACGCCGATCGTCCTCTACTGCCAGCAGCGCAACCTGGCGACCGCCGAGCGCCTGCGCATCTTCGAGGTCGTCTGCCGGGCCATCCACCACGCCCATCAGCGCGGGATCGTGCACCGCGACATCAAGCCGTCGAACGTGCTGGTCATGGAGTGCGACGGCGACGCGATCCCGAAGGTCATCGACTTCGGCATCGCCAAGGCCGTCGGGGCCGCCAACGGTTCGTCGTCGCAGCTGACGCACCAGCGCCAGCTGGTGGGAACTCCGGCCTACATGGCTCCGGAGCAGACGGAGTCCACCGGGGCCGATGTCGACGCCAGATCGGACGTCTACTCGCTGGGCGTCGTGTTGTACGAGTTGCTGACCGAGGTCACGCCGTTCCACGAGGACGTCACGACGAGCGTGGGGTTCGAGACGCTGGCGCGCCGCATCCGTGACGAGCAACCGAGCCGCCCGAGCCGACGGGCCGGGGCGCTGCCCAGCGACCTCGATTGGATCGCCCTGAAGTGCCTCGAGAAGGAGAAGTCGCGTCGCTACGCCTCGGCCCAAGAACTCGCCGACGACGTTCGCCGGCATCTCGACGACCTGCCGGTCGTCGCCGGACCACCGGATCTCGTCTACCGACTGCGCAAGTTCTGCCGCCGCCATCGGGTGGTGGTCGGCAGCACCGTCGCCCTGGCCGCGGTGTTGTTCGTCGTCGCGACGGTCGGGTTGTTCTGGGCAGGGTGGAAGAACCGCCAGCTCGACGCCTCGAACGCCGAGCTGCGGCAGAAGAACGAGGCCTATCTGCGCGAGAAGTCGATTGCGCAACGAGCCCTGCAGGACGTCGAGCGCCTCTCGGATGCCCACGTGCTCGCCAACCTCGTGCGACGTGCCGAACGCGAACTGTGGCCGGCCGTGATCGAGAAGGCCGACCTCATGGAGCAATGGCTGACGGAGGCGCAGCAGGTCGTCGACCGCACCGATCTCCATCGAGCCGAGCTGATGGCGGTGCGCGCCCGCGCCCTCCCGCCTGGTCAGGTCGGTTTCGAGTCCGAACAGGTCCTGCCGGGAGCGGTGAGGTTCGCCCCGCGACCTCGGCACGACCCGACGGTCCCGGCGAGCGACAACGACCTCGGGTTGTCCACCGAGCCGGCCACAGCCGGGCCGGATGGCCCCGAGGCGAGGACCTGGTCGTTCGCGTCCACCAAGGACGCCTGGTTGCACGGCCTGTTGTCGGATTTCGTGCAGCGCCTCGACGCGTTCGCCGCGCCGGCGTCCGGCACCATGGCCTCGGTGCGCGAGCGGCTCGCGTTCGCCAGAATGGCCGCGGCGCGCCTCGTCGGCGACGACGCCGAGGCCTGGCGGCAGGCGATCGACGACATCGTGCAGGGCGACCGGTATCCGGAGTTGCGCGCCGACGGCTTCCGCCCGCAGGTCGGGTTGGTCCCACTCGGCCGGGATCCCGGTTCGGGGCTCCAGGAGTTCCTCGACCTGGCCACCCACGATGGGCCGATCCCGGCGCGCGGTGCCGACGGGAGCCTCCCGCTTGCCGCCGAAACGGGAGTGGTGCTCGTGCTGATCCCGGGCGGCTCGTTCCGCATGGGGGCGCAGAGGGAGGACGAGAGCGCTCCCAACTTCGACCCCCTCGCGCGCGCGGAAGAGGGGCCGGTCCACGAGGTCACGGTGGCCCCGTTCTTCCTGGCCAAGCACGAGCTGACCCAGGCCCAGTGGATGCGCCTCGACGGTGGCAGCAACCCCAGCTACTTCTACTTCGGGTTGGTCGTGAATGAGATACGCGTGACCAAACGCCACCCCGTCGAGCAGGTCGAATGGAGCGAGGGCCGGCGGGTGTTGCACCAGGCCGGGCTGCAGTACCCGACCGAAGAACAGTGGGAGTACGCCACTCGCGCCGGGTCGGACACACTCTGGTCCTTCGGCAGCGAGGGGCCACAGCTGCACCGGTTCGCCAACTTCGCCGACCGATCGTCGAAGGACGTGCTGGTCCAAGTCACCAACTTCGACGACGGCCATATGTTCACGGCGCCGGTCGGCAGCTTCGCCGCCAATCCGTTCGGTCTGCACGACGTGCATGGCAACGTCTCCGAGTGGTGCAGCGAGTTGTTCCGGCCGAGCTACCGGGAGTCGGGGCCGATCCCGCAACCGCTGACCGCGGACGGATCGCGAGATCCGCGGCGGCGCGTGGTGCGCGGCGGTACGTGGGCGAGTTCGCCCACTCGGCTCCGTTCGGCGTTTCGCGAGTTCGTGCGCGGCAACGCGATCTCGGCGGGGCTCGGCGTTCGTCCGGCGCGCGAGATCCAGCGCGAATAGCTCTTGCCGCCCTACCACCCTCCGCCTCGATCTCTCCCCTCGGCACTCCCAAGGACAGCATCACTCATGCTCGGTCAACTGGTTCGCACCGTCGTGGTCCTCTTCATGGTGGCATTGCATGCCGCCCCCGCTGCCGCACAAGAGGCGGCTCTTGTCCCGCAACCGGCGAAAATCACCAAGACCCCGCTCAAGGTGTACATCCTGGCTGGTCAGTCGAACATGCAGGGGCATGCCAGCGTCTCGACCTTCGACGCGATGGCCGACGACCCGAAGACGGCGCCACTGCTGAAGGAAATGCGCGGACCCGACGGCAAGCCGCGGGTTTGCGGCAACGTGTGGATCTCGTCGATCGGGTGCCTCGGCGATGCCTATGCCGACATGACGGAGGCCAAAGGCCGCTTGACGACCGGCTTCGGCGCCCCGGACGACAAGATCGGGCCCGAGTTCACGTTCGGCCTGACGATGGAAAAGGTGCTGAAGGAGCCCGTCCTCATCATCAAGACCTCGTGGGGAGGCCGGAGCCTGCACACCGATTTTCGCCCGCCGAGCAGCGGAGCGTTCGTATGGAGGGAAGGCGAGCTCGCCGAGAAGAAGCAGAACGGCGAGGACATCGAGAAGCTCCAGGCCGAGAAGGTCGCCGCCACCGGCGCCATCTACCGCGCGATGATCGATCACGTGCGCATGGTCCTGAAGGACATCCGGCGCGTGGTGCCCGACCATGACGACAAGCAAGGCTACGAGTTGGCCGGCTTCGTCTGGTTCCAGGGATTCAACGACTATGTCGACGGTGGGGTGTACCCGGAGCAGGACAAGCCCGACGGTTACGCCATGTATGCCGACCTGCTGGGGAACTTCATTCGCGACGTGCGGAAGGACCTGGCGGCTCCGAACATGCCGTTCGTCGTCGGCGTGATGGGAATCGACGGCCTCAGAGGCGACCGGAACGCCCCGATGAAGCACTTTCGCGCCGCCCAGCGGAAACCGTCCGGTCTCGCGGAGTTCAACGGCAACGTGTTCACCGTGGAGACGGCCGCGTTCTGGGACGACGAACTCGAGAAGCTCTCCGAGCGCATGGACGGTCTCTGGCCGAAGGTGGACGCCGAGGTCGAGCGGCAGAAAGCCACGAATCCGGATGCGGATTCCTGGGAGAACAAGAGGAAGCTCATGGCGCAGAACTTCACCCCGGCGGAATGGAAGCGCCTCGCCGGTGCGTCGAACGGCGGCTACCACTACCTCGGCGCCGCGAAGATCCTTGCGCCCATCGGCAAGGCATTCGCCGAGGCTCTCGTCGGGCGGAAGGCTGCCAAGTAGCTCGGTACCTGCCTCGACAGAGCGTGGTCCGGTCACGAGCCGCGATGACAGGCCGCGCAAGAGGTCGGCGCATGCGTGCTTCGTCCCGGCCCGGCCCGGACAGGGGACCGGGCCTTTCATTTCCCTGCGGACACTCGCTCCGACTACGTCGGCTTCCGCGTGGCCCTGAGTGCCCCGTAGAGTTCCAACCAGGTGTCCGCCTCGCCTCGGCAACTTCCCAGGCGTCATTGCCCACGGGCCTGGCGGAATCCGTGTTGCCGCCTGTCTCGGCGCCCGGCGGGCTGGCTCACTGCTGCCGCGCGTCGACCTGCATGCACGCTTGGATCGCGGCCAGCACGACGCTGACGCGGCTGCGCGTTCCGGAGTGGATGCGCGTCACGGCGAACACCGGCACCGCCGGAACGATCTCGAGCGGCAGGCGATGCAGCGGCAGCGCGATTCGCTCGACCAGTCGATCGGGCAACACCGCGAGCAGGCCGCTGCGCGCGCACACTTCGGCACCGACGCGCATCTGGTCGACCTGCATGCCGATGCGTCGCTCGATGCGATCCGGCCAACCGTCGAGGCTGCGGCCTTGGGCATCGGTGCCCGGCGACACGAACTCGAACTCCGCGAGGTCCTCGCTGCGCAGCGACCCGGGATCTCGATCGAGCAGTGGGTGACCGCCGCCGCAGTAGACGCCGTGCGTCAGCGTGCCGACCTCGACCGACGTCAGGTCCTTGGAGCGAATGGGGGCACTGCGCACCGACAGATCGATCTTGCCCGCCGACAGCGCGGCCGCTTCGCCCTCCGGCGCCTCGCTGACGACGACCCCTAGCAGCTCCGGGTGCTTCGTGCGCACCTCGAGCAGGGCGGGCACGACGGCGATCGTGGTCGCGGCACCGGCGCTCGAGATGCGGATCACCCCGGTCAACGTCTCGCTGCGCACCGCCAGCATGCCGTCGTGGATGCTGCGCATGCCGATGCGCACCGCCCGCAGGAACGCCTGGCCGCTCTCGGTGAGTTCGAGGCGCGAGCCGATGCGCTGGAACAGTTCGACGCCGAGCCTCGCCTCGAGCAGGCGCACCGAACGGGACAGCGCCGATGGGGCGACGCTGAGTTGTCGTGACGCGGTCGGCAGATGGCTCGACTCGGCGACGGCGCGGAACGCCGGGATCCAGTTCCAGACCTCGGCGACCTGCAGCAGCGGCGTGCCTTCGAGCTTCGCTCCGGAACCCCCGTGCGAGGAATTGGAATGGTGCATGCGAGGCTTTGATACGAACGGAACCGCAGCAGCAGGCTACCAGGACCCGTGCGCATGACCCCCATGCGGCAACCGCTCGACAAGTCCAAGATCCACCAAGTCGAACCTGATCCCATGAGAACTCCTGCCTCTGCAGCCGTGCTGCTCTGCAGCCTCGCGACCCTGACCTCCCTGTCGGCCCAGACGTTCACCAACCAGGTCCTCGTCCAGGGCCTCGCCAGCCCGACCGGCATCACGCTGGCGCCGAACGGCGATCTCTACTTCACCGAGGTGCCGACCCCGGGCGTCGGCGGTGCTTCGAGCCAGAACGCCGTGCGCGTCCGCAATGCGCAGACCGGCATGCTCTCGACCATCGCCACCGGCGAACCCGAACCGGTCAACCTCGCGTTCTCCGGCGCGGACCTCTACTGGACCTGCAAGTCGGCGGGCGTCATCCTCCGCCGGCAGAACGGCATCAACGCGCCGTGGCGCACCGGCCTGCAGAGCCCGTCCGGCATCGCGGCGGCGCCGAACGGCAGCATCCTGATCACGCAGGTCCCGACGCCGGGCGTGCCGGGCACGATGGGCGGCAGCAACACCGTTTCCCGCATCGTCGGCAGCGGCGCGCCGATGACGATCACCGTCGGTGAGCCCGAGCCGGTCGACATCGCGGTCGACAACGCCGGCAACGCCTATTGGACCTGCCGCACCGCCGGCGTGATCCTGCGGAACGACGCGATGACCGGCATGACGTCGCTGGTGCTGAACGGCCTCGACGCGCCGACCGGGATCGACATCGACGACGACGGCAACCTCTACTTCACCGAGGTCCCGACGCCCGGCATGCCGGGCACCATGGGCGGTCGCAACAAGGTGTGGAAGTACGCGCCGGCCTCGCGGCAGTTCACGTTGATCAGCGTCGGTGAGCCCGAGCCGACCGACATCACCGTCGCGCCGAACGGCAGCGCCGTCTACTGGACCTGCACGAGTGCCGGCGTCATCCTCCGTGCGACCCGCACCGGCAACCAGCCGGAGCTCTCGACGCCGAGCGTCACCGCGCGCGGCCAGACCGTGCGGTTCTTCCTCGACGCGCCCGGGTCGGCCGGCAACTTCTACGCGCTCGGCAACTCGTTGGGGCGCGGCCCGACTCCGATCGGCACCGGCTTCCTCGCGCTCGAGCAGGACTTCCTGCTGGCGGCGACGTTCTCGAAGCCGGACTCGCTGCTGCTGGGCGGCTACTTCGGTCTGCTCGACCTCAACGGCATGGGCACCGCGCAACTGGTGATCCCGGCGATCCCCGAACTGCAGGGGCTGGTGTTCTACACCGCCTACGGCGTGCTGAACGCGACCAGCGTGGTGGGGCTCAGCAAGACGCTGCGCACGGTGATCCAGTAGTCGCCGATCGAGCCGTGCCAGTGGCTCCGAGCGGCATTCGGCGCGATTCTGCCGGCGACTGGCGCGCAAATGTCGCCATAGAATGTGGAAGCCCGGTGCCATCTGCCAACCCGGCCGACCGCATTGCCGCGGGCCCGTCTCGTTCACCCCCGACACCTCCCTCGTCGCACGATGAAGAACTCCGTCCTCCAGTTCGCCGCCATCACCGCGTTCGCCGTCGCCGCGAACGCCCAGGCATTCAGCTGGGTCCTCGAGGCCCCGACCACGCCCCCGTCGGCGCGCGAGCGCACCGCCACGACGACCGACGGCACCCTCTACTACCTGTACGGTGGCCAGAACAACACCGTGACCGCCGGGCTCGACACCCTGTGGAGCTACAACGGCACGTCCTGGGTCCAGCTGTCGACCAGCGGCAGTGGGCCGGGCCCGCGCTCGGGCGCCGTCGCCGGCTACGACGTCGCGCGCGGCAAGCTGGTGCTGTTCGGCGGCAAGCTGGGCTTCGCCGCTGGCGACCCGCTGCTCAACGACACCTGGGAGTGGGATGCCGTCAACGGCTGGGTCCAGTTCACCGCGGTCACCACGCCCGATCGTCGCTGGCTGGTCAACAACTGCGTCTACGTGCCCGGCCTCGGCGTGATGTTCCACGGCGGCACCGCCTGGGACGCGGCCGGCGCGACCTACCTGAGCAACGAGACCTGGCTCTTCACCGGCAGCAACTGGGTCCTCTTCTCCAGCGGCGGCCCCGCGGCCCAGGACCCGATGATGGTGTATCGCTCGACCCAGAACGACCTGCTCCTGCACGGCGGCCAGACGCCGACGGGTGCTGGCGGCGCGCTGCAGCAGCTGGGCCAGACCTGGCGCCTCGACCTCGCGAGCGGCGTGTGGACGCAGATCGTCACGGCGACGACGCCCACGAACAGCCTCGTCGCCGGGCAGGGCCTGTTCGCGGCGTTGTCGTACTACAACCCGAACACCGGCTCGGTGATCGTGCACGGCGGCAACGGTGGCAACTCGAACAACTCGACGTGGCAGTTCGACGGCACGGACTGGCGGAACATCTCGACCAACGGCGTCGGCGCCCGCAACGGCGGCATGCACTGGATCGGCGCCCTCGGCAAGGCCGTCTACGGTCCCTGCAACGAGACCAACGGCGCCAGGAACCGCACCCGCTCGCACGGCCCGACGGTCGTGGCGGCGGTCGTCTCCTACGGCGCAGGCTGCAGCGGTCAGGCTGGCACGACCCTGTCCCTCGCCGCGAACAACAGCCCGTGGACGGCGCTCACCTGGAGCGGCACCTGCACCGGCATGAGCGTCGCTTCGCCGCTCAAGCTGGCGATCTGGGGTTCGGTCACCAGCTCGCTGCCGGTCACCGGCCTGCTGGGTGCCGGCCCGGGCTGCACGTTGCTCAACAGCGCCGATGTCATCGACGTGGCCTTCTCGGCCACGACCAGTCACACGATCGCGTTCGCGATTCCTGCCAGCCCGTCGCTGGCGGGCATCCAGATCAACACGCAGGTCGGGGAGCTGGACTTCGCGCTGCTCGGCCTGGCGCTGTCGAACGGCCTGTCGCTGACGATCGGCGGCTAGCGTTCTCGGTCGGGCGCGCGGCCATTGCCGCTGCGCGCCCGGCCCTCGTCGCCGTGCGCCCGGCCCTCGTCGCTCACTTCGCCTGGAAGCCGCCGCGCACCGTCTGCAGCTTGCCGTCGGCGTCCCAGTTCCACTGGAACTCGATCCTGCCCTTCAGGGGCTTCAGCGGCCAGAACACCACCATGCCCGGCGCGCTGGTGGTGCGCACGTCGCCGTCGTCGTAGGTGTAGAAGCCCTCGACCTTCTCGCCCTTGGCCGTCTGCACGGTGCAGACGAGCGACTGGCGATTGACCGGGATGCCGCCGCCGCCGCCGAAGTGCAGCGTCAGCGGGAAGCCGACCGAGGTCACGCCGGTGTGGCCGCCCTTCTCGAGCGCCTTGACCAGATTGGGGCCCATGTCGGCGACCTTGACCTCGCCCTCGAAGATCAGGCCGTTGTCGTTGGCCGGCGGGTAGGTGCGCGCGCCGCCCTCGCTGGCCTTCGGCGTGCCGATGCCGGTGACGCCGTTGATGACGAGGATGTCGCCCTCGAGGTACATCCCGACCGTCAGGATGGTCGGGTTCAGCAGCGCGTCGCGGTAACCGGGCTTGTAGACCCAGTTCTGGAACAGCTTCTTCGCGTTCGCCAGGTTGACGCCGGTCTCGACCAGCGCCATCTCGGCGAACATGCTGCCGACGTAGCTGCCGCCAAGCTCGACCGACTGCGTGTGCATCGAGGCGGGGTCGCGCAGGTCCTTGTTCTTCTTCAGGTACTCGGCGTGCTCGCGGCAGCGCGTCGACAGGTTGGCCGACCAGCGCACCGACGTGCCGCGGAACTCGGCGCGCGCGGCGTTGAACGCCTCCAGCCACTTGTCGACGCCCTTGCTGATCGCGCCGAGCGGCGGCGTGTTGTTCTGGATCGCCTTCAGCACCGGCGAGGCGCCGGTCCAGAAGTCCTCCCACTCCTTGTCGAGCTCGGCGATCGTGATGCCGTGCTTCTCCTGGAAGCGCTTCTCGAACTCGGCCGGCTGCCGGTTGCGTTCCTTCGCCATCGCCTCGGCGATCTCGTTCATCGTGCGCAGCATGGTCGGGTCGCGGCGCATCATGTAGTCGCAGAACGACCACGCCTTGATGCGCTCCTCGTTGGTGAACGACGCCGCGTCGACGAACGGCAGCTTGTTGGCCGGGATGCCGCCGGTGCTGCGCCAGGCGAGCTCCAGGCTCAGGTTCTTCCAGACGTCGAAGTCCGGTGACGTGTACTCACGGTCCTCCTCGCTCGCCGAGGTGCCCTGCTGCTTCTTCAGGTCGACCGAGAACAGCCGGTTGTTGTTGAAGATCATGCCGACGAAGGTGTGCCCGATGCCTTCGCTGTAGCCGTCGCCGGACAGGCCCGAGTACGGGCGCGCGACGTTGCGCACGCAGGCGTCCAACAGCACCTGCTTGCCGCTCGTCGCCGCGACCACGGTGTTGCCGATGCCCGACGTCGACGAGTGCTCGAGCTTCCACTCGAGGTCCGGCACCGCGTTCGCCTTCAGGATCTGCTGGTAGGTCTCCTTGGCGGTGAAGAAGGCCCACTGGTTCGGCCACTTGTCGACCTTGAACTCCCACGGGAACGCCGCCTGGCAGATGCGCAGCGTGCGCTCGGCCCAACGCAGCGCCTCGAGCAGGTTCTCCTCCTCGCCCGGATCGCCGTGCAGCACGAAGTGCTCGCTGGTCACCGTCACGTACTTGACCTGCGCGCGGTCGGCCGGCGCGCACTCGATGCCGGTGGTGACCTTGACCTCGTAGTCGGTCTTCGACTGCTCCTCGACGACCCTCTCGACCGCCTTGCTGCGTTCGTAGAGCGTCTTCTCGACCTCGGAGCCGCTCATCGTGCCGACCTCGACGTACGACAGCGCCTTGTTGGCCTGCGCGTCGCCGTCGACCCAGCGCAGCACCATGCGCCAGTGGTGGTTGGCGCGGTCGGTGCGGCCGGCCTTCTGCCACTTCTCGGCCTGCGCGCGGTGCTGGTTGGCGAGGTCCTTCTTCAGCGCCTCGTACTGCTTCTGCAGCGGGGCGCCCTCGGCGCCGCTGCCGGTGTCGGCGGTCGGGTAGGGGCGCTTGGGATCCGGGTTCCAGCTGGTGCCGATCTTGACGTAGCCGAGCGAGGTCCAGGCCTCGGCGTTGTCGGCGTCGTAGAGCTTGTGCACCTGCATCCACACGACCTTGGCGATGCGCGGGAAGCCCTTGTCGAGCGCCTTCTTGGCGAAGCTGTTCAGCGCCTTGGCCTGGCGTTGGTTGAAGTCGGCTTCCTCGTTGGCCTGGGCGGACAGCGAGCCGAGCAGGGTGAAGGCGACGAGGCTCGACAGCAGCGGGCGTTGGGTCATGGCAGCGTGGTGCGGGCGGGGTCTGGGGCCCGGCAGGATAGCGGCGGGGGCGGTCGGCTGTCGACGCGGCGCTGCCGGCTCGCGTCCGGGAGCTCCGCCCGGTTCAGCCGTCGACCGCCAGCGCGAGCCGCAGGCCGCCGGCGAACTGGACGATGGCGAGGCCGCTGCACAGCCGCGGCAGCCAGGTGGCCAGGACGGTCGGCGTGCGCAGCCGCGGCAGCGACAGCACCAGCGCCGCGACGCCGAGCAGCACCAGGTAGTTGCGCCACAGCACATCCGCCAGCCACGGGGCCGGCTTGGCCATGCCGCCGCGCACCGAGCCGACGTAGCCGGCGAACGGCCAGCCGGCGAACACCTCGATCGGCCCCCAGTGCGCGTGCGGGCCGGTCTGCACCGGGATGCTCTGCAGCGACAGCAGCACCGAGACCCACAGCAGGGCGGCGGCGAGGGTCATGACGCCGAGCAGCCACAGCAGCACGCCGCCGCTGCCGCGGCCGAGACCGCGGTAGAACCACAGCGCGCTGCCGATCCACAGCGGGGACGACAGCGCCAGATACCCGGGGTGTCGCACCGCCAGCAGCGCGCCGATCGCGGCCGCGCCGAACAAGCCGCCGAGCGCCAGCACGCGCCGGTCGGTGGGCCGGTGTCGATCCGCGATCGCCAGAGCCAGCGTCGGCAGCAGCACCAGCCAGAGCATGCTCACCAGATACACTGGCACGCTCGCGGCCATTGGCAGCCACCAGGCGGCGCCGAACAGCAGCAGAGCGATCGCGAGCGCCTTGGCGAACGACCGCGAGGCCGCGCCCTCGGCGGCGCGGTGCCGGCGGGTCGACGGCAGCAGCGGCCGCGGCGCCGCGAGTGCCGCGCTGGTCGCGACCTGCCCGTGCAACAGGTGCGGATCCGGCGCCCGCGAACCGGCTCGACGCTCGTTCATGGCTGGCCCTGCATCGGCGGCAGCATAGTCGCGCCGGCGGTCCGCGACAGACCGGTCGAGCCGCCGCTGCCGTGCATCTGTTCGCCCCGATGACACCGATGTCCGGATCGCGCACACTTCCAGCCGCGATTGGCAGAGGCCCGGCCTTTGCTGGCCGCACGACCACGCTCGTCTCCCCCGAGGTACCTCCGTGTCCATTCGCTTCCTCCCGCTCGTGCTGCTGCTGGCCCCGCTCGCGGCCCAGACCCAGCTCTACACCACCAACGGCAGCCTGAACTCGGTCACGGTGACCGACACCGCGACGCGCACCGTGCTCGGCACGGTGCCGGTGCCCGGCTACCCGCTCGACGTCGCGTTCCATCCCGACGGCACTCGCGCCTACACCGCGAACTTCCAGGGTGGGTCGGTGTCGGTGATCGACACCGCGACCCGCACCGTGCTGCAGACGCTCGCGGTCGGCAGCTACCCGAGCGGCGTCGGTGTGTCGCCCGACGGCAGCAAGCTCTACGTCGTGCGCGACTACAACGGCCAGGTGCAGATCCGCTCGACGGCCACATTGGCGCTGCTGCAGACGATCACGACGTCGAGCACCAACGGCGGCTTCGGCTCGGTGACGTTCACGCCCGACGGCAGCCGCGCCTACATCACCGGCTGGGGCATCACCGTGCTCGACACCGCGACCGACCAGGTGGTAGCGACGTTCAGCGCCGGCTTCTGCGCCAACCTCGCGCTGACCCCCGACGGCAGCCGCGTCTACTGCAGCGACGGCTGGCAGGGCGCCGTCTACGGCTTCGACACCGCGACCCACACGCTGCAGTCGACGACGCCGGTCGCGGGCCTGCCGGGCGCGCTGGCGATCACGCGCGACGGCAGCAAGGCGTTCGTCGCCGTGCCGGCCTATCTCGCCGGCATCCAGGGCAGCTTCGCCGCGGCGCCGCAGCGGGTGATGCAGACCATCGACCTCACGACCAACACGGTGACGGCGACGTTCCTGACCCAGCAACCGCCGAGTGGCGTCGCGCGCACCGTCGACGGCACCCGCATCTGCATCGCGCTGCCGGCCGCCGGGCAGGTGCTCGAGGTCGATCCGGTCAGCAACGCGCCGCTGGCCCAGTATGCGGCCGGGTCGCGGCCCTCTTCGACGACGATGCGGCCGGCGACCGCGGTGGCGAACGGCTACGGCAGTGTGTGTGCGCTCGCGACCGGGCCGGTGACGTTGACCACGAGCACGCTGCCGTGGCTCGGCGAGAACCACACGGTGGTCGCCAGCAACCTGTCGCCGACCGCGCTGCCGCTCGGCGTGATCGGCTTCGATGCGGTCGCGCTGCCGCTCGCCGGCCTGCTGTCGTTCGGGCTGCCGGGCTGCGAGCTGCTGGTGCAGCCGGTCGTGGTGCAGCTGCTCGGCAACGTCGCCGGCACGGCGTCGATGACGACGGCGCTGCCGGATCAAGCGAGCCTGATCGGCGCCGAACTGCGGCAGCAGGTGTTGCCGCTGGATGCCAGTGGGCTCGGCGCGTCGAACGGCGTGCGCGCCGTGTTCGGCATGCGGTGATGCGCGGGTTTCTCGCCGGGCGATGACGTGGTTCCCGGGGATGACGTCACGCGGTGGTTGGGACCTCGTGCACGCTGAGCCGACCGTGCCGTAGCCAGCCCTCGGTGAGCAACCAGGTGCGGGCATCGGTCACCGGCCGCACGATGGCCTCGATGCCCCTGACCGTGATGTGTTCGCGGAAGCCGGTGAACCACGGCGCCGAAGTGAACGTGTCGATCGCCTGCGGCACGCTGACCTCCCGGCCTTCGGCCGCGTGTTTCTTCCCGTTGCCGAACACGTAGCGCAGCGCGTTGCGGACCTCGCGCGGTGACTTCAGGATGTGGTCGTGATAGCGGTCGGCGAACACGCTGCCGCGGCGCGACCACAGCTTGTTGAGCGCCCTGGCGATGCGGATCAGCAGGCCCTGCAGGCCGCGGCTGAGTGCTTGCCGGCCGGCTGCCTCGCAGATCAGGTGCAGATGGTCGTTCAGCACCGCGTAGTGGCACAGGCGGAACTGGCCGCTGAGGTTGCGGGCGCAGCCGGCCGCGAACGCCGCGCGTAACGCTTCGTAGGCGGGCTTGCTGCGCAGGCGGGGCAAGCCGCTGCGCAGCTTGAGCGTGACGTGGACCGGGAAGCGCTGGGCGAGCGGTGCGCGCGGACGGTGATCGACGCCGGGCTGACCGGGGATCTTCGGCTTGCGACCGGAGCCTGGACGGGCGCCGCCGCGGCCGGGGCGGAACGGCAGCAAGGGGGCGCTGCGTTTGCTGCTCGCGCGGCTGTTCTTCGCGCCGTCGCCCTGTTTGCGGCCAGCCTGCTTTCGAACCTCCGCGGCAGTTACCATTGGTTGCGCAGAATTACGATGGTGGAGCTCGGGATGCAAGCGGGAGGCTGGAGAATCCGGAGCTGCACAGCCCTCGCAGCCTGGCTGCGCCGGTTGCGGCAGGGGCCCGCCCGCTCGCGGGCTTGGCGCGCCGCCGCCACCGGTCACGAGTTCGTGCCGCGTGTCGAGTGACCGCCATGCCACGGCGCTACTTCGGCGCCGCGAACAGGCTGGCCGGCTGCTCGAGGTGCACCACGGCTGCTGCATGAGGGTGAGTCGGCGGCAATACGACAGCTCATGGGCGCCGACCCAGCCGTCGTGCCGGCGATCGGTTTGCTCGCGGCGACTACGAAGTGTGCATCAGCTTGCCGCCGGAAGTGGCGGGTGAGTATCGGTCGTGGCGGCCGCGCTCGACCGGGACATGGCGCATTTGGCCAGGGACTGCTTCGATCGCATGCGGCGATAGCGTGGTCGCCCCGGGTGGCGCGAAGGGGCCGCGGTGACCGCGCCGAGTACCCCTCAGCCCTGTTCCGGGTTGTCCGCGTCCGCCGGATCGCCATACTGCTCGCCCTTCGTGGTCGCCCGACCACACCATCCGCCCGTCGTCCCCGCGACTCCGGGTCCACCAGAGCAGTAGCAGCAGCAGATGAGCACGGTCTACGACATCGGCGTTCTCCCCGGCGACGGCATCGGCGAAGAGGTCGTTCGCGAAGCCCTGAAGGTCCTCGACGCGATCCAGTCGATCTACGGCTTCCAGAGCAAGCGCGAGGCGCTGCCGTACGGCGCTGAGCACTTCCTGAAGACCGGCGAGACGATGCCCGACGCCGCGTTCGACCGGATCCGCAACATGCACGCGGTGCTGTTCGGCGCCATCGGCGACCCGCGCATCGAGGTCGGCAAGCTCGAGTTCGCGATCATCGCCGGCATGCGGCACAAGCTCGACCTCTACGTCAACCTGCGCCCGGTCAAGCTGTACCACGAGTCGATGTGCCCGCTGAAGGGCAAGACGCCGGCCGACATCGACATTCTCTTCCTGCGCGAGAACACCGAGGACGCCTACGCCGGCATCCACGGCACCACCAAGAAGGACACCGAGTTCGAGATCGCGCACCAGTCGATGGTCTACACCGCGCGCGGCACCGAGCGCATCATCCGCCACGCGTTCGAGCTGGCGCAGAAGCGCGGGCCCAAGCCGGGCCGCGACAAGCCGATGGTGACCTTGATCGACAAGGCCAACGCGGTGCGCGCGCAGGACATCTGGACCCGCATCTTCGCCAAGGTCGCCAAGGAGTACCCGGGCATCAAGACCGACCACGCCTACATCGATGCCGCGTGCATGTGGCTGATCAAGCAGCCCGAGTGGTTCGACGTGTGTGTGACGACGAACCTGTTCGGTGACATCATCACCGACCTCGGCGCGATGCTGATCGGCGGCATGGGCATCGCCTCGTCGGGCAACATCCACCCCGGCAAGGTGTCGATGTTCGAGGGCATCCACGGTTCGGCGCCGAAGTACAAGGGCACCGACAAGGCGAGCCCGCTGGCGACGATCCTGGCGATGGGCCTGATGCTCGACCACATCGGACAGCCGGCAGCGGCCAAGGAACTCGAGGCCACGGTCGCGAGCCTGATCCAGGGCGGTCGCATCCGCAGCCTGAAGGCCGGCGACCACAAGTGCAGCGAGCTCGGCAGCATGGTCCGCGACGAGTTGCTGGCCCGCGCCAAGAAGCGCTGATCCCGGATGCTCCCGTGCCATCGTCGGCGCTGCCGCCGGTGGCAATCCCGGCTCGGGCCTGCCGCGTTCGCGCGGTGCAGCTAGACTCCGGTCGCCCTCGTTCCCCATGCCAGCACTCCGTTGCCTCGGCCTCGCCCTCGTGGTGGGGTTCTCGTCCGCCGTTCCTGCCCAGGGCCCGAACGTGGTGCTCGCGCCACCGCCGGTGCTTGGCGCGTTCGACCTCGCCGCGGCGACGCTGCAGACGCTGACGCTGCCGGTCTGGTCGCCGTCGATGGTCGTCGACGTCGTGCTGGCCGGTCAGCTCGTGCAGCTGTCGCTGGCGCCGTTCGACGTGCGGGGGCCGAACTTCCAGCTCTGGGAGCGCACGGCTGCGGATCTCACGGCGGTGCCGTCGCCGGCGTCGCTGACGTGCCGTGGCGCGATCGCGACCGAGCCGGGCAGCGTCGTGGCGGCGCACTTCCAGGGCGGTGGACTCTGCGCCTACGTGCAGCGCGCCGCGGGCGAACTGTGGGTCGTGCAACCGCTGGCCGGCGTGATGCCGGGGGCGGGGGCGCAGGCGCACGTCGTCTATCGCGCGGCCGACAGCGCGGTGCCCGCGGCCCGGTGTGGCACCGCCGGCTTCGGCACCGGTGGCGCGCCCGGGGGCGGCACCGATGCGGTCTACATCTGCCAGCTCGCGCTCGAGGCCGACCACCCGCTGTTCCTTGCCCGCGGCTCGCTCGCGGCGACCCAGAGCGATGTGCTCGGCGTGGTCAACGCCGTCGACCTGATCTTCCGCAGCGACGTGCAGGTGCAGCTGCAGGTCAGCCAGTTGATCGTCGACTCGGCGCCGGATCCGTACACCAGCAACGATGCCGGCACCCTGCTCGGCCAGTTCGAGGCCTACTGGAACGCGAACTATGGCGCCGTGCCGCGCGACATCGCGCACCTGTTCTCGGCGCGGCCGATCGGGGCCGCCAGCGGCGGCACCATCGGCATCGCCTACCTCGCCGTGGTCTGCAACCTGCCGATCGCCTACGGCCTGTCGCAGACCGCGTTCACCAACAACTTCGGGTTCCGGGTCGGACTCACGGCGCACGAGATCGGGCACAACTTCGCGGCCCAGCACTGCGACGGGCAGCCCGGCTGCGCGATCATGTGTTCGCAGCTCGGTGGTTGCGCCGGCAACCTGGGTACCTTCAGCCCCGGCGAGCGGGCGCAGATCCTCGGCTACGTGCCGTCGGCGAGCTGCCTGCAGCTGGTCGCGACCCAGCCGCAGTTGAACGCGGCGTCGCCGCCGCAGGTGATCTCGGTCGCCCCCGGGATCGTGACCCTGACCGGCACCGGACTCACCGGCACCACGTCGGTGACGATCGGCAGCACCCAGGTCAACTCCGGCTTCACGCTGCAGGGCGACACGGTGTTGCGGCTGGTCCCGCCGGCGGGCCTGTCGCTCGGCAGCAAGCCGGTCTCGGTGACCAATCCGGCCGGCACCAGCAACGCGGTGCTGCTCAGCTACGCCGCCGCTGATCCGGCGCAGCTGCTGGTGCCACCCGGCGCGCTCGGCGGCAACACGCTGACCTGGACCATGGGCGGCTGGCCCGGCGACACCGGTTACCTCGGCATCAGCTTCGTGAACACGACGTCGCCGTTCCTCGGTCTGAGTCTGCTGGACGGGTTCTTGCCGCTGTGGATCGGCACGCTCGATGCACGCGGCATGGCGACGTTCGCGGTGCCCGTGCCGCCCGGCTTGCTGACCGGCCTGTCGGTGTTCTCGCAGTTGCTCGACGAGAACGCCGGCCAGGGCACCCTGCGCAGCGTCTCCAACGTGCGCACGACGACGTTCCTGAACTGATCTCGACCGCGGGCTCAGACCGGCGGCGGATCGGTCGGGATGCGCCAGCGCGGCGGGGCGTAGGCCGGGCGCGGTTCGCGCACGGCGGTGGGCTGCGGGCGCGGTGGTGGAGGCGGGTTGGGATCAGGTGTGTGGATGGGCGGCATGTGGTTCCTCTCGGTCGGTGGCGGTGCCCAATTGGTGGTTCGACCGGGGCCAGGAATCGTGCCTGTGTTGCTGCGCGACCAAACCGTTACGTGGGCAATGCTCTGGCTGCGCGTAACCCGCGCCTATCGTTCTGGGCCGGTCGGGCCCAATGCACCCCGAACGCATTCCTCTGGATTACCAATGAAGATCCGTTTCGCGTCCGCTCTGCTCGCTCTCGCCCTCCCTCTCTGCGCCCAGGAGCCGGCGGCGGCCGCCGCGGAGACCACGTTCTACAAGGCGTTCTACTTGGAGAAGGGGCAGCGCGACTTCGCCGGTGCGATGGCCCTCTACCAGCAGTTCCTCGAGCAGGCGCCGGAGCACAAGTTCGCCGCCGAGGCCGCCAAGCAGCAGTTCGCGCTGCTCGACAAGACGGGCAAGACCAAGGAGCGCGATGCGTTCAAGGCCAAGTACGAGAAGCTGCTCGGCAACATCGCCAGCGCGCCGCCCGCGGCCGGTGGGGCGGCCGGTGGTGACGCTCCGCGCGGTGAGCGTGGTGCAGGCGGTGCCGCCGGCGGTCGCATGGACCCGGCGGCGCGCATGGCCGAGCTCGAGAAGCAGCTCGAGAAGGCCAAGGCCGACGGCGACGCCGAGGCGCAGAAGCGGCTCGAGCAGCAGATCGAGCGCATGAAGCAGGGCGGCGGTCGTGGTCAGGGCGGCCCCGGCCAGGGTGGTCCGGGCGGCATGCGCGGCGGCCTGATGGGTGCGCTGCGCGGCACCAAGAAGATCGCCGAGATGAACGACGAGGAGATGACCGCGCTGAAGGGCAACATCGAGCAGGCCGGTGGCGCGATCGAGATGATGCGCGAGCGCAGCCCGGAGCTGGCCGACAAGCTCGAGAAGGGCGTCGCCGACCTCAAGAAGGCGCTCGACGCCGGCAACAAGGAAGACGCGCAGAAGGCGATGGACGCGCTGCGTGAGGCGATGCCGGCGCGTGGTCGCCGCGGCGAAGGTGGCGGCGGTGGCGGCGGTGGCCGGCCCGAGGGTGGTGGCGGCGGCGGTGGCCGGCCCGAGGGCGGTGGTGGTGGTGGTGGCGGCGGTCGCTGAGCCGATCGCCTCCAGGTGAGACTCGGTAGCCGAGCGCGGCCGCGTCCCCCAAGGGTGGCGCGGCCGCTCGCATTCCCGGCCGCCAGCTTCCCGGCGCCGCGTCGAGCGGCGATGCTGCCGCCGTGGCCAAGGCTTCGATCGACCCGGTCCGGCTCGAGGTGTTCCACCACCTGCTGAGCGCCTTCTGCGAAGAGGCCGGCGTGCGCCTGCAGCGCAGCGCCATCAGCCCCAACATCCGCGAACGCGCCGACTTCTCGATCGCGGTGTTCGATCGCCGCGGGCAGCTGGTGGCGCAGGCCGCGCACATCCCGGTGCACCTCGGCAGCGCCGGGGATGCGGTCGCCGCCGTGCGCCGCGAACTGGAACTCGCCCCCGGCGACGTGATCGTGCTCAACGATCCGTATGCGGGCGGCACCCATCTGCCCGACGTGACGTTGGTGCGGCCGGTGTTCGTGCCCGGTGGTCGGCAGCCGGAGTGGTTCCTGGTCAATCGCGCGCATCACGCCGACATCGGTGGTGGCACGCCGGGCTCGATGGGCATCGCCGCGGATCTGTTCGCCGAGGGCCTGGTGATCCCGCCGCTGCATCTGCGCCGGCGCGGCGTGCTGCAGCAGGATTTCTGGCGGCTGTTCCAGCGCAACGTGCGCGGCGCCGCCGAACGCGCGATCGACCTGCAGGCGCAGGAAGCGAGCCTGGCCCAGCTCGATGCCCGCCTGGTCGCGTTCGCTGCCGCGCACGGCCTCGCCGCGGTGCGGTCGATGCAGCAGCAGCTGCTCGACTACACCGAACGCGCCGCCCGCACGATGCTGCGGGGGCTGCCCGAAGGCCATCATCACCGCCGCGACCGGCTCGAGGACGACGGCTTCGGCAACGGTGAACTGTGGATCGATCTGCGGCTCTGGCTGCGGCCCGATCGGGTCGTGTTCGACTGGCGCGCTACCTGCGACCAGGCCAAGGGCGGCGTCAATGCCAACCGCAGCATCGCGCTGGCCGCCTGTGTCTACGCGCTGCGCTGTCTGTGCCCCGATCGGCTGCCGACCAACGAAGGCCTGTTCCGGCTGATCGAGCTGCGCACCCGGCCCGGCAGCCTCGTCGACCCGCGTTCGCCGGCCCCGGTCGCCGGCGGCAACGTCGAGACCAGCCAGCGCCTCGTCGACATCGTGTTCGCGGCGCTGGCGGCGGCGGCGCCGGCGCGCCTGCCGGCGGCATCGGCCGGCACGATGAGCAACCTGTCGTTCGGCGGCGTGCGCGCGGACGGCAGCGAGTTCACCAGCTACGAGACCCTGCCGGGCGGGGCCGGGGCCACCGCGCAGCGGGCCGGGCAGTCGGCGCTGCAGACGCACATGACCAACACCCGCAACACGCCGATCGAGGAGACCGAGCACCGCTTCCCGGTGCTGGTGCGGTCGCTGTCGGTGCGGCGCGGCAGCGGCGGTCGCGGCGCGCGCGACGGCGGCTGCGGCATCGAGAAGGTGGTCGAGGCGCGAGCACCGCTGCGCGTGTCGTTCCTCGGCGAACGCCACCGATCGGGGCCGCCCGGTGCCGCCGGTGGTGGCGCGGGTCGGCCCGGGTCGTTGTCGGTGCGTCGCGGTGGGCGGCTACAGCGGTTGCCTGCGAAGGCATCCTTCGAATTGTCGGTCGGCGAACAGGTGGTCGTGGCGACCCCCGGTGGAGGTGCGCATGGTCGCAAGCGATAGTCGCCAGCGGTGCGGGCATCGCGCGCGTCCTGCCTTCGTCCTGCCCATGCTGGCACTGCTGCTGGTGGCGTGTCGCAGCGGCGGCTACGCACCGTGTCCGGTCGAAGTGCGCGGCGGCCTGCCCGCCGACGCCTTCGCGCGGGCCCGCGCCGTGCTGCAGCAGCAGTACGGTCGCCTCGCGGTGGTCGACGAGGCGTCGTTCCTGCTGCAGACGCCGTGGGTCGCGGTCGAGGATCCGCCCGGCGAACGCCGCGCGTCGGTGTTCCGCGACCCGCAGGCACCCGACGACGATCTGGCGGTCGTGGTCGAGCTGCGCTGGGTGTCGGTGCCGGCGTTCGGACTGCCGGACTGGTCGCCGCCGCGGGGTGATGCCGCCGCCGAACGCGAACTCGCGGCGGTGCTGCGCGAGGCACTCAACCCGGCGCGATGAGGCGCGCGCACCAGCGCGCCAGCACCTGGTCGTGCGGCCAGCGCTGACGCGCGCGTTGCAGCAGCGCGCAGGCCGCGGGCCAGCGCCCGCGCGCCTCGAGCAACCGGGCTCGCGCCAGCAGCAGCGCCATGCGTTCGGGTTCGCCGAGCAGCCGCGCCTGCCGCAGCGCGCGGGCCGCGGCGCGCAGATCGCCGTCGCCGAGGCAGGCCTCGAACAACCACAGCCACGCGGCGGTGTCGTGCGGCGCCAGCGCCACGGCATCCTCGAGCAGCTGGCGCGGTGCGTCCGGACCCAACCGCGGCGCCTTGGTCCACCGGCGCAGGGTGCTGCGTTCGTCGCGGGTGCCGGGCTGCACGACGAAGCGGCTCGCCAACCGCCGCAGCCGGCGCAGCCGGTGATCCGGATCGGGGGCCGCGCGCGGGCGCGGCGCCAGCAGCACGCGGCCGTGGTCGCGCAACAGGTCGGCGGCCAGTCCGGTCAGCGCCTCCGCGGTGCGGCGGCGCCAGAAGCCGTGGTAGGCGCCGTCGCGCCCGACCGCCTCGGCCCAGCGCCGCAGCTCGCGGCCGACTTCGCGCCGGCCGCGGCCGGACACCGCGGCGGAGGCGGCGAGGTTGGTGCGGCCGTTCTGCAGCAGCACCACGCTCGGCACCGGCGGCAGGTCGGTCGGCACCAGCTCGGTCGGTGGGTTGCTCGTCGCCGGCTCCTCGGCGAGCGCCGGTTCCTGGCGCCGCACCTGCCAGTGCCGGTAGAGCCAGCGCGAGGCGAGGCGCATCCACCGCAGATGCCGGCTGCGCAGCGGCAGCGTCGCGATCAGTTCGGCGTGTTCGAGGGTGTCGACCGCCAGCTCCTGCTGCACCTCCGCCAGCAGCTCCGGCAGCCGGGCGCGCGGCACCGACTTCCAGACCATGATCCGCCGCAGGGTGCCGGGCAGGATCTGCCGGCAGAACACCTCCCACATCGCCAGCGCCGCGCTGCGCGCGGACTCGTCCTGGGGTCTCCGCTTCATGCTCGAACAGCCTCCGTGTGCTTCCTTGTGTGCAACCCGGGGCTGCATTCGCCGGTGGCGGCCAGCGAAAGGGTGAACCTGGACCACGAGGCGCTATGCTCCCGCCCTTTTTCCGCAGCGCTGTTCCATGCCCACAACTTGTGTCGTAGGCATCCTCTGGGGTGACGAAGGCAAGGGCAAAGTCATCGACTACCTCGCCGCCGACACCGACTTCGTGGTCCGGTTCGGTGGTGGCCACAACGCCGGCCACACGCTGGTGCTGCCGACCGGCAAGCTGGTCCTGCACCTGATCCCGTCCGGCATCGTCCATGCCCACACGGTGAACGTGATCGGCAACGGCGTCGTCGTCGACCCGGTCCACCTGTGCGGCGAGATCGACAAGCTGCGCCAGCGCGGCCTCCGGGTCGACCTCGGCCGCAACCTGCTGCTCAGCGAGCGGGCGCACGTGATCGTCGACGCCCACCGGCGCCAGGACCAGTGGGCCGAGGGGCTGCGCGGCAGCGGCAAGATCGGCACCACCGGCCGCGGCATCGGCCCGGCTTATGCCGATCGCTGCGCGCGTATCGGCCTGCGGCTCGGCGACCTGATCCGCCCGGACCGGCTGCGGGCGGCGCTGCACGGCCTGGCGCTGCAGAAGAACGCCTGGTTCGCTCCGGCCGGCCTGCCGGCGCTCGACGTCGAGGCGATGTTCGGCGAACTGGCCGCCGCCGGCGAACGGCTGCGCCCCGGCATCGTCGACGCCGGCGCCGTGCTGCGCGACGCGCACGCGGCCGGCAAACGCATCCTGCTCGAGGGCGCGCAGGGCTGCCTGCTGGACGTCGAGCAGGGCACCTACCCGTTCGTGACCAGTTCGCACGCCAGCACCGGCGGCGCCTTCAGCGGCACCGGTCTGCCGCCGCACCCGATGCGCACGGTCGGCATCGCCAAGGCCTACGCGACGCGGGTCGGCGAAGGACCGTTCCCGACCGAACTGAAGGACGAACTCGGCAACCGGCTGCGCATCGCCGGCAACGAGTTCGGCTCGACCACCGGGCGGCCGCGCCGGTGCGGCTGGTTCGACACCGTCGCGGTGCGCTATTCGGGCGCGGTGTCCGGGGTCGGCGAGCTGGTGTTGACCAACCTCGACGTGCTGCGCGGCTTCCCGCTGCAGCTGTGCACCGCGTATCGCATGCCGGACGGCAGCTCGACCACGGCGTTGCCGGCGTTCGACCTGGAGGCGGTGCAGCCGCAGCTGGTCGAGCTGCCGGGCTTCACCGAGGACCTGCGCGAGGTGCGGCGCTTCGAGGCGCTGCCGGCGAACGCGCGCGCTTACGTGCAGGCGATCGAACGACACACCGGTCTGCCGATCCGCACCGTCTCGGTCGGACCGGAGCGGCAGCAGGTCATCCTGCGGTGAAGCGACCCGTGGCCAAGCCCGCTCCCGAACCCGGTGACATGGTCGTGCCGCGCAGCGTGGCGGTGATCATGGACGGCAACGGCCGCTGGGCCAGGCAGGCCGGCTTCGAGCGCATCCGCGGCCACGAACGCGGCATCGACGCGGTGCGCACGACGGTCACCGAGTGCGCAAGGCTCGGCGTGCAGGCGCTGGTGCTGTACGCGTTCTCGGAGGAGAACTGGCAGCGGCCGCAGCGCGAGATCGACCTGCTGTTCGGGCTGTTGAAGCGGTTCCTGGTCGAGGAACGCGGCACGCTGATGCAGAACCGCGTGCGGCTGCTGCACTCCGGCCGCCGTGCGCGGCTCGGCGCCGACATCCTGCGGCTGCTCGACGAGACCGTCGCGCACACCGCCGGCAACGACGGCATGCAGCTCAGCCTGGCGATCAGCTACGGCGGCCGGCAGGAGATCGTCGACGCGGTGCGACAGCTGGCGCAACAGGTGCAGGCGGGCACACTGGCGCCGGCGGCGATCGACGAGGCCGCGATCCAGCGGCACCTGTACCACCCCGAGCTGCCGGACCCGGACCTGCTGATCCGCACCGCCGGCGAGCAGCGCATCAGCAACTTCCTGCTGTGGCAGGTCAGCTACGCCGAGATCGTCGTCGACGACGTCTGCTGGCCCGACTTCCGCGCCGAGCACCTGCATGCGGCCTTCCGCGCCTACGGTCGCCGCGTGCGCAAGTTCGGCAAGGTGACGTGATGGCGAGCGACCTGCGCACCCGCGCCGTGCTGGCGCCTTTGATGCTGGCGATCATCGGCGCCGTCTACTGGCTCGACTGGAACTCCGCCTTCGGTCTGCGCCAGGGCACGCTGTCGGCCGGCATGCTCGGCCTGCTCGGTCTGCTCGGCGTGCACGAATACGTGGCGCTGCTGCAGGGGGCTGGCTTCCCGGTGTCGCGGCGCCTGCTGCTCGGCAGCTCCGTGCTGCTGCTCGGCAGCTCGTTCTGGTTCGTCTGGGGGCGCATCGACCACGAGCTGTATCCACCGGTGGTCAGCACCCTGTTGCTGCTGTTCCCGCTGGCGGTGCGTTCGCTCGGCCGCGAGGACATGCACCGCGGCCTCGAGAAGCAGGGCGCCACGCTGCTCGGCTTCATCTACGTCGCCTGGCCGGTCTACCTGGCGATGGGGACCTGCTTGCGCCATCTGCCGTCGGTGCTGTTCGTGGTGCTGGTCTGCAAAGGTGGCGACATCGGTGGCTACTGCCTCGGGCGCCTGTTCGGCAAGCACAAGCTGATCCCGCACATCAGCCCGGGCAAGACCGTCGAGGGCGCGCTCGGCAGCCTGCTGAGCTCGGTGCTGCTGGCGGTGCTGCTGCGCGGGCCGCTGCTGGCGCCGGCGATCGAGTTGCCGCTCAGCTGGGCGCTGGTCGCGGGCCTGGTGCTGAACTTCACCACCCAGACCGGCGATCTGATCGAGTCGCTGCTGAAGCGCCGCTGCGGCGCCAAGGACAGTTCGCGGCTGCTGCCGGCCCACGGTGGGGTGCTGGACCTGGTCGACAGCCTGCTGTTCTCGTTCTGCGCCTGGTTCCTGCTGCTGGTCTGGTTGACCTGAGCCCGGTCGCTCGCGAGGGAGAATCACGTGGTTTCTCCCTCTGCACCCGTAGACTGCGCCACCGCATGAGTGACGCGGACATCCACATCCCGGTGCAGTCGGTCGACGAGGCGCGCACGCTGCTCGGCCCCCTGGACAGCAACGCGCGTCTGATCCGCGAACTGCACGGCGTCAGTGTGCTGGCGCGCGACGGCAGCCTGCGGCTGCTGGGGGATGCCGCCCACGTGCAGGTCGTGCAGCAGGTGCTCGAGGAGTGCCTCGGGCTGATGCGCGCCGGCCGTCGCCTCGGCACCCAGGACGTCGCGGGCCGGCTGCGGGCGACGCTTGGTCAGGACCTGCCGCTCGACGGTTCGACCGCCAGCGAACGGGCGGTGCGCGCCGGCCTCGTCAACCAAGGTGGCGTCGGTGGCAACGGCGGCGGTGGAGCCACCGTCAAGGCGCGCACGCCGGGGCAGCAGCGCTACCTCGACTGCATGGACCAGCACGACGTGGTGCTGGCGATCGGTCCGGCCGGCACCGGCAAGACCTACCTCGCGGTCGCCAAGGCCATCGAGGCGATGAAGCGCGGTTCGGTCCGGCGCCTCGTGCTGGTGCGCCCCGCGGTCGAGGCCGGGGAGAAGCTCGGCTTCCTGCCCGGCGACTTCCAGGCCAAGATCGATCCGTACCTGCGGCCGATGTACGACGCGCTGCAGGACCTGCTCGATGCGCGCACGCGCGTGCGCTGGCTCGAGAGCGAAGTGGTCGAGGTCTGCCCGCTCGCCTACATGCGCGGCCGCACGCTGAACCGCGCCTTCGTGATCCTCGACGAGGCCCAGAACACCACCGTGCCGCAGATGCTGATGTTCCTGACCCGCCTCGGCGAGGGCTCGCGCATGGTCGTCACCGGCGATCCGTCGCAGGTGGACCTGCCGAACAACGTCACTTCGGGGCTCGGGGACGCCGTGCGCAAGCTCGATGGCGTCGACGGCATCGGCATCCTGCGTCTCGATTCCACCGACGTCGTGCGGCACCAGGTCGTGAGCCGCATCGTCAACGCCTACGACAAGGCGGCCGCGAGTCGACCGGATCCGCGGCAACGGCCGTGAGTGCGCGGCGTCCGCCGAAGCGGTCGCCGGCAGTGCCCGTCGGTCGCCCCACTCGCGCCGCGCGCGCGAAGCTGCGGCTGTCGGTGCGCGACGAAGCGAAGCCGCGCAGCGACCGCGCCCTGCTGCGGCGCGTGGTCGCGGCCACGCTCGCGTTCGGCGGTCGGCCCGACAAGGCGGTGTCGCTGCTGCTGACCGACGATCGGGGCATCGCGCGGTTGCACGCGGAGTTCCTCGACGACCCGACGCCGACCGACGTGATCTCGTTCGACGTCGACGACGAGGCGGAGATCGTCGTCAGCGTCGAGACCGCGGTGCGGGTGGCGCGGCAGCGTGGTCACGCGGCGCGGGCCGAGCTGGCGCTGTATGTCGTGCACGGGCTGCTGCACACGCTCGGCTTCGACGACATCGCGCCGCGCGCTCGCGCGCGCATGCGGGTCGCCGAGCAGGCCGTGTTGCAGCAACTCGGTCTGGTCGTGCACGCGGTCGATGCATGAGCGTTCGATCGTCGACCATGTGCCGCCGCCGACGACGACGACGATGATGACGATGACGATGATGATGACGATGATGACCCGGAACGATGCTGTCATCGCGATCGTGTCGCTCGTCATCATCAGCATGCATGGTGTCGAGACCGACGACAGCACGTTGCACAGCACTCGCAGTTCGTGCTAACGTGGCGCTGTCCGTTCGATCTCATCGGCGTCATGCGACGCACGAGGGATCCCGGACAAGGTGACCCAGTGGGCTCTTGTGGCACATGGTGAGCAACTTCGGCGCGCGTGTCGGTCGGTCGCGCGAGGCAGTGGTGGACGGATCGCGAGGGCGATCGCCGGCGGAGCCGGCGACAGCGAAGCCCGGCCGCCGAGGCGTCGCCGCAGGTAGCAGTGTCGCCGCCGGGACCGGCCCGGACGCCGACGCTGCGACGCCTGCCGGCGCGACCGGCGGCGAGGCCGCGGATCGCGATCCGATCGAGGTGTTGCTGGCGCGCTATCGCCGCAAAGGTGGCAAGGCGCTGTTGAGCCGCGTCGTCGAGCGTCAGCGGGCGACGGTCGAGGCGATGGCGGCGGCGTTGGCGAGTCGCCTGCCGCCCAGCATCGACGTGCAGGACCTGGTGCACGCCGGCATCTGGGGCCTGATGCAGGCGATCGAGTCGTACGAACCGTCGCGCTGCGACCAGTTCTCCGCGTTCATGCGGATTCGCGTGCGCGGGGCGATGCTCGACGAGCTGCGGCACCTCGACTTCCTGCCGCGCCTGTTCCGCCGCCGCGTGCGCGAACGCAACGAGGTGCGGTCCCGTCTGCGCATGCAGCTCGAACGCGAGCCGACCGACAGCGAGCTGGCCGCGGCGCTCGGCATCACCGAGCAGGCGCTGCTGCGCCGCTGCGAGCCGACTCTGCTGCAACAGCAGCCGCTGGCCGACGGCGACGGCGACGACCAGTTCGAACAGCTCGCCGATCGCGGCGTCGAGTCGCCGCTCGAGGCGATCACGCGGCAGGAGCTGATCGGGCTGGTTCGGGATGCGCTCGAGCCGATCGAGTGGCAGGTGCTGCGCCTGCACTACCTCGAGGGGCTGACCGGCAAGCAGGTGGCGCGCAAGCTGCGTCTGTCGGCGAGCCGGATCTGCCAGATCCACGTCCGCGTGCTCGACCGTCTGAAGATCCGGCTGGGCAGCGCGGCGGCGGTGTGAGCCCGGGCGATGCGCTCGGTGCGCTGCCGCTGGCGGTGCTGCCGCTGGCGTCCTGAGCGCGCGGCGGGCAGCATGCGCGGATGACGCCAGCTGATCGCGCGCCCTGCCCGGGGGCCGGCACCGAGGACTTCCATCTGCGCGGCGGGGAGCTTTGGTGCGAGGACGTGCCGGTCGCGCGCCTCGCGGCCCACTACGGCACCCCTCTCTACGTCTACAGCGAACGCGCCCTCGGCACCCGACTGGCGATGGTGCGGGCCGCGTTCGGTCCCGCGGCGCACCTTTGTTATGCCGTGAAGGCCAACAGCAACCTGTCGCTGCTGCAGTGTGTGCACCGCGGCGGGGCCGGCTTCGACGTGGTCAGCGGCGGCGAGCTGCAGCGGGTGCAGGCCGCCGGCCTGCCGACCGACGGCGTGGTGTTCGCTGGCGTCGGCAAGGAGCCGTGGGAGATCGAGGCCGCGGTGCGCGCCGGCATCCTGTTCTTCAACGTCGAGTCCGAACACGAGCTGCCGCTGTTGGCGGCGGTCGGCGCCGCCGCCGGTCGGCGCGTGCGCGTGGCGCTGCGGCTCAACCCCGACGTCGATGCCGGCACGCATGCCTACATCAGTACCGGCAAGAAGGAGAACAAGTTCGGCATCGCGCTGCCGCGGGCGGGTGCGGTGGTCGAAGCGATCGCGCGCGAGCGCTGGCTGCAGCTGGTGGGTTACCACGTGCACCTCGGCAGCCAGCTGCGTTCGGTCGATCCCTATGCCGCGGCGTTGGCGAAAGTCATCGACTTCGCCGACGGCGCGGCGGTGCGGCGCGAGGGCCTCACGCACTACGACCTCGGTGGTGGCTTCGGCATCGCCTACGGGCAGGGTGCGGCGCTGGACACCGCGGCGGTGGCGCAGGCCCTGCTGCCGGTGCTCTCGGCGCGCGGCTGGGCGCCGGTGGTCGAACCGGGGCGCTATCTGGTCGGCGACGCCGGTGCCTTGATCACGACCGTGCTCGGCGAGAAGCGCCAGGGCGGCACCGACTTCCTGCTCGTCGATGCGGCGATGAACGATCTGCTGCGCCCGGCCCTCTACCAGGCCGAGCACCCGATCGTGCCGGTGGTGCCGCGTTCCGGGGCCGGCCAGCTCGTCGACGTGGTCGGTCCGGTCTGTGAAACCGGCGACTTCCTCGGCAAACGGCGCGAGCTGCCGCCGTGCCGGCGCGGCGACCTGCTGGCGGTCCTGGGCGCTGGCGCCTACGGTGCCAGCATGGCGTCGAACTACAACAGTCGCCGGCGCCCGGCCGAGGTGCTGGTGACCGGTGGCTCGGCGCGCGTGGTGCGGCGACGCGAGACGTACGCCGAACTCTTTGCTGCTGAGGTCGACCTGCATGACACGTTCGTTCCGTAGTCGCGTGCGCAACGCACTGGTGCTGGGGCTCTGCGCCCTCGCCGGTGGCTGCAGCTTCCTGGCCGACGAGTTCTCGTGGTTCGATCGGCCCGCGCCGGCAGCACTCGTGGTGCCCGATGCCGCGCTGGACGGTTCGCGGCCCGGGCACTGAGAGGCCGAGAGAAACTCATGTCTCTCGTCCCCTGAGGTCCCCGTGGTCAGCGAGCGGTTGCGTCTGGTGCTCGAACACGGCCGCGGGGCCGGTGACTGCAGCGGCGACGACGTGCGCAGCGGCAGCGCCGAGCACCCGGTCTGCGGCGACCGCGTGCAGCTGAGCCTGCGCCTCGCCGGTGGCGTGATCGCCGAGCTGCGGTGGCGGGCGGCCGGTTGTCCGGCGTCGATGGCGGTGGCCGCGCTGGCGGCGCAGGAACTGGCCGGCGTCGCGCCCGATGCCGCGCCGGCGGCGCTGCGCGCGGCGATCGCCGCCCACGGTGGTCTCGGCGCCCACGAACGGCACGCCGAGGGCATGGTGCTGCGGGCGTTGGCGCAGGCCTGCGGGAGCGCTTGATGTCGCGCTGGACCGACTTCCTGCAGCGGCTGCGCGGCGACGCGCACGACGGCGAACGGCAGCGCTGGCTCGCGATCCTCGGTCTCAACCGGCGCCTCGCGCTGGCCGACGGCCGCACCGCGGTGCTGACCGTGCTGGTCGACGAAGCGGTGCGGCTGTTCGGCGCCGAACGCGGCTTCCTGGTCCGCGTGCAGGCGGCGGCGCCGGGGTTCGCGGTCGAGGTCGCGCGCACGTTCGAACGCGAGCCGGTCGCCAGTCCCGAGCGCAAGCTGTCGACGACGATCCTGCAGCGCGCGCTGCACCAGGGCGAGGGCCTGTTCAGCGAGGACGCGCAGACCGGCGATCTCGGCGCGTCGCAGAGCGTCGCCGACCTGCGGCTGCGGTCGGTGCTGTGCATGCCGCTGCGGGTCGGCGACGAGGTGCTCGGTGTGATCTACCTCGATCACCGCTTCCAGGCCGGCGTGTTCGGCGAACGCGACCTGCCGTGGCTGATGGCGTTCGCCGACCAGGGCGCGATCGTGCTGCACCTGCACGGTCTGCTGGCCAGCAACCGCGCGCAGGCGGCGCAGCTGGCGGCGCACAACGTCGAGCTGCAGCGCAGCGTCGCGGCGCAGGCCGAGGTGCTCGCGGCGCCGGAGCCGCAGCTCGAACGGGCGCGGCTGCGGCATGCGTTCCCCGGCGTGCTCGGCGACTCACCGGCGTTGCTGCGCGCGCTGCACGTGCTCGACCGCGTCGTCGACACCGAGCTGCCGGTGCTGCTGACCGGCGAGAGCGGCACCGGCAAGGAGCTCGCGGCGCGCGCGCTGCACCAGGGTGGACCGCGCCGGCGCGGCGAGTTCGTCGCGGTCAATGCCGCCGCGATCGCCGGTGGGCTGCTCGAGAGCGAGTTGTTCGGCCACCAGAAGGGGGCGTTCACCGGCGCCGAACGCGATCGCCCGGGGCTGCTGCGGCAGGCCGCGGGCGGCACGTTGTTCCTCGACGAGGTCACCGAGATGGAGCTCGAGCTGCAGGCCAAGCTGCTGCGCGCGCTCGAGGACAAGAGGGTGCGGCCGGTCGGCGGCGATCGTGAGTACGGGCTCGACGTGCGCATCGTCGCGGCCAGCAACCGCGACCCGCGCCGCGCGATCGCCGACGGGCGGCTGCGCGAGGACCTCTACTTCCGGCTGGCGGTGGTGACCGTGCAGCTGCCGCCGCTGCGCGATCGCATCGAGGACATCGAGCCGCTGGCGGCGCACTTCCTGGCCCAGGCCGCGCGCGAACGTGGGCAGCCGCCGCCGGTGCTCGGTCCGTCGCTGCTCGCGGCGCTCCGCGCGCGGCCCTGGCCCGGCAACCTGCGGCAGCTGCGCAACGAGATGCAGCGGCTGTGGGCGCTGGCGCAGGGCGGCGAGCTGCGGCCCGACCTGCTGTCGCCGGCCGAGGCCGTGGCGACGCCGACCGTGCAGGTGCCGGCCAACTACGACCTCGCCGCGATCGAGCGCTGGGCGATCGAGCGCGCGCTGCGAGCGGCCAACGGCAACAAGGCCGAGGCGGCGCGCCTGCTCGGCATCGGGCGGCGCACGCTCTACGACAAGCTCGCAGCCCCTGGCGACCCGACCGGGTGAGCCTGGCCTCGATGGCCCGTTCCGCTGCGCAGGATCGGTGTGCGAATCTTGCACACGTGCGCGGATAGGGAGCCCCCGTCCACTGCCCGAAAAATGCGTCAAGAGCCTTTGCAGTAGGGAATTGTGGCGATGTCGCGAATTGGCATCGGGGTTGCTCCCTGGAGCGCGTGAACGCGCGATCCCTGCTCCTGATGGCTGCTGTTGCCGCTGCCCTGCCCGGGCAGGCGCCACGGTTGCTGGATGGAGTCGAGGCGCCGCTCGCCTACCTGTGCCTCGAGGCCACGCCGCCCGGGGACGAGGCGGCGAAGCCGGTCGCGGGCACCGTGCAGCGCCTGTTGGCGGACCCTTCGTTCGATGTGCTGTTCGGCAATGCCGCCGCCGCGTCGGACGCGTCGCGAGACTCCGCGCCGAACCCGGCCAGCAACGCGTTGGCGTTGGTGCGGGGGCTGTTGGCGCGCAGCACCGGCGGTCTCGAGATCGTGCTGACGGGCGTGCTGCCGAACGCGGGCCAGCCGCTGCTGCTGTTGCGCGCGCGCCTGCAGCGCCCCGAGGCCGAACGGCTGCAGACGGTGCTCGCCAGCGGCGAACTCGCGGCGCCGGAGCGCAGCATCGGCGCCCAACAGACCTACCGTCTGCTCGATGGACGTCCGGTCGATGGGCGTCGCAGCGACCCGGTTGCCACGCCAGGCCCGGGGCAGCGAATCGAGTTGGCCCTGGTCGGCACCGACCTGTTGGTCGGCAACGACGGTGCGGCGATGCAGGAGCTGCTGGCGCCGGTGGCGCCGGTGACCTCGGCGAGCCCGACGCGGACCGTGCTGTCGGCCGATCCGAGCTTCCGCGCGCTGAAGCCGCAGTTGCCGGTCTCCCCCGGTTCGCTGTGGGTCTACACCGATTGGCGGCGGTTGGGTGCGCGCATCCAGGCCGACCTCGGTGGCGTGACGGGGGCGCTGGTCGGTTCGTCGGGTCTCGGTCAAGCCCGATCGGTGATGGCTTCCGTGTCCTCGGCGCAGTCGGGGCTGGCAGCCACGCTGTTGCTCGAGTTCGACGGCCAGCTCGGTGGCGAGGTCGGCGGTGAGGTCGCGGACGGCGATCGCCGCACCGGGGTGCGGAACGGACCTGCGGATGCGATCGGCGTCGACGGCTGGCTGGCGGCGGTGCGACCGATTGCCGCTCGCTCGTTGCTCGGCGAACTGCCGGTCGGCGGCCTCGGTGGCCTGGTGCTGTCGGTCGATCTGGCCGCGATCGCGCAGAGCTCGCACGAAGGCCAGCATCTGCTGCACGACCTCGAGCAGGCGTTCGACTCCTACGGTCTCGACTTCCGCCGCAACGTCGTCGATCGGCTCGGCGAGCGCGGCACGGTGCAGCTGCAGATCTCCGGCGACGCCGTCGGCGCGCGCCAGATCGCGTCCGTCTATTCGCTGCGGGCCAAGAACCGCAAGGCGGCCGGCGACCTGTTCGCCGACCTGCGGCGCGTCTGCGAAGCCGAGCAGCTCGGGCGCATGGTCGCCCTGAAGGACGCCAAGGATCAGGCGCGGCGGGCGATCGAAGTGCTGCAGATCGACAGCCGCCGGCACGGTCCCGCGGTCGGCGTCGCCGTCATCGACGATGCGGTGCTGGTCGGCCCCGATGTCGAGACGCTGGTCGGTTTCGTCGACGAGCTGCGCCGGGCTCCGAAGGCGCGCGCCAAGCGCGATCCGGCCGTCGCGGCCGCCGTGCAGACGATCGGCGGCGAGAGCATCGCCGGTCTGTTCGACGTCGACCTGCAACCTTGGTTCGAGCTGGTGGCGGCGGCCTTCGCCGGGTCCGGCACCAAGCCGGATCTGTCGGCGCTGCCGCGGCGCCACTTCGGTCACCTCGACGTGCAGCGCGAAGGCGACAAAAGTGTCGTGCGTGTCCGTGTGTTGTCGTCGCGCGGTGCGTAGTCGCTGTCGCTCTTTTTTCTCCCTGACGCCGATCCTCGCAACCGCGGTCTGAGCCGTGCTGCGTAGGGAATGGCGATGATCTTCGATGATCCTCCGCACTCCGGTGTGGGCGGTCATCACGGATGCACGGACCAATGCCGAGGGCCGGCCCATTCTGGGGCAGGCAGGGCCGGACCGAAGTGTTCCGCGTGTGTTGCGCGGACCGTGCATCCGACCCTTCTTCGGGCGCATGGTCTGTTTCACGCGTCTGCTCGTTCCGATTCTGGGGCAGGCAAGGAACGACGGACGCGATCGCGTGGTGTCACGCGGCGGACCATGCGCCCGCATTTTTTCTCGGTGCGGTGCGCGTGAGCTCGGTGGGCTTGCGGTGCTCGCGCCAGCGGCCGCCGCGGTGGCCTGGCCGACCGAGGTGGCCATGGTCGGCCTTTCGCGCGACGGCGGCTCGCCCTACAACGCCGCCCATGAACGGCGAACTGGACGAGCCCGATCGCGATCCCCCCGCTGACCCGAGCGGTGCACCGAACGACGGGCCGGACCAGTCCAGCAACGACGGCGCTTCCGGCCCGAAGCCCGGGGTGGCGATCGAGGCCGACGCCGGCTCCGGCTCGATGGTGGTGCAGGATGCGCTCCCCGACACGATGTTCGTGTTCCCGCTGCGCAAGGCGGTGCCGTTCCCGCAGCTGATGATGCCGCTGCTGCTCGACAGCCCGAGCGCGCGCGACATCGTCGCCAAGGCCGAGGCGCACAACGGCTTCCTGTTCCTGGTGCTGCAGCGCGACCCGGACCGCGAGCAGCCGCCGACCGCCGCTGACCTCTGCGAGGTCGGGGTCGTGACCCGCATCGTGCGCACGCTGAAGCTGCCCGACGGCGGCATGTCGGCGATGACGACCGGGCTGCGCCGCGCCCGGCTGGTCAAGGTGATCCGCGAGACGCCGCAGCTGGTGGCGCGGGTCAAGGAAGTGGTCGAGATCCCGGCCCAGGGCGAACGCGCCGAGTCGCTGTTCCGGTTGCTGCAGAAGCAGCTCAAGCAGCTGGCCGAGATGCAGGAGCAGCTCGACACCAACTTCGCCACCGCGCTGCTCAACGTCGAGGACCCGGGTCAGCTCGCCGACTTCACCGCCGGGGTGGTGCGCAAGGTGCCCGATCGCCAGCGGCTGCTCGAGCAGGCCGACATCGAGAAGCGGCTCGAGCTCGCGCTGCAGTTCGCGATGGCGGAGAACGAACTGCTGGCGCTCGACAAGAAGATCCAGGCCGAGATCCGCGACAAGGCCGAGAAGGCGCAGAAGGACTACTTCCTGCGCGAGCAGCTGAAGATCATCCGCCGCGAACTCGGCGAGGAGAAGGACCCGCGGGCGCTCGAGCTCCAGCGGCTCGAGGAAGCGATGCAGAAGGCGCAGCTGCCCGATGCCGCGCACAAGCGCGCGCGCGAGGAGCTGACGCGGCTGCAGACCACGCCGGTCGAGTCCGGCGAATACGGCGTGATCCGCAACTACCTCGACTGGCTGGTGACGCTGCCGTGGAGCGTGTCGACGCCGGACGACACCGACCTCGGGCGCGCCGCGCGCGTGCTCGCCGATGACCACTACGGGCTCGACGAGGTCAAGGACCGCATCCTCGAGTTCCTCGCCGTGCGCAAGCTGCGGCCCGGGCACCCGGGTTCGATCCTGTGCTTCAGCGGTCCGCCCGGCGTCGGCAAGACCAGCCTCGGCCGCAGCATCGCGCGGGCGATGGGGCGCAAGTTCTTCCGCTTCTCGCTCGGTGGCATGCGCGACGAGGCCGAGATCAAGGGCCATCGCCGCACCTACATCGGGGCGCTGCCGGGCCGCATCCTGCAGGGGCTGAAGGCCGCCGGCAGCAACAACCCGGTGCTGCTGCTCGACGAGATCGACAAGCTCGGCAGCGACTTCCGCGGCGACCCGAGTTCGGCGCTGCTCGAGGTGCTCGACCCGGAGCAGAACCACAACTTCCAGGACCACTACCTCGACGTGCCGTTCGACCTGTCGAAGGTGATGTTCCTCGCCACCGCGAACGTGCTGTCGCAGATCCCCGAGCCGCTGCGCGATCGCATGGAGATCCTCGAGATCCCCGGCTATCTGCTCGAAGAGAAGGTCGAGATCGCGCGCCGCCACCTGCTGCCGAAGCAGCTCGAGCGTCACGGCCTCACCGGCAAGCACCTGTCGATCGCGCCGCCGGTGTGGAAGCCGATCGTCGGCGAATACACCCGCGAAGCCGGCGTGCGCGGCCTCGACAAGGTCGTGCAGCGGCTGTGCCGCAAGGTCGCGCGCGGCGTCGCCGAGGGCGGCAAGGGCCCTGGTCGGCTCAGCCGCGAGGAGATGACGGCGCTGCTCGGGCGGCCGCGCTTCCAGCCCGAGGAGCGCCGCAAGCAGCGTCTGCCCGGCGTCGTGCAGGGGCTGGCGTGGACCCCGTTCGGTGGCGACGTGCTCTACGTCGAGGCGATCAGCAGTCGCGGCAAGGGCGGGCTGCAGCTGACCGGCAGCCTCGGCGACGTGATGAGCGAGTCGGCGCGGCTGGCACTCAGCTACCTGCGCGGGCACGCCGATCGCTTCGGTCTCGATCTCGGCGCGATGGCGGAGCTCGACCTGCACCTGCACTTCCCGGCCGGCGCGATCAAGAAGGACGGCCCGTCGGCCGGCATCGCGATCGCGTGTGCGTTCCTCGGTGCACTGCTGCACAAGAAGGCGCCGATGGACCTGGCGATGACCGGTGAGCTGACCGTCGTCGGCGAGGTGCTGCCGATCGGCGGCGTGCGCGAGAAGGTGCTCGCGGCGAAGAACTTCGGCCTGTCGCGCGTGATCCTGCCGAAGGGCAACGAGGCCGAGGCGAAGGAGCTGAAGCCGGAGCTGGTCGAGGGCATCGAGATCCACTTCGTCGATCGCTTCGAGCAGGTGTTCGAGCTGGTGTTCGGGGCGGTGGTCGGCAAGTCGGCGGTGCCGCCGCCGAAGTCCGCTGCGGCGAAGCAGTCGGCGGGCAAGGCAAAGCCGCGCGCCAAGCGCAAGCAGCGCTGATGCGCGTGCCGCATGGCGGCGCGAACGCGGTGGCGTTCGCGCGGTTCGGCTAGCATCCGCCCGATCATGGGATGGATGCTCCGAGTCGCGCCTGCGGTCTCACTGTTGTTGGGCAGCGCCGGGTCGATGGCCCAGTCGCCGCTGGCCGACCTCGTGTGCACGTTCGCGCCGTTCGATCTCGACGGCGACGGTCGCGCCGAGGTGCGCGCGCTCGAGGTGGTGGGGGAAGCCGGTGCACCGGGGCAGCCGCTCGTCGTGGTGCTGGTCGAGGGGCAGCTCTGGCGCCGATACGCCTTCGAGTTGTCGTGGCCGCCCCGCAGCCTGACGGACCATTTGCGGCGGTTCCGGGACGACATCGCTGCCGACGGCAAGCACGTGCTGATGCTGGTCGTCGACCTGCACTCCGGGCCGCCGCACCAGGACGGGCGCACCGTGCTGGCGTTGCGCCGCCTGTTCCAGCGGCTACATGCCCTGGCCCCGATGCAGGCCGCGGTGCTGGTCGGCCACTTCCCCGACGCGATGCTGGTGCGCACCTGCAACTGGCGGCGCAACGAAGTGCTGACGCTGCCCGGCAAGGACGGCGCGCCGGTCGCGATCGATGCCGCGACCACCAACGTGCGCGCGGTGCCCGAGATCGTGGCGCATCGCTGTGACCTGGTGCTCGCCGACCTCGATGGCGAATGGGAACGTTGCTACGTGCCGGGGCCGGCGACCCTGGTGTCGGCGTGGGCCAGCTTCGGTGCTGCAGTGCCCGACCGCGGTGGGCCATGCGTGGCGCTGCAGCTGGGCGAGGTGCCGGTCACCGACGTGTTCCACGTGCGCGACGGTACCGCAATCGCCGACGCGGCCGCGTTCTCGTTGCAGCTCGATGGCAAGGACCGCGACCACGAAGTGAGCGCCAGCGATCGACAGCGCGGCAATCCGCTGGCGCGGCCCGAGATCGCGGTGTCGCGGATCGACGTGCGCGGCGTCGCGTGGCGGCCGGGTGGGCGCGATTTCGACACGGTCCCGGAGCCCGGGGTCAACATCACCCAGGGCCTGCGCAGCATCGAACGGCCCGCGGTGATCGCCGGTCGTGCCGGCGCTGCCGCGGTAGCTCCGACCTGGCAGCCAGGGCCGGAGCTGCAACTGCGTCTCCTGGTCGACTACTTCGACCGCAATCATGCGTTCCGGACCGCGCCGCCGACCGCTGCGGAGCATCGTCCGGCGTCGCTCGCGCACGAGCTCGGATCCGGCCTCGCGGCGTTGCGCGCCGCGGATCCGGCCTGGGCCGACTTCCTGGCACCCGGCTACGACGTGCATCAAGGTGCCGATCTGCTCGAGGTCGCGGGGTGGCTGCAGCGGCCGGCGGTGTTGCGCACACTGCGGGCGCACAGCGACCCGTGGGGGGCGGCGTTTGCCGCGAGCGACCCCGACGCGCTGCAGCGCGAGCTCGGCCTGCCATGGCACTGGGTGAAGGACGGCGACCGGCTCGTGCCGAGTTGGCGCGACCATCGCAGCGGCCGCGCCGACTTCGTGTTCTGGCGAGCGGTATGGGCGCAGCGGAACCGCAACCTGCCGGCAGCCGGTGGCCCGTTCCTGCTGCTGCACACGGGCTGCGAGGCGCTGTCGCCGCCGCGCAGCGACCTGCCGTACGACGACTCCGAGTACGGCAAGTTCGGCCACGCCGAGTCGATGCTGTTCTTCACCGAGTGCGTGGCGATGCTCGGCCGCGCCAAGGTGTTCTACGACGAGCCGCGCGACTTCGCCGCGGTGCTCGGCAACGGCGGCACGATCGGCGATGCGTGGCGGCGCTACTTCGAACTCGAGTCGCAGGCGGCGAACTGGGACGAGGTCGGTGGCGACATCGGTCGCAAGCGTTCCTACTTCTGGTCGATCGTCGGCGACTGCACGCTGACGCTGCGGCGGCCGGCGCGCTGAACGCCGTCAGCCGACGGACAGCGGTATCTGCTGCCGCGGGCGCACCGGGCAGCTCTCGACGTCGTGCAGCAGCAGCTCGACCCCGGTCAGCGTCGGATCCGCCATGGCCCGGATGCAGGCATCGACCAGCCCGGCGCGTTCGATCGGTTTGGTGGCGAAGCCGGTGCAGCCCACCGCGAGGCAGCGTTCCATGTCGGTCGCCATCGCGTGCGCGGTGAGCGCGAGGATCGGCAGGCGGCAGCCCATCTGCCGCAGCCGGCGCACGGCTTCGTAGCCGTCCATCTCCGGCATCTGCATGTCGGACAGCACCAGGTCGAAACGCGGTGGTACCACCAGGGCGCCGGTCAGCGTGCCGTCCTCGGTCATCGCCTCGATCGCGAGCCGGCCGTTGCCGACCGCGAGCACCTCGGCGCCGGCCTTCTGCAGATGGAACGTGATCAGCCGCACGTTGTCGGGGCCGTCCTCGGCCAGCAACACCCGCAGGCCGGCGAGCGGGCGCACCGGCGAACTCCTGGCGACGACCTTCGGCACGGCGAGCGGCGCGCTGGCCGTCCCCGGAGGGGCGATCAGGTCCGCCGCCGCTTCGGGGCCGGTGGCGAGGGTGACCGTGAACGTGCTGCCGTGGCCCGGTTCGCTGTGCACGACGATGTCGCCACCGAGCATGCGCGCGAAGCGCTGGCTGATGCGCAGTCCGAGGCCGGTGCCGCCATGGCGGCGCTGCATGCTGGTGTCGGCCTGTTCGAAGGCCTGGAACAGGCGGCCGCGCTGGTCGTCGTTCATGCCGATGCCGCTGTCGACCACCGCGATCGTCAGTCGTTCCGCGGCGGCATCGAACGACTGTCGGAGCTCGACCCCGCCGAGCTCGGTGAACTTGATCGCGTTGCCGACCAGGTTGACCAGGATCTGCCGCAGGCGCACCGGGTCGGTGCGGATCGTGCGCGGCACCGGCCCGAGGCAGCGGCTGGTCAGCGTGAGGCCCTTGCCCTGGGCCTGCACCGCCATCAGCGTCAGGACCTCCTGCACCAGCCGGGCCGGTTCGCACGGCAGCTGGTCGACGGTCATGCGCCCGGCCTCGATCTTCGACAGGTCGAGGATGTCGTTGATGATCGCCAGCAGGTGCTCGCCGTTGCGACGGATCGTGTCGACGTATTCGCGGCGGCGGTCGCCGAGCTGGCCGGCTTCGCTGGCCAGCAGTTCCGCGAAGCCGAGGATCGCCGTCATCGGCGTGCGGATCTCGTGGCTCATGTTGGCGAGGAACTCGCTCTTCGCCCGGTTGGCCGCCTCGGCCTGCCGCCGCGCCTCCTGCAGCGCACTCTCGTGGCGCACCTGTTCGTCGATGACCTCGGTGAACATCACGAGGCCGCCGACCCGGCCGTCGTCGTCGTGCCACGGTCGCAACGCCCAGCGCACCCAGCTGACGGTGCCGTCCTCGCGCACGAAGTGGTCGCGCTCGGCACCCCGCACCTCGCCCTGCAGGCAGCGGCGGTGTTCGTCCCGCCAGCGCTCGGGCAGGTTCGGGAACACGTCGTAGTGGCAGCGGCCGATCAACGCGCTCGCGTGCAGTCCGTACTGCGCGCACCAGCCGGCGCTGGCCACCAGGTAGCGCAGATCGCGATCGAACATCGCGACCGCCGCGTTGGTGTGCTCGACGAACAGGCGCAGCCGCTGGCTCATCGCCCGCAGCGAGCGTTCCGACTGCACCCGGTCATGGATGTCCACGTGCACCCCGAGCATGCGCA
>JALORC010000111.1 GCA_025459175.1 Planctomycetota bacterium | reverse complement strand
AGCTGACCGAACTCGCCGCCACTTCGATGACCAGCTCGGGTGCGCCTTCGAGGTAGTCGTCGGCGGCGATCCGCGAACGACCGCCGGCTCGCTCCGGCAACCGCAGCAGCAGGTCCGGCTGCACCTCGTTGTCGAGGTCGAGCCGCAGTGTCGTGTTGGCACCGGAGTCGAGGCCCGGCGTGCGTTCCTCGTAGAACGCGAGCCAGGCGGACAGCAGCCGATCCGGGCGGCCGTGATGCAGATAACGAACCGGCGATCCCATGTAGACCACTCCTTCGATGAGTTCGGCCTTCTTCAGGTGCGGCATCGACCGGTAGCGCCGCTCGAACTCGGCGCGCGTCAACACGTCGCCGGCACACAGTTCGGGAACTCGCGGAGAAGTCGTCATCAGGATGGCCATGCCCATAGGGGAATGGCGAGCCGGCGAAAGGTACAGCGCGACCAACAATCCTGCGCCGAGGATACCCTGGGCCCCGCCCTGCTCGCCGCCATGATGGCCATGACCCGCCCCGATCTCACCGTCGATCTCGCCGCGCCGCCGGCGCAGCGCTGGCGCCTCGATGCCGGGCGCCGGCAGCGAGCCCGCGAGCTGCTGGCGATCTACGAACGCGACCTGGGGCTGCAGCCAGCAATGGTCGAACATCTCGTCGCCGCCGCCCCACTGCTGCTGTCGGCCGACCTGCTGGCCGAGCATGCCGCCCTGGCCAGCCACCTCGAAGTGCCGCTGCCGCGCCTGCTGCTGGCGACCTGCTACTACGACTGCATCAAGGCAGTGCTCGGCTGCTCGGCGTTCGCGGTCGAGCGCGGCGGCCGCGTGCTGCACGCGCGCAATCTCGACTGGTGGAGCGAAGGTCACCTGCTCGCCGACAGCTCGTGCGTGGTGCGCTACGTCGGTGCGCCGGCGGGCGAGTTCACCGCGGTCGGCTGGCCCGGCTACCTCGGCGTGTTGTCCGGCGTCGCGAAGGGCCGGTTCGCCGTCACGCTGAACGCGGTGACCAGCGACGAGCCGGCGCAGCTGGCGACGCCGGTCGTGGTGTTGCTGCGCGAAGTGCTGGCGACCGCGCCCGACTTCGCGACCGCCGTCGAGCGCTTGGCGTCGACGACGATCCCGTGCGACTGCCTGCTGCTGGTCACCGGTACCGCACCCGGCGAACGCGTCGTGATCGAGCGCACGCCTTGCCGTTCGGCGGCCCGGTTCGCGCCACACCCGGACCAGCCGCTGATCGTCACCAATGACTACCGCGCGCTGACCGCTCGCCGTGCCGACGACTCGTCGCCGATCGCCGCCACTTCGTGCGGGCGGTTCGACGCGTTGCAGCGGGCGTTGGCGCAGCATCGACCGACGGATGCCGCGCAGTGCCTGCAGCGCCTCGACGCCGCGGACGTGCGCATGGCCATCACGATGCAGCAGATGGTGTTCGAGGCGGCGACCGGCGACTGCCGGCTGCGGGTGCCGCCGCGCCCGGCGGCCTGAACGGGCCGGATTTCCTGCCACGAACGCGCGGCCGCGGGGATGACCTCGCCATGCACGTGTTGGCGACGATCCTGGCCGACGGCTGGCTGCTGATCATGCTGCTGCTGAGTCTGATGATCGCCGCCTGGTGGGGCGAGCTGGCCGGCATCCGCCCGGGGCGGGACAAGAGCGGGCTCGGTGGCTTCGCCGCGATCTACATGTTCCTGCCGCTGCGGTGGCTCGGTCTGGCGATCCTGCTGCCGAGCTGGACCTGGATCGGGGTGCACGCGGCCCTCGGGGCGCTGTCGGCGTTCGGCTTCGAACGCGGTCTGCTGCGGGTCCAGCACGATCGGGAGGTACCGATGCTGCTCGGCCTGCTCGGTGCCTGCCTGCCGGTGCCGGCGTGGTCGATCGCGTTCCTGGCGGTGCACGACCTCGCGACCACCGGCCGGGCCGGGCTGCTGACCGGGCTGATGCTCATCGGTCTGCACGCGCTCACCTTCCTGCTCCGTCGCGGCGACCTGCGGCGCGTGCGGCCGCTGCCGCCGCCGGAACCGATCGAGCTGCCCCACAAGTAGCGATCCGCGCCGCTGCCCGGTCGGGTCAGCGCGTCTCGACCGCGCGCAGCGTCACTTCCCCGGGCGCCTTGGCCGCGGCCGCCTCGAATGTCTGCTGCAGACCGTCGATCGCAACGCTGAACCGGACGTCGTAGCGGCCCGCCGCGAGCCCGGCGATCGGCACCGTGGCATCCGCGCGCCCACCGGCCGGGAACTCGAGCCACGGCGACGCCTCGCGACCTTGTGCGGTGCAACGCCAGAGCGTCAGCGTGCCGCGCCGGCCGCGGCAGCTGGCCGGCAGCACGACGACGAACGCACCGGCCTGCAGCGAAGCGAGCGGCACCGGCGCCGTGCGGCGGCCGGTCGCATCCCGCAACACCACGCGATCGTTCGGCGCCACGGCCTCGCGCGCGACCTGCATGGCCGCGGAGTCGCCGCGCCCACCGGGCAGTGCGACGGTGCCGATCAACACGATCAGGCCCGCCGGAACGCACCACCACCGCAGCCGATCCGCCATGGCACCGACTTCGGCACGGACGGACCCTGGCCTTGAATCAGGCCCCGGCGCCGTCGGCGAAAGCCGGCGTATCGATCGCCTGGGAACCGGCCGACGTGGTCGCCACCATGCGCTCGATCAGCGCCACCGCCGCGGTCCAGGCGGCGCTGTCGTTGATCGCCCGCAGCAACTGCACGACGCCGGCGACGTAACGCGGTGCCGGCGTGCCTTCGAGCGCGCGTTGCAGCACCCAACGACTGGCATGCTGGTCGGTCGCGTAGTGTTCGACCGCGCGCAGCGCCGTGCGCACGTCGTCGAGCCTGGTGATCGGCGGCAGCTCCGCCAGCAACCGGGCCTCGGCCGGGCGGCGCTTGTGGCGCAACCACATCGGCAGCAGCGTGCGGACCAGTCCGTCGATCGCGACCAGACCACGCGCCCGTTCGACCGCCGCCGTGGCGCGGGTATCGACCAGCAGCGGCACCAGCGGCCGCAGGAAGCGGTCGCGCTGGGAGTCACTCATCGCGTCGTTGCCGGCGCGCACGAACGCGCCGAGCACCGGGCAGGCACAGCCGGGCTCGTCGCTGTGCTCCTCGCCCTTCAACCAGGCGACCATTTCCATCGCGCACATGCCGTCGTCGCGGGTCGGATGAGCACCGCGCCGCAGGGAGAACTCGCTCGATCGTTGCATCGGTCTGAACGACCGCTGGGCGCGGCCGGAAGCAGGGGGTGCAGAAGGGTAGCGCAGCGAATCGCCCCCGGACGATCCGTCGATCGGCCCGGTCGCTGGCACCATGGCGCCCCTGGTCGCGAAGGCCCGATGTCAGCGCCAACCGAACAGACCGGCGGGAATCGTGTCGATCGCGCCGGAGGGCGGCGGAATGCCGAGCATGCGCGCGAACAGCACGGCGCCGAACCCGGGCGTGATCGCCGCCGCGAAGGTAGCGCCCGCGGGCACGCCCGGGCCGGCGGCGAACGCCACCACTTCGCGATCGTACGCGTGCGGCGAACCATGCGTCGCCGGCGTGGTGCCGTCGACCCAGTACGGCTTCAGCACCAGCTGCACGTCGCCGCCGCGGCCCGCGGGCAACGCCGCGACCAGCGCCGCACGCAGCGGATCGACGATCGCGCTCGGCGCCAGCAGTTCCTCGGTCGGGATCGCCTGCGCGACCCCGCGCACCTTGACCGCCGCCGCGGCGACCAGTGCGGCCGCTTCGCGGCGCACGTCGTCGAGCCGCCGCGCCCCGGCCTGGCTCGCCAGCGCCGCCGCCGACAGGAAGCACGAGCCGTCGCCGACGTAGGCGAGGTAACGCTGCGGCGGCGGCAGCACGCCGAACCGGTCCTGCAGCGCTTTCTCGCCAGCGGCGCGCACCATGGTCTGGATCAGGCCGCGGCCGGCATCGACGCCGCGCGCTGCCGCCCATTCGGGCGTCGGGGCAACGCCGTGGTCCGCGGTCAGGAACACCGCCCAGCGGCCGGCGCCGACCCGTTCGTCGAAGCACGCGAACAGCAGAGCCAGCTCGCGATCGAGCCGCAGCAGCGCATCGCGCGCCTCGACCGACTCCGGTCCGAAGGTGTGGCCGATCACGTCGGTCGACGAGAAGCTCAGGCTCAACAGGTCCGTCGCCGCGTCGCTGCCGAGGTCGGCACCACGCACCGCGGCCTCGGCCGCCAGGCGCACCAGCGTGTTGCCGAACGGCGACGCGTAGATCTGGCTGTAGAACGCCGGCGACAGCGCCGGGGCGCCGCCGTCGAGCACCTGCGGCAACGTGCGGCTCCGCGTGCCGCCGCCGTGCGGAGTCTCGTACGGGCGATCGTCGACGAGGCCCTCGTAGGCGGCGTCGGGCCCGGTTCGCTCCCAGCGCGCGCCGAACCAGCGATCGATCGCACGTTCGCGATGGAACTGCACCAGCCACGGCGGCGGCTCGGTCCCCCACTGCGTGTTGCTGACCAGATTGCCGGTCGCGGTCTCCATCCACGCCACCGCGTCGGCAGCGGCACCGACCGCCAGGATCGCGCTGCGATCCTTCCAGGCCACGCTGACCACCTTGGCACCGGGCACGTGCGCCTTCAGCGACGCGGCGAACGTCGGCACCAGCAGCCGCCCCGGGCCCCGGTTCTTGCCTTCCGGCCACAGCGCGAACGGTTCGGCCGGCTGCTCGGCGCAGTAGACGACCTTGCCGTCGGCCTCGGACCACCAGTCGTTGCGGCCGATGCCGTGCACGCGCGCCGGCGCACCGGTGCCGATCGTCGCGTGGCCGGGGCCGGTCTCGGTGCACGCATGCGTATAGGCACATTGCGGGAACCAAGCGCCCTGCTGCCGCAGCCGGCGGAAGCCACCGTCGGCGGCGAAGTGCGGCTCCGCTTGCTGGTAGACCCAGCTCGCCAGCTGATCGACCGAACACAGCACCACGAGGCGCGGCGGCAAGGCGGCGCCGGCTGGCGATTCCTGGGCCCGCAACAAGCCGAGCGCAGCGAACGCAGGCAGGAGGAGGCGGATCAGGCGACTCATGCGAGCACCATCTTGGCGACCCGTTCCAGCGTGCGCCACGGCAGCAGACCGAGATGGTAGATCGACAGCGCGTCGATGCCGTGCTGCTGCAGCAGCACGCGCAGCGCCTGCAGATCCTCGTCCGAACGGAACTGCGGTGCCTTCGGCCACACGCAGACGCGGCGCGGCGAAGCGGTGGCGCTGCGCATGCCGGGCGTGGCCAGCAGCTTGCCGATCGCCTCGGGGCCCTCGCCGTAGCAGGTCAGCACGCGTTCGTCACCGATGGGGAACGCGGCCGCGGCGGCGACCGTCAGCTGGCTGCCGGTGAACCACGGCTGCGGATGCACCTGCACCGCGCGCGCCGTGTGCGGCGTCGCCGCGATCACGCGCTGCGCCAGCTGTTGCACCGCGGCGGCGCGCTGCGCGAGCCCGGCGCCGAGCCAGCGCGGCGCGCCGTCGGGCCCGAGTTCGTCCGGCCCCGCCGCGAACTTCGCGGGCGCCATCGCATCGCCGGTCTCGAACGCAGCCTGCAGCAGCGTGCGCACCTGCTGTCGCAACTGGTCCGGATCGTGGCCGGCGGCAGCCAGCGCCGGCGCGCAGGCCGTGCAGAAGCACGCCGACAGCGCCGCGTCGAGCAGGCCCGACGGCGCGAAGCTGGCCTTGTCGTGATGGCTGCTGTGCTTCCAGCCCATCTGGCCGAGCGCTTCGAGTTCGATCGTGCCGAGGCCCGGGTGCGCGGCGAGGTCGCCGACCATCGCTGCCACGTACTGCTGCACCGCCGGCTGCGAAGGGCACAGCGCGTAGCCGTGGCGATTGCCGAACGCGTTCTCGACGCACAGCTCCGGATGCAGCGCACCGAGCCGCGAGTTGTGCGTGAACACCGTCCACGCCCGCACCCGCAGCCCGTGCCGCGGCGCGTCGTCGAGCAGCCGTTCGAGCGGCGACGGGCCGTTCGCCGACACGCTCGACGACGCCAGCGGCCGCAGCACGCCGTAGTCGGCGCGCGGCCGGAAGTGCACGGTGCCGTCCTCGAGGAAGCGCACCGGCCCGTCGGGATGCCACGGCATCAACCAGCGGCCGTCGTGGTAGCTGGTCGCCAGCGCCACCTCGCGCACACCGAGGTCGCGCAGGCGGGCGAGGCCGCCGTGCCGCGGCAGCGCCTCGAGATCGAACGGATGCAGGTAGACGGCGAGCTTCATCGCCGGCAAAGCCTAGGCAAGAGGACGTCGGAGCCGACCTGTTTTGGCGGTTCTCGCGCACCGCGAAGCAACCTTGGTGCGTCCTTCATGCCCAAGCTCACCGTGGTGGCGCGGTCGACCTGCGCCGGCGAAAGGCCGGCGACCCGAGCCCGCACCGATGCCGCCGCTGCAGTCGCCCGCTATCGTGCTCGGCTTGGCGGGCACCGCGGTCGGTGCCTCGTGGTTCCGCTGCCGGCCGTCCTCTTCCCCCCGATCGATGCGTCGAATCCTGTGCCTGTCCTGGCTGTTCTGTGCGTGTGCCGCGTCCCCACCGAGCCCCGAGCTGCGCACGGCGGACGGCGAGCTCGGCGCGCGCCTCGTCGCCGTGCCGCCTGATCCGGCCGCTCACGCCGACAGCTGCAAGCCCTACCACGAGGTGTTCGCCCCCGACGGTCGCCTGCTGACCAAGGGACTCGGTGGCACCTACCCGCACCATCGCGGCCTGTTCGTCGGCTGGAACCAGGTGCAGGTCGGTGGCGAACGGTTCGACTTCTGGCACTGCAAGAACGGCGAGACGCAGCGACTGCAGAAGCTGCTCACCGCCGAAGAACACCGGCGCGGCGGCGCCGGCGAACACTGGCTCGAGCTCGTCGTCGAACTGCGCGCCGGCGCGGCGGCGGTGCTGCTCGACGGCGATCCGCAGCACGCCGGCTGCCAGTTCCGGGCCCTGCAGCAGTTCGCCGACCGCGCCGACCCTGCGATCCGCTACCTGCGCCCGTCGACGGCCGCCGGTGGCAAGGAGGACGTCTGGACCGGGTGCGGCTGGATCGCTGCCGTGCTGCCGTTCGAGGACCAGCCGGTGACCGTGCTGCGCTGCGAACATGCCGGCAATCCGCCGGCGACCTGGTCGACGCGGCCGTACGGGCGCTTCGGGGCGATGTGCAAGGCCACCATCGCCCCGCACCAAGCGCTGACGCTGCGCTACAGCTACGTGGTCGCGCTCGGCGAGCGGGATGCCGCCTGGTGCGCCGGCACCTGGGCCAAGGTCACCGCGCGCTGATCAGGCGCCGTCGCGCTGCGCGCGCAGCGCCCGCACCTCGGCCTCGAGCGCCTCGACGCGGAGTTCCAACGCGGCCAGGCGATCGCTGGGTGCGCTGCGGGCAGCGGGTGCTTCGACCTCGTCACGGCCGTCGCCGTCGCCGTCGCCGGCCGGCGCGGTCGCGAGTTCGCTGCCGTCGCCGAGCAGATGGCGGAAGCGGCGGTCGCGTTCGCGCGGGGCCAGCGGCAGCAGTTCGACCAGGGCCGGCTTGCGCGCGGCCAGTTGCTGCAACAGGGCCTCGATCTGCTCCGGCGTGCGGTGCAGCCCGAAGCGGGCGACGCGCGTCTTCAGCGCCCCGGGCGCCTGCGGGCCGCGCAGCAGCAGCTCGCACAGCACCGCGGTCTCGTCGGGCGACAGGCGCAGTTCTTCGTCGAGCTTGTGACGGAACTTCGGCACCCGACCGGCGCCGTCGAGCTTGGCGACGATGCCCTTCTCCTGCAGCGACATCAGCGCGCCGCGCACCTCGAAGGTCTGCAGCTCGGTCAGCGGATGCCGGTTGTGCTTCTGGTTGCTGCCGGTGACCAGCGCATTCTCGCTGAGCGGGTAGGTGTCGGGCACGGTGCGCTGCTTCTCGATCAGCACGCCCACCAGTCGCTGTTCGGTTCGATCGAGCTTCACCACGTCATCCTCCCGCGTCGCGAGTTCACTTCTTGTCGCCGCCGCCGGCGCCCGGGATCAGCCCCTTCAGACCGCCGGGCAGCTTCTTCTTCGCTTCGTCGAGCAGCTTCTGCTTCGCCTCGTCCTCGAGCTTCTTCTTCTCGGCCTCGAGCTTGGCCTTCGCTTCGTCGGCCAGGCGCTTCGCCTCGGCCTCGGCCTTCTGCTTCGCGGCGTCGAGGTTCTCACCGACCGACTTGTTCGGGTCGACGAGCCCCGACACGTCGACCGGCAGACCGCCGAGCAGCTTGCCGGCCTGGCCCTGTACGAAGCTCGCGAGCTCGGCCTGCCCGGCCTTCACCAGCGCGTCCTGCAGCACCTTGTCGTCGAGCGACACCGAGGGGCGGGTCAGCGGCCCGCGCAGCCCGATCGGCAGCGACAGCGATTCGACGACGGTCTCCTTGCTGCCGGCGAGCGCGAACGTGGTGCCCTTCATCATCACCTGCAGCGGCACGTCGAGCGCCAGCCCACCCTTGCCGCCGGTGAACGCACCGTCGGCGGACAGGTCCATCGTGCCGCCCTTCAGCGGGGCGGCGCCGGCGAGCTTCAGCTGGCCGAAGATCGAGTCGACCGGCAGTTTCCGCAACGCGAACTGGAAGCCCAGCGGCTGCAGCGCGCCCTGGCCGCTGAGGCCGAGCACGATGTCCTCCGACTTCGACTTCAGCGACAGCGACAGCGCGTCGGCGACCAGGCTCGGCGCGTCGGACAGGTTGCGCGCGCGCAGGTCGAACACCTCCTGGCGATCGCCCATCGTGTACGAGATGCCCTCGATGTCGATCTTGCGGATCAGGAAGCGCGCGCCACCTTCGAGCAGGTGCTTGGCGACCACCCGCGACAGGCCGGCGTGCTCCTGCTCCTCGCGCTGTTGCTGCTGTTGCTCGGGCGTGGGCGCGGCGACCGGGGTCTGGTCGCCGCGGATGCTCTCGATCCAGCCCTTGGCCTGGTCGAGGCGCTGCTTCCAGACCTCGAACTCCTTCAGGTAGTCCTCGATCGTGCGCGTGCCGGCCGGCGGTGGCGGCGGCTCCGGGGGCTTGGGCGCACCCGGCACGATGACACCCGGCAGCGTGCGCTTGGTGCCGCCGCGCGCATTGGTCGCGCGCACCTCGTCGATGACGAAGCGCTTGCGCAGCAACGCGCCGGTGTCGACGGTCGCCACCACGGCGTCGGCGGCGAGCAGGTCCTTGCCGAGCTCCTTGCTGTCGGCGATCGCCAGGCCCTCGAGGCGCAGGCTGCCGTCGCCGAGGCCGAGCCGCGCCGCGCTGAGGTCGACGGTTGCGCCGTTCATCGCCTCGAGGCCGGCCTTCGCGTTGATGGTCAGGATCGGCGTCGAGAAGAACGACTGGAACACGTAGATGCTGCCGACCAGCAGACCCGCGACCAGCACCCCGGCGATGCGGATCGGCAGGCCCTTCTTCTTCGACTCGGCGAGTTCCTTCCAGCTCTGCTTGCCCTTGCCGCTGCCGAGCAGCAGCCAGGTCAGGAACCGGACCGACTTGCGCTGGGTGTACTTCTGGTAGTTGGCGCTGTTCTCCTCGACCGCCGCCATCCTGGTCCGGATCAAGCGAATGGTCCGGTTCATCACCAGCCCGGTGACGACACCGAACACGAGGCCGAGCAACAGGCCGCCGGCGGTCGAGTAGTGCTCGAGCCCGAACCAGGCCGTGAACGGACCGTTGACGAGCGCACGGAACATGCCCTGCAGGGGCCCGTCGAGCAGGAAGATCCCGACCTGGTACGAGACGCCGAGCAGCGCGAAGCTCAGCAGCTTCGCCACCAGCGTGACCAGCCCGAACACGCCGAGGTTGGCGTTCAGCACCAGCACCAGCACCAGCAGCGACAGGATCAACCCCGGCGCCTGGGCGAAGCCGCCGCCGAGGTCCCCGGGCAGGAAGAAGCCGGGGATGAAGCCGAGCATGCCGCCGAGCACGGTGGCGAGCATCACCTGCAGCGGCGTCGCCTTGCCGCGGAACACCGAACCGATCTTGCGGATCAAGAACATGACCGCAACGGTAGGGCCGGAGCGCCCCCGGCGCCAATCGCACTAGCGCGCGGTCGGGTGCAGACGGGCGAGCGCCTCGGCGTAGCGGACCCGCAGCGCTTGGTGCGCCGGCCGCCAGCGCGGTTGCGGCGCCACCGGGGCGCCGAGCGCCACGAACGGCTGCGCCACCGCATCGCTGGTGAGTTCCCGCTCGCCGGCGGCCCGCTGCACCGCCCACAACGCCTGCACCGCCGCGCCCAACGCCGCCGACTCCGACTCCAGCAGCGGCCGCACCGGCACGCCGAACAGGTCGGCGAGAATCTGCCGCCACAGCACGTTGTGCGACGCACCGCCGCACAGGCGGACCTCGTCGACCAGCAGGCCGAGTTCGCGCAACCGGTCGAGGCCCTGCGCGAGGTTCAGCGAGGTGCCTTCCAACGCGGCGCGGTACAGGTGGCCGGGCCGCAGCAGGCCCGGCCGCAGCCCGAGCAACGAACCGGTCGCCGTCGGCAGGTCCGGCACGCGCTCGCCGAGCAGGAACGGCAACCACAGCAGGCCGTCGGCGCCGATCGGCACCGCGGCGGCGGCGGCGGTCAGCGCCGCATGGTCGAGGCCGGTCAGCAGCTTCACCTCTTCGGTGACGCCGGTGACGTTCATCACGCACAGCAGCGGCAGCCAGGCGCCGTCGCTGCTGCAGAACGGCGCGATCGCGCCGGCGGGATCCTGCACCGGGCTCTCGGTGCGCGCGAAGATGGTGCCGCTGGTGCCGAGGCTGGCGGTGACGACGCCGGCCGCGGTCGCCCCGCTGCCGATCGCCGCCATCATGTTGTCGCCGCCGCCCGGCCCGATCGGCACGCCCGGACGCAGACCGAGCGCCTGCGCGGCGGCCGCGGTCAGGCGGCCAGCCAGCGCACCCGACTGGCGCAGCGGCGGCAAGCGGCTGGCCAGCGACGGGTCGATCGCGGCCATCGCGGCCGCATCGAAGGTGCGGGTCACCGGATCGAACCAGCCGGTGCCCGAGGCGTCGCCGAACTCCATCGACAGCTCGCCGGTCAACCACCAGTTCACGTAGTCGTGCGGCAACAGCACGGTGCGCACCCGCGCCCAGTTCGCCGGTTCGTGCCGGCACAACCACGCCACCTTGCTGGCGGTGAAGCCGGTCGGCACCGCGCGGCCGAGCCGTTCGCTCAGTTCGTTGGCCTCGGCCGCGGTCGCGGTGTCGCACCACAGCTTGGCCGGCCGCACGACCTCGTGCTCAGCATCGAGCACCACGCAGCCGTGCTGTTGCCCGGACACGGCGATGCCGGCGATCCGGGCCGGATCGACCTCGGCGAGCGCCTGCCGGCCGGCGGCCAGCACCGCCTCCAGCCACTGCCGCGGGTGCTGCTCGAGGTGACCCGGCGGCAGGCCCGGCAACAGCGTGTGCGGGCTCGCCCCGCGGGCCACGACCGTGTGGCGAACGGCATCGATGACCAGTGCCTTGGTGCTCTGCGTGCCGACGTCGAACCCGAGATACAGCGATCCGGCCTGGCTCATGATGGCTGCAAACCATAGGGCCGCGCCGACCGCGGTGCCGCTACTTCGTCAGCAGCTCGGCCGCGGTCCACGGCTCGGTGCGCTGCCCGCAGGCGGCGCGACTGCCGGCGAGTTCGGCCGGCGCCACCGGCGACTCACGATGGCCGAACGCGCGGCGGACGTAGCTGAGCACCGCCGCGAGTTCGTCGTCGCCGAGGTGGCGCTGGCCGGGCATCTCGAGGTTCCACGTGGTGCCGGCGACCTCGATCGGACCGCGCACACCGTGCAGCACGATGCGCATCAGGCGCTCGGGCGGCCCGAGCACCCATTCCGAATCGCGCAGCGGCGGCGCCAGCCCCGGCATGCCGCTGCCGTCGAGCTGGTGGCAGGCGGCGCACGCGCGCGCGAACACCTGTTCGCCGTGTCGCACCCGCTGCTGCTGTTCGGCATCGAGCGCCGCCACTTCGGCTACCGCGGCCGGGCCATCGACGGCAACCGCCGCCAGCAGCTCGGTGGCCAACGTGCGCACCGGCGCGGCCTCGCTGCGGGCCAGGGTCGCCAGCGCCGTGGTCGTGGCCAGCGTCAGCGCGCCGCTGCGCAGGGCGCCGCGCGGCAGCGCGTCGCGCAAGCCCTGCAGCAACGGCAACGCCTCGGTCGCCGACGCCGCCGCGGCCAACTCGAGCACCGCGGTCAGCACCGTGCGCTCCTTGCCGCGACAGGCGCGCTGCGCCAGGTCGCGCTGCACCGCCGGAGCCAGCGCCGGCCTTGCACCCGGTCGCAGCAGTTCGACCAATCCCGCCGGTCCGGCCGCGGCGGCGATCGCCGCCCGCAGCGCCGCATCGCAGTGATCCGCACGCAGCATGGTGGCCAGCACCGTCAGGCACCGGCCGCGCCACCGTTCGTGCGCGGCGGCATCCAGCGCATCGCCCAGCGTCAGCGCCAGCTGCCACGCCACGGCCGGCGGCCCTGCCGACGTCAGGCGCTCGACGGCCAACCACAGATGACTGTCGCCGCGGGCGAGCCACGGCCCGCAGCGCTGCAGCGCGAACGCCAGCACACCGGGGTCGGCATCGCGCACCGCCGCGCGCAGATCGGTCGCCGACAGGGCGCCGAGTCCGTCGAGCGCAGCCAGCGCGACGATGCGCACGGCGGGCCGCGGATCGCCGGCGAGCTCGGTGCGAACCAGTGTCGCTGCGGCCTGGTCCTGCCGCTGCACGAGCTCCCGCAGCGCAAGGTCGCGCTGCGCGCCGTTCTCACCGGCCATGGTGGCCACCAACGCGGCCACGGGCGCCGCGCCGAGATCCACCGCCTCCGGGGCAGGCCCGGCGCCGGCCGCGGTCACCCGCCAGATGCGGCCGAGCCCGGTCGGCTGCGCCAGCCCGCGCGCCTCGATCTGGCGGCGCAGGAACGTGGTGACGAAGTTCTTGTGCTGGATCACGCCGCGATACATGTCGACGACGTAGAGCGCGCCGTCGGGGCCGGTCAGCAGGTTCACCGGCCGGAAGCGCTCGTCGGTCGAGGCGAGGAACTCGGCGCGCTCGGCCTGGTAGACGTTCGCGCCGCGCAGCTCGGCATCGGCCGTGGTGGTGCGGATCCGGCGCACGAGGTTGCCGGCCGGTTCGCAGACGAACACGTCGCCATCGGCCCCCGGCATCGCCCCGCCTCGGTAGACGTGCGGCGCACACACCGCGGTGTGGATCGCGAGGAACCAGTCGCGCAGCCGCCCGGGCTGGTAACCGCGGTTGACGCCCGGCGTCATGCGGATCGGCCAGACGCCGCGGTCCTCGACCACGCGCCAGTTGAGTTGTGGCAGGCCGCCGGTGACGGCCGCGCGCGGGCCGTAGCGCCCCGGCACCAGATCGCAGCGCAACCAGTCCTCGTTGTAGTTGAAGTAGCAGCGACCGCGATCGTCCTGAGTGATGCCCCATTGGCCGCCGCCAGCCCCCTTCTCGACGACGAATCCGGTCGGGGTCCAGCGCAGCAGCCGCGGGTCGTTGGCGAGGTGGATGCGGTGATCGAGCCCCCACAACAGGCCGTTGCCGGAATGCTCGGGATTGTCGAGCCCGGCCTCGAAACCGCCCAGGACCTCGGTGCGGCTTTCGGCCTGCAGGTCGCCGTCGGCGTCGGCGAGCCACCACAGCTGCGGTGGCGCCACCACCAGCGCCCCACCGCGCAGCGGCAGCACGGCGCGCGGCAGCACCAGCCGGTCGGCGAACACCGTCGACCGGTCGGCGCGACCGTCGCGGTTGTCGTCGTGCAGCACCACGACCCGCCCGGTCGGCTCGCGTTCACCGCGCGCCTCGAGGTCGTTCATGTAGCCACGCATCTCGACCACCCACAGGCGACCACCGCCGTCGAAGGTGGCAGCGACCGGGTCCGCCACCAGCGGCTCCGCGGCGAACGGCGCCAACTCGAAGCCTGGCTGGAGGCGCAGCGTCGCCTGCGCCGCGGTGACATCCAGCACCGGTGCCGGCGGCACCACGAGGTCCGCGGGCAAAGGCGTCTGCTGCTCCCCGTTCCGGTCACCTTGTTGCGCCACCGCGGCCGCAACCAGCGACATCGACACGATCAACCAACGAAACATGCACGCAGTATGCCATCGAGCGTCCGCCGCGACATCGCGGCGTGCGGCTGGCCAACGGGCGAGCCGCTGCCAAGGAGACGACGCAGCGGGGCCCGTTGCGTCGATCTCGTGGTTGGTGGGCCCTGCGTTGCGGCGTCCAGGCAATCGCCGAGCCGGGTCGTGCCGTCAGGGAGCCACTTCGGCGAACCCGTCCGCCGGCACGAGGATGTCCCGGTGCACCGCGGACGCACCGAAGTACACGCGGTAGGCGCCAGGCGGCAGCCCACCGACTTCCCAGCCGTTGGCGGCCGAAGCGAAGCGGAACGCGATCGGCTGCAAGCCATCGAGTGGTGTCGCCACCCGCTCGAAACGCAGGATCAGGGGCCGTGCCCCGGATGGTGGCGCCGGCCGCACCAGGACCCGACCGGGCGCTTGCAGCTCGGCGACCACGTTGCGGCCGGAACGCGGTTCCGGGACCCACGCCACGCGACCGTCCGCGGCCAACACGACGACCTGGCCGGTCTGGCGCACGGGATCCAGCGAGATCGTTCCCATGCCACCCAGCGTGAGGCCGAGGAACCGAACGGCGACCCCGAGCTGCCCCCCCAATCCGTCGACGGCGAACACCTGGGCTCCGCCCACGGGAAGGTCGTTGCCGAGCACCCGCAGGGCGCTGGGCTGCCCGCTGGCCGGCGCGGCGGCGAACTGCTCGAAGCGATACGAGGAGAACACCTCGATCCCGGTGCCCTCGACCCCGAGCATCGAGCGGAACTCGGTTGCCATCGGGACCTGTCCACGGTCCACCGGGCGGAAGCGCGGCAAGGAGGACATCGGCGGCATCGCATCGAGCACCATCGGGCAGACCATGTCGAGGCCCTGCTCCCTGGTGCGCAGCCACAGCCGTCCGTGTCCGAGCTGGGCCACGGCGATCTTGCCGTCGTTGTCACTGGTGACGACGTGGCGACGAACGACCGAGCGCGACGGCAGCCCGACCACCTCTTCGAGGATCGTAAGCGTCTCGTTCTTCGGTAGCCAGTGCAGCTCGCACGAGCGCAGGCGCTGCAGCACGAAGGGCGTCTCCGACAACACCGCAGCACCACCACGCACCGGGATCGGCACGAAGGAGGCGATGTGGGCCGGCGAGTAGAGCATCAGACCGAGGGTCTGGTGCGGCGGCAGACGAGCGGGCAACCGCTGCACCTGGAACCAACCGTTCGGCTCCGTGACCGTGCTCTCCTTCTCCCAGACCATCAGGCAACCGAACACCTCGTCGAAGATGCACGGCACCACCCGCACGCCGCCGAGTGCGACGCCATTCTCGACGTCCTCGGTGACCTGCCCATACAACGGACTGGAGGTCTCGAACGTCAGCTGGCGCTCGAGGAACGAGTCCGACCCCTGCCGCAGCAGGCGCACCGCGTCGGGTGCCAGCATGCCGAGGAACGGCCGCCGGTCGTTGTCGCTGGCCAACCCGCGCACGATCGCGAAGTCTTTGTCCACCCCGAGCGCGGCGTCGAACTGGAACCGACCGTCTGGTCCGGTCATGCAATGGGCGGAATGCACGGTTCCGCCGCTGGCCAGCGACAGCAGCACGCTGGCCGAGTGCATCGGATAGCCAGAGCCGTCGACGGCGACGCCGAACACCGTCGGATGATCGTCGCCCGACGCGGCCGGCGGCTGCAGGCGCGCCAATGGCGCGCTGGCGGCGCCTGGGCCGACCGGGCCCACCGCGATCGGCCCGTTGCCGATGTAGATACCGATCTGGCCGGCGGCGATCTCGACCGGGGCGCCGCCGCGCATCACCGTGGCAGTGCCATCGAGCGCCTCGATCTCGACCCGTTGCTCGCGCGGCTCCAACGATGGCGAGCGGCCGGGATCGGCCGTCTGGCCCGTCGGATCATTGGCGCCGAGATCTTCGAACGGTGACGAAGCGACCAGCACGAAGTTGCCGACGCCGAGGTTGATCTCGCTGCCGTCGGCGAGCGGGATCGTCACTTCGCGCCGGGCCTCGATCTCGAGGCGCCCCTTGACCAGCAGTGGCGCACCGTCTTCCAGCACGACCAGGCCGTCGCCGCCGACTTCGAGCACGGCCGCCGGCTGATGTCCGTCGGTGTTGTCGTGCCACTGCAGCGTGGCCCGGCCGTCCCGGCGCACCTGCAGCGACTGCCGATCGCCTAGACCGTTGCCGGCGTCGATGCTGCGACCGACGCGATCGAACGCACCGCGGGCCGACACGACGACCAGGCGGGCCACGTTGCTCGGCGCCGCCACCGGGCTGCGCTCGAACCACCAGGTGCCGGCCACCAGCAACAGCAACAAGGCCAGCGCGGCGACCAACAGGCTGGTCGGCTGCATGGCCAGCCGGCGCGCGGGGCCCGGTGTGTCGAGGCTGGCGGCGGCGTTCTCGCTGCGCGCAGCATCCGCAGCGGCAGCCGCCCGGCGCAACGCCGCGGCGGACACCATCGAGGTCTCGTCGAGCACCAGCCGGTTGACGACGCTGGCGACGAAGTTGGCCGGCAGGCGACCGCCCCCGGCGCTCGCCCGCTCCTGCTTGCGCACGGCGGCGAACAGGTTGCGCACCTGCATCCGCTCGTGCTCGGCGCGACCGAGTTCGATCGAGCAGGCGCGGCAGCGCGACGCGTGATCCTCGACCGCGACGTTGTCCTCGGTCTCGAGGTCGCCATCGACGAAGTCGCGCAGCATGCCGCGCACGAACGCGCACTCGGCCGTCTGCGGCGGCCGCCGACGCAAGTCGTCGGGGTTCGGCGGCTGGTGCAGGGGTTCACGTTGCGGGTTCATGCTTCGCGCACTCCCTGCAGGCGGCTGGCGAGGATGTCCTTGCCGCGCGCCAGCTGCACCTTGACGTTGCTCAACGAGATGCCGAGCGACTCGGCGATCTGCTGGTTGGTCAGGCCGCGCAGATACTTCAGCTCCAGCGGCAGCCGGATGCGTTCGGACAGCTGCTCCAACTCGCCCCGCACCGAATGATCGACGTGCGAGCGGGCGGCGCCGTGGGCGGCGCGGGAATCGGGCAGGTCCAGCAGCGGATCGCGCTCGTCGCCGACGGTGCGCACCTGGGGCAGCTCGCCGGAGCGGCGGCGCCGCAGCTTGTCGCGGCACGCGTTGCCGGCGATCCGCAGCAGCCACGGCTCCAGGCTGCGCGCATGGTCATATTGCGCCCGCGCACGGAACAACTTCAGGAACGCATCCTGAGTCGCTTCCTCCGCATCTTCCGGGCGGCGGAGGATGCTCATTGCCAAGCCATGGACCATGGACTGAAACCGTTCGACCAACTGCTCGAACGCTTCCAGATCTCCGGCCTGAACCCGGAGCATCAACTCGTTTTCGGGGCGCTGACTCAACGGGTGATGGCGGGAGGGCAGGACAAGCGTGGCAGTATGCCCTCCCTACGCGGCGCCGCACGCCGAAGGCCAGACTTTCTGCGGGGTTGGGCCAACCACCGACCGCCGGCCGTGAGGCGCCCCTCCAACCAGCGGCGGCGCCGAGCCGACCCGGGCAATTCACCCGACTTTTCAAGCCGGTCGGCGTTCGAGCCGATGCCATGGGGGCAATCGGCCGCCTTCGTGCTGGCCACCCCCGGACCCCAGAAAGACATCCAGATGGCCAAGATCCCCGACAAGCAGGGCCTGTTCTTCGAACTCGACGGCGTGCTGGTGCAGCAGGCCCGGCTCGGCGCCGATGGCGGCATCCAGTTCCTCGACCGCGCCATCGAAGCGCTCGGCCGCATCGACCAGCGCCAGTTCAAACTGTTCCTGGCCACCAGCCGGCACGACATCGCGTTCGGCGAGCTGAAGGAACGCGAGTTCACGAAGTTCTGCGAGGCGTTCCTGGTGCGCATGCAGCAGGAGCAGATCCCGATCGCGAAGATCTACAGCTGCCCCTACCACCCGAAGGGCAAGGGCCGCTTCCGCAAGGAGAGCGTGTTCCGCAAACCCGGCCCGGGCATCTTCAAGATGGCGCAGCAGGAGTTCGACCTCAACCTGCACCGCTGCTGGATGATCGGCCACACCACCGCCGACATCCTGGCCGGCCAGCGCGCCGAGCTCGGCACCATCCTGGTCCGCACCGGCAAGGGCGGGCAGGACGGTGAATTCGACGTCGAACCGCACTTCGTCGAGGACGACTTCCACGCCGCGATCGCGCGCATCAATCAGTTCGAGTACGCGCTGCGCAGCTGAGCCGGAAACGGCGACGCGGCGCCCCACCTACAGGCTGTGTCCCCGGTCTCGCCCGGCGCCATGGCTGCATGACCACCCAGCGCGGCAACAACCATTTCCTCAGCCGCGGCGTGCGACGGGCTTCGGCTCGGGCACGGGCTCCAGCGTCTCGGCGTCGACCCACACCGGGCGCCCGTCGCGCCACACGACGATCGGCAACCCGAGTGCCTTGTGCATCGCGCGCGCCTGCTGCGCCCCGACCTGCATGGCTGCGGTCAATCGTTCGGTCAAGCTGTCGTGGTCGTGCTGCATCGCAGAATCAGCTGCCAGATCATCGGCTGGACCTGGTGAAGACTATCGCCACTGCCATCGGCAACAAGCCGGGCCCTCGCCTCGCTGTTGTCGTAGCACCAGAAGTGGTCGACCAACGGTCGGTAGATGCGGACGAAATTGGCGATGCCACGGGGATAGCGGCGGCGGATGGTCGGTTCGGGCACGTCGTGGCCACCAGCACGCACACGGTCGGCGACGCGCGCTATCGACAGTTCGGCTGATGGCAGCCAGACGAACACCAGCAGCAGCTCGTAGCCCTGCTGGCGCAACTTGCGCAGCCAAGGCGCGAACGAGCGCGAAGCCAACGTGGTCTCGAAGGCAAAATCGACCCGCGCCGCCGCGAGGCCGCGCATCTGCTCGAGCATGATCCGCCCCGCGGCGACCGCCGCCGCCGCCGGATCAAAGGCGGACAAGCCGTGCGCAATGGTGTCGGCGTTGACGAACGTCGAGATGCCGAGTTCGTCGCGAACCAGTGGGGCGGCCGAAGTGGTCTTGCCAGCTCCGTTCGGACCACCGAGCACGCAAACGCGGGGCTGATGACTCATGGCCGGCCGCCACACCGGTCATCGACCTGGTTGCCGACGGCGTCCAGCGAGCGAGTGGCGTGTTCGGCGGCCACCATGCCGGTCAGAATCACCGACCGCTGCACAACTAGCCCCCGAGCGCCTTCACCCCGGGCAGCACCTTGCCCTCGAGCAGTTCGAGGCTCGCACCGCCGCCGGTCGACACGTGCGACAGCTTGCTGGTGATGCCGAGCTTCTCGGCCGCCGCGACCGAGTCGCCGCCGCCGACCACGGTGAACGCGCCGGCCGCCGTCGCCGCCGCGACCGCATGCGCCACCGCCTCGGTGCCCTTGCAGAAGGCGTCCATCTCGAACACGCCCATCGGCCCGTTCCAGATCACGGTCTTGGCACCCTTCAGCGCAGCCACATAGTTGGCGATCGTCTTCGGGCCGATGTCGAGGCCCATCAGCCCGTCCGGGATGTCGGTCGCGTGCACGCTGGCCGGGCTGTCGGCCTTGAACTCGGCGGCGCAGACGTGGTCGACCGGCAGCAGCAGCTGCTTGCCCGCCGCCTTCGCCTGCGCCAGCACGCGGCCGGCTTCGGCGACGAGTTCCTTCTCGACCAGCGACTTGCCGACCTTGTGGCCCTGGAAGGTCAGGAACGTGTAGGCCATCGCGCCGCCGATGATCAGTGCGTCGACCTTCGGCAGCAGGTTCTCGATGACGGGCAGCTTGTCGCTGACCTTGGCGCCGCCGAGGATCGCCACGAACGGCCGCGCCGGCGCCGTCAGCACCTTGTGGAACGCGTCGAGTTCCTGCTGCATCAGGAAGCCGGCCGCCACCGGCAGGCCGGTGATCCCGCTGACCGAACTGTGCGCGCGGTGCGCGGCGCCGAACGCGTCGTTGACGTAGACGTCACCGAGCTTCTTCAGGCTCTGGCGGAACGCCTCGATCGCCGCCGGCTCGGCCTTCTTGCCGGTCTCGGTGCCGTCCTTGTGCTTGATCTTGACCTTGCCCTCCTCCTCGAGGTGGAAGCGCAGGTTCTCCAGCAGCACGACGTCGCCGGGCTTCAGCACGCCCTTCGCGCACGCAGCTTCGACCGCGGGGCCGACACAGTCCTCGAGGAACTTGACCGGCCTGCCGAGCAGCTTCTGCAGCTCGGCGGCGATCGGCTTCAGCGTGTACTTGGCCACCTTCTCCCCGTCCGGGCGACCCAGGTGCGACATCAAAACCACCGCAGCGCCCTGCTCGAGCGCGTAGCGGATCGTGCCGAGCGCCGACACGATGCGCTGGTTGTTGGTGATCGCCAGCGTCGCCTTGTCCTGCGGCACGTTGAAATCGACGCGCATCAGCACGCGCTGGCCCTTCAGGGGCAGGTCGCGGATGGACTTGTAGGTGGCCATGACGCAGCTCCGCTCAGAGGCCCTTGGCGATCTTCTGGGTCAACTCGACGACGCGGTTGCTGTAGCCCCACTCGTTGTCGTACCAGCTGACCAGCTTGAAGAAGTTCTTGTTGAGCTCGATCGAGCTGCCGGCATCGAAGATCGACGACGCCTTGCAGTGGATGAAGTCGCTCGAGACCACTTCCTCCTCGGTGTAGTCGAGGATGCCCTTCATGTAGGTCTCGCTGGCGCGCTTGATCGCCTTCTTGATCTCGTCGAGCGAGGTGTCCTTGACCGTCTTGAAGGTCAGGTCGACCACCGACACGGTCGGCGTCGGCACGCGGAACGCCATGCCGGTCAGCTTGCCCTTGACCTCGGGCAGCACCAGCGCGACCGCCTTCGCGGCGCCGGTCGTCGACGGGATGATGTTCTGCGCCGCGGTGCGGCCGCCCTTCCAGTCCTTCTTGCTCGGGCCGTCGACGGTCTTCTGCGTCGCGGTGTACGAGTGCACCGTGGTCATCAGGCCTTCGCTGAGGCCGAAGCCCTCCTTCAGGATCACGTGCACCAGCGGCGCCAGGCAGTTGGTCGTGCACGACGCGTTGCTGATGATGTGGTGCTTCTTCAGGTCCATCTTGTCGTCGTTGACGCCGAGCACGACAGTGATGTCCTCGCCCTTGGCCGGGGCGGTGATCAGCACCTTCTTGGCGCCGGCGGTGAGGTGGCCCTTGGCCTTCTCGGCCTCGGTGAACAGGCCGGTCGACTCGATGACGACCTGCACGCCGAGCTTCGCCCACGGCAATTCGGCCGGGGTCTTGGCGCTGACCACCAGGATCTCCTTGCCGTTCACGACCAGCACGTCGTCCTCGGCCTTGTCGGGCGAGCTCTTCTTCGACGACACCTCGCCCTGGAAGCGGCCCTGGATCGAGTCGAACTTCAGCAGGTAGGCGAGGTTGTCGGCGGGGACGATGTCGCCGACGGCGACCACGTCGAGTTCCTTGCCGAGCAGCCCCTGCTCGACGAGGGCGCGGAAGACGAGACGACCGATGCGACCGAAACCGTTGATGGCGACCCGGATGGCCATGACGAGGTAAGCTCCTGTGGATTGGCTGCGCGAGAAATCGGCCGACCAGTCTAGCGACCCCTCCGCTCCAGCCAATGGACAGTTTCGCTCGCCTCTGCGACACGACGGCACGTTGCCTGTCCCGCTACGAGAACCTCGTCGCGGAACGCACGGTGTTGGCGGCCGTTTCCGGCGGCGTCGACAGCACCGGACTGCTGCGCGCGCTGGCGCGGTTGCGCGACGACGGCCGGCTCAGCGGCCCCCTGCGTGCGTGCCACGTCGACCACGGCGTGCGCCCGGACAGCCGCGACAACGCGCAGCACGTGGTCGACCTGTGCGACCGGCTCGACGTGCCGATCACGGTGCGGCGGCTGCAGTTCCCGTCCACCCCACCGGCCACTACCCGACCGAGCGAGGACGAACTGCGCCAGGGCCGCTACCAGGCGCTGCTGCAGGTCGCGACCGAGCACCAGGCCGGACTGCTGGTGACGGCCCATCACGCCGACGACAACCTGGAGACCGTGTTGTTCCGCATGCTGCGCGGCACCGGCCCACGCGGCCTCGCCGGCATCCCGGAAGCGCGCTGGCTCGGCCGCGGCGAACACCGGCTGCTGCTGGTGCGGCCGCTGTTGCGCACGCGCCGCACCACGCTCGAATCGGTGCTGGCGCAGATCGGCGAAGCCGCCTACCACGACACCACCAACCTCGACCCGAGCTACGCCCGCAACCAGCTTCGTCTCGAGATGATCCCGCAACTGCGGCAGTCGCTCGGCATCGGGCTCGACGTGGCGCTGATGACGGTCGCCAGCACCGCGCGCGCCGCCAACGAGATCGTCGAGGCGCAGGGGCTGCGGATCCTCAGCCAGCGGGCGCGGCACAAGACCGCGTGGCGCTGCGAACTCGACCTGCGCGGGCTCGACGAGAACGCGCTGCCGTTCGTCGAGGAAGCGCTGCGGCAGGCCCACCTGGCGCTGCACCCGCACGGCGAGTCGCCGCCCACGGTGTGGCTGCAGCGGGTCATGGCGCTGCTGCCGATGGCCGACGGCAAGCGGCTGGCCGGCCGCGGCGGGCTGCTGGTCGAACGGATCCGCGACGGGCTGCTGCTGGTCGATCCGGACCGCGCCGGCGCGCCGCCTGGCGAGCCACAGCTGTTCCGCTGGGACGGCGGTCGCCAGCGCTTCGGCGCCACCGAGTGGATGCTCGAAGCGTTCGAACACCCACTGCCGCCGCTGTCGCCGTCGCCGAACGAAGCCGGCCGGCTGCGCGCGCTGCTCGATCCACGCGGCACGGTGTTGCCGTGGCGGTTGCGCGCGCGGCGCAGTGGCGACCGCTTCCACCCGCTCGGCTGTGCGCAGGAACTCGAACTGCGCCGCTTCCTGCAGAGCCGCCACGTGCCGCGCTTCGACCGCGATCGGCTGCCGCTGTTGGTCGACGCGCAGGATCGGGTGCTGTGGGTGCCGGGCGTCGAGGTCGGCGAACCGGCGCGGCTGCAGCTGAACACGCGGCGCTGCGTCGAGGTGATCGCGAGCTGCGGGTGAAGCGATTGCGCGTCAGGTGTTGGCGGCAGTCAGGGGGTGGCGCGGCGCTCGCGCAGTCCTTCGTAGAGACGACCATGGTCCAACAGCAGCGCCAGCATGCCGGCGCGCACGATCTCCGAAGCGAGTGCCTGCGTGCTCATCACGGTGTGCGCGTCGAGCGCGCTCATGATCGCCGCCGTGTGCTCGCGGCCGAGGTCCGGTGACGCCGCGAACTGTTCCTTCGAGTTGTTCGCCGCCTGCTGCTGCAGGGTCGGCGACTCCATCATCTTGGTGCGGATGACCTGCATCACGTAGACGAGCTTGTCCTGGTCGGTCACCTCGCCCTCGAACAGCTCGTTGACCTTGGCGATGATCGCCGCCAGCGCCGCCTTCTCGCGCTCCTGCACCACTCCGCTGCCGGCGGCGCCGATCGGATCGAGCTGTGGCGACGGCCCTTCGCGCAGGTCCATCGGCTGCACGCCGCGATTCCGCAGTGCGTGATGGGTCAACTGCAGCTGGCTCAGGTCGACCCCGGGTCGCTCGCGCCCGAACACGAGCAGCGGCAGCAGGCGCCGGTAGAAGATCGCGCGCTTCTCGATCGCGGTATTGCCGAAGTCGAACACCTGCGACAAGAAGGTGTAGAGACGCAGGTACGAGCCCAGGTCGGACCGGAACAGCTGCAGCGCCTCGAGCTCTTCCCGCGCCGCCTTGGCGGCCGCCGCGTCGCGCCTGGCCTCGGCCGCTCGCAGCACCTCCTGTGCACTGCGGTAGCGCTTCAGCAGGCGGTCGGCGACCGGCTCGATGGCGGCTGCCAGCTCGCGCTGCGAAGCTCCGGACCGCAGTTCGGCCGCCACCACCCGCTCGACCTCGAAGCTGTCGTAGCAGCCGGCCGCGTCGAGCTTGCTGCGCAGGTCGTAGACCAGGTTCGGGTCCGTCGTCGTCGCCAGTTCCGCGGTCTCGTAGTAGGTCTTGAACGCCGCCAGCACATCGGCCGGCTCGTTCTGGAAATCGAGCACGTAGGTGGTGTCCTTGCCGGGACACGCCCGGTTGAGCCGCGACAGCGTCTGCACCGCCTGGATGCCGGCGAGCCGCTTGTCGACGTACATGCCGCACAGCAGGGGCTGGTCGAAGCCGGTCTGGAACTTGTTCGCGACCAGCAGGATCTGGTACTCCGGCTTGCTGAACGCATCCCGGATCTCGCGTCCGTTCAGGCGAGGATTGAGGGTCTTGCTGTGCTCGGTGAACGCCTCGGGCCCGGACTCCGCGTCCTTCACTTCGCCGGAGAACGCGACCAGCGTGCCGATCGCATACTGCTTCTCGGCGACGTACCTCTCGATCGCCAGCTTCCAGCGCACGGCCTCCTGGCGGCTGCCGACGACGACCATCGCCTTCGCACTGCCCTCGAGCAACGGCGCCACATGGGCCCGAAAGTGCTCGACGACGATCTGCACCTTCTGCGCGATGTTGTACGGGTGCAGCCGCACCCACCCCATGATCCGCTTCAGGGCCGCACTGCGATCCACCTCGACGTCGTCGACCTCCCGCCCTTCGTGCGCGAGCCGGAATGCGAGTTTGTAGCTGGTGTAGTTCTTCAGCACGTCGAGGATGAACTGCTCCTCGATCGCCTGGCGCATGGAGTAGACGTGGAACGGTGCCGGCACGTTGTCCGGCGCAGGCTTGCGGGCCGGATCCGGTCGCGTGCCGAAGATCTCGAGGGTCTTGTTCTTCGGTGTCGCGGTGAAGGCGACGAAGGTGATGCCCCGGTCGTCCGCACGCGCCGCCATCTGCGCCGCGAGCACGTCTTCGCTGCTGACCTCGCCGCCGTCGCCGAGCTCGGCGAGCTCCTCGGCCGTCAGCACGGCCTTGAGTTTCGAAGCCGCCTCACCGGTCTGCGAACTGTGCGCCTCGTCGGCGATCACCGCGAAGCGCTTGCCCGATGTCGCCGCGAACTTCCGTACCTCGGCCAGGGCGAACGGGAAGGTCTGCATGGTGCAGACGACGATCTTCTTGGTCCCGGACAGGGCCTCCGCCAGTTCCGCGCTCTTGCTGCCGCCCTCGCCCGTGACCAACGCGACCACGCCGACCTGCCGCTGGAAGTCGAACAGCGCCTCCTGCAACTGCTTGTCGATGACGTTGCGGTCGCTGACGACGAGCACGCTGTCGAACACCTTCTGCTCGCCACCTTGCCCGTCCGGCCGGTGCAGTTCGGCGAGGAAGTGCGCGGTCCAGGCGATCGAGTTGGTCTTGCCGGATCCGGCCGAGTGCTGGACCAGGTACCTACCTCCCGCCCCGTCCCGCAACACCGCCGCCTGCAGCTTGCGGGTGACGTCGAGCTGGTGGAAGCGCGGGAACAGCACGCTGGTCAGCTGGCCGTTGTCCGAGCGTTTGCCGATCAGGTAGCGGCCGAGGATCTCGAGCCAGCTGTCGCGCTGCAGCACCTGCTCCCACAAGTACGCGGTGCGGTGGCCGCGGTCGTTCAGCGGGTTGCCAGCAGCGCCGTGGTCGCCCTGGTTGAACGGCAGGAACACGGTCGCAGCGCCGTCGAGGCGCGTGGTCATGTGCACTTCGCGGTTGCTGACGGCGAAGTGCACGAGGGCTCCGCCCGGGAACGCGAGCAGCGGCTCGGTCGCCGCCGCCCTGCCGCGCGGCTGTCGATCGAAGCGGTACTGGTCGATGGCGTCCTTGACGCTCTGGGTGAAGTCGGTCTTCAGCTCCAGGGTGGCGACCGGGATGCCGTTGCAGAACAGCACGAGGTCGATGCTGTTCTCGTTGTGCAGGGAGTAGCGCACCTGGCGCACGACGCGCAGGCGGTTCTGCCGGTAGCGCGTGAGGATGTCCTGGTTGGTGGCGAGGGCCGGCTTGAACTCGGCGAGCTTGAGTTCCTTCGGCAGGCCCATCAGCTCGATGCCGCGACGCAGGACGTCGAGGGTGCCGCGTTGGTCGATCTGAGCGCGCAGGCGGTCGAGCAGCAGGGCCTCGGCCTTCGGGCCGTGAGTCTTCTGCAGGGTCTGCCAGGCGGTCGGTTGGGTCTCGGCGACGTAGGCGATCACGTCGGGCGGGAACAGGGCGCGGGCGCGGTCGTACTGGGCTGCGTCACCCTTCTCGTGGAGCCAGCCGTGCTGGGCGAGGTGCGCGCAGATGTCGTTCTCGAAGGCGATCTCCTGGTGGGCGCTCATGACCAGGTCCGCCTACTTCTTGCCAGGCTTCTTGCCCTTGCCCGCAGCCGGCTTCTTCAGCTGCTTGTGGGTCGCGCGCAGGTCGGTGCCGATCTTCTTGATGTCGGCCCGCAGCGGCAGATCCTCGGGCGGCGCCCCTCCCTGCTTCAGCATCATCGCCCGCACTTCGCGACCGACATCCGAGGCGGCGACCTCCAACGGCTTCTGGCCGCGGATGTCGTTGTTCTCGATGCGCGCCTGGGTCTCCGTCAGGCGGAACAGGTTCGCCGCCAGCTCGCGCTTGCCCATGAAGTCGAGCAGGACCTGCTTGCCGTCCAGCCCCTTGTGCTGGCGCAGCTGCCGCAGCGACATGTTGTACAGGCCGCGGTAACCGGCATCCTGGAAGAAGGCGTAGGTCTCGACGCCGTGCCTACTCGCCACCGAGCTGAGGCCTTTCTCGCGATCGCGCAGCTGCATGCGGATGTCGAGGCGCTCGATGTCCTCGGCGCTCTTCACGTACTTCTGCACGGCCTCGGCGATCGCCGCGAAGTAGGCCTGGGCCTTGGCCACGGCCTCGATCTTGGGATCGCCGTTCATGGCGACCAGGTAGCAGGCGAACTTCGACAGCTTGTAGTCGGGCGCCTCGACATCGTCGATGACGGTCTGCGTCTGCAGGATGTTCTCGATCACCGGGATGCCGAGGGTCATGCAGGCGGCGACCGCCTTGTTGACGACCTGCTCGAAGCTCTTCCACGAGGCGTAGCCGAGCAGGGCCTGGAGTTGGCGCGCGCTCCAGTAGCGGAAGCCGTTCTCCTTGCCGAGCGCGTCGAACGAGGCGGCTTCGTCCTCGAACTGGAAGACCTCCGGGATCTCGTCACCTGCCGTCATGGGCTGGGATGGTAGCGCGCTCCGGAGTCGGCGTGAGGATGAACTTCGCCCGATCGCCGCACGCACCGGCCGGGGTCGACGACGCACTCGCGAACCGCCGAGCTGCGCCCTGGAATCTCCTCGAGTCGGTCAGCGAGAGCTGACGGGCGATGCCAGTACGGGTGCCTACACCGGATCCCACTCGACCAGGCTGGATCGAGCCCCGTCCGGCAATCGCCAGTGATGCACCCGCGGCCCGCGAAGCTTGTCCGGGTCCAACGGGTTCTTCGCATGGCGGTTGTGGAACACGTCCAGCCGCATGCGTCCGTCGAGGTTGTCGCCAAGCACCGCAATGGCGCTGATCGACGTATGGGAGTTGGCGGTCATCTTCTTTTTGGGCCCCGAGCGTGGAGGACCGAAATTTGGCGACTCTGAGGTCTCCGCAGGAACCGCGATGTCGATCACGTCCAGCCCCTGCATCGCCGTGGCAACCGAATAGGGGTCGGTGTGCATGTTCACGCCGGTGCAGTTGTAGACCACGAGCATCGCAGGCAAGCGACCGCCGGAACTGAGCTTCAGTTGCGGGGCGGCATTCTGGATCGCCAACCTGATGCGACTGCCGGGCACGCCTCCTTGCGCCACGATCTTGCCCTCGGCGCGAGCCGCGATGGCGGCCTCCTCCTCCTCGTTCGGATCGAACTGCTTCAACTCGACGACGAACTGCTGCGCTCCCGAGTTCACGAGGTAGTCCGCGGTTCGTTCGTTTTGCTTGCGCGGGATGCGAACGAACGGAATCGAGACATCCGTGCAGAAGGCCTCGAAGGCGGCTTCGGAGATCGTGAGGCTCGCGTCATCCTTCTTCGAGCCGGCGTTGCACTCGAGGCTCCCCCGCGGCTCGAGAGAACGAACGTCGATCTGGCCGGTTACGGCGGCGGAGATCAGGGCGGTGCGGCGTTCTTGGAGGAGAGTGATAGCCATTTTGGCGCCTTCGACCAGCTTGTCGAACTGACCAGCGGCGTTGTCGCAATGCGCCTGGATCTGATCCTGCTCTTCCCGCGGCGGTACAGGAACCCAGAAGTTGACGGCATCGCTAATGTTGAACTGCTCTTGGGCAGCTCCGTACTGCGCCCCCTCAACCTGAAACCGCACCACTCGCGTGTTCATCAAGGAGCACAGCCATCGTGAGTTGAAGTTGCCGCGGCGCATCAGCATTACGGACGCGCAGTTGCCGCCCGCGCATTCAGCGGGCACGACAGCGGTCACACCAGGAGCCCCGACACGCACGACGAGCAGGTCGCCATCCTCGAGGACAGTCTTCGCGTGAAGGTGGCTTGCTTCGGGTGTGATTCGCCTCGCGTTGCCCCAGTCGATGACACCTTCGCGAATGTCGCCACCGTAGATGAACGGGAGCCCCTCATCAGCCACCAGAGAACTGGGGTTGATGACGATGCCCACGCTGAGGAACGGAGAGACGTGCTTCAGTCGCTTGACCTCCCAGTGCGCGGGAACGTCGCCGAGCCACTCGATGCCCGACGGCTTCATCTTGGCCTTCGGGTCCAAGCCCTTGGTGACCGCGTGCGAGATCACGGCCTGCCGCTTCTCCTTCAGCAGCTCGATCAGCCGCTGCTGCTCCGCCACGAGCGCGTCGATCCTCGCCGACTCACGCGTGATGAACGCATCGATCGAGTCCTGCTCTTTCGCGGGCGGGAGGGTGACACGAATCTCCTTGAACTCTTCCCAGTAGAGCCGCAGTCGGAAGTCGGTAATGCCGCGCGACTGCCGCTTCATCTGCACGACAGCATTCGGCGTACGAAGCTGGGCCTCAACCAACGACGTGAGGAACCGCGTCCTTGGTCGGGCGACGACATACGCCGGACTGACCATTCCCACGACAGCGACCGTTCCGAAGCCGCCCTGCCAAGCGCGCATCATGTTGTAGACGAGGTCTCCCGACGCGACTCGCTTGTACTTCGACCTGTCGTCGCTCCGGGTCACTTTGC
>JALORC010000110.1 GCA_025459175.1 Planctomycetota bacterium | reverse complement strand
GCTGTGGCCGGGATCTCCAGCCGGCCATCGGGTCCGCGGCGCGGCACATCGCCGGACAGCCAGTGGGCGAACTCTTGAAGCCCGCTGGTCGGGTCGGCACCGAGCGGCACCAAGTCGGGCTGCGGCGACAGCTGTACTCCCACGAAGCGTGGATCCGCCGCCAGCCCGGCGGCGACGTGGCGCCACCGGGCGTCGGCCACCACCGGCGGGCTGGACCACTGCGCCAGATGCGCCGCCACCCTTACACAGGCCCCGGTCCCGATGCAGCGGTCCACGGCAGCCAGTAGGCGCTCTCCTTCCCGCAGCAGATCCGGCAAGGCGGCGCGGTCCCCGCCCTCAACCAAGGCGCGCTCCTTAGCCACGGCGGCTGCCAACGCCGCCCGCCCGGACCGGATCGGCTCGCCATAGTCGGCAAGCCAGGCTCGCAGCGCGGGCACGCGTGCCGGCCCGGCTGGATAGAGCGTCTCGGCGAGCAGCTCGGCGCGGCGCAGCCGCACGTCTTCGGCCAGCAGGTCGAACCGGCGCAGCGTCGCTTCCGCCGCCCCCTGCGCAGCGACCCGGTCGGCGCGATCGCCGGCCGCGGACCAGGCCAGGACCGAACTGATCAGGAAGGCGACGATCAGCAGGACCGCCGCCGACGCCAGGCCCGATGCGGCGGTCCGGTTCCGGCGGGCCCAACAGCGCAGAGCGTAGGTGCCCCCCCTGGGTGCGGCCGCGACCGGGCGCCCCTCGAGGAACCGCTCCAGATCCTCGGCGAAGGCAGCCGCCTCCGGGTACCTCTCGGCTGCATCCGACGCCATCGCCCGCGCCACGATCCAGTCGAGTTCACCTCGCAGGTCGACGACGGACCATGGTCGTTCGCTGGCGGCAGGTAGCTGCGCCAGCCGGTGGCCGGGCAGCGGTAGCGGCCCGTTGTCCACAGCTCGCAATTGCGTCGCCGCGTCAGCCCGCAGCAGTTCGGTGTCGTGCCATGGCAGGCTGCCCGTGAGTAGTTCGAACATCACCACCCCGAGCGCGTAGACATCGACGCGCACATCCAGGTCCCGCCGTCCCCGCGCCTGTTCCGGCGCCATGTAGGCGGGGGTGCCGAGCAGCCAACCGTCGAGCGACCACAGCGAGTTGCCCGCGGAGCCGGCCGTGATCGCTCGCGCGAGGCCGAAGTCGACGACCCTCACCCTGGCAGCCGGGGCACCGGGCTCAGACTGGACCAGGATGTTGCTCGGCTTCAGGTCCCGGTGCAGCACCGCGCATCGGTGCGCATGAGCGACCCCTCGCACGACCTCGGCCAGCAAGGCGAGTCGCGCTCGAAGACCCAGCCGGTGCCGGTCGCAGTAGACCGTGATCGGCAGGGCATGCTCCACCAGTTCGCTCACGAGGTAGGGGCGACCGTCTGCCATGCCACTGCCGAGCACCCGCACAGTGCGTGGGTCGTCGAGCCGCGAAGCCAAGGCGACCTCGCGCTGGAACAGGCTGACGGCCTCCGAGCCGACGAGGTGCCCCTTCAGGACTTTGATGGCGACGCTGCCGTCGGCCGGCGCCGGCCGACGAGCCCGATAGACTACGCCGAACGCCCCTTCGCCGATGCGCTCGAGCAGTTGGTGCCCTCCGCAGTGCAAGCGGATGCTCGTGCCACCGAACTCGACGACCGCGGCCTGCACTGAGTCCAGCCATTGGCGCCAGGCCTCGGCAGTCGGCTGGGCGGAGCCGGTCGGCAAGCAACGACGGAACAGTTGGTCGGCGAGTCCATCGACCTGCGCCGCCGGGGCGGCAGACAAATCGGTCGGAGGGGCTTCCGGCGGTCGGTTCATGGCTCGAGTCGCCGCCCGAATCGCACCGTGGGCCCAAGAAAGAGCGACGCAGTCGCGACCCGGCATCTGGCCGCCGAGCGCGCCTCGGCAGGACTCGAGAAGCATGATGCACCGCGCAACACGGCACCGCCATGTCGGCCGACGCAGACCTCGGCGCCGTTGCCATGCACATGATGGAGGCCGAAGGCATTGGCGCGGAGCGCTGCCGGTGGCGCAGACATCCGGTAGCCATCGCGGTGGTCCGGTGCCTCCCATGCTTGAGCCCACAGGGCCGGGCCGAACTCCAACGATGCGAGGTTGGCCGCAGCCGGAACTCCCGGCCGCGACGAAAGGGACTCCGTGTCTTCTCCACACCACCAGGGCGTGGTGGAGCCCGCTCGGCACGCATACTCCCATGCATCCTCCGTGAGCACCATCAATCCCGCCTTCCGCCCCAGCTCCAAGGCAACCTCCATCGAGATGTCGTGGCTGAGCAAGTTCTCCCTGCCGCCATTTTCAACGTGGCTGTATCGCATCGACTGCGCGATCGTCAACTCGAACTTGCTGACCAGGAGCGACGGCAGCGTGATCTCATGCACGGGCCCCTCGTTGGGGAGCGCCCACGGGTCATAGTTTCGTTGTCGAGGATCTCGGCTCTGGGCCCCGATCCAGGTTCGCGCCGGTGGCAGCAACACGAGCACGATGCCGAAATCGTCGGGCAGGACGAGTTCGCCTCCGGGGTCTCGAAGCGGAATGGCACCTGAATCGAGATGGGCGAACTCCTCGAGCCCCGACTGCGGATCGGGGCCCAAGGGCAGCAGCCCGGCGATCGGCTGTAGCAATACTCCGGGGAATCGAGGGTCTGCGGCCACCCGCGCCGCGGCTGCAGTCCAGGCCGCCACCGCCGCCAGGACATGTAGGGACCTATCCGCGGCAGCAAGACAATCCGAGCGCCGCTGACGGATGCGCGCCAGCAGACCCAGGTCTCCGGTCATGGCCTCGATCCCCGCCACCAGCTCTCGGGTCTGCTGCCACAAGACCAGGTCGCGGTCCTGTGGGAAAGACGGAGTCAATTGGGCCCCCGCTTCGGCCGGCAAGGACAACGACGCGGCAAGTATCTCCATGCTCGCCGAGTAGTCGCTGAAGGCCTCCGGGCCGAGGGCTGCCGGCGCCGCATTCCATACCGGCCCCAGCGGCTCCACGACCGCGCGCCAGATGGCCAGGTGTTGCAGACGGTGACCGATCGGGTGGAACGGCGAGCGGCTCGGCTCCTCCTCGGTGGGGTCGGCTTGGAGCACAGGGGACGCACTCGCCGACAGTTCTGCAATTGTCGCACGGTAGATGGGCAACCGGGCCGCCAGCGGCTCGCCGAACTCGTGCAACCAGCGATCGATCGCCGGCACCAGTTCCGGGCCGACCGGCCACAACGAGTCTGCCGCCTCGATCGCCTGACGGTAGCGCGCTCCGTCGGCCAGCAAATCAAAGCGTGTGGCCGCATGCACGGCCGCCAGCCGAGCCGATTCCGCAGCCTGGGCCGCCAATGCGGCTTCAGCAGCATAGGCCGCAGCCGCTGCAGTCCCGGCGACCAGGGATACGATCACCAAGGCCGCCGATGCCACCGCCGCACGATTCTGCCGCAACCAACCTCTGACGCGATAACCGACCGGAGCCGGACCCGCGGTGACAACTTCCCCTGACAAGAAGCGGCTCACATCAGCCGCCAGTTCAGCGACGCTGCCGAAGCGCTGCGAACGATCGACTGCAAGCGACTTAGCCACGATCCAGTCCAGAGGCCCCCGCAGATCCCGCGCCCGGACTCCGACGATTGCCTCACCACACCGATCGCTCGGTCGCTCGTCGACACCGGCGGCGACCAACAGCAACCGTCCTGCGATCTCGAGCGGCGCCAGCGCATCCTCCGCGTGTGCCCGTTCGCCGGTCAACAACTCGAAGAGCACCAGACCGAGCGCATGCACGTCGGTGCGGAGGTCGAGCACATCCGGCGCCGACACCTGCTCGGGAGCAAGATAGGCGACCGTACCCACAACCGGCGCGATCCGAGGAGCCACCGATGACGCGGCTGCAGCACCCAGAGCCCGCGCCAAGCCGAAGTCGATCACTTTCACGACGGAGGGTTCTCGCGTGCCGACCAACAGGTTGGCCGGTTTGACATCGCAATGCACGATGCCCCGCTCGTGCGCATGCTGGATCCCGGCGCACGCCTGCAGAAACAGATCGAGTCGGGCTCGCAATGGCAGCTCGTGCTGCTGGCAGAAGTCCGTGATCGAGACCCCGCCTTCGACCCATTCGAGAACGAGGTACGGACGGCCCTGCCACAAACCCGCGTCGTAGAAGATCGCCACATTCCCATGGCCGAACGCGGAGAGAGCCCCGAGTTCCATCTGAAATCGAGTCAGATCCTCTGCCGCCAGCACACCAGCGTGCAGCAGCTTGATTGCCACCCGCCGAGTCACCGGTGGAGGTGCCTCCGCGAGGTAGACGGAGGCCGCCCCACCGGATCCAAGGCGACACAGCACGGTGTACGGACCAATGCTCTGTGGCAGGTCGGCCCCCTCCTCAGCTACGCCAGCAGGGTCAGGCATGGGAGTTCCCCGATTGTCGGGAGCCGCTTAGTTCTTTCTGAACTTTGGCAAACTTCACCCTCGGCGCTCCGCAACGCCACCGCGCCTCACGCCAGATCGCTGTCGCCGAGCGTGAACCACCAGCGCTCGGCGAGGAACTCCGCGGTCACCTGCGGGATGCAGATGTTGTGCACGAGGCGCCGCTGCAGCCAGTTCGCCGACGGCGTCCACACGAACCCGCGCTGCTGCAGCACTCGGCTCTCGTGCGACCAGGTCGGGAACACCGTCATCAGCCGCTGCTTGCCCTGCTGCTGCTGGCGCCGCACCGCGGCCGCTAGCAGCGCGTCGGCAGCCGTGCTGTCGTGCTCGGGCACCAGCCAGTCAGCGATCGTCGCCGCGTCGGGCGCGAGTCCGCTCGCTGGCTTCACCACCATCAGGCCGAGCAGCCGACCACCGCGCCGCGCGGTCCACAGCTCGTAGTCGGCGCGCGCCGGGTTCTGCACATAGCGCCAGTGCATGTAGCGGTAGTCGCGGCGCGTCAGGCACTGCTTGTCGGCGCGCACCTGTTCGTAGAGGCTGCCGAGATCGGGCGGCACGACGTCGACCTTCACCACCTCGATGCCCGCCGGCGCCGTCAGCGCACCCGCCGCGAGGTCGCGGATCAGGTAGTCGACCACCGTCATCATCACGTACTTCAGGTAGCGCTGACCGATCCGGAACGCGGCGTCGACCGGGAAGCCGTAGAACAGCGCGTCACCGATGTCGATGCAGTGCGCCCAGAACGGCATGCAGGTCTCGACGAACAGGCTCTTCGTCTTCAGCCCGGCGCGGAACGCCGGGTGCGTCATCGAGTCGACGCAGTGCACGAACCGGCGCTCGCCCCACGGCGTGTCGCAGAACATCGGCATGCCCGCGTACTGCGACGCGACGGTGCCACAGGCGGCGACCGCGAGCGAGATGCGGTGCCCGGCCGGGTTGTCGAGATACGCCCAGCGCCACTGCTCGAGCGTGCGGTCGACGTAGCCCGGCCCGCACACTTCGCGGAACACCAGGTTGAACGTCTGCAGGATCGCGTGCTCGTCACCGGGGCGATACCACCGGATCGCCACTTCGGTCATACGCTGCCGCTCCGACTGGCCCCGAGACGCTTGCAGAAGTCCTGCACCAGCGCGATCAGCGCCGCGCCGGCCTGCACACCGGCGGCGACCACTTCGTCGTGCGCCAGCGGCTGCGGCGAGATGCCGGCGGCGAGGTTGGTGACCAACGACAGACCGGCGACCTCGGCCCCCATCGCGTTGAGGGCGATCGCTTCGTGCACCGTGCTCATGCCCACCGCATCGGCACCGAGCGTGCGCAACATGCGGATCTCCGCCGGCGTCTCGTACGACGGCCCGAGCAGCCCGGCATAGACCCCCGGGCGCAGCCGCGCCCCGGTGGCCAGCAGCAGCTGCTGCAGGCGCGGGCTGTAGACCCTGGTCTGGTCGGGAAAGCGCGGTCCGAAGGCCGGTTCGTGCGGGCCGATCAGCGGCGACTGGCCGGTCAGGTTCAGGTGGTCGCGCAGCACCATCAGGTCGCCGGGCGCCATGTCATCGGCGATGCCACCGGCGGCGTTGGTCAGCAGGAACGAGCCGATGCCGAGCCGCCGCAGCGTGCGCACCGCGCGCACGACGTCGTTCGGCCGCCAGCCTTCGTAGAGGTGCACGCGGCCGGACAGGCAGGCGACCCCGAGCCCGCTGACCGTGCCCACCACCAGCGAGGCGCCGTGCCCCTCGACCAGCGGCTGCGGCCAGCCGGGCACTTCGCGGAACGGGATCTCGAGCGGCTCCTGCAGCACGCGCACGAAGCCCTTCAAGCCGCTGCCGAGCACCATGCCGAGCCGCAGCCCGGCCACCCGCGCCGGGCCGAGCCGTTCACGCAGCACGGCGACCGCACGATCGATCGACTCCAGTTCGCCGAGCTGGCTCACGAGCCCCCCTCGCTGGCGAGCACGCCGGCCACACACGCGGTCATGCAGGTCGCGATCGCGCCGCCGAACATCGCCCGCAGGCCGAGCCGTGCTAGGTCGCCGCGGCGTTCGGGCGCGATCGCCCCGAGCCCACCGACCTGGATCGCGACGCTGCCGATGTTGGCGAAGCCGCACAGCGCGAAGCTGGCGATCATCGCCGTGCGCGGCGAGACGGTGCCGTTCTTGATCATCGGGCCCAGGTCCGCGTAGGCGACCAGTTCGGTGACGGCGATCTTGGTCCCCAGCAGCTGGGCGAGGATCGGCACCTCGTGCCACGGCACGCCCATGACCGCGGCGATCGGATAGAAGACCCAGCCGAGCAGGCCCTTCACCGACAGCGCCCCCGGCAACAGACCGAGCGCCGCATCGAGCACCGCGACCAGGCCGAGGAACGCGATCAGCATCGCGCCGACGTTGAGCGCCAGCTTCAGCCCGTCCCCCGCGCCGGCGGCCGCCGCCTCGACGACGTTGCCATAGGCCTCGGCCTCGACCTTGCCGACGCTGCCCATGGTCTCGCTGCGTTCGGTCTCCGGCCACAGCATCTTGGTGCAGATCAGGCCCGCGGGCACCGCCATCACCGAACCGACCATCAGGTGCCCGGCATCGACGCCGAAGCCGACGTACAGCGCGAACACGCCGCCGGCGATGGTCGCGAAGCCACCGACCATGATCGCGTGCAGTTCGCTCATCGTCATCCGAGCGAGGAACGGCTTGATCAGCAGCGGCGCCTCGGTCTGCCCGACGAACACGTTCGCACACGCCGACAGCGACTCGCTGCCGGACGTACCCAGCAGCCGCACCATCACGCGCGCCATCTGCCGCACGATCCACTGCATGACGCCGAGGTGATAGAGCACCGCCATGAAGGCGCTGAAGAAGATCAGCGTCGGCAGCACCATGAAGGCGAACAGGAAGCCGTTGCCGGGCCCGAACGCGGCGCCGACCCGGTCGCCCTTCGCCAGCGCGCCGAACACGAACTCGCTGCCGCCCTGCGACAGCTTCAGGAACGCGTCGACGCGGCCGCCGAACCACTGCAGTGCCGCGTTGCCGGCCTCCCAGTACAGGAACGTGAGGCCGAGCACGGCCTGCAGCAGCAACCCGACCCCGACCAGGCGCCAGCGGATCGCGCGTCGATCCCGCGACAGTGCGAAGCAGAGCGCCAGCATGACGACGATTCCGCACAGCGAGACGAGGCGCAGCATGAGGCGAAGGATGCTACGCAGCGCGGCGCGCGAGCGCACGCGCGAGGCCGGTCACGCATTGCGGCCATCGAGCCGGTGCAGCAGCCGCCGCAGGCTGTCGCTGCCGCCGGCGGCAACGTCGGGTCGCCACCGTCCCGCGCAGTACTCACGCACCTGATCCACATAGCCAGGTCCGATGCGGGCGCTGCCGCGCGGCACCACATCCCGCCGAATCGTGGCGGATCGCGATGCGGCGGCGAGGTTCTGGAGGACGAGCTTCGGATCGGGGAGCACCTCGACTTGCCGAGGCAGTTTGCCGACCGGAACCGACAACCAGGATGCAGCCGCATCACGATCGGCCAGCAGCCAGGCCTCGACGGCTCGAACGGCCAAACGAACCCATCCCACCCGCCACCGGCCGGGTTCGCGCGCCAACCACTCCGGTGCGCACGGCGCATCCCGGTCCAGGTCGCGCAGGATGATCCACGGCGCCCGCGCGGCGGCCGCGACGTAGCCGCGCAGCCGCGCATCGAGCCTGCTCTTGCCACCACACACGTGCACCGGTCCGAGCTGTTGACCGCGGCTCTCCAGGATCGCGGCCACGACCGCAACATCGGCATCCCCCTCCACGGCGGCGGTCCACAGCACCATGGTCAGGCAGGGAATGGCAGTTTGCGTTGCTGCATGCCGGACGGCGCCGTGAGTGGCAGCACGGCGGCGCCCGGATCGAGGCCCTCGTCCAGCAGGACCTGGATGTCCTTGCGACCCGCGGCCGGCACGACCCGCGATCCTTCCGCCGCCGGCACGACCATCAAGATCTCTTCCAGGGCGATGCCGCGATCGGCCAGCAGATCCGCGCTGTGGGTGCTGACCAGGATCTGCCGCGGGCGAGTCTGCATCGCCCGATGCAACAGCCGAGGAATTTCGCGCACGACGGCGGCATTGAGCGACAGCTCGGGTTCTTCGAGCAGCAGCGGCGCCTGGTCGTCGGTGAGGATCCAGAGCAGCGCGACCAGCCTGAGCGTACCGTCGGAGAACTGGCGTTCGTCCTGCCAACCTGCGTTCGGCCGCCAGTGCTTGAATTGGCCGCGCAGATGGGGAACCCCTGACTTGTCGTTGTCGACCTGCAACTGCTCGAGGCTCGGCACGGCCACTCGCATCGCTCGGCATATGGTCCGCAGCCGCGCGTCGCGGGTCTTCTTGGGCACGTTCGCGACCCGACGCAGGAAGTCCGAGCCGAGCGGATCCCCGCCGACCAGTTCGAAGCGCTGGGGATCGCGCAGCAGCTGCGGGACCAGGTGCAGGTAGGTGATCCTGGCCAGGAACTCGGCCAACGGACGGAAGTTCGCGTTGGCGCTCAGCTGCTCCAGATGCGTCTGCGCCAACAGCGCCGGGTCGTCGACGTCATTCGGCAGCGGACGGGTGAGCAACACCTTGCCGTCCCGATGAACGACTTCGCGGACGACCCGGGCCGCCTTCTTGTCGGCGTTCATCTCGAGCCGGTAGCGCCATTCCGCCGTCTCCGTGCCGACCTCGATCTCGATCACCACATCGCTCTTGGTCCGCGCATGCAGTGACCGGATCTGACTCATGCCCTGGCGACGCTCGCTGCCGACGGCAGCCTGCAATCCACCGGCGCCCGGCCGCGCAACATCGCCGAGAAACCGGATCGCATCGAGCAGGTTCGACTTGCCGGAGGCGTTCGGCCCCACCAAGAACGCGCGCGCGGGCAACTCCACGTCCACCGACCGGAAGTTCTTCCAGTTCTCGAGCAGCAGCCGCCGGATCCGCATCGGCGAACGGTATCCAACCCGACTGAGCCCGGCCAGCTCCAGCCGCCTTGACGCGCGCCCCGAGGCCCCTGACCATTGCCAGTCTCGGCTCGTCTCTCCCCTCCGGAGGATCCATGCGTCACTGGTCCGTTGTCGCCGCGCTGTGCGCCGGCATTCTCGTCGGTTCCATTTCCGCCCAGGGCTGCGCCAGCAGCGGCACGTTCTGGAAGCGCGACTCGTTGCCGATCACCCCGACCGGCCTCACCGCGGTCTCCGTGATCCCCGGCATGTGCGAGGGCGAGAGCGCCGGCGTGGTGTTCGAGATGCCCGCCAACATGCCCGTGCAACGCATCACCCAGGTGGTGGTGCCCTGGGGCGCACCGCTCGGCGTCGGCGGCTTCCAGGCCGCGCTCGACGTCGAGGTCTACGACGGCGTCAGCTTCAGCGGCGCCACCGTCAACATGGGCACGCAGGTGTTCAGCCTGTCGCAGGTGTCGACCTCGAACCTGCAGGTGCAGAGCCACGCGCTGAACACGCTCGACACCAGCACCTACAACATCATCGTCGGCGCCGCGGCCCCGACCGGCTCGCCCGCGGTGCGGCGGTTCGCGATCTGCTTCCGGACGGAGGTCAACTTCCATCCGACGGGAACCTGCGCCACCGGCTGGCCGGCGAACTTCTTCACCGACAACGCCCAGCAGCCTTCCTTCCCGTTCGCGTGCAACCCGGCGATCACGCCGCAGCGCACCAGCCTGATCGAGATCCAGGGCCAGGGCTGGCGCGACGCGGCGCTGGCGACGGTGACCGGCATCCCCCTGTGTCCGATCTACTACAGCGGCGTCTGGTGCATCCGCTGCTGCAGCGAGGACGCGTTCCCGGCCTTCTACCAGACCTTCGGCACCGGCTGCCCGAGCTCGGCCGGCGTGTCGCAACTGATCAACGCGACGCTGCCGCGGCTCGGCCAGACGATGTTCGTGATCGTCAACAACCTGCCGCTCAACCTCGGCCTGATGGCGCTCGGCAACAGCAACCAGAACTCGAGCTTCGGGCCGCTGCCGGTCGACATGACCGGCTTCGGCATCACCAACTGCTTCCTGCGCGTGAGTCCGGACCTGCTGACGACGCTGGTCGGCGGCGGCGGCACGGCGTCCTACTCGCTGGCGATCCCGAACGCGAACAACCTGCTCGGCCTGCAACTGCACCAGCAACCGTTCGTGTTCGATGTCGGCTTGAACCCGTTCGGCGGCGCGCTCGGCAACGCGGCGACGTTCCAGATCGGGAACTGACCGCGGTGCGCGCCGCGCTGCTCGCCGGAGCGGTCTACTTCGGCGTGGTGTTCGCCGCCGGCTTCGCGCTCGGCGCGGTGCGCGTCACGCTGCTGGTGCCGGCGGTCGGCGAACCGGTGGCGGTCGCCCTCGAGCTGCCGCTGCTGCTGCTGTGGTCGTGGTGGACCTGCGGCTGGTGCCTGCGCCGCTTCGCCGTGCCGGCCTCGGTCGCGGCGCGCGCGCTGATGAGCGCGGTCGCGTTCGCACTGTTGATGGCGGCGGAGTGCGGCCTCGACGCGGCGCTGAACGGCCGCGACCTCGCCGCCCACTTCGCCCGCTATCACTCCGCGACCGCGCTGGTCGGGCTCGCCGGTCAGGTGCTGTTCGCGCTGTTCCCGCTGCTGCGCCGCTGACGGTCCGGCGCGGCCGAGATAGCTTGCCCGGGCATGAACGACCCGGTGACGCTGTCGCAGAGCGAGCTGTTCGACTTCCTGCTCGAGGTCGCGGTGGTGCGCCCGGTGTTCCTGTGGGGCGCGCCGGGCATCGGCAAGTCGGCGCTGGTGGCGCGCTTCGCCGAGCGCCTCGGCATGCCATGCGTGTCGCTGCTCGGCAGCCAGCTCGCCCCCGAGGACCTGATCGGCGTGCCGCAGATCGAGAACGGCAAGAGCCGGTTCTGCCCGCCGGCGTCGATCGCGCGCGACACCCCGTACTGCCTGTTCCTCGACGAGCTCAACGCCTGCAGCCACGAGGTGCAGAAGGCGTTCTACAGCCTGATCCACGAACGCCGGATCGGCGAGTACCACCTGCCCGAGGGCTCGATCGTGATCGGCGCCGGCAACCGCGCCCAGGACAGCGCGATCGTGCGCACGATGTCGTCGGCGCTGATCAACCGCATGGTGCACGTGCACCTGCGGGTGTCGGTCGCCGACTGGCTGCAGTGGGCGCGCGAGGCGGGCATCCACCCGTTCGTGCTCGAATACGTCGAGCTGCGCAGCGACCACCTGTGGAGCAAGCCGCCCAAGCACGAGGAACCGTTCTCGACACCGCGCTCGTGGCACATGCTCAGCGACGCGCTGCACGAGTTCGGGGACGCGGTCGCCGGTCGCCCGCTCGAGGCGCTCGTCTACGGCTGCCTGACCCCGGCCCACGCGAGCCAGTTCCTCGGCTTCCTGAAGCAGCGGCGCGGGCGCCATCGCCTGCAGGCGATCCTCGACGGCGAGATCGGCTGGCCCGGCAAGGCCGACGACCGCGACCTGCTCTACTTCCTGGCCCAGGCGTTCAAGGTACACCTCACCCGCGAGCTGCCGGCCGAGGAGAACAACGTCACCGGCGCGCACCGACAGCTCGCCCACCGCGCCAAGGCGCTGCTCGAGCAGCTGGCCTCGATCAGCCTCGAGATCGCGCAGATCGTGGTCGCCGAGCAGAGCGGCGAACGTGGCCTGCCGGCGTGGCTGTTGCGCGAGGTGGTGCGCGACCTGCCGCGGCTCGTGGAGCGGCGCGATGGCAAGTGATCGGCGCGGCGACGAGGCGGGCCGCGAGGCGCAGGCGAAGTTCGACGCGGCGCTGGCGCTGGTGTGCCGCCATCCGCTGTTGGCACCGCTCGCCAACCTGCTGCGTTTCGTGCGCAGCGGCCGTTGTCCCGATGCGGCGTGGGCGGTGGCGCACGAGTGCGGCATCGTGTTCCTGCACCCCAAGCGCCGCGCCGAGACCGACGAGTGGTCGTGGGTGCTGGCCCACTGCGTGCTGCACTACGCGTTCGGCCATTTCCAGTCGCGACCGGACCCCGTCGCCTGGAACGCGGCGTGCGACCTGGTTGCCGCGCGCTTCCTGAAGGGCCTCGGCCTCGGCCGCATCCCGGACGGCGGCTCGCTGCCCGACGAGCCCTCGGCGCGCGACGAAGAACGGCTCTATCGCCGCTTCCAGGAGGACGTCGTACCGCGCTCGGTCGCGGCGCTGTCGACCGCAGCCGGCATCGGCGACCTGCGCCTCGACGGTCCGCCCCCGATGAGGCACGGCAAGCCGGTCGACTGGGCCGAACTGTTCGCGATCGGCCTGCGCGTGGCGGTGCAGAGCGCGATCGACGTCGCCGGCGGCGTGCGCAAGTCGCTGCTCGACGCGGCACCGACCAAGTCGATCGCCGCCTGTGCCCGCGAATGGTTCGTCAGCAGCTATCCGCTGCTCGGTGCGCTGGCCCGCTCGTTCGAACTGGTCGAGGACGCCGAACTGTGTGCGCGGCTCGATATCGCGGTGGCCGCGATCGACGAACAGGCGCAGGTCGTCTACGTCAGTCCCCGCGCGTGCCTGCAGCCCGAGCAGGCCCGCTTCGTGCTCGCCCACGAGTACCTGCACGTGGGCCTACGGCACCTCGACCGGCGGCGCGGCCGCGATCCGTTCCTGTGGAACGTCGCCTGCGACTTCGTCATCAACGCGTGGCTGGTCGAGATGCAGATCGGCTCCCCACCGCCGCAGGGACTGCTGTACGACCCGGCGCTGCAGGGCATGTCGGCCGAGGAGATCTACGACCGCATCGCCAAGGACCTGCGGCTCGCGCGCAAGCTCGCGACGCTGCGCGGCCCGCAGCTCGGCGACATGCTCGAAGGTGGCCCGCGCGGCGTCGGCGACTTCACCGACCTCGACGCGTTCTACCGCTCGTGCCTCGCCCGTGGCCTCGACCTGCACACCGCCGGCCGCGGCCTGCTGCCGGCCGGTCTCGTCGAGGAGATCCGCGCGCTGCAACAGCCGGCGATCCCGTGGGACGTGCAGCTGGCGCAGTGGTTCGACACCTGGTTCCCGGCGCTCGAACGACAGCGCAGCTACGCGCGGCCGAGCCGCCGGCAGGCGAGCACGCCCGACATCCCGCGACCGCGCTACGTGACGCCCGAGGACCGCAAGAAGGCGCGCACGTTCGGGGTCGTGCTCGACACCTCCGGCTCGATGGAACCGCGCCTGCTCGGCAAAGGCCTCGGGGCGATCGCGGCCTACGCCGAGAGCCACGACGTGCCCGCGGTGCGCGTCGTCTACTGCGACGCGATCGCCTACGACGCCGGCTATCTGCCGCCGGCCGACATCGCCGATCGCGCGCGGGTGAAGGGCCGCGGCGGCACGCAGCTGCAACCGGCGATCGAACTGCTCCAGCACAGCGAGGACTTCCCGCCCGACGGCCCGATCCTGGTCATCACCGACGGGTTCTGCGACCAGCTGGTGCTACGGCGGCCGCACGCGTTCCTGCTGCCGGCGGGGCGGCGACTGCCGTTCCGGCCGATCGGGCCGGTGTTCGAGTTGGCGTAGCACGGCCTACCGCCGCTAGCCTGTCGCCATGAGCGAGCCGCTGCCCGAGCCCATCACCGGTGCTGTGCGCCGCACGCTGGCCGATGGCCGCGCCGACCTGCTGGTGCGCGAGGAGCCGCTGCTGATGATCGTGCACGGCCAGCAGCTGCTGACGATGCGCACGCCGGGCCGCGACGAGGACCTGGCGCTCGGCTTCCTGCTCGGCGAGGGCATCGTCACCGCCGCCGCCGACGTGGTAGAGTTCGCGGCGCACCCGGCGGACGCCGACGGACGCCGCAGCGACGAACTGCAGGTGACGCTGGCGCGCGCGCCCGGCGAACTGGCCCGCTCGCGCCTCGCCCGCACGCACGAGATCCGCAGTTCGTGCGGTGTCTGTGGCCTCACCGATGCCCAGTCGATCCTCGACGGCACCCCACCGCTGCTGCCCGGCGTGCCGAAGCTGCCGGTGGCGCGCATCGACGCGCTGGTCGCGGCGCTGCAGAGCCGGCAACCACTGTTCGCGGCGACCGGCGGCTGCCACGGCGCACTGATCGCGAACGCGACCGGCGAAGTGGTCGCCGTCGCCGAGGACGTCGGCCGCCACAACGCACTCGACAAGGCGATCGGTCAGGCGGCGCGCGGTGGCGCCGAGCTCGCGCGCTGCACCGCGGTGCTGTCGGGCCGCGCCGGCTACGACCTCGTCACCAAATGCCTGCGGGTGCGCATCCCGATCATGATCTCGGTCTCGGCGCCGAGTGCGCTCGCGTTCGACCTGTGCGAGGCGGCCGGGGCGACGCTGATCGGCTTCGCGCGGCAGGGCCGACACTCGGTGTACTGCGGCGCGGGCCGGCTCGGCTGAGGCTCGCGGCCTACCGCACCGTGAACGTCGCGAACGAGCCGAACCGCAAGCCGTTGCCGTCGAGGTGCACCGGCTGCACGGCGATGGTGGGCAGCACGCCGAGCGTCGCCGGCACCGAGTTCACCCAGACGTCGGTCCATGAGGTCGGCGTCGACGGCGGCAGGAGGCCGAACACCACCGCGTCCTCGATGCGCAACCGTCCGTCGATCGGCGGCACGCTGATCGCCCCCACCTGCGAGCCGACCAGCAACAGCGTGAAGCCGACCCCGGCCGCCTCGGCGCGCACCTTGAAGCGGAACGGCACGCCGACACTGGCCGGCGGGATGCACTCGACGTCGTTGCGCCCGACCTGCAGCGGCCAGTACTGCACCGTCTGGCCGCAACCCTGCGGCACCACCGTACGCACGCAATCGTAGAGTTCCGCCGTGGTCACATACTGACCCGGTGCTCCGAAGAAAGGGCACGGGTTCGGGAACGGGTAGGGAAGCGGTCCATGCAAATAGGCGCTGCCGCCGATCCCCTCCACCAAGTCACAACTCTTGAGCACCGACAGCGGCGCTTGCAGCTGCAGCGCGTCACCACCTCGCTTCCCTTGCACTGGTAGCCACAGCGGCATCCTGCCGCCGGCCCCCCCCCACGAATTGCGAGCACTCCGCAAGCAAGGCACCACCGCAAGTCCCGATCAGCCCCGGACTGCCATCGTACTCCCCGTCACCGGGGGCGAACACCGGACTCGACCCGGTAGCACCTTCGAACCGGCAGCTGCGGAGCAAGACATCGACCCCTGGACCGGTGTCGATCCGCAGCCCTGGACAGGCCTCGTCCCGGTGCCGCGTTTCGCCGATCGCATGCACGCCTTCCAGGACCAGCTCGCCATTGCTGTTCGGCAGGTCCACGACGACTACCGCTGGTCGGACCGTCGAGAACGCCCAGAACGAGTAGCCGCCGGTGAAGGTGAGGTTGCGCAACACGATGCGACCCTGGCTGCCGAGGCCGGTGATGCGCAGCGCCGGACTCACCGGCTCGAACGCAGACGGCGAATCCGGGGAGTCGATCACCGCGCGGTTGTCGCCGACGGTCTCGATCACGAGGCTCTTGGTCAGCAACAGACCGGTATCCGGGATCTGGTAGCTGGCGGCCGTCAGCAGGATGCGGTCGCCGTCGGCGGCCATCGCGATCGCGGCTTCGATGGTCGCGGCCTGACCGGGAACGCTGATGGTCTGCTGCGCCAGAGCGGTTGGCAGCAGTGCCGCCATCGGGGCGAGCAATTGCAAACGACGAAGGGGACTCACGGTTGATGCTCCTTGCGAGCGCGACGTCGCGCCGAAGTCATGACCATATCAAGAAACCCCGCGGTCCTGCCGCCGAGGCGTTCCCCGCTGCTGCCCTGCTCCGTTCCGGAGGCGCCGGCCCTGCCGCACCACCGCGACGCGAACCCGGCCCTACCGCACCGTGAACGTCGCGAACGAGCCGAACCGCAAGCCGTTGCTGTCGAGGTGGAGCGGCTGCACGGCGATCGTCGGCAACCAGCCGAGCGTCGCCGGCACCGAGCCCACCCATACATCGGTCCACGACGTCGGTGTCGACGGCGCCAGGATCCCGACGCCCGCCGGATCCTCGAGGCGCAGCAGGCCGGCGATACCCGGCACCTCCAGCGCACCGACCCTCGAACCGACCAGCAACATCGTGAAGCCCAGCCCGGCGGCCTCGGCGCGCACCTTGAACCGGAACGGAACTCCCACCGTCGCCGGCGGGATGCACTCGACGTCGTTGCGGCCGACCTGCAACGGCCAGTACTGCACGGTCTGCCCACAGCCCTGCGGTACCACCGTGCGCACGCAGTCGTACAGTTCCGCCGTGGTCACGTATTGACCGGGCGCACCATAGGCAGGACACGGGTCAGTTTGAGACCAGGGTCCATAGACATAGGCGCTGCCGCCGGTCCCCTCGACCAGATCGCAATTCTTGAGCGCCGACTGCGCCGCTTGCAGACGCGCCGCGTCCCCACCTCGCCGCCCCTGTCCCCCGAACAGCGCGGGTGCACTCCCACCAGCGCCACCGACGAACTGCGAGCACTCGGCCAGCAACACGCCGGCGCAGAACCCTACCGCACCCGGACTGCCGTGGTACTCGATGTCACCACCACCGGCGAAGAACGGGCTCCGGCCATTGGCGCCCTCGAACCGGCAATCGCGGAGCAGCACATCGACCCCGGGCCCCGTGTCGATCCGCAGCCCCGGACAGGCCTCGTTCTGGTGTCGCGTTTCGCCGATCGCGTGCACCCCCTGCATGACCAACTCGCCGGTGCCGCTCGGCAGCTGCACGACGACGACCGCCGACCGAACCGTCGATTGTGCCCAGATCGAGTAGCCGCCGGTGAAGGTTAGATTGCGCAGGACGACGCGGCCCTGGCTACCGAGTCCGGTGATGCGCAGCGCCGGGCTCGCGGGCTGCGCCCACGACGACGAATCCGGGTAGTCGATCACCGCGCGGTTGTCGCCGACGGCCTCGATCACGAGGCTCTTGGTCAGCAACAGACCGGTGTCCGGGATCTGGTAGCTGGCGGCCGTCAGCAGGATGCGGTCGCCGTCGGCGGCCATCGCGATCGCGGCTTCGATCGTCGCGGCCTGGTCCGGCACACGGATCGTCTGTTGGGCCATCGCCACGGGCAACAGCAAGGCAGCCGGGAGCAGGGACCGCGTAGGTCGAAGCGGGTTCATGGGGAACTCTCGGTGAGGGTCGGCGCGGCATCGCGCCGGTGCATGAAATGCTACTGAGCCTTGCCGCCTCGAACAGTCGGCCACGTTGCGCGACGGCACCGGGTCGAAGTCCAGAGGCCGGCGCGGCCCGCCGGGCGCACCGGTTCCGGTCAATCGAACATCCGGACCAGCTCCCACGCACCGACCATGCCCATCAGCGAGGCCAACGCCGACGCGACGAACAGCAGGTCACGCAACCACTCCGCACGAGCGCGCAGCAGCAGCAGCCAGAACAAGCCCACGAACGCGGTCATGTTGACCAGCATCGCATCGACGCCCATCAACAGCGGCACCCGATCGTGGGCGAGCGGATGCGACCGACACCCTTCGACGCCAGCCCACGGGAAGCCCGCCAGCACCGTCACCGGGTGCTCGCCGAAGGCCGGGTGCTCCTCCGGCCAATACCGCGGCTCAGGCAGAACCTGCTGACACTGGTAGACGCCGAACATCATGCAGGCGTAGGCGGCGGCCAGCACGGTGGCCGCCCGTTGCGCCGGCGGCCACTTCACCCACACCGGCACCCAGACCCACAACCAGAAGAAGCACCGGAGGTAATACAGGTCCAGGTAGGTCGACAGCACGAGGCCGTAGGCCAGCCCGAACACCACCCACCACTGCCAGTCAGCTTCGCCAGCAGGCCGTGCGAGCGGCTGACTGGAGCTGCGAACCGAGGCTGCGCCGCTCATCGCCGCACCGCACGGCCTGGCGACGCCTGCTTGCCAGCGGCTGGCGGCGGCGCCGACGCCGCGCAACGGAACCCGGTATGGCACAGCCCGGTATCCGGCGTCGACTTCATCCGCGTGCCCGGCAGGTAACCGAGGCAATAGACGTCGCTGCACAAGAACGATCCGCCGCGCATCACGCGCTTGTCGACGCCCGGCTCCTGCGGATCGAACGCGGCGGCCGGCCCCTGCGGGTCGATCGCGAGCGCCTTGCCGTCGCCGTAGCCCTCGGGGTGATAGCGGTCCGCGCACCATTCCCAGACGTTGCCGGACATGCCGAACAGGCCGAAGCCGTTCGCCGCGAACGTGCGCACCGGCGCGGTGGCGACGTGGCCATCGGCGGCGGTGTTCTCGCGTGGGAACGTGCCCTGCCAGATGTTGGCGTGGAACGCGCCGTCGCGCTGCGGCTCCTTGCCCCACACGTAGCGCTGCTGGTCGAGGCCGCCGCGCGCCGCATACTCCCATTCGGCCTCGGTCGGCAGCCGCTTGTGCGCCCACCTCGCATAGGCCTGCGCATCGCGCCAGCTCACGTGCACGACCGGATGCTCCTCGCGCCCCACGATCGTCGAGCCAGGGCCCTCCGGATGCCGCCAACAGGCGCCGCGGCGGAACTCCCACCAGGTCCAGAACTGGCGCAAGTCGACGGCGCCCGGTGGCGGCGCGAACACCAGCGAGCCGGCGAAGCGCGCCTCGTCCGGCAGGTCGGGCACATCCTCCTTCGACGGCACCTTCTCCGCATCGGTGACGAAGCCGGTCGCCTGCACGAACGCGGCGAACTGCGCGTTGCTGACCTCGGTCGCGTCGAGCCAGAAGCCGCTGAGGCGCACGCGGTGCAGCGGCGCGTCGGCGGCCCCGTGCTGGCTGCCGAGCACCGCTTCGCCACCGGCGATCCAGACCATGCCTTCGGGCGGCGGCGTCTGTGCCGACAATGCCGACCATGAACCGAGCAGCACGAGCGGCAGACGCATCCGGGGATCAGAGCCGGAACCGGCAGCGCCGACAACCCGCCGCAGCTGGCCGTGGCTGCCGCAACCGGCCACCCGGTCGGGCGCCTGCCCATCACCAGCGACGTTGATGCATGGGGCCTGCCCCAGTATGCATCCCTGAGCGGCCGTAGCACTTCGCACGGTCGCCGTTCACGAGGAGCCAATGTCAGAGCGAGCCAATCCTTCGAAACCTTGCACCATCCTGGTCATCAAGGGCCAGGGCATCGGACCGGAATGCATCGATGCCACCAAGACCGTGCTCGCAGCGACCGGTCTGCCGCTGACCTACGTCGAGGGAACCCTCGGCTACCCGGACGCCGTCGATCTGTTCTCGCTGCTCCAACAGCACGCCCCAGGCGTCTACGCCCAGCAGTTCGGCAGCCGGGCGCCCAGTGCCGTGGGCATCGAGATGGAGACCGCCGCCAAGGACCAGGCGCGGGCCGCCGGCAACATCAACGACTTCTACAAGCGACTGCTGGGTCAGCTCCAACCCGCGACCCAGAAGGCCGTCAAGGAGATCGTGACCGACCTCGAGCGCGCGACCCTGCAGCAAGCGAGCCGAGCCGACGCCGTGCTCAAGGGTGCGCTGCGCACGCTCGACGAGGGCGACGAGCCGAGCCGGAACGTGACGATCCGCAAGGGATTCGAACAGTACGCCAACATCCGTCGCTGCGTCACGCTCGACCCGATCGCCCCGGGCATCCCCGGCGCCGACATTCTCTTCGTGCGAGAGAACGTCGAGGATCTGTATGCATCCATCGAGCATCGCCTGGCCCGCAACTACCCGCAGGCCCTGCGCCATCAGACCCCGGAGGGATGTGAGCTGATCTGCCGGGCCGCGTTCGAGTCGGCGGTGCGAGATGGCAGGAAGAAGGTCACGGCCCTCGAGAAGCCCAACATCCTCAAGATCACCGGTGGCCTGTTCAAGGAGTCGTTCCTGAAGGTCGCCCGCGACTACACCAAGGAACGCCTGGGGGATCGCGCCATCGAAGCGAACTTCATGATCGTCGACGACGGTCTGGCCGCGATCGCCGCCAACCCCGAGAAATTCGACGTGGTCGTCACCTCCAACATGTTCGGCGACATCGGCTCCGACATCGCCGCGAAGGTGACCGGCGGGGTGGGCCTCGTGAGCTCGAACAACACGAACCCCAACAACCCGGAGGCCGTGTCGATGTTCGAGACCATGGGCGGCACCGCGGACGACATCGCGGGCCAGAACAAGGCCAACCCGGTGGCCCTGATCGATGCGGCGGCCGAGATGCTGCTGCACATCGGTGGCGCGGCCAACATCCGTGGCGCCGAGTTGATCAAGACCGCGGTGCTCGAGGTGCTGGCCGACGGCCACTACGTCGGCGACATCAAGAAGGGCCCGTATCAGGCCGCCAAGGGCAAGGAGAGGTCGGGCACGCGCGAGTTCGCCGGGCACATCGCGGCGAAGATCACCGAACTCCGCCGCCTCCGGGAGGCGGAGCCAGGACGAACGCTCAAGCAGTTGGCCCTGAGCCGAGCCGAGGCCGCGGTGAGGCCGCTGTTCGACCGGGTGCTCCGCTCCTACGAGCAGTACGCAGCCGACATGCAGGCCGGCGCGCCGCAGTGGGCCGCGTTCGTCGAACGCAATGTGCCGCCGAACCCGATTCGCGCCAACTCCAAGATGGTCGGCTTCGACCTGTTCGTCGACGACTCGGGCCTGCGGACGTCGTTCGCACCGGGGGGCGCCATCGAATCCGCGACCGGACTGGTGCCCGAGGTACGCGAGCTGTTCGAGCGGGAGACCGGTGTCGACCTGCGCCAACTGTTCGACAAGTCCAAGGCGGGATCGCTGCAGTCGATCCGGAGCTTCGGTCAGTACAGCGCCCGGGTCATGCGCGACTACCTGCAAGCGCACCCCGAGCAGGCCAAGGCAACCTTCGCGACCGCCTTGGCAACCATGAACACCAGCGCCGCCACCAAGGCACGATTCAGCCAGCACCTGCTCGAGAAGACCCTGCAGCAGGCGGTCAGCGACCTTGGTGCGTTCGCTGCCGTCAGCATCAAGCTGGTGCAGGCGTTCTACCGGGTGCGCGCCGGGCAGATCCGGCCGATCCTGCAACGACACGGCTTCGCGCTGCTGCGCATCACCAGTCGCGGCACCGAGATCTACCCGACGATGTGCGATTTCGAGAAACGCGATGTCGACCGCTACCGCATCGCGATCGATGCGCACGGCCCGCTCGCCGGCCACGAGTTCGACTACATCCGCGTGCAGGCAGCCATGATGGCGGTGCAGACCGAGCTGGTGAAGCTCGGCTGGATGGTGTGCGAGACCATGCTGAATCGGACCTTCATCGATGGCGAAGGCGACAAGCTCGGCAAGGAAGTCGCAGGGGTGTCGCGGCCGTATGCGATGAACCTGGGGACCGACTACAGCAGCTGATCCGACGCGGCCGGCAAGTGGCTCAGCGGCCGGCGCCGGCCGGCTGCAGCCGTTCGCGACGGGCGCGAAGCGTCGCCAGCTGCTGCTCGAGCGCCGCGATCTCGGCGTCGAGCGCGGCGGCATCGCGCGCCGCGGCGGCCTCGCCGGTGCTCAGGTCGATGCGCGTGAGCCGGTAGCCGCGCTTCTGCAGCAGCGGCAGGATGCCCAGCTCGCCAGGGTAGTGCGCGGCGCCGACCGCGAAGAAGTGGCTCGATTGCGGCTCCTCCTGCAGGTGCCGCACCAGGCGATCGACCATGCGCAGGTTGCGGTCGTCGAGCAACCGCTTCAGCAGCTTCGCCTGCAGCTCGGGATCCCCGAGCTCGTAGTCGTTGATCTCCTTCGACAAGGCCTGCTCGTCACCGCGCAGGTACATCGCGATCAGCGTCTCGATCGTGTTCTTGCCGGCGGCGGCGTCCTTCTCGATGCGATCCAGCGACTTGCGGAGGAACGTCGTCTGCTCGGCCGCCGTCAGATCGGCGAACACGCCGGTCTGCTCGTCCAGCGTCTCGAGTGCGCCGACCTTCTTCTTCGCCTTGCGCGCCTGCGTCGCCAGCATCATGTCCAGCGGCTGCTTCTCCGCCATCTGCTTCATCATGTCGAGCATCGTCAACTGGG
>JALORC010000197.1 GCA_025459175.1 Planctomycetota bacterium | reverse complement strand
CTCGGTCAGCGAGTTCTCGCCCCAACCGGCGAGCGGCAGCCCGCTGCCGTAGATCGCGCGCGGCGTGCCGGTGGCAGCGCTCCAGTCGACGCGCCACGCCCCACCGGCCGCGGCGAGGAACTGCTGCCACGCGGGCCGGCAGCAGCGTGGCGACGAAGGGCAGCAGGGAGCGCAGATTCATGGGCGAGGCGGAGTCGAAGCAACGGAGGGTGCCGGACCGGCACCGAGCCCGGCCACCGATGGTCGGGACGATCGAGTAGCGAGAACCGCTCGCGACCGGGATCACGATTCCGCGAATTCGCCCGCTGCTGCACGCCGCCGCGCCGCCATCGGCGAGCGCCTACTTGCCGTCGCCGAACGGCACCAGCAGCGGCAGCGCGCCGGCGACCGGATTGCGCGCGAAGCGACGGCCGTCGCGCAGCACCCAGACGGGGCCGGCCTCGAGTTCTTCGACCGCCACCACCAGCGGTGCCAGCTCCGGATCGGGGCACGGCGGCAGCGAAGGCAACGCGGCGGCGTCGATCGCCGACTCGGCGCGCAAGGCGACCACGGCCGCCCGCCGCGCCGGCGCCACCGCCAGCGCGGGCACACCGAACTCGCGGCGACTGCTGCCGGCACCCGCCAGCTGCGCCCCCGCGAACGATGGTGCCGGCGCGACCGGCGGTGCGGTCTCGACCGCCCGGGCGGGCGGCGCAGCCGGGATCGCGACGGCGGCGCCGGCCCCGATCGGTGCGCTGCCAGCCGCCGACGAACTGCCTTCGGCCGCCGGTGTGGACGCGCCACACGGCAGGAACGGGTTGCCCAGCGCGAGTGCGCCGAGCAACACCACCAACACCAGCCACAGACACAGCTTCTGCTGCATGCGAGGGTCGAGCAGGATACGCAGGCAACGGGCCCGGCGGCCCGGATTTTCCTGCGCCCTTGCCATCGGCAGCAGCGCCTCCTTTCCCGCACCCGGGGCGATCCCTAGCATGCTCGGCCTCGCTTTCCCCGCAGAGGAACCCCGGTGACCGACGGCATTCCGACCGACCGACTCGACAAGCTGACCGCCCTGCGTGCGCAGGCGAAGGACCCGTTCCCGGCCCGAGTTACGCGCGGTCAACCGATCGGCGACCTGCTGCCGGATTTCGCCACACGTCAGGGCCAGGTGGTCACCATCGCCGGGCGCCTGGGGGTCGTGCGCGACTTCGGCAAACTGCGGTTCGCGCACGTCGTCGATCGCACCGGCAGCCTGCAGGTCGGCTTCCAGCGCGACCGGCTGGCGGCGTTCTGGCCCGACCGCAAGCTGATCGAGGGCAACGACCTGGTCAGCATCACCGGCGAGCTCGGCCTGACCCAGAAGGGGGAGCCGACGCTGTGGGCGACCGAGGTCACGCTGGCCAGCAAGGCGCTGCGGCCCGCGCCCGAGAAGTGGCACGGCCTGCAGGACCAGGAACAGCGCTACCGGATGCGCTACGTCGACCTGTTCGCCAACCCGGAGGTGCGGCAGACGTTCGCGATGCGCAGCCAGATCGTGCGGCAGGTGCGCGCCTACTTCGATTCGCTCGACTACCTCGAGGTCGAGACGCCGATCCTGCAGCCGATCTTCGGCGGTGCTTCGGCGCGGCCGTTCGTGACCCACCACAACACGCTCGACATGCAGCTCTACCTGCGCATCGCGCCGGAGCTGTATCTCAAGCGCCTGATCGTCGGCGGCATGGAACGCGTCTACGAGATCGGCCGCGTGTTCCGCAACGAGGGCATCAGCACCCGGCACAACCCGGAGTTCACGATGCTCGAGAGCTACGAGGCGTGGGCCGACTACCGCGACATCATGGCCCGCGTCGAGGGCCTGTTCGCGCACCTCGTCGATCGCGTGCTCGGCGGCAACGGCACGGTGACGTTCCGGGAGCGGCAGTACGAGCTGAAGCCGCCGTTCCAGAAGGCGCGCTATCTCGACCTGTTCGCGCAGCAGAACCCGGGCGTCGACTGGTTCGATCACGGCAGCTGCGTGGCCCGCGCGCGGCAACTGCACCTGAAGGTCGACGGCATCGAGCCGCACAAGCTCGCCAACGACGTGTTCGAGGCGACCGTCGAGGACACGCTGCAGGGGCCGATCTTCGTGCACGACTACCCGGTCGCGATCAGCCCGCTGGCCAAGCGCCTGGCGGACGACCCGCGCGTCACCGAGCGCTTCGAACTGTTCGTCGCCGGCATGGAGCTCGGCAACGCGTTCAGCGAGCTCAACGACCCGATCGACCAGCGCCAGCGCTTCGAGGCGCAGATGCTGCACAAGGACGACGAGACGCCGGGCGAGGTCGACCACGACTACGTGCAGGCGCTCGAGTACGGCATGCCCCCGGCCGGCGGCCTCGGCATCGGCATCGACCGGCTGTGCATGCTGCTCAGTGGTTCGACGTCGATCCGCGACGTGGTGCTGTTCCCGCTGCTGCGCAAGCTGCCGACCGACGCGGCGCCGCCCGCGGATGCCCCACCGGCCGCGCAACCGTGATCGCCGCCTTCAGCCCGTTCCTGTCGCTGCGCTACCTGCTGACGCGCAAGATCAACCTGCTCGGCATCGGCGGCGTGATGTTCGCGGTGTGGGCGATGATCGTCGTCGACAGCGTGTTCACCGGCTTCGTCAGCGAGATCCGCCGCGACGTGCGCAACAGCACCACCGACCTGCTGGTGACCGACCTGCCGCACGACACCGCCTACGAGCCGCTGCGCGCCGCGCTCGAGGCCGACCCGGACGTGGTGGCGACGGCGCCGCGGCTGCGCCACCACGGCATGCTGCAGGCGCTGCGCCAGCCGGGCCCCGACCGGCCGCAGTCGAGTTCGCAGGTCGACTTCGACCACACCGAGAACGGCTTCGCGCTGCTGCTCGGCGTCGATCCGCTGCGCGAAGAACGGGTCAGCGGCCTGCGCGCATGGCTGGCCCGGGGCCCGGCCGAGCTCGCCGACAAGGGCATCGACCGCGCCGCCTCGCCGGTGCTCGACGGCGACGACAGCCGCCGTCGGCGCGAGCTGCTGCTGCCCGACGAGCTCGAGTGGCAGGCGCGGCGCAAGGCCGGCCTGCCGGTCGACCGCGAGCTGAGCGAGTTCCGCAGCAGCATGCCCGGCGTGCTGCTCGGCTGGCGGCGCATCCGCAGCGGCTGGTTCTACGCGCTCGGCGAGCCACTCGACCTCGTCATCGCGTCGTTCCAGCCGACCGCGGACGGCACCGCGAAGGTGCACACGCATGCGCTGCGGCTCGCGTTCGGCGGCTGGTTCGCGACCGGCCACCGCACCTTCGACGAGACCACCGCGATCCTGCCGATCGAGGCGCTGCGCTCGGCACTCGGTCACGACGCCGCCGACCCGGCCTCGATCGAGCTGGTCACCGACATCGCGATCCGGCTGCAGCCGGGCCTCGCCGGCGATCGGCTCACGGCCTGCCAGCGCCGCCTGCAGGCCCTGGTGCAACCGCTGCTGCCGGCCGGCAGCAAGCCGTGCAACGTCTACGACTGGCAGCAGCAGAACTCGGTGTTCCTGTCGGCGGTCGCCCAGGAGCAGGCGATGATGCAGTTCGTGCTGTTCGTCGTGATGCTGGTCGCCGCGTTCGTGATCTACGCGACCCTGCACATGATGGTCGTGCAGAAGGTCAAGGACATCGGCATCCTGGCCGCGCTCGGCGGCACGCCGCGCTCGATCGGCTCGGTGTTCCTGTTCGGCGGCGTCACCGTGGCGGCGATCGGCACCGCGCTAGGCATCGGCATCGGCATGCTGTCGGTGCAGTGGCTGAACCCGGTCAACGACTGGCTATACGCGCGCACCGGCGCCGAGCTGTTCCCGCGCCGGCTGTTCGACATGAAGGCGATCCCGTGCCAGCTCGAGGCGTCGTGGATCGCCACCGTCGGCATCGGCGCCGTGGTGCTCGCCGTCGTCACCGCCTTCGTCCCGTCGCGCAAGGCCGCGCGCATGAACCCCGTCCTCGCGCTGTCCCACGAATGAGCCCGCCCGTCCTCACCGCCCGCTCCGTCCACAAGCACTACCGGCTCGGCAAGCAGGACATCCCGGTGCTGCGCGGCGTCGATCTGTCGGTCGCCGCCGGCGAGACCGTGGCGCTGCTCGGCGCCTCGGGCGCCGGCAAGTCGACGCTGCTGCACGTGCTCGGCCTGCTCGATCCGCCGAGCAGCGGCGAGGTGCTCTACGACGGCGAACGCGTCGACGCGCTGCCGATCGCGCAACGGGCCGCGCTGCGGCACCGCCAGATCGGCTTCGTGTTCCAGTTCTACCACCTGATCCCCGAGCTCACCGCGCTGCAGAACGTGCTGCTGGCGAGGATGATGGCGACCTCGGTGTGGCGCTACTTCGGCCAGCGGCGGCAGGCCAGGGCGGCGGCGGCGACGATGCTCGAACAGGTCGGGCTCGGCAGCCGCCTGCACCACCGCCCCGCCGAGCTGTCGGGCGGCGAACGCCAGCGGGTCGCGATCGCACGCGCGCTGCTCGCCGAGCCGCGCGTGATCCTCGCCGACGAACCGACCGGCAACCTCGACTCGCACACCGCGCAGGGCGTCGTCGAACTGATGTTCGGCATCCAGCGGCAGCGCGGCCTCGCGTTCCTGCTGGTGACCCACGACGAGTCGCTGGCGGCGCGCTGCCATCGGGTCGTGCGCATGAAGGACGGCGTGGTGGTGTCCTGATGTACCGGCTGTTCCTCGCCATCCGCTACCTGGTCACGCGGCCGATCAACCTGCTCGGCATGGCCGGCATCACGATCAGCGTCTGGGCGCTGATCGTCGTCGTGTCCCTGTTCTCCGGCTTCCTGCAGGTCGTCGAGCAGCACGTGCACCAGGCCAGCGCCGACATCTCGGTGACCGGGCTGCCGGGCTGGACCCGCTGGTCGGAGCTCGAGGGCGCGCTCGCCGACGACCCGAACGTCGCCGCCACCGCGCCGCGGCTCGTGCACTACGGCCTGCTGCTGCGCCCCGGCCAGCGCCCGGCCCCGGCCCCGCTGCCCGGCCGCGGCGCGCTGCACGGCGGCGACCAGCCGTTCCTGTTCGTGCTCGGCATCGAGCCCGCGCGCGAGAGCGAGGTCACCGGCCTGCGCGGCTGGCTCACCGATCCGGAGGTCCCGGCGGCGCTGCGGGTGGCCTCGGTGCAGGATCCGCTGGCGCAGCGCTCTGGCCTGCCGACGGTGCTGATCGGCGTCGAGCGCATGCAGCGCGACGGCCTGGTGCCCGGCGACCGTCTGCAGCTGACGACCGCGCGGCTGGTCGGCGACGAGGCCGGCAACAAGGCGCCGGAGAAGGTCCAGCTCGAGCTGGTGGTCGGCGGCGCCTACAAGACCGCGCACGTCGGCTTCGACGGCAACAACGTGTTCGTCGCCCGCGACACGCTGCAGCAGCTGCTCCACGCCGATGCCCCCGACTACGTCGGCGAGGTCTCGCTGCGCGTCGTCGATCCGGCCCGGCTCGACGAGACCGCCGACCGCCTGCAGCGCCGCGTGCACGACCTGCTCGAACAGAACCAGACCGGCTACGGCATCGTGCAGACCTGGCGCGAACGCAACGGCCAGTTCCTCGGCTCGGTCGAGCACCAGCGCGGCCTGCTGAAGATCGTGCTGATCGTGATCATGGTGGTCGCCGCGTTCCTGATGCTGGCGACGCTGTCGATGATGGTGACCGAGAAGGTCTCCGACATCGGCATCCTGACCGCGATGGGCGGCACGCCGAACGGCGTCACCACGGTGTTCCTCGCCTGCGGCCTCGTCATCACCGCGGTCGGCGTGTTGCTCGGCACCGGGCTCGGCATCGTCACCGCCGTCTATCTCGAGGAAGTGCGGCAGCTGGTGCGCTGGGCCACCGGCATCGACCTGTTCCCGCTCGACGTCTACAACCTCGATCGCGTGCCGTGTGCGATCGAACCGCTGTGGCTGCTGCAGGTGGCCGGCATGGCGCTCGCAGTCGGCTTCGTGGTGTCGGTGCTGCCGGCCCTGCGCGCCGCGCGCCACGATCCGCTGGTTTCGTTGCGCGGCAGCTGATGCGCAGCGCGGCCCGGGGCTACACTCGGCGGCGCATGCGTTCGCTGTCGCCCGCGCTGCTGCTGCTGTTGCTGTCGGCCTGTTCGTCACCGCCGGTGCCGATGCGGCCGCCGCACTCGCCGCTGGCCGCGTTCGAGCGGGTGCTGGCGCTCGACTTCCGGCCCGCGAGCCGGGCCCGCTGGGCCTGCCTGCCGGCGCTGCCCGGGGCCGCCGCGAACGAACTCGCACGCGCCGGCGACCTCGCCCCGAGCCTCGATGGCCTGCCGAACGAACTGCAGCGCCTGCCGTCGGCCCGAGCCCGGGGCAGCCAGCTGGCCGCGGCCGAACTGCGGCGCCGACCGGACCTCGACGGCGTGCTGCCCGAGCCGCGGCAGCTCGGCCAGGACCTCGCCGATGCGCTGGTCGAGGTGCCGGCCCATGCCGGCCTGCTGCGGCCCCCGATGAGCGAGCCGGACGACCGCCGCCATCGCACCGATCCGGACGACGACCGCCCCGAACGCTCGCTGTGGCAGCGGCTGTCGCGCCGGCTGTGGCTGTGGCGCTGACCGACGCGACGACTACGGGACAGCCGCCGGCGGCTCGCGGCGAGTAGAACACGGCGCTTCCCGGTCCCCTGCCGAGGTCACGACCCTGCCGATGCCACCACTCCCGCTCGCCACCGTTCGTTCGTTGTCATTCGCCATCGCCGCGGCGCTGGCGCCGCTGCTCG
>JALORC010000109.1 GCA_025459175.1 Planctomycetota bacterium | reverse complement strand
TGGGTCCGTGGCCAGTGGGTCGGGCGCTACCTCGCCGTCCCCGTCGGCCGCCGCTGGCGCAGGCGCGACGTCGCCGTCCAGCAGGCGCGCGAGCACCGCTGCGGTGTGTGGGCACGGGTCATGCTCGCCGGAGTTCATGGGTCGAGGTGCTCCCGCAACCTGGCCATCACCTTGCGCCGCGCCTCCAGCACATGCATGCGCGCCGCGGTGTCGGTGCAACCGAGCACGCTGCCGATCGCCGCGTAGTCGAGTCCTTCCACCGCGCGCAGGTGCAGCGCCGTGCGTTGGCGCGCGGTCAGCCGTTCCATCGCTTCATCGATGCGATCCTGGAGTTCGCGGCCGATCGCCGAGGCCTCGGAGCCGGCGTCGAGATGATCCGGGACGTCGTGGTCACCGAGCGGCTCGGCGTTGCGTCCGCGCCGCCAGCGTTCGGGTTCGGCCGCGAGCCGCACCAGGATCCGGAACAGCCAGGTGCGCAGTGCGGCCTCGGCGCGGAACGAGGCGAGGCCCCGGTAGGCGCGCACCAGCGTCTCCTGCACCAGGTCCTCGGCCCAGTGGGGGTCCCGGCAGTGCCGCTGCGCCAGCGCCAGCAGCGCGTCGAGGTGCGGCCGCAGCAGCGGGGCGAAGGCCTGGGCGTCGCCGGACTGGCAGCGCGCGATCAGCTCGCGTTCGGCCTCTTGGAGCGGGCTGCCTGGTTGGTCGCTCACGCGGAACTGCATCGGGATCGCTCCTTGGAGCCGCGGCAGCCGGGGAACGTAAGGGGGTCAGCGGCTGAACTTCGAGAACAGACCCGAATAGAACGATATCGCGTACCAGGCGACGCCGATCGCCACCATCGCATAGGCGATCGAACCGAGCCGGCGGGCGAGGTCGGCCAGCTGCCGGCCGGTGACGTCGCGGCGCCGCTGCAGCGCGCGCGCCAGCGCATCCTCGAGCTGGCCGGCCTGTTCGCCGGTGGTCAGCAGTGCCCGCGTCTCGGGCTGTAGCGCGAGCGCCTGAGCCAGCCCCTGGGCCAGCGGCAGTCCCTGTTGGAGCAGGCCGTCGGCAATGCGCAGTCGGCGGCGCACGCTGCTGGTGTCGACCGCTCCTACTGCCGTTGCGTTGGCCTGCCGCAGGTCGACGCCGGCGCCGTAAAGCGCATGCAGCGTCTCCAGGTAGGGCAGTTCGCCTAGATTGTCGGTCAGCGGGCCGATCCAGGGCAGACGTTGCACCCAGCCCGCGTTGCCGCGGATGCCGTGGCGCAGCACCAGGAACAGCGCCACCACTACCCCGAGTATCGAAAGCACGCCGATCAGCAGTTCGGGGCCCATCGTCAGGGCGGTGATCGCACCTCCCATCAGCATCATCAGCACCAGCATCAGCGGGTAGCGCAACCCGCTCCAGACCGTGCGCGCGAACTCGGCGCGGCGCCGCCGTTCGAGCGCGCGGCCGCGCAGCGCCTGGCTGGCCCGGCCGGCTTGCCAGCCGTGTTGCAGCACCAGCCGTTCGTGGTCGCTGAGCTTCACGCGCCGCTGCCGCAGCGCGGTGGCCAGCGCGTCGTCGCCGGCGGCGGGATCGGCGCCGAGGCTCGCCAGCGGCAGGCCGGCGTCGAGTGCCGAAGCCAGATCTTCGAACTGCACGGCGGCAGCTTCGTCGGCACCGATCGACAACAGCATGGCGCAGAGTCTCGGCGGGTGATCACCCGGCCGCAAGCCGGGCGTTGGGTTCGGCGCGTGCAGCGGCGACACTGTCGCGATGCGGCCAGTCCTGTCGACGATGCTCGTTCTCGCTTCTTCCGCACTCGTGGCCCAGGACGAGGCCTGGTTCGCCGAGCGCGCGCCGGCGCTGGAAGCGCTCTATCGCCATCTGCACATGCATCCGGAGCTGTCGTTCCAGGAACGGCAGACCGCCGCGCGCATGGCCACCGAGCTGCGCGCACTCGGGCTCGAGGTCACCGAGCAGGTCGGCGGCACCGGCGTGGTGGCGGTGCTGCGGCGCGGCGAGGGGCCGGTCGGGCTGTTGCGCGCCGACATGGATGCGTTGCCGGTCGCCGAGGACACCGGGCTGCCGTACGCGTCGACGGTGCGCGCGCAGAGCGCCGACGGGCGCGCGATCGGCACCATGCATGCGTGCGGCCACGACCTGCACATGACCTGTCTGCTCGGCGCCGCGCAGTGGTTCGTGCAGCATCCCGAGGCGTTCCGCGGCACGCTGGTGTTCCAGCTGCAGCCGGCCGAGGAACGCGCCGGCGGCATGAAGGCGATGCTGCAGGACGGTCTGCTGACGCGGTTCCCGCGGCCGGCCTGGGCGATCGCGCTGCACACCGCGCACGACCTGCCGCACGACCGCGTCGGTGTGCGGGCCGGCTTCGCGATGGCGAACGTCGACAGCTGCGACATCACGCTGTTCGGCAAGGGCGGCCACGGGGCCGCGCCGCACCTGTGCATCGACCCGGTGGTGATGGCGGCCCAGCTGGTGCTCGATCTGCAGACGATCGTGTCGCGCGAGATCGATCCACTCGAGGCGTGCGTGATCACGGTCGGGGCGATCGAGGGCGGCAACAAGCACAACATCGTGCCCGACCGCTGCCATCTGCAGGCGACGGTGCGCAGCTACACGGCGCCGGTGCGCGAACGCATGCTGGCGTCGATCGAACGCAAGGCGAAGGCGGTGGCGCTGTCGTTCGGGGCGCCGGCGCCGAAGGTCGAGTTCAGCGAGCACACGCCGGCCTTGCAGAACCACGCGGCGCTGACCGCCGTGGTGCAGCGTGGCCTGGTCGCGGCGCTCGGCGCCGAGCAGGTGGTGGAGGTGCCGCCGGCGATGGTGGCGGAGGACTTCGGGCGGCTGCTGGCCGAGAACATCCCGCTGTGCATGTTCCGGCTCGGCACCATCGAACCGCGGCGATTGGCGGCGATGCAGGCGGCCGGCGACGTGCCGATCCTGCACAGCGGTCGCTTCTACCCGGACTACGAGCTGGCGATCCGCACCGGCGTCAAGGCGCTGGTCGGCGCGGTGCGGGCCGCCGCGGCGCTGTGACGGTCGCGTTCAGCTGCGGAAGTGCTTGCTGAGCTTCAGGCCCTGCCCCTGGTAGTGCGAACTCAGCTGGCGGTCGCCGTAGACGACGGCGGGTGGCTGCTGCGTGCGCAGGAACTCGAGCTTGAAGAAGACCTGCGCGTCCTCGAGCAGGAACGGCACGTCGTGCGGACGCACCTCGAGCACGGCGCGGGTGCCGCGCTCGCCGCCGAAACCGTTGTCGAAGAAGCCGGCGTAGTTGGTGCGCAGCTCGCCGATGCCGACGTCGTAGGCGACCATCTCGGCGGCGAGGTGCTTGGGCACCCGGATCCGTTCCTTGCTGGCGAAGATGTAGAACTCCTCCGGCTCGACGATCATGCGGCCGAGCTTCGGCTCGAGCAGCGGTTCGAAGAAGCCGTCGGCGTCGTGGCCACCTTCGTTGGCCATGTCGATGATGCCGGTGTAGCGCTTGGCGACGTAGCCGACCGGGCCCTGCAGGTCGCGGTCGCGCTTGAGCGCGATGCCCATCATCAGGCCGCGATCGAGGCGCAGTGCGTCCATCGGCAGCGGCTCGCCGCGGTCGTCGAACAGCAGCCCGCCGTCGCTGTGCTCGGCGCGCAGTTCGTCGTCGCTGAGGCTCGCCTGTCCTTCCGAGAAGCGGATCTGGCACAGCGACAGCCCGGTCCTGACCTTGACCGGGAAGCTGCGCGGCACGATCTCGAGGAACAACGGGCCGGTGTAGCCGGGCGGCACCGTCTCGAAGCGACCGCAGCGGTCGGCGAGCAGCCGCGTGAACAGGTCGAGGCGCCCGGTCGACGACTTCGGATTGGCGCGGATCAGGTACGGCAGCGGCTGCTCGATGCGTTCGAGCAGCGGCACGATGTAGCAGTGCCCCTTCTCGAGCACCGCGCCGTCGGTCAGGTCGAACGCGTACAGCTGCATCTCCTCGAGCCGGTCGGCGACCCGCACGTTCTCGGGCAGGAAGCCGGAGCGCACGCGGTAGCCGCGGGTGGCGAGGCGCAGGTCGAGCGAACTCGGTTGGATCTGCGTCGGTGCGATCGCCGGCGACGAGGCGAGCGCCCCGCGCGCGATCAGCGCCTGGATCTGCTGGTAGACGAGGATGCCGTCGGTCACGGCCGAGAGGGTAGCGAGCCCGTTCGGGGCGGCAGCGAGATTTTCTGCGCGCGCCCATTCGATCCGGGGGCGCCGCGTCGCTGCTCCTCCCGGAGGTACCTCGTGAGCGAACTGAATCGACGTGACATGATGCGTGTGGCGGCCGTCGGCGCGGCCGGGATCGGCGGCGCGACGGCGGCTGGCAGCGGTGCGGTGGCGGCCCGGCGGTCGCACCCGGCGGCGCTGCGGGCCGCGTTGCAGCGGGCCGGGTGTCCGGCTGGCGGCGACGGGCTCGGGCCGGTGTGCCAGGCCGTGGTCCGCGGCGCTCGCTCGTGGGACAGTCAGGTGCACCTGGAGCTGGCCGACGGCCGCAGTGGCCTGTGGGCGCCGGATGCGCGCGGCTACGCGCTGGCGGCGGCGGCGCAGGCGGCCGGGCGAACGGTGTTCGTGCGTTGTTGGGGCCACGAGCCGCGGGCCGAGCACGGCGTCGGCCGGTTCGCCGGCGTGCTGCTGGCGTTCGATGCGTGCGAGTTCGAGGTCGACGAGGCGGCGGAGGTGCAGTCATGACCATGCCCGCGATGCTGAAGCTGGTCGGCAAGAAGGTCGGCACGGTGCGCGGTTCGGCGCGCGCGCGCAGCGACAAGGACAAGAGCCGCGAAGGGCTGATCGTCGTGCTCGCCTACGAGCACCTGGTCACCTCGCAGCGCGAGGAGAGCACGGAGCCGCTGGCCAAGACCGGTTGGCCGACCGGCAAGCGCAACCACGGTCACCTCGTCATCACCAAGCCGATCGACCGCGCCACCCCGATCCTGCACAAGGCGCACGACGAAGGCGACGTGTTCACCGAGTTCGCGCTGCAGTGCTATCGGGTGCCGCCGGCCGGCGGTGGCAAGTCCGGGGTGATCGAGGAGGCGCACTGGACGATCCAGCTGACCGGTGCCCGCATCGCCCGCATCAACACCTGGATGCGCAACGTGCGCGTGCCGGCCAACAGCGCCATGCCCGAGTGCGAGGAGATCGCGTTCGCCTACGACGCGATCGGGTTCGGCTGGGCGGCGCTGACCGGGAACCCGCAGTCGCCCGAGCAGGTGGCGCGGCACGAGGCGGCGGCGATGGCGGGCGACTTCACCAGGGTCGACGGCAACGCGATCGCCAAGCGCCTCGTCGACGGCGTGGCCGCCGACCTCGGCAAGGCGGTCGGCAAGCAGCTCGGCGACTTCATGAAGGCCGAGGGCAAGCAGCTGTTCCTCGACGCGCTGAAGGAGAAATGAACGATGGCACTCACCGCATACCTGACCCTGCAGATCGGTGGCGCCAAGGTCACCGGTAGTTCGTTGTTCCGCGGCCGCGAGGGGCAGATCCTGGTGATCGGCATGAGCCACGAAGTGGGCTCCGACGTCGATGCCAACGGGCTGCCGACCGGGGGACGCAAGCACCGCGCGCTGGTGGTGCAGAAGGACCTCGACCGCAGTTCGCCGATCCTGTGGCAGGCGTTCCGCGACAACGTGATGTTCGACTACGGCTTCCTCGAGTTCACCCGCTTCCCGCCCAACGGCGGCCAGCAGGAGATCCACGCGACGATCAACTTCAAGAACGCCCGCATCGTCTCGATCCGCAGCGTGATGCCGAATGCGCGCATCGGCGACAACAGTGCGATCCCGGAGTACGAGGAGATCGCGTTCGCCTACGAGGTCATCAACTGGGAATGGCTCGGCAAGGACATCGACGGTGCGAACACCGGGTTCACCCAGACCGGCTGCGACTTCGGTGACTACGAGGGGCACTGGAGCGACGCGCTGGATGCGCGGCTCGAGAAGGGCCTCGCCGAGGGCGCGCAGAGTGCCGGCCTGGCAGCGGTCGAGGCGTTGAAGAAGGTGCTGCGCGGCGGCCTCGCGGAGCCACCGCCCGAGCAGCCCAAGTAGCTGGCGGCCCGCCGCCGCCGGTTCAGTGGGCGGCCAGCTCGGAGGCGGCGGCCGCGGTCGCGCCGGCGCCGAGGTATTCCGCGAGCGTGAAGCTGTCGACCGCCACCGCCTCGGCGCGCGCGGTCTCGGCCGCCTGCACCAGCTTGCGCTCGGACTCGCTGACGATGCCGCGTTCGACCGCCTGGTCGAGCAGCGCCTCGGGGCGCGCCTTCGGCAGCCGGCCGCCGCGCACCGCGTCCTTGAGCTTCTTCAGCACCGGCTCCGCGTCGCTGCACAGCTGCAGCGCGTGCTCGAGGCGGCCGAGCGCCTCGCCGGCTTCGGTCGGCACGTGGATGCGGCCGGTGATGCGGTCGCGCTGGCCACCGGGCTGCAGCAGCGTGCGCGCGGCCTGCTGGCCGATGCGGTCGTCGGGGCCGCCACCGAAGCGCGTCAGCCGCGCCCACAGGCCACCGGGCAGCGCCAGCGCGCGGCCGAGCACCGGCAGCGACAGGTTCTGGTAGAGGCCCTCGCGCGCTTCCTGCATGCGCGCGAACGCGTGTTCGCAGGCCCAGGCCAGCAGCGGCAGGTCCTCGCGGCGGCGGCCTTCGGCCTCGAACCGGCGCAGCGCGGCGCTGCACAGGAACAGCCACGAGAACCAGTCGGCGAAGCGGCCGGTGATCTTCTCCTTGCGCTTCAGGTCCCCGCCGTAGGCGCCCATCGCCAGATCGGCGAGCAGCGCGAACTCGGACGACGCCCAGTTGAGCCGGCGCCACCAGCGCTTGGCGGCGCCGGCGGACGGGGTCCAGGTGAGCCAGCCGCGCGTGAGGCCGAGCAGCAGCGTGCGCACGCCGTTGCGGGCCACGTGGCCGAGGTGCGGCCAGAACGCGGCGTCGAACGCGCGGCCGTCGCCGCGGCCGATCGCGTCGAGCTGCTTGTAGGCGTACGGGTGGCAGCGGATCGCACCCTGACCGAAGATCATCAGCGTGCGGGTCAGGATGTTGGCGCCCTCGACCGTGATGCAGATCGGCGTGCCGGCGTAGGCATTGGCGAGCAGGTTGCGTGGGCCGCGCGAGATCGCCGCACCGCCCATCACGTCCATGCCGTCGTTGATGATCTTCCGCCACAGCTCGGTGGTGTTGTACTTCGCGATCGCGGTGACGACCGCCGGCTGCTGGCCCTTGTCGAGCGCGCCGTTCACGTAGCGACGCATGGCCTCGAGCAGCCAGGTGCTGCCGGCGATGCGCGCCAGCGGTTCCTCGATGCCCTCGAAGCGCCCGATCGGCAGGCCGAACTGCTGCCGCACCGCCGCGTAGGCGCCGACCGAGCGCGCGACCATCTGCGCGCCGCCGGTGGCGGTCGCGGGCAGCGAGATGCCGCGGCCGGCGGCGAGGCATTCCATCAGCATCTGCCAGCCGCGGCCGGCCCCGGCCGCACCGCCGAAGATCGTGTCCTCGAGCGGCACCAGCACGTCGCGGCCGCTGGTGGGGCAGTTGTAGAACGGCACGCCCATCGGATCGTGCCGGCGGCCGAGCACGACGCCCGGCGTCGAGGTCGGCACCAGGCCACAGGTGATGCCGGGGAACGGGCCCTTGCCGAGCAGGTTCTCCGGGTCGTGCAGCTGGAACGCGAGGCCGAGCACGGTCGCGACCGCGGCCAGCGTGATGTAGCGCTTGTGCCACTGCAGCCGCAGCCACAGCTTGCCGTCCTCGCCGCGGAAGACGACGCCGGTGGCCTGGATCGCGCCGGCGTCGGAGCCCGCACCCGGCTCGGTCAGCGCGAAGCACGGCACTTCCTGGCCGGTGGCCAGCGCCGGCAGCCAGCGCTTCTTCTGCGCCTCGGTGCCGTAGTGCACCAGCAGTTCGGCCGGGCCGAGCGAGTTGGGCACCATCACCGTGATCGCCAGCGGCAGCGAGCGCGAGGCGAGCTTCTGCACGACGGCGCTGTTCGCCGACGCGGTCAGCCCGAGGCCACCGTACTCCTTCGGGATGATCATGCCGAAGAAGCGTTCGCGCTTGAGGTAGTCCCAGACCTCGGGCGGCAGGTCGCGCTGCTGGTGGACCTGCCAGTCACTGGTCATCCGGCAGACGGTCGCGACCGGTCCGTCGACGAAGCGCAGCGCCTCGGCATCGAGGTCCGGGTAGTCGGCGCCGATCAGCTTCTGCAGCGACGGGCGGCCCGAGAACAGTTCGCCGTCGAGCCACACGGTGCCGGCCGCGATCGCGGCCTTCTCGGTGTCGCTGATCGCCGGCAGGAAACCGCTGTCGCGCAGCACCCGCAACAGGCGGTCGCTGAGCAGCGCGCGCCGCAGCGGCACGATCGTCAGCACCAGCAGCGGCAGCAGCACGGGCACCGAGATCCACCACGGCAGCGCGAACGTCCAGCAGGCGGCGGCGGCCAGCGCGGTGATGCTCCACAGTGGCGCGCCGGTGAACACGGCGCCGAGCACGGTCGAGGCGACGATGGCGCAGATCGCTCCCGCGGACCAACCGCCGAGAGCCCCGTAGTGGAGGAGTTCCATGAGTGATGCGAGTGCCGCTGCGAGCTATCGGCATTTCGCTGCTCTCACCTAGTCGCGGTCCGCGTCCCGGCAACCGGCCCCGCCAACCGCCGGTGGCAACGGGGTCACAGCGGGCGCGAATAGAACGTGTCGCAGCCGTGGTGGCCGGTGGCCCCTTCGGCGCTGCACTGCGGCACGAAGCCCGCCGCCCGGTAGAGGCGTTGCGCCGCCTGCATCCTGTCGGTGGTCTCGAGGTAGCAGCGCCGGTAGCCGTGAGCGCGCATTTCGTCGAGCAGCAGCGCCAGCAGGGCCTGGCCGAGGCCGAGGCCGCGCGCCGTTGGCCGGAAGTACATCTTGCGCAGTTCGCAGGTCGCCTGCTCGCGCGTGGTGCCCTGCAGCCGGCCGAAGCCGGCCCCGCCGTGCACCTGGCCGCGGTGTTCGACCACGTAGTAGCCGGAGCCGGGCGCGCGGTAGGCGGCGCTCATCGCCGCGACCTCGGCGTCGTGGATCGCGAAGCCGGGCCCGGCACAGCCGTGTTCGGTCATCACCGTGCGGATGATGTCGGCCATCGCCGCGTCGTCGCCAGGACGGATCGGGCGCAGCAACCAGATCGGGGCGGGTTCGCTCATGATGTCAACGCAGCGCCCGCGCCTCGTGCAGCAGCCGTTCCCACTGCAGCGCCGGGCCGGGGTCCTGCTTGTTCTGCTGCACGTGGAAGTGGCCGACGATGCCGTCGAACGCGCGCAGTTCGGCCGCCGGCAGCACGTGATCGACGATCGCGCCGGTGGCGGTGCGCGGCGCGTCGAGGCGGATGCGCGGGAACACGCGGGACAGGCCGGCGCACAGCTTCGCCAGCGCGGCGTACTGTTGCGGCGTGAAGTCGAGCTGGTGGTAGACCTTGCCCTGCACGGTGCCGCTGATGATCTCGGGCCGATCGGGGCGGATCACGAAGCCCGGGGTGCGGATCCCGGTCTCGGTCAGCCAGGGCGGGAACTTCTGGCGCCAGCCGAGTTCGTCCTTCTCGTACCAGGCCGCCATCGGCGCCGCCATCGGCTGCGGATACGCGCCCGGGTGCGCGATCTCGACGCCGATCGAGAAGTCATTGGCGATCGTCGCGTGGTGCGCCTTCTCGCGCAGGTCGAGGGTCTGGTAGATCGTGCCGTCGACGTCCAGCAGGAAGTGCACCGACAGACTGCGCACATCCTGCAGCACCTTGAAGCACTGCCGCGAGCAGCCGCAGATGTCGTAGTGCAGCACGAACTGGTGCACGACCTGCTGCAGGTCGGCGAGCTCGAGGCCGCTCGCCTCGGCGCGCGCCGCGATCGCGTCCGGCAGGTTGCCGCGCAGCGGGCTGTAGCGCAGCTTGCCGTCGGGCGGCTCGTCGGGTGCGAAGTGCTTGCCGCGGCGATAGGCGTCGTAGCCGCCCGGTTCGCGCCACGACACCACCCGGGTCCCGATCGGGAACGGCCGGCCGGCGACCTCGATGCAGGTGGACGGATCGAGCTCGGGCACGCTGGCGCAGCGCACCAGCAGCAGCACGGCGAAGGTGGCGACCATGCCGGCGAGGCGATGGCGCCAGGGCGGCTGCAGCAGGAACTTCCAGGACTTCAACGGCGGGGCCTTCGTTGGCGGAGGAGCTCGGGCGACAGGGCGGAACCGGCAGCGGCCACAGTGGCCCGCTGCGCCGAGCGGGTATCCTCGCCGCCCGCCGCTCCGACACAACCCGACGGCAACCAGAACCGCACTGCATGGCTCGATCGCTGCTTCCGTTCCTGACCCTCCTCGCCGTTGGCGTGGCCCAGGCTCCCGCTCCCGTTGCCCCGACCACGACCGTGCCGCCCGGTGCGCCGCCCGCGCTGGCGACCATCGGCCAGAAGGAACTGATCGCCCACGCGACGTTCCTGGCCTCGGATGAACTCGGCGGTCGGCTGACCGGCAGTCCTGGCCAGCAGGCGGCGGCCAAGTACATCGCGGCCCACTTCGAGCGGCTGGGGCTGGAGCCGCTCGGCGACGAGCTCGCCGGTGGCGATGGCGCCGGCAAGCGCGGCTGGCTGCAGCACTACGGCCTGACCCGCACCCAGGTGCTGCCGAGCACCGAGCTGCAGTTCGGTGCCACCACGCTGAAGAACGGCTTCGCCGTGCTGGGTGGGCGTCCGCTCGAGGTCGGGGTCGCCGGCGCGCTGCACTTCTGCGGCCTCGGCCGCACCAAGGGCCCCAAGACCGATGTCGCCGAGGACGAGTCGCTCGACGGCCGCATCGCCGTGGTGGTGATCCGCGGCCCGCGCGGCAAGCTCGACCAGCAGCTGTCGGTCGAGCAGAAGTTCGGGATGTCGTTCCAGACCTTCAGCCAGCTCGGCAAGACCGCCAAGGCGCTGGCGAAGAAGGGCGCGGGCGCGGTGTTGTTCGTGCAACTCGACGACCGGCAGGGGCTGTCCGACGTGCTCAACTACCTGGCCGTGGCGCCGGGCAAGGACACGCTGGCGGCGCGCTTCGAGGGAGCCGACGAGGGCATGGGCGGCATGGCGGCGATGCTCGGCGGCGGCGCTGACGCGCCCCCGACGCTGGTGCTGTCGGTGCCGGCCAGCGCCACGCTGCTCGGCGAACTGGGCCTCGACGGCAAGGCGGTCGCCGATCACTACCTCGGCACCGACGGCACCGCGGACCGGCCCGTGGCCAAGGACGCGGTCGCCGCCAAGCTGACGCTGGCGGTGGCGCGCGATGACGAGGCGCAGGCCAGCAACGTCGTCGCGGTGTTGCGCGGCAGCGACCCGCAGCTCGCCGAGGAGGCGATCGTCTACTCGGCGCACATGGACCACGTCGGCACCCGCATCGACGGCGAGGTGTTCAACGGCGCCGATGACAACGCGTCCGGCTCGGCCGGGCTGCTGGCGATCGCCAGCGCCTATGCGAACAGCAAGGAGAAGCCGCGCCGCAGCATCATCTTCCTGTCGGTGTCGGGCGAGGAACTCGGGCTGTGGGGCTCGGCCTACTACGCCGATCATCCGACCTGGCCTGTCAAGCGCATCGTCGCCAACATCAACACCGACATGATCGGTCGCAGCGGGCCCGAGTCCGGGGCGACCGAGGTGACCGTGACGCCGAGCAACCGGCACCCGAAGTTCTCGACGCTGGTGCAGCAGGCGGCGCGCCTGGGCGAGCAGCTCGGCATGGCGTTCACGTCGGGCGACAAGTACTACGAGCGCAGCGACCACTACAACTTCGCCAAGAAGGGCATCCCGGTGGTGTTCTTCTGCAACGGCGAGCACGAGGACTACCACCAGGTCAGCGACCACTTCGACAAGCTCGACGGTGCCAAGATGGAGCGCATCGCCCGGCTCGCGTTCTGGACCGGCTGGCAGGTCGCCAACGCCGACCAGCGGCCGCAGCAGCTCGGGCGCCGTCAGGGCTGGCTCGCCGAACCGCAGCAGGAGCAGCCGAAGGAAGCGCAGAAGCAGGACGGGGCGGGCAAGTGACGCGGCACTTGCCGCCGGACCTCGCGGCGTTCCTGGCCACCGGCACCTTCGCGGTGGTCGGGGCGTCGGCCGATCGCGCCAAGTACGGCAACAAGGTGCTGCGCTGCTATGCGCAGCACGGTCTGCCGGTGGTCGGCATCCATCCGAAGCTGACCGCGGTCGAGGGGCGGCCGTGTCACCCGCGCCTGCAGGGGTTGCCCGGCCCGGTGCCGGCGGTGTCCGTGGTGTCGCCGCCGGCGGTGGCCGCGGCGGTGGTCGCCGACGCGATCGCGGCGGGTTGCAAGCACCTGTGGTTCCAGCCCGGCGCCGAGGACGACGCGGCGATCGCGACCGCGGTCGCGGCGGGCATCGCGGTGATCGCGCACGGCCCGTGCCTGCTGGTGGCGCTCGGCTTCCGCGACGAGTGAGGCGGCGGGGCGGTCTGCGCATTGCCCGGCCAGCGGTGCGCGGATACACGGGGGCACATGTCGCTGTTGCAGGCAACCAAGGCGGCGCAGGCCGAGCTGGCCGCGCTGCGGTTCGGGCCGCCGGTCGCCTGCGTCTACAACCCGCTCGAACACGCGGCGGCGCTGCATCGCGCCTGGCTCGAGCGCTACGGCCGCGGCCCGAAGGAAGTGCTGCTGGTCGGCATGAATCCGGGCCCGTTCGGCATGGTGCAGACCGGGGTGCCGTTCGGTGAGGTCGAGGCGGTGCGCAGCTGGCTCGGTCTGCGCGGTGCGGTGACGCAGCCGGCGGTCGTGCACCCGAAGCGTCCGGTGCAAGGCCTCGACTGCACGCGCGCCGAGGTCAGCGGTCGCCGGCTGTGGACCTGGGCCGCACAGCGGTTCATCACCCCGCAGCGGTTCTTCCGCCGCTTCTTCGTCACCAACTACTGCCCGCTCGCCTTCGTCGCCGATTCGGGCGCCAACCTGACGCCGGACAAGTTGCCGAAGGCCGAGACCGCGCCGCTGTTCCGCATCTGCGATCGCCTGCTGCTGCAGGTCGTGGAGACGCTGCGGCCGCGCTGGGTGGTCGGGGTCGGTGCGTTCGCCGAGGCCCGCGCCGCCGCGCTGCTGCGCGGCCAGCCCGTGCAGGTGGGCCGGATCCCGCATCCGAGTCCCGCCAGCCCGGCGGCCAACCTCGGCTGGGAGAAGCTCGCCGACGCCGCCTTCGCCGAACTCGGGATCCCGATCGGCGAATGAGGGGCGCGCGCCCGCGCCGGAGCTACTGGAAGCAGGCCGGCGGGCGGCGCAGCCGACCCAGGTGGTGCTGCAGCGCCGTGAACAGGCGCTTGCGGGCGCGCATGATCCGGATCGCCACGGTGCCGGTCGGCAGGCCGAGTTCGCTGCCGGCGTCCTGGTAGGGCTTGCCCTGCCGCACGCACAGCTCGAACACGGTCCGGTAGTGCTCGGGCAGTTCGGCGACCGCTTGCTGGAAGGCGGCCATGAACTCCTCCTCCTCGAGCTCCTGGGTCTGCGAACGGGCCGGCAGCGACTCGAGCAGGTCGGGGCCGAAGACAGGCTGCACACTGCTGACCGGCCGCGGCAACCGCTGGCGCGAGCGCAGTGCCGTCAGCGCCTGGTTGCGCGCCACCTCGAACAGCCAGGCGCGGAAGTTGGTCCCCGGGCGGTAGAGGTCGTGCTTCAGCAGCACCTTCTCGAACACTTCCTGGGTGACGTCCTGGGCCAGGTGCGGATCGCGCACCATGCCGTGCACGAAGTGGTAGATGCGCTTGCCGTAGCGCTGCTCGAGTTCGGTCAGGGCGACGTCGGTGCGGCCCTGTTGCAGGTCCGCGACCAGCTCTTCGTCACTCGGGCCGATCGGCGGCAGCTCGGGTTCACGGTCGTGCATGCGCGGCCTAGAACAAACCGCGTGCCGGCCGGAATCTGGGCGGAAGTGCTGACGTAAGTCCCTGTGGGATGGGCAAAAGAGGGGCGGCCGCGAGGTTTCTGCCGGCTCGGTGCCGCAACCTTGCGGCACCGGGTGCCGCGGCGGCTAGGCGCTGGAATTTCAGGGCACTTCGCGACCCGCGCCCCGGCGCGTCAGGCCGGGAACAGATCGCGGCCGCCGCTGAGGGCGGCGTCCAGCAGGGCCAGGTTGGCGCTCTGGCGCGGATCGTCCTCGCCGTGGGTCAGGTAGCCCCAGCGCAGCCGCCGCAGCGCCAGGTAGACCACGGCACTGCGCACGCCCCATTCGGCGCGGATGCGATCGCCGCCGACGGTGTTGCCGAGCCAGCGCTGCAACAGCTGCCGCTTCCACTCGTGGTGGCGCTGGCTGTGGATCCAGAACCACGCGAAGTCGTGGTCGCGGTTGCCGACGCCGACGCATTCGAAGTCGACCAGGAACGGGCGGCCCTCGTCGGTGACGACGATGTTGCTCTCGTGGAAATCGCCGTGCACCACCACGTGCTTGCGGCCGTCGGTCCAGCGGATCGCCTCGCTGAAGAACCGCTGCACCGAGCGCCAGCGACTCTCGCCGAGCGCACACAGCACCGCGTCGTACATCGCCCGGGTGCGGTCGAGGTAGCCGATCGGATCCCAGTGCTCGACCGGGAAGCCGCGGCGCCCGATCAGCCGATCGGTCGGCAGCAGGCTCAGCTGCCGCTGCAGCTCGAGCACGTGGTCCTGGCCGATCACTTCCTCGGCCGGGCCGACCGCGCCGGGCAGCCATTCGAGCAGCAGCCACTGCGGCGGGTCGCCAGGCCCGACCGCGATCGTGCGCGGCGCCGGGAACTCGCGCCGCGACGGGTCGATGCTGTCGAGCAGCCGGTAGAAGCCGGCTTCGCGGCGGCTGTAGTCGAGACCCCGCGCTCCGGCCGGGTAGACAGTGCCCGGCGCCGGCGGCAGGTAGTACTTCAGCAGGAACGTCCGCCCGCCGTCGCCGTCGGCGACGATCGGCAACGACGACCGATGACCGGACACCAGGCCGCGCTGGCGCGGCGCCTCGCGCAGTTGCAATTCCTGCAGCACCGCACGGGCAGCCTGTCGGTGGGTTTCGGTCTCGGTTTCGTTCACGGTGGTCCAGGTGGCGCGTGGTCGCGGTGGCGGTGCGACAGGGGAGGATCGTCCGGGGCCGCGCCGGGCTTGAACGCTGTCGGCGAAGGTGGCCGGCGGCGCGCCGCGATCCCGCTTGTAGGCCATCGCAGGGGCTCGGGGCCAGGGTCTCGATGCGAACGGGCCCTCGCCCCGTGCCTGCGGTTCCGTCAAGAAACGGACCGGAACTGGTCGAGAAACGACTGCCGATGCTCCACCCTGGCAGAACCAACGACGCGACCGCCTTGGCCGACCTCGCCTCGGACCTCAAGGAGCGCATCGGGGCGCTGATCGACGGCCTGGTCAGCAAGCAGGATGACGTCTACGAGTCGGAGTTCGTGCACCTGCTGTCGCGCGTGCGCGAGCTCGTGGATCGCAAGCTGCGCATGGAGGGCACCAAGACCGACACGCGCGACTTCCTCGGCGAACTGCTGTTCACGCGGCTGCGGCGGGGCATGCACCTGTTCCTGCGCAGCGACGACGAGGTGACCGCGCTGCGAGCCGCCGAGTGGGTGATGGGCGTGCTGTTCTCGGTGACCACGCTGTCGGAGTTCGCCAAGGCGTTCGACCAGTCGCTGATCCGGTCGACGTCCGGCGCCAAGGACTTCAACTTCGCCGGCCGCACCGACTTCATCTCGGTCGAGGAAGTGCTGCAGATGCTGGCGAGCGGCAAGCACCTCGGTTGCCTCAGCCTCGAGAAGGGCGACAACCGGCTCGACATCTACCTGAAGGAAGGCCGGGTCTTCTTCCTGGACCCGCACCACCTGATCCGCCGCGTGCTGACGGTGGACTCGATGCGCCATCGCGAGATCCCGGAGAACGCGGTGACCGAGGCCGAGAGCCGCCGCGCCCGCGAGGGCGTGCCGGTGATGCTGTCGCTGCACGAGAAGGGCGTGTTCAAGAAGGACGAGCTGCGCGAACTGATGCGCACGTTCGGCAAGGAAGTCCTGTTCGACTTCATGCGCGAGCACGAGCCGTACGCCTTCTACTACCGCAAGCTCGAGAAGCTGCCCGAGTTCGCCGAGTCGCACGACTTCCGGCTCGGCGTCACCTCGATCCTGCTCGAGGGCAGCAAGCAGCTCGACGACTGGAAGCAGATGCTGTTGGTGTTCCCCGATCCCGACGCGCCGCTCGAGCCGAAGGCCGACATGTTCGCGCGCATGGGCGACGTGGCGCTCGGGGTGCTGGAGATCAAGCTGCTGTCGCAGATCAACGGTGACACCACGCCGCGCTCGTTGGTCTCGCTGCTCGGGCTGCCGCTCTACGACGTCTACCAGCTGCTGATCCGGCTCAGTCGCGAGGGCATCCTGTCGTCGAGCGGCGATGCCGACTCGATGCAGGGCATGGCGCTCGGCGGCGACGATGCCTCGGTGCACGACTCGATGCAGGAAGCGTTCGCGGCGCTCGACGCCAACGACGATGCCGAGCAGCGCCGCAGTGCGATCGACCGGGTGTTCGGCGACGAAGCTCCCGGCGGCGGCCTGAGTTCGCTGTCGGCGCTGGATCGGGTGCTCGGCGGCGAGCCGGCCAAGTCGGACAAGGCCGGCGACCTCGATCGCGAACTGCTCGACATCCTGCGCAAGAACAAGAAGGGCTGACGCGGCGCGGCGGGACCGGCACGGTCCGGATCGCCGTTCAGCGGCCGCTGGCGGCGCGGTAGGCGCGCAGGTGACCCGCCGCCGCTGCCGGCCACGAGAACAAGGCGGCTCGTTCGGGACCGAGCCGGCGCAGTTGCGCGGCGAGTGCCGCATCACCCAGCACCGACTGCAGCGCCTCGGCCACGGCGGCGGCGTCGAGCCGCGGCAGGCGGACCGCCGCCGGGCCGCACAGCTCCGGCAGCGAACTGATGTCGCTGATCACGGTCGGCACACCGGCGGCGAGCGCATCGGCGACCGCGAAGCCGAACCCTTCGTAGGCCGACGGCGACACGAACGCCGCCGCGCCCTGGTAGACGGCGGCCAGGTCGCGCTGGTCGACGTGCTCGATCCAGAGCGCCGTGTCGTCGCGGCGGATCGACGCGAGCGCCGCGTCGGCGAGCCAGCCGCGGCGGCCGATCACCAGCGCCCGGTGCGGGAACCCGCGTTGGCGCAGCAAGCGCACGCCGTCGACGACCAGGTCGACGTTCTTGCGCGCCTGCACGGTGCCGAGGTGCAGCACGTACGACGCGGGCAGCCGCAGTCGTTCGCGCACCGCGGCGAGCTCGGCCGGAGTGCAGGACCGCGCCGGTTCGATGCCGTGCGGCACCACGTGCACGCGGCCCCGGCAGCGCGGATGGAAGCGCTGCAGGTCGTCGGCGGTCGCCTGCGACGGCACGATCACCGCGGCGGCGCGCGCCACCGCGTCCCGCGTCGCCCAGCGCAGGAACGTGCGCGACGCGAGCCCGAACGAGCCCGGCACCGTGTGGTAGGCGAGGTCGTGCACGGTCACCACCGCCGGCTGCCGCAGCCCGAACGGCAGCGCGTTCTTGGTGTCGTGGTAGACGTCGGCACCGAGCCGTCGCAGCAGCTTCGGCAGGGCCCGGTACTGCCAACGCAGGCGATCCAGCCCGCCGCGCATCGGCAGCTCGATCACCTCGACGCCGGGGTGCGCGAATGCCGCCGGTCGGTCGGTGATCACCGACAGGCGAACGTCGCCGTGCGCGGCCAGGGCCGCGACCAGCAGCCGACCGTAGGTCGCCGGCCCGCCGGTGGTGCCGTGCAGCACGGCGATCGCGGTGTGCAGCGACGTCACGGCCGGCTCCCTGCCGATGCACCGCCCGCCGTGCGTTCGAACGCGACCAGCCACAGGTCGCGTGCGAACGGCAGCTCGGCCCGGTGCCTTCGCGGCGCGAAGCCGTGCGCGGCGAAGCTGCGGCGCAGCGCGCCGAGCGTGGTCGCGAAGCGCGTCGCCGGACCACCGAACGCGGTGCGCAGCGCGCGCCGCAGCTGGTGGGCGCTGCAGCGGTGGAAGAAGCTGACGACGACGAAGCGGCGCGCCAACCGGCAGGCCTCGGCGATCGCGGCCGCTCGCGCATCGGGCGCCAGGTGGTGCAGGAAGCGGAACATCACCACGCCGTCGACGGCGCGGTCGTGGAACGGCATCGCCAGCGCGTCGGCCTGCACCGCCGGCGCGACCAGGCCGGCCTGGCGGGCCTGCTGCAGCATCGCCAGCGCGCCGTCGCCGTGCAGCACGCGGTGGCCGAAGCGCTGTTGCAGCAGCGGCAGCAGCCGGCCGGCACCACACGGCAGGTCGAGCACGGTCTCACCGGGGCGGCCCGGCCATACCGCCGCGAGCAGCGCCAGCTCCCGCTCGGCGCGCGCGGGGTTGCGTTCCGCATAGGCCCGGCTCTTGCCCGCGACCTCGTAGCGCTGCGCGGTGGCCCACGGCGGCAGCCGCCGCAGCAGCACCCGCGCTGCATCGCCGCGACAACCGGCGGCGCGCAGCGCGCGCACCGCGAACACCAGCACCGGCCAGCGCGGCAGCGCCAGCTCGCGCACCGAGCGCGCGAACCGCCGCAGCATGCGCCGCAGCGCCCGCGGCCGGCCCGGGCCGGGCGCACGCAGCGTGCCGTTGTGCAGATCGAGCACGGCCAGCGTCGGCGCCGTCGGCGGACCGCTGACATACACGTGGTCGGCGCTGAGATCGGGCAGCTCGAAGCCCTGCGCGAACAGCGCGCCGCAGTGGCTGGCGATCGCGCGCGGCAGCGCCGGGTCGACCGCACCCGCGGCCAGCAGTTCGCGCAGCGACCGCCCCGGCAGCTCGGCGCACAGGTAGTAGACGCGGCCTGCGGCGCGACCGAGCGCGAGCGGTCGCGGCGCGGCGAAGCCGCTGGCGCGCAGCGCCGCGGTGACGCGCCATTCGCGTTCGGCATCGTCGCTGGCGCGCGGCGCGGTGAGCAGGAAGTGCAGCCGATTGCGCCACTGGGTGCCGCGGAACACCTTCAGGTAGCAGATGCCGGTCGGGGTGCGCAGGCGCTCCACGTGGCGGCGGCGGTTGGGCGGGCCGGCCGGCTCGGCGGGCCAGCGGCGGACCGCGGCGAGGTCGGCGAACGCCGCGCGTTCGTCGTCGAGCTCGCTGAGCACCTGCCAGTGGTTGGCCACGGCACGAGCCTAGGCGGTCGCCGGGCAGCGGCCAACAGTGCTCGCCACCCGCCTCGCCGCCGGCGCGAACTTGCCGCTGCGGGGCCAGCGCTCCATGATCGCCGCATGACGAAGCCCACGCTCTCGCGCGACCTGATCGCGCGACTGCCCAAGTCGGATCTGCACCTGCACCTCGACGGCAGCCTGCGCCTCGAGACGCTGCTCGAACTCGCCAAGGCCAACAAGGTCGACCTGCCGAGCCGCACCCCCGAAGGCCTGCTCGAGCTGGTGTTCAAGCGCGCCTACAAGAACCTGCCCGAATACCTGAAGGGCTTCGAGTTCACGGTCGCCTGCCTGCAGGACGCCGAGTCGCTCGAACGGGCCGCCTACGAGCTCTGCTGGGACTGCCGGCGCGAGAACGTGTTCTACATCGAGATGCGCTTCGCGCCGCAGCTGCACGTGCGCGGCGACTTCCGGGTCCGCGACGTGCTGCGCGCGGTCTGCCGCGGCCTCGAGCGCGCGAAGAAGGAGATCAACGCCGACCCCGAGGTCAAACGCGGCGCCCTGCCGCGCTTCGAGGCCGGCGTGATCGTCTGCGCGATGCGGTTCTTCCTGCCGGTGTTCAGCGAGCACTACCGCGCCTACTTCGAGGCGCTGTCGTCGGCGCCGGCGCAGGAGATCTACGGGCTGGCCTCGCTCGAGCTGGCGCGCGCCGCGATCGCCGCCGCCGAGGTCGACGGGCTGCCGGTGGTGGGGCTCGACCTCGCCGGCCAGGAGCGCGGCTTCCCGTGCAAGGACCACCAGACCGCCTACCAGCTCGCGCACGACCACTTCCTCGGCAAGACCGTGCACGCCGGCGAGGACTACGGCCCGGAATCGATCTTCCAGGCGATCACCGACTGCCACGCCGACCGCATCGGGCACGGCACCTGGCTGTTCAGCCAGAAGCACATCCGCGACAAGTCGATCACCGACAAGAAGGCCTACATCGACAAGCTGGTGCGCTACGTCGCCGATCGCCGCATCACGCTGGAGGTGTGCCTGACCAGCAACCAGCAGACGATCCCCGAGCTGCGCGGCGACCTGCGGAAGCACCCGTTCAAGAAGATGCGCGAGGCCCGCTGCAGCGTCACGTTGTGCACCGACAACCGGCTGGTGTCGCGCACCACGATGACCGACGAGGTCGAGAAGGCGGTGGCGGCGTTCGCGCTCGATCCGCGCGGCCTCAAGGACGTGTTGATCTACGGCTTCAAGCGCTCGTTCTTCCCCGGCAGCTATCCCGACAAGCGCGACTGGGTGCGGTCGATGCTGAACTACATGGAGGACACCTTCGCGCAGTTCGGCCACGACGTGCGGGTCGGGCGAAGGCCGCTGTAGACGGCTTCCCACCGGCGCCGGCGGGCGCCATGATGCGCCGATGCGCGCCTTCGCCGCCGTCGTCCTCGCCGCCGTCTTCGCCGCCGCTGTCCCGGGTCAGGAGCCCGCGCCGACGCCGCAGCCGGGTGGCTCCGGCAAGGTCGACTTCCGCACCGACATCGCCCCGATCCTGGTCGCCCGCTGCGTCGAGTGCCATGGGCCCAAGGAGCAGAAGGGGGACCTGCGCCTCGACGCCCGAATCCATCTGTTCCCCGAGGGTGGCGAGGACGGCTGGTCGGTGACGCCGGCGAAGCCCGACGACAGCGAACTGCTGCGCCGCCTCGCGCTGCCGCCGGACGACGACGAGGTGATGCCGGCCAAGGGCGAGCCGCTGACGAAGGCGCAGCAGGACCTGTTCCGCCGCTGGGTCGCCGAAGGTGCCGAGTGGCCCGCCGCCGGCGACGAATGGATCGCGGCCGAACTGGCGGCGCAGGTGCTGCCGAAGATCACGTTCGACCTGCCGGAACTCGACGCCGCCGGCGAGGCCGCGATCGACACCGCGGTGCAGGCGCTGCGGCAGCTCGGCGCGGTGGTGCAGCCGGTCGCCTCCGACACCAAGGCGCTCGACGTCAACCTGTCGCTGCTGCGCGATCAGGTCGGTGACGCCCAGGTAGCGCTGCTGGCGCCGCTGGCGCCGCGGCTGGTGTGGTTGAACCTGTCGCGCACTGCGGTCAGCGACGCCGGCGCCGAGGTGCTGGCGCAGCTCGGCGAACTGCGTCGCCTGCACGCCGCCAACACGGCGCTGGGGGACGCGGCGATCGAACGTCTGCGCGGGCTCGGCAAGCTGGAATACTTGAACCTCTACGGCACCAAGGTCGGCGACGACGGACTCGCTGGCCTCGCCGCGCTCGGCAAGCTGCAGCGCCTCTATGTCTGGCAGACGCGCGCGACGGCCGCCGGAGCGACGGCGCTGCGCGGCAAGCTGCCGCAGCTGCAGGTCGATCTCGGCGACTACGTCGAGGCCCGCCTCGAGGCGGCGCAGAAGGAGATCGCCGAGCGCACCGAGCGGCAGAAGCCGATCAACGACGTCTGCCCGGTCGCCGACAAGCCGGTCGACCCGGCCCAGACGATCGAGCACGAGGGCCGGCGGATCGGCTTCTGCTGTGCCAAGTGCAAGGCGGCGTTCCAGAAGGAGCCGGCGAAGTTCCTGGCCAAGCTGCCAGCCAAGTAGTCGACGCCCCAGCGAGCGAGCCACAGCTGGCGACGACGCAGCGGCGATCAGTGGTGGTGGTGGCCGCCCGGACCGTGGGCGTGACCGTGCTTCTTCTCGTCCGGCGTCGCGCGCCGCACGTCGACGACTTCGACGTGGAAATTCAGCCGCTGGCCCGCCATCGGGTGGTTGGCCGAGATCGTGACCTGATCGCCCTTGATCGCGCGGACCCACACCGTCATCGGCTGGCCGGTGCGGGCGCGGGTCTGGAACGCCATGCCGACCTGCAGGTCGACGTTCGGCGGGAACTGCGTCTTCGGCACCGTCTGGTCGGCGGCCGGGTCGTACTCGCCGTAGCCCTCGTTGGCGGGCACCACCACGTCGCACTGGTCGCCGATCTTCTTGCCGGCGAGCTGGCGTTCGAGGCCGGGCACGATGTTCTGGGCGCCGTGCAGGTAGACGAGGGGTTCCCCGCCGGTCGACTGATCGGCGATCGAGCCGTCGTCGAGGGTGAGGCGGTAGTGGATGGTCACGACGTGACCGTCGGCGATCGCGGGTTTCATGGAGGGGCGGGAGCGTAGGGGCGAAGCGCCCGAACCGACAGTTCGGCGCGCAACTTCGTCGCCGGGCCGGTGCCAACGGCGGCTGCCTCCGGGGCCGCGCCGGCATCCAGTCGCGGGGCCGCGGATGCCGAACTAGTGTAGTGCGTCAGACAGATGGGGAATTATTCGCGAGCGCTTTCCTGGCGCGCGTGACCTTGGCCAGGATGTCGCTGGCCTTGGCAGTCCAGATGA
>JALORC010000108.1 GCA_025459175.1 Planctomycetota bacterium | reverse complement strand
GCCGTCGCGCGCACGCCCGCGGAGGTCCTTCTGCGCCCGAGCCGCATCGAGTTCGCGACCACGCTGCTGCCGACCGACCCGAGCCAGCTCGAACTGCGCTTGAACATGCTGCGCCCGTTCTTCGCCGCGATCGGGCGCCCCAACCCCTGGGCGATGACCATGCACAAGGCCGAGGACGGCATCCAGCTGACCGGCTCGACCGAGCAGATCGTGTACGCGCTGAAGACGATCGACGTGTTCGACGGCAAGCGTCCCGAACCGGCGCCGGAGCTCGTCTGGCCAGCGGGAACGCTGTCGTGGCCGGGTGGCAAGATGCCGCTGACGAGGTTCCTGGCGGCGTTCACGACGAACCTCGATGCGAACCTGCTCGGCGACCCTGCCGAACACGAGGTCGATCTCGGCGCCGCGGAGCAGCTCTCCGCCGCGCAATGGTGGACTCGCGCCACCATGGTGCTGCGCTCGATCGACCACGCGATCTTGCCCGTCGTGCCGCAGAGCCGCGTGTTCCTCCTGCGGGCGCTGAACGGACGAGGCGCGAACGAGATCCAGTGGCGCGCCGCGTACGAGGCTCCGGAGGCGGTGCTGCAGGCGACCGCGATCGTCCCGGTGATGACGGTGCACGAAAGCAAACACGTCGATGTCAGCACGGCGATGCGAACCCTTCGCCCTGCGTTCGGCAAGCCCGGCGGCACCTTGACCGCCGCCTCGACCGGTCCGACCGGCTTGCTGTTCGTGGGACTGCGTGATGACGTCGCGAAGGCCTTGCAGCTCGTGCGCGACGCCGACCAGTCGAAGTAGCTGGCCCGCCGCTCAGGCGCTGTCGCGAGGCGAACCACACCAGCGGCGCAGCAGCGCCTCGATCGGGCCGCGCCCACCGCGTCGGCCCCACCACCACGACACCGGCAGCGCCAGCGCTGCGTAGCCGAGCGCGGCAGCGACGCCGACGCCGATCGACCAGTCCTCCTCGGGCCACCAGTGCCGCATCGGCGCGTAGACGAGCACGATGTGGGCGAGGTAGTGCGACAGCGACATGCGACCGATCGCCGCCAACGGTGCCAGCGCGCGCGGCAGCCCACCGCGATGCTGTTGCCGTTCGAGCAGCGCCACGATCGCCAACGCGAAGCCGCCGTTGCTCAGCAGGAACGGGATCGAGGTCGGTTGCCATTCGATCTGCAGCGGCGCCGCGACATCGCCGAGCGCTTCTTCGTTCCAGAACGCGAACAGGTCCAGCCCCATGCCGACGAACGGCATCGGCGCCGCCAGCCACAGCCATCGCCGCCAGCGCGAACGATCGCCGCGGCCGCTGATCGCGATCACCGCGCCGAGCAGCGGCAGCAGAAGCCACGGCAGCAGCGGGTAGGTGCCGTCGAACACGTACCAGCGCAGCGTCACCAGCCCGAACCCATGGTTGGCGGCATGCGTACCGTCGTCGTTCCAGTCGGCGGCGACGACGTCCGCGGCGACCGTCACCAGCACCGGCGCCACCGCCAGCAGCGTCGCGATCACAGCGACCACCGCGATGCGCCCCGCGCGGAGCAGCGCCGCGGTGCCCATGAGCATCATCGCCATCGGCACCATGACGTCGTTGGGCCAGCACCAGATCCAGAACGGTACGCCGAGCACCACCAGCGCCAGCGCACGACGCACGACGAAGCCGGTGCGCAGGCGCGCGGTGCCAGCCGTCGGCGCGAACGAGGCCGCCGATCCCCACGCCATGCCGGCGAGCAGCACGAACAGCGCCGCCGGAACGCCCTCGAGAGCGGCGATCGACCACGTGCTGAGCGTGGCGGCGAGGCTCTCGTCGCCTTCGACGGGCGTTGGCACGAAGTGCAGCCAGATCATGCCGAGCACGGCGAGGCCCCGCGCGACATCGAGCGCCGCATCGCGCGGCTCGGCCGCCGGCGCCGGCTCGCCACCGACCGCCGCCACCACGGGTGCTCGGCCCGGCGCCGCTTCGCACGGCGCCGTCGGCGCGCCGATGTACGAGTGCCCCGGCAGCAGCACCTCGCGCTTCATCACCACGCTGTTGCGTTCGACGTGCGCGTCGTCGCCGATGTCGGCCCCGTACAGGATCACCGTGCCGCAGCCGACGCTGGCTCGCTTGCCGATCCGCACGTGGTCGATCTTCAGCACGCGGTCCTCGAAGCTGTGCGCCTGGAACAGCGCGTGCACGGTCGCACCGTCCTCGATCGTCAGCATGTCGGGATCGACGACCTGCGCGAAACCGTCGCCGAGCACGCAGCCGCGCCCGATGCGCATGCCCATCGCCCGCAGGTACCACGGCAGCAGCAGCGTGCCCTCGAGCGGCTGCAGCAGCGCGCGACCGTAGCGTTGCCACACCACGTAGTGGAAGTCCCAACGACTGGCCCAGCACGACCACAGGCCGTGCTGACCGGGCCGCACGCGTCCGAGCAGCAGCCACTTCAACGCCAGGATGACCCCGGCCAGCACCGCCGCCACCACCAACGACGCCCAGGTCGCGGTGAACGTGCCGCGCATCCAGCCATCGCCGTGCACGGCCGCGACCACGTCGAACCACCACAACAGCAGCGCCATCGGCAGCGCCGGCAGCAGCAACCGCGCCGCTTCCCAGCCGCAGCGGTTCCACCAGCGCAGTGGACCGGGGTCGTGGGTCAGGCGCCGGTCGACGGCGATGATCTCGCGGCGCGGCAACGCGAACGCCGGCTGCCCGAACCAGCCGCTGTCGGCCGGCATCGCGGCGGTGCCTGTGGTGCTGACGCCGAGCACCAGATCCGGCGCCAGCCGTTCGCCCGCGGCCACGACCACGTGATTGCCGACGAAGCTGCGTTCGCCGAACGCAGCGGGCGCCACGGTCACCCGGCCGCGGTCGATGCGCGGCACGCCGAAGTAGACGCCGTCGGCGAGGAACGAGCCGCTGCCGATCGCCGTGTGCTCCGGCAGCACGTCGAGGATGGTGCTGACCTCGCAGTCGCGGCCGATGCGCATGCCGGCGAGACGCAGCCACATCGGCCAGAACAACGTGCCGGACAGCCAGGTGCCGGCAGCGTCGACCAGTTCGGTGCGCAACTGCAGCCGCAGATGCAACCACGACCAGCGTGCATGGGTGCCGACCGGCACCGCCGGGGTCCAGCGCAGGATCAGCGCACTGGCGAGCAACTGCACCGGCAGCGCCGCGGTGACCATCGCAACGGCGAGCCACCACCAGCCGGGCTGCGACGACGGCCCGGCGCCGCACAGCCAGGCGACCAGCTGCACGCCGTCGACGCCGGCGAAGTGCGCGACCAGCCACACCACCGCGGTCAACGGCAGCGCCAGCAGCGGCGCGTGCAGCAACCGCGCCGACAGCATCGACACGGTGTACGCCCACGGCGACATGCCAGCACCACCGACATCGATCGCCGCCGGCGCCGGCGTGGGACCGGTCCTCGCGGCCGGCACGCCGTCCCAGACCTCGCCGGCCGGCACCACGGCACCGGCCCTCACACACGACAGCGCGCGCACGGTCGCGGCCGCACCGATGCTGGTGTCGGGCCCGATGCTGGCACGCGTCTCCAGCGTCGCCCCGGCGGCGATGCGCACCGGCCCGATCACCAGTTCGCCGGCATCGAGTTCGGCGAGCCCGAGATGCACCTCGCGCAACACGCTGACGTCATCGCCGAGCTCGAGCAGGTCCCATCCACCGTTCAGCACGTCGACCCCGCGGTGGATGTGCACGCGCTTGCCGATGCGGGCGCCGAGCGCGCGCAGCGCGACGTTCTTCGCCTCGGTGCCTTCGAGCAGCGTCCAGGGCACCAGCCGCACCATGCGCACGACGATCCAGTGCCGCAGATGGAACGCGCTCCACGCCGGCGTGCGCAGCGGCCGGTAGCGGCCGATCAGCAGCTCCTTCGTCGCGACCGCCATCCACAACGTGACGAGCGTCCACAGCCCGAAGCCGAGCGACAGCAACCACGGCGCGATCAACAGCAACGCGGTCAGCGAGAAGGTCGACAGCAGTGCTGGCATCACCACGAAGCCGACCACGTAGGCGATCGTCGACAATCCCAGCAACAGACCGACCAGGAAGCCCAGCTGCACGCAGGTGGCCGCGAGCGGTCGCGCCACCGCCCCGTGGTCGAACGGCAGGTCCGGGGCCCGTTGCCCATCGCCCGCGGGTGCCACGACACGCTGCAAACGCGACGCCAGTCCGGCCACGGTCGGCGTGCGATAGACGTCGCGCACCGCGATCGACTCACAGCCGGGCTCGCGCCGCAGCCGCGACACCAGCAGCGCCGCACGCAGCGAGTCACCGCCGAGCGCGAAGAAATCGTGGTCGGGCCCGACCGTGGCCAGCGGCAACCGCAGCACGGCCGCCACCGCGTCGCGCACCGCCGCGGCCACCGGCGAAGTCGGCGTCCATTCGAGGGTTGCGGCTTCGCCGGCGGCCACCGCGATCTCCGGCAGCGCCTTGCGATCGAGCTTGCCGCCGACGGTGCGCGGCAGCGCCTGGCACAACGCGAACCGCTGCGGCACCGCGTAGGCGGGCAGCGCCGAACGCACCGCGGCAGCAAGCGCCGCGAACGACGGCGGCGCATTCTGGTCGTCGGGCACCACGTGCGCGGCCAGCAGGTCGGCGCCGGCTTCGCCCTGCACCCGACAAGCGACTTCGCGCACGCCGGGGCAACGCGCCAGCACCGATTCGATCGCCTCGAGCTCGAGCCGATGGCCGCGCAGCTTGACCTGCGCGTCGATGCGGCCGTGGTAGGTCAGTTCCCCATCGGGCTGACGCCGCACGAGATCGCCGGTGCGATACACGCGACCGATGCCGGGCAGGTGCGGGAACCGCTGCGCGGTCAGTGCTTCCTGACCGAGGTAGCCACGCGCGAGTCCCGGTCCGGCGATGCACAGTTCGCCCGCTTCGCCTTCGGCCACCGGCTGCAGCTGCGCATCGAGCACGTGCGCCTGGTGCGGTGGCACCGGCGTGCCGATGGTGACCGGGCGATCCGGCAGCACGCGGCCGCGCACCACGGTCACCGTGCACTCGGTCGGGCCGTAGCCGTTCTCGAGCCACAGTGCACCGCCCCACGACGACGCGAGCTCGGGTGGCAGCGCCTCGCCGCCGACGTAGCACAGGCGCAGGTCGGGCAACTCGTCGCGCGGCTTGGCCACGTCCATCGCCCGCAGCAGCGTCGGCGGTGGACAGAACACGGTGACGCGTTCACGCCGCAACCACGGCACCAGATCGGGCCCCGAACGCACCGTCTCGTCGTCGAGCACGACCACGGTGGCGCCGCTCGCCAACGCGAGCCAAGTCTCCTCGATCGACGAGTCGTAGGCGAACGAACTGCCCTGGGCGATCCGATCGCCGGGTCCGAGCGCGAACCGCGCCACGCCCTGCGTGATCAGGTTGACGGCGCCGCGGTGCTCGATCAGCACGCCCTTCGGCACGCCGGTCGTGCCCGACGTGTAGATCGCGTAGGCGAGCCGATCGCCGTTTGCCGCCGCCATCGCCGCGTCCGGCTCCGCGACTGCCGTCGCTGCCAGCGGCAGTTCGATGACCGGCACGCCGAGCCCGCGGCAGCGCGCGGCAGCCGTGGCATCGGTGATCACCGCGACCGCCTTCGCATCGGCAACGATGTGGCGCAGGTGCGCATCGGGGAACGACGCGTCGACGCCGACATGCGCCCCACCGACCTGCAGCACCGCCAGCTGCGCCGCGAACGACCACGGCGAACTGCGCGGCAGCAGCAGCACGACCATCGCCTCGGGCTGCACCAGCTCGCGCAACCGCGCGGCGATCGCCTCGGCCATCGCCGCGAGCTCGCGATAGGTGACGACCTGCCGCGCCGGCCGACCCGTTCCGGGTGGCACGTCGACCGCCGGCCGCTCGCCGTGCGCAGCGACACTGCGCGCGAACAGATCGTTCAGCAGCATGCGCGCGCGGCGATCAGGACGAGCGACGGCGAGCGCCTGCCAGTTCCCGACCGGCCCGCGCCAGTTCGGTCTGCAGGTGCGGGGCGATCGCGATCAGCTGCGCCCGCTGCTCGTCGGACAGGTGCCGGAAGCCGCGCACGATGCCGCGACACTTCGGCGAACCACAGCCGCAGTCGAACGGTGCGGCCATGTCCCACTCGGTCGAGTCGTAGTCGAAGCTGACCTCCTGGCCGACCGGCAGATCGCGGACCGCGGTCAACGCACGCCCGATCAAGCGCGTGTTCGGCTCGCAGGCGTGGTTGAGGAAGCGCCAGATCGGGAAGCCGCCGTCGGTGCGGGCTTCGGCATCGACATGCAGGCCTTCACCGACCTGAACCGTGTAGCGCGTCGGAGTGGAGACCGTCGGGCCATCGATCGCGAGCACCACCTGACCGCGCTTGACGGGCGCGGTGGTGACGACGCAGTGTTGACCGTGGCGAGCGACGACAGCGACCACCACAGGCGGTCGCGGGATGATGGTTTGATCCATACGAGAGCGGGCAGCGGTGCACATGCCACGCGATTGCACGCGTTGATGCACGCACAATCTTGCTGCTTCATCATCATCATCATCGATCATCACGATGCTCTGCGATGAGTCGATCGACAGCGCATGATGACTCGTCGATGCGTGCTCGATGCATGATCGAGGCACGGCAACGACACGCGAACGCGTGCTTCAACGCCTGTCGCCGCGTGCACGACGCGCTGCCTGCAGCAACGCGACCGTCGCATGACGCACCGCATCGGCGGTGTCGGCGAAGTTCGGGAACGGCACCCGCACGACGTGCTCATCACCATCACGAGCGGTGGCTTCGATGGTGAAGCCACCGCGATCGACCGCGATGACCTTCGCTTCGACCGCCGCGATCGCCGCTACCCACGCGACCAGCTCGACCACCGCCGCGGCATGGTCGTCGTTCATGTGCTCGACGATGCCGGCCGCATGCATGGCCAACGGATCCGGCCGGCCACTCCATTCGGCCCGTGAGAGCCACCCCATCTCGCCGAAGCCGGCAATCCAACGCACGCAGTCGACCTCGAGCCGCCAGACGTCGAAGCCGTGCGCCTGCCGCATCGCCTTGGCACCGGGGAATCGTTCGAAGTACGTTGTCTCCAAAGCACCTACGTCAACGCTCGCCGGTCGCGATGCGCGCACCTGGAGCGCCGCCCGGGCCCCCGCCTGCGGCCGTTGCGAGGCCGCCGGATCGGCGACGAACAAGCACGCGCGGCCATCGACCCGGAGGTTGCGGGTGTGCTCGGCGATGTCGGACAGGAACACCACCGCATCCCCCTCGGGCAACACCGCATAGGGCACCACCGAGCCGAACGGCCAGCCACCGAGCCCGGCATGTGCAGAACACAACACAGCGTTCTGCTGCTGATCGAACAGGATGCGGGCGGGGTGCGAAGTCGGAGTGCTCATGCATCCAGTGTGGTTGCCTGGCTCCGCGGCGCAAGCCCGACCCGGCCCAACCCGCTGATCGGGCGAACCACGGTCGCTACGCTCGCCTCGTGGTTCGATGTCATCGCGAAGGAGGACCCATGCTCTGGTTGCGCGTAGCCCTGTTGTCCCTGACGGTCGCCAGTACGCCGGCACAACTGCCGGCGACGATCCTGACCGGGCGTGTGGTCGACGAGAACGGCGCGCCACTTGCAGGTGTCGCCGTGCATGCGCTGCGGTCCGACCAGCCATGGATCACCGCGGAACTGCCGCCTGACCAGGTGGTGACCACCGATGTCGACGGTCGCTGGCGCCTCTCGCAGCCGGTGTCCGCCGAGCCCGAGTCGCACCGACTGCTGTTCGTCACGAAGGGGCGCGTGCACGTCGCCGCGCCGCTGTCGGCCGCGGGGTTCCCGATCGTGCTGCCGCGCGGACGCACTCTGGTCGGACGGGTCGTCGATCCGGCCGGCAGACCGTTGGCGGGCGTGCGCGTCGAGCAGCGCGATGCCTTGCGCCGCATGACGTATCGCGCGGAAAGCGCGCGAGTCGCCTGGCCGGGCGAGCCGCGCACGGCTGTGCGCACCGATGCGGCCGGTCGCTTCGTGATGCCGGGCACCGTCGATACAGGCATCCAGCTCGTCGTCGGCGAAGCGGGTGCGCGCAGCTACGGGCCGTTCGCGCACGGGGAGCCGATCGAGATCGTGCATCGGACCACGACCAAGGTGCTGCCCGACGAGCATGGCTACGAGTTCCAGGTTCACCGGCAACGCAAGGGCAAGAGGGTCGTGCATGGCACGACCAAAGGCACGCTGCCGATCCACGGCGCCGGCCTGTGCCTGTGGTCGGCCGCGGCCGGGGAGAGCGAACCACACAAACCGACCTACGGGGAACGCCAGGACTACGGCCACGTGATCCCGATCGCGGCCGACGGCACGTTCCAGCTCGAGGTCGACGAGCCGGTGTCCCTGCACGCGGGGCTACTGCTGCCGCGTCCGCTGCAGCAGGGTCAACCCGACCTGTGCGGCGTGGGCACGATCGAGGTGAACGCCGACACCAAGACGCTCGAACTCGACCTGCGGCCGCACCTGCCGGCGATGGTCTCCGGCCGCGTGCGATCGTCGGCGCCGAACGGTCGCTTGCTGGTCGGTGTCGCGGTGTCGAGGCCGCGAGGCAGTCATGCCTTCGGGTTCGCGAGCTATTCGAGCCCGTTGGTACCGGTCGCCAACGACGGTTCGTTCACCGCGTTCACGCCGCCCGGGACCGCCACGATCTTCGTGATCGACCTGCTGACCGGAGCGCTGCTGCACCGGGAGGCCCCGCGGCAGATCGCGGCGTCGACGAAGGTGGAGGTCGCACTCGACGTGGTCGTGGGCGCCGTCGATGTGGCGCTCCCCGCGGGCGACCAGCTCCGCTGGCTCGAGCTGGTCGTGCCGCGAGAATGCTGGCCACACGAGATCGACGACATCGACTTCTCGGAGCACAACTACACCAAGCGCATCGGCTGCTTCCCGGACCCCGCGGCGACCACCTGTCGCCTGTGGCTGCCGCCGACCACCGCCGAGGCCTGGCTGGTTGACCCACCGCTCGGCCAGCTGCAGCCGCGGGCCAAGGCCGAGTTCACGATCGACGCCGGGCGGACCGGGTCGGTGTCACTGACCGGGAATTGACGGTGACGCGGCCTTCGTGCCGCGACAGGTCCCAGCGGTTGTTGCGATCGAGCCGAGCCTCCAGCGCCGCCAGCAGGTCGCCCGGCACCTTGACGACCTGGATCGACTCCGCCTTGTGCACCTTCTCCTTCGCACACCGCTGCTGCAGCAGGTCGGGCCGGCGATGGCACCAGACGACGACCCGTTCGCACGCCTTCGAGGCCCGGTGCAGACGATCGGGGGCCGGTGACCCGACCTCGATCCACTCCTGCACGCGGCCGTCGAGACTCTTCACCCACAGCGCCGGCTCGTCGGCCTCGGACAGTCCCTTGCTGAACACCAGGCCGTCCTTGTGCTCGAGCGCGCAGGCCAGCACTCGCGTCAGCAAGTACGGCCCGTCCTCGGAGGGATGGCGGGCGACCCGCAGGTCGAGGTCGGCGTAGACGCCGCGATCGACGTCGGCGAGGGCGATTTCGAAGCGATGGAGCAAGGCAGGTCCGGGGAACGGGTCGCCCACGATCGCACGGTGGCGCCGGCGCGGCAACGAACACTCCGCACAAGCCGGCCTGTTGGAACCCGCAACCGCGCGCGGTGAGCGGTCGGTGCGTTCGCGCTTGCGGAGCTGACAAGGTTCTTACCGGGGCGCCGCCGTCGCCATCTACCGTGGTGTGCATGACCTCGCGACACCGCCTCGGTTCCGTTCTGCTGCTGCTCACCAGCGCGCTGCCCGCCCAGTACTTCCTGTCCGTCGGCAGCGAAGCGCGCCAGAGTGCGCGCGCCACCTGGCTCGGTCGCGCGGGCGAACAGAGCGTCTCCATCGACCACGGGCAACCGCAGTGGCGGCCCGCCTACGAGGCCTCGGTGGTGCAGCTCGGGCCGCTGCCGATGCTGCTCGGCAAGGGGGCTCCGCCCACGCTGCGGACCGACGTCGCCCTCGCGTTCGGCGCGCAGACGTTGCCACGCGGTCGCTACTACCTCGGGGCTCGCCGCAACGAGCGGCAGGAGTGGTCGCTGGCGCTGTTCGCCGCCGACCAGGCCGATGCCACCGGTCGCGGCAACACGGGCCTGCATGCCGCTGAGCCGGATCTGCGCGTGCCGATGCAGTTCACGCGCGAAGCCGAGGTCGTGGACCGCTTCGAGATCACGCTCCGCGACGACAAGCGAACGCCGCGAAGCCTCACGCTCGGCATCGCGTTCGGGCCGTTCCGCCTCACCACGGAGGTCGCGCCGGACTTCGACGACCGCAAGCCCGACGGCATGCCGGAGTTCGCGATGACCGCACCCGGCAAGGGCACCAAGACGAGTTCGGGCCTGGTCTACGAAGTGATGCGCGAAGGCGCGGGCGAACGCCCCACCGCCGGCGCCACGGTGCGCGCGCACTTCACCGGCTGGCTCACCGACGGAACGGTGTTCTATTCGACGCTCGTGCGTGGCGCGCCGGAGCCGCTGCGCGAGGAGTGGGTCGTGAAGGGGTTCTGGGAGGCGCTGCAGAAGATGCAGCCGGGCGCGGTGTGGCGGCTGACGATTCCGGCGGACCTGGCCTACGGGGTGCAAGGTGCAGGCAATCGGGTGCCGGCGAAGTCGGTGTTGGTGTATGTGGTGGAGTTGGTGGGAATCGGGGGGCAGTGAACGCGGCGCTGGCCGCCGGCCGTTCGGGGCATGAAGCCTGTTCGCTGGGATGGTCGACTTCGAGCAGGAACAGGCCGGCGCCATCGTCCGTGAGGCGCGGGCCGGTCACTGCGCCATCGACAGCTCGGTGCGTATCGCCCGCAGATGGTGAACGAGCTCGGGCCCTTGCAACACGCCGAGCGTGGCATCGACTTCCGCGACCAGAGTGATGGCACGCTTCTTCCGCAGGCCAGCGTTGCGCTCGGCTTTGACAGCCGCCGCCGACCGCGTCAGCCTGTCGACGAGCAGCGCCTGTCGGAGCCAGCCTTCGACGACCGTGCCGCCGTACTCCTTCATGGCGGCCGTCAGCTGCGCCTGTGCTGCCGCCGCCGGCGAGTCGACGAAAGCCGCCACCGTGCGTGCCTTCAAGGCCGCGACCGACGCGGCCAGCGTGGTCTCGACCGCATCCTCGGGCGCCCGCAGTTCGACCAGCTCGAGCTGCAGGACGCGACGCTCCCGGTCCGCATCCGAGGCCAGACGCCGGAGGCGCTGCTCGAGCGCCGTCACGTGTTCTTGCACAGGCAACCGCAGCAGCAACCAGACCGGCGCCTTCCCCGCCGGCACTTCGTGCACGATTCGCATCGTGCCGAGCGTCGCCACGAGTTCGGTCGTCCGCGCCTTCGAGCTGGTGTCGATCCGAAAGGCCCCCGCTGCCAACGACACGGTGTTTCGCTCGCCGAGCCCCAGGCGTACCCCGCCGAGTCCTTCCCCGAGGTCATAGCACCTGTCGCCGTTGCGATCGTCGATGACGACGCCGCCGACGATCCGTTCCACCCCCGCCGCTTCGCCGAACTCCATCACGTTCGACAACCGTCCCGCTGGGTAGGTCGGCCCACACTCGACGAACGCGACCCCGACCTCCCGCCACCGCGGATCCAACATGCAGCCGCGGTGCGCACGGGGATCCTGCATGCCGCCGGTTCCCTTTCCCGGGACACCGGCGTCGACGAAGTAGCCGATCAAGTGCTCGAGCGCGCTCGTACCGTGCACACCGCTGCACTCCGCCACGTTGCCTTCGTAACCTGCTGCGACTACACGCAGGTGTGGCCATTCGCCGGTGAAGCCGGGCCTGCCCGCCGTTTCATGATGGCCATACTCTCTGGCTTCGATCATGTAGTTCGCATGCGCCCGCGCGGCCTGCCACAGCCGCAACTCGAAGAACAGCGGCGGCGCCGGCGACAGCGCCTGCACCTCGTGAGCGAACATCTGCCAATCCACGTGCTCACCAAGGCCCGGCTTGTTGCCATCGAGCACGAACTTGCCGAACGCCTTGGGATCCTCCCGCAGTCGATTGAGCCAGCACAGGCCGAGGGTGTCGTGCGGAGTAGGCTCGGACTGCGCCGCGCCGGTCGGCGCCAGCAGCGCCGTGCACAGGACAAGGTCTGGCAGCCGACGGCCCACCGTTTCGAGTCTAGCGGGAAACCAACCCACGTCATGAGACCGGTCGGTGCCGTGGGTGGCCCGCCGGCGCGGCAACGAACACTCCGCACAAGCCGGCATCGCCCCTGCGCACTGCGGCCCGTGTCGGCGGTCGCGGCGATGCCCTGCGATCATGGCCTGGAGTCCCCGGAGTCCGTCATGACGTCCCCCGCGCGCAAGATCGCGATCGTGTCCCTGCTGGCGCTGGTCGCCGGCGGTGCCTTCCTGCTGCTCACCACACCCGGGCGCAAGCTGCAGTTCATGATCGGCGGCGGCCTGGTCAACCTCGGCTACCGGATGCAGGACCATCTCGAGGACTTCGACTTCGCCCATCACGAAGTCACCCCGACGCAGGTCTGGGACGAGATGCTCGAGCAGAACCGCCTCGCGGCCGGCGTGCGCCAGAGCTTCCCGCGCACCCCGCGCCATCCGCTGGTCGCGATGGTCGTCTGCATGGATGCGCGGCTCGACACCAACGAGCTGACCGGCGACACGCGCAAGTACTACTACGTGATCCGCACCGCCGGCTCGGTGCTGGAGACCAAGGAGGCCGAGATGCTCGAGCTGGCCGTGCACAACGGCGTCAAGCTGATCGTGCTGACGACCCACTCCGACTGCGCCGCCGAACGGGCCGCCGCCGACCCGGTGCAGCGCGAGCGCTTCCCGTCGCTCGCGCGCGCGGTCGCCGAGCGCGGCATGCGCATGCGCGAACTGCTCGAACGTCCGGCGCTGGCGCAGCGCATCGCCGAGGGTCAACTGCTGGTCAAGCACATCGACATCGACACGATGACCGAGAAGATGCGGCCGCAGTGACGGGACGAGGCGCCGGTGCATCGCGGCTCCGTTACGCTGCCGGCATGTCGCCACAGGAGAACTGGAGCCAGTTCGCTTCGCTGCTGCTTGCTTGCGCAGTGTCGTCGTCGCGCATCGCCAGCCAGGAACCGTCCGACGACTCATGGCAGAGGCTCGAGGCATCGGTCGCGGCTGCACGTGCGCTGCACGCCGCCGGCAAACCGGTGTTCGAGTGGCGCTGGATCGTGCGCGCCGATGGCACCCTGACCCAGCAGCCCAGGGACTTCCCGGACGCGGGGCCCCGGAAGGACTTCTTCGGCGACGAGGAGGCCGGGCCGACCAACGACAACCTGGTGCTGAAACTCGGCAATCGCCTCGAAACCCAGCAAGAGATCCGCCGCCTGCTCGCCACGCTGCTGCGCGTGCCCGGGGACCTGCTCGGCACCACCTCCCCCGAACGCCACTTCACCCAGCTCGGTATCGGCTCGAGCGACGTCGAGCTGCGCCAGCTCGTCGCCGTGCCGGAGATCGCCTCGACTCCGGCGCTGCGCCGCCGGGAGCTGCTCGACCGCGAACTGGCGGTGCGTTGCCTGCAACACCGGAACACCCGCTCTGCGATCGGCGAACTGCGTGCGCTGGCGAAGAACAACAGCGATCCGTTCCTGCAACACGCGATCCGGGCGGCGCTGCACCGGTTCGGGGTCGGCGAAGCGCCGGCGCGCGTCGCGCTGCCGAGTGTGGTGACGAAGGTGGCAGCCGGTGTCGATCTCTGGCTGTGGTGCGACTTCGGGCAGTTCGCGATGCGGCCCGATGTCGCCGCGGCCGAACACGCCGCCGCCGCCGACCGGGTGCTGACGCAGGCCAACCGGCTCGGTGATGGCCTGCGCAACATCCACCTGGCGTCGATCCAGCACTACCTCGACTACCACGACGAAGTGGGTTTCGAGGCAGCGCGCACCTGGGGCCGAGCCAGGATCGATCAGTGCCTGCTCGGTTTCCGGATTCCGCACGGAACCGGTGAGCGACTGCGCCTGGTCCATGCCGCCGCGAGCGGCGCATTCGAGGTCGACGTGCTCGCGAGCCACCTGCAGCAGTGCGAGATCCGGTTCGAACGCAAGGACGGGCGACTGCGGGTCGACCAGTGGTGGCCCGGCTACACGGTCGCGGTGGCCGCGGATCATCTCGTCGTGAGCACGAACGCGGACACGCCGCTCGACCTGCCGGCGTTCGTCGGCACAGCGATCGCGGCCGGCGACAGCCTCGCCATCGCGCGCGCCGCACAACCCGACCGTGCCTGGTCCTGGCTCGAAGCCGGCGCCACCGCCGCCGTGCGGCTCGTGCCGTTCCGGTTCACGCTGTCCCATCCCGGATCGCTCGAGAACGCCGCCGAACTCGGTCGCCAGCGGCTGCTGCAGCTGGAGGCGATGCTGCGCGGCAAGCTGGCGGATGGAGCGCAACTGGCCGAACGTTGGCAGCGCGCGCTGGTTGCCGCGGGCGATCGCGCCCGCGTCGACGGCGACCGCGTGCACTTGGTCGTCGAGGCGCCGGAGCTCGACCCGCTGCTGCTGTGGCCGCTGTTGGTCTGGTGACCCTCGCCACTCAGCCACTCAGCCAATCCGCGCGACGCCGGCTACTTGCCCGCCCCACCAGCAGGTGATGGAACCACCGGCGGCGCCGCCTCCGCCAGCCGCTTCTGGGCGCGCACCTCGAGTGGGCCGGCGTACTGCGACAACCAGCCGTCGTTGCCCGGCACCTCGAGTTCGGGCTTCTTGTCGACCAGTTCCTTCAGCGCCTGCAGCGCGGCCTGCTTCGCGGCTGGCTCGCGCGCGCCGTCGACGGCGGCGAGCGCTTGCTCGAGGTCGAAGACGCGGCGGTTGACGGTGTAGACGTCGCGCATCGCGTCGACGAACTCGGCCTCCGGGTCGCGGCCCTTGTGCTGCGCCTGGTCGAACGGCAGCACCGCCACCAGATCGAGGCCCTTCTGCTTCGGCCGTGGCACCAGCACGAACAGCGCCAGCGTGTCCTCGCTGATCTGCGCACCGGTGCCGGTGCGCACCTGCCGCTGCTCCTTGCCGTCGGGCAACCGCGCCAACTGCACCTCGAACTGCAGCGTTGGCTTGTCGACCTTGCCGTGGAAGGTCGCCCGCGGCTGCAGCGTGGTCGTCACCGGCACCTTGAAGAACTGCGTGCCGCTGACCACCGACACGGCGCCAGCCCCGCCGAGCTGGCCATCGGCGAGGCGTTCGCGCTTGCCTTCCTTCCATTTGCCGAGGCGCCCGACGACGACGACGGTCGACGGGTGTTCCAGCTCCTTGCTGAACTCGATGTACTTCGGCGATTGCATCGGCAGCGACACCGACTGCGCGCGGGCCAGCGCGCCGGTCGATGCGGCGATCAGCAGGGAGAGCACGGTGGGAATGGCGCGCATGAGCGTCCGCGAACGCTGCCGCTGCGGCCGAACTCCGTGGCTGGGTAGGGAAAGAAGCTGCAGTCCCGACGACCCGGAGCCCGTCCGCGCCATCCGGCCGCCCGATCCCCACCCCGGCAAGGGGGGCCAAGAGCCGGGCCCGGAACGGTCGATGTTGGTCGTTGCGCGAGCGGGTCGACGCGTGCTACAGGAGTTGCCCGCAATCGCGCCGTTCACTGCCCCGAACCCGGCCCCTACCCAAGGCACACATGGCAAACAGAACCCCTCAGACCCAAGAAAAGCGCCGCCGAGAACAGGACAAGCAGCGTGAGCGGCAGGAGAAGTTCGCGAAGCGCCAGGAGCGGAGCGCGGCAAAGCGTGAGGCGAAGAACGCGCCGCCCGTGCCCCCGCCCGCACCGATGAGCGCGGCCGAGATCGAGGAGGCACGGACTGCGCCTACCCCCCCGAAGCCAGCGCCCGGCAAGCCATTGCCTGGGAAGCCGTAGCACACGGGCCGATCGCCGCGGCCCTCCCGCAGCAGTTCCGGGGTGCGAGCCGGCAACAGGTCGTGTGACCCGGAGCTCGGCAGCAACCAGTGCCGCTGCAGCCGCCGCCAAGCCAGTGCGGCAAGACCCGCGTCACCGCCGCAGCCGCGCCAGCACCGCGTTGGCGGTGCTCGACAGCCCGCGCGGATCGAGCGCCTGCTCCATCTGCCGCTGCTGCCAGGTGCGCGCGAACAGTTCCTCGCGGCCCGCGGCATCGAGGTCGAAGAACGCCGGGTGGAAGCGCACCTCGCCGCGCGACGACAGCGGTCGGTGCGCGGTGACGGCGGCCTCGAGCAACGGATCTTCGGCGTTCATGCGAGCTCCAGCGACAGGTCGATGCCGGCGCGTTCGAGGCAGGCGGCGAGCAGGGCCCGCGCGCGGGTGATGTTCTGCAGGAAGGTGTTGGTGCGCATGCCGAGTTCGGCCGCGAGTGCGTGATCGTCGCGCAAGCCGCCGTCGGCGATCCGCGCCGCGATCGCGCGCCCCGGCTGCGCCGGCAGCTTGTCGCGACAACCGGCGATCGCCGCGCGCAGCGCCGCGTCGGGCACGCCGACCGGTTCCACGTTCACGTCCGGCAGTTCGTCGCCGAACGCCACCGGCTGCAGCCGGTGGCGCCGGCTCTCGCTGATCGCGAGGTTGACCGTGATGCGCAGGCCCAGCCGCAGCAGCCCGTGCGGCCGGCCGTCCGGCTTGCACTGCGGCGCTACTTGCCAGATCCGCAGCAGCGCTTCCTGCAGCACTGCTTCGGTGTCGACCGCGGCCGCGAACCGCCGCAGCGCCCGCCGCAGCGACCCTTCGGCGCCCGCCATCCAGCGGGCGAACGCCTCGGTGTCCCCCGCGGCGATCGCGGCGAGTTCGTGGTCGCTGTCGGCGGCGTGGCTCATGCGATCGGCAGCTCCAGCGTGTCCGCTCCGCGGTGCAGGCGCAACCGCACCGGCACAGCGTTCGGCAGGCCGGCCGCGGCCAGCAGCACCAGCCGCACCAGCGCCTTGCGCGACAGCTTGCCGTCGGCGGTCGTGCGCGAGGCATCGATCGCCAGCACGAACTCACTGCCGTCAGCGAACACCACGGTGACGCGGTCGGGCACCTGCCACTGCGAGAGTCCGGCGAGCTCGAACACGAAGTGGTCGGCGGCGCGCAGCCGCAGCACCACGGTCGGCCCACTGCCGCCCGGCCCACCGCCACCCGCCCCGTCCGCGGGCTTGCGGCGGCTGAACAGGCGATCGAACAGCGACTCCTTCTTCGCCTTGCCGAGGTCCGCACGCGAGGCCCCGCCCTCCTCGGCCAACTCATCGGCATCGCGCAGCGGCGGCCCGCCCGCCCCGGTCGGCGCGATCGACGACGGCGGGGTCTGCTTCTGCTTCGGCGCAGCTTCGCGGCGCCGCTCGGTGGTCGAACGCGACGGCATCGCGATCGGTGCCGCAGTCGGCGCCGGCGGCATCGCGAGGCACTCGTACTCCGCCTGATCCTCGACATCGGCCCCACGCAGGCCGAGCAGCGCCACCGACATGCCGTGCGGCAGTTGGTGCGGCACCTGCTCGTGCACCTGCGGCAGGCGCGGGTCGACGGTCGCCGTCGGCGTCACCGCGATCCACGACGTGTGGCGGGTGCTGATCCGGTGCGCGAGACCGATCGCCTCGATGCGGGCGTTCACTCCGTCGCGATCGCCGGTCGCCGCGAGCTCGGCCTCGAGGTCCTCGACCAGTTCGCGGCCGAACGCCCGCACCAGCAGCGCGTCATCGCTGGCCACCGGGACCGGCACCTCGAGCGTGTGCACGAACGCACCGTCGGCAGTCGCCCCGCGCAGGCGCACGGCACCACCTTGCGGCGCCAACTGCACCAGCAGCCGCAGCGGCGAACCGGCGCACAGGTCGGGCATCGCCTGTGGCGCGCGCGCCAGCACGGCGCCCCCGTCGAGCACCAGCTCGTCGACCAGCGACAGCGACGTGCGCGCCAACAGCCGCGCCACCGCCGGGGTCGGGTCCTCGTCGACGCCGAGCAGCAGCTCGATGCCGCGGCCGGCGCGCGACGCACCCTGCGTCAGCGTGCGGTTGGGTGCGCTGCCGACGCCGACCACGTGCACGCGACTCGCCGCCGGCAGGCCGTTCTTGATCGTACCGACGATCTCCTGCTCGAAACCGATCTGCCCGTCGGTGACGACGACCACCTGCCGCTGCACACCGGCGCGGGTGGCGGCCAGCGCTTCGAGGATCGCGGTGTGCATCTCGGTGCTGCTGCCGGCCTGCAGTTTGCCGACCCACTGCAGCGCCTTGCCGACGTTGGCCGGGGTCGCGAACTGCGGGCCCTTCGACCACGCCATCGGCCGATCGGCGAACGCGATCAGCTCGATGCGATCCTCGCTCGTCAGCGAGCGCAGCAGCGCCGACGTCACCTGCTGCGCCTGCTGCAGCGGCGCCCCCTGCATCGAACCGCTGATGTCGAGCAGCACGATCAGATCGCGCGCCCGCGGCCGCATGCCGATCTCGGCGCGCGGCGGCACCAGCGTCAGCAGGCCGAACGCCTGGCCGGCCAGCGGGCCGTGCGCCACGCGCATCGCGCGCAGCGAGACGCCGACCTGCGGCGAGGCGACCGGCCAGTTCACCACCACGTCGCGATCCATCGCCACGCGACCGCCGGCCTCGGCGAAACCGAGCCGCGTGCTGCCGCCGAGCCCATCGCTGCGCAGCGCGTGCGACGGCGACCCGATCGCACCGGTCACCGCATCGTCGATCCACAGCTCGAGCTCACAGCGCGGCGGCAGCGCCGGGCCGTTCGGGTCGACGACGTCGACGGCGATGCGACCGGCATCCGGCACGCGACCCTCGGCGCCGAGGTAGCGCGGTGCCACCGTGGTCGGGAAGCGCCAGCTCCAGCTGCCGTCGAGCCAGGCCAGCGGCTGGTCGACGTCGACCTCGGCCTCGATCGTGGCCCCGGGCGGCACGTTGCCGAGCTCCTGCGTGAACAAGCTGCTGCGGTCCTGTTCGAGCAGCGCCGCGGTGCGACCGCTGGCGATCGCCTGTTCGAAGCGGGCCCGCGCGGCGTGCCGCCGGTCGATCTCGCCCTGGATCCGCTGCTCACCGATGCGGAACGCGAAGCCACCGACGGCCGCGTCCGACGGCAACGGCAACTGGTAGGTGACGTGCAGCGGCGTGGTGTGCGGGTTGCGGAAGGTCTGCACCAGGCGCACGCTGGCGAAGCCGGCGGCGGCGCGCACGACGAGGCGGGTGCCGACCAGTGGCAGCGTGCGGCCATCGGCCGATACCAAGGTGCCAGCGGCGGGAGCGGAGGGGGACAAGGCGGGCGAGAGTGTCGTCATGATCGGTTCCGGTGGAAAGGGTTCGCCCGGCTCCACGCGCGAACCGCCGCACCAGTGACACTGCGGGCCCAGAATTCTCCGTCGGCGGCGGCAACGGCCTTGCCATCGAGGGATGGGATCGCCGCCGACCCGAGCCTGGAAACAGGCCCTTGGCGGTTACACGAACGCGGCCTCGGGATAGTTGGCTGTGCCCCCTCTCTCACTGCATTCCGTCCTTCCAACGGAATCCGATGCAGTCCCTCCGCTCCCTGCTACCCCTCGCAGTCCTGACCGGCACCGCACTGGCACAGGTCAACCCGTTCATCTTCTACCCGCAGGATCCTGAACGGCAGACGATCACCTGCACGTCGTTCGTCGGCCGTCCCGACGTCGCCAACCGCGCCGAGGCGCTGCTCGAGCTCGATGACGACCACTTCCGTGGCATCGGCGACAGCAACGGCTTCATCCGCCTGTTCGGCATGTATCACTGGCTCGCCGACGAACGGCTGTCGACGCCCGAGACCTACGACATCGTGGTGCGAACCGCCGCTGCCGGCCCCGGACCCGACATGACGCCGGCCGGCGAACTGCTGCGCATCAGCGGCATCACGTCGCCACCGTCGACCAATCCGCAACGCGGCACGTGGATCATGACCGACGGGTTCAACATCGGCGGTGGTCTGCTGCTCAACCCGCTGACGTCCAACCTGACCTACGACCGGCTCTACGTCGGCGTCGACCTGCCCGCGAACCCGCTGTGGCCGGCCACCGACGGGCACTCGCTGTTCCGCGCCGACATGCTCAATGCCGGCACCGGTGCGGTGCTCGGCGAGAACCACCGCGCCGGCGCCCCGGACCCGACCTGGGCCGGACGCCTCACGGCCGCGTCGTTCTCGACGCCGTGGACCTACATCCTCGGCCCGCTGGTGACGAGCCCCAACCTGCACCTCGGCGGTGTCGACCCGACCAGCACGCGCCTCGGTGCACCGGGGGCCAACCTCAGCATGAACGGCCTGTGGCCCGACATCAGCGGCCAGCCGCGCCGCGACGGCCTGATCCTGCGCATCAGCGACAACCTGGCGCCGTTCGGTCTGGTGTTCCTGGCCGGTTCGGTCGGCTTCCAGATGCCGCCGTACTTCGAGTTCGGCCTCCAGGGCACGCTGATCGGCTACAGCCACGTCGGCAATCCCGGCAGCATCGTGCCGCTCGGCCTGTCGACGCTGTCGTCGGGCGTGCGCGAGATCACGGTCGCGCTGCCCAACACGCTGTCACCGACGCTGGCCGGAACGGACTTCGTGTTCCAGAGCATCGTCTGGGACGTCAACATCAACCTCGCGCAGTGGACCAACGCCCAGGTCACGCATCTATGAACGCTTCCAACGCCGGCGCCGCGAGCGCCGTCCTGATGGCTCTCGCGATCTCGTGGCTGTGGCCTGTCGAGTGCTGCGCGCCGGAGGTGACCACCATTGCGGTGGCCACGCCGGCCGCGGTCGACGCGGCTCCGGCCGCTGCTCCGGCCAAGGCACAACTGGCGCCGCCGGCTGCACCGGCCGCTGCGGCGGCAGAGCCGTCGCATCGCTTGCAGCTCCCGGACGGAACCTCGGTGCCGACGTTGAACGGCGCGATCGATGCCGCGCCGCTGCAGCAGTACTGGGGCAACTGGCCGTGGAGCCCGATCGTCGGGGTCGTGCGCGGTGCCGGCGTCGACTGGTACGAGCACGCCGACGGCAGCTGCAGCACGACGCAGATGGTGTGGCGTTCGGACCTCGGCCGGCACGCGGCGATGACGCGCGTGGCACATCCGGGCCCGGCCCCGGCCGCCCCGGCGCTCGCGCAGCGCTGAGGTTCGCTCAGCGATCCGCCGGCCGCGGCGCCGGCCGCGCGCCGCCGCCCTGGCGATAGGCGCTGGCCGACAAGCCCATCTGCCGACGGAACTGCCGCGCGAAGTCGCTGTGGTCGTAGAAGCCGGACTGCAGCGCGACCTCGGTGATCGGCTGCCGCGACCGCAGCAGCAGCTCGCACGCATGGATGATGCGCATGCGCATCAGATACGCGCGCGGGGTGGTCTGGAAGGTCGCGCGGAACTTGCGCTCGAACTGCCGCACCGACAGCTCGGCCATCGCCGCCAGCTTCGCCACGTCGAGCGGCTGGCGGAACTCGCGCTTGATGTGCGCGGCGACCTCGGCGAGTTCGAGGTAGGGCTGTATCGCGGCGTGCTGTTCCTCGTAGCTGCGCACGGTGCCGCAGACGCCGACGCACTGGCCGTCGCGGCCGATCAACGGCAGCTTGTCGGTGACGAACCACTCGGGCTGGCCGGTGGCATTGGGGAACAGCTCGATCAGGCCCAGCAGCGGCTTCCTGGTCTGCATCACGCGCTGGTCGTCGCGGCGGTACTTCTGCGCCAGCCGCGGCGGAAAGATCCAGTCGTCGGTCAGCCCGACCAGCTCGGCTTCGGTGGTGAGACCGCAGCGGCGCACGAACGCCGGGTTGCCCATCATCAGCCGCCCTTGGCGGTCTTTGGCGAAGAACAGCGTTCCCGGCAGGTGGTCGAACAGGTGGCGGAGCGGGCCGGGGGCGAGCCCGTCGAGCCATGCGCGCTGGAGGTCCGGCTCCATGATGGCGCAAAGCTACACGGCGCCGGGCCGTCGACCAAGATTGCACGCCGCGTCTGCGCCAGCGCTACGGCATGACCAACAGCAGCCGGTGGCGATCGATCACCAATCCGGGCGGGAAGGTCTCGGACCGCCAGTCACGGTCGACAGCAGAATTCGCGTCGTAGCGCGCGATCATCGCCGCTCGCTCGTCATCGCCCCTGCTGTTGAAGTCATGCATGACGCCATGGAGGTTGACTTGCCCTGAGCAAAACTCACATGCGTCTCGCTTGCCGGGCCGATTCATGCGCAGCGGCAGAACCGCTGACGTAACGCGTCTGCTACCGATGGCATCGTGTTGCAACTTTCACTGCGCAACCACAACTCGATGCCTGCCGCCAGCGACGATGATCTGTCCGGTGGCGCCGCGAACGACGACTTTTTCCCACTGCATGCCGGCGCAATCGCCGGCAGAGTCGACACGCACGACGTCGATCGGGGCAGCAAGCGTCTCCGGATGATCGTTGACCTTCAACTCGAACGTCACTGTCTGGCTGCCGAACTGCTCGACCAGGGGCGCAACATCCTTGGCGAAGTCGACGCGCAGCACGCGAACCACTTCCAACTCGGAGGCTTGCGGCGTGGCTCCCGTAGCGTTGGTGACCAGCAAAACTCCGCCATCGGCGTACGCAAGCCAGATGCGCGACCAGCTCTCGGGAAGGCGCAGCAGTCGCAACGCATGCTGTTCTCGGGCAAAGGCCACCTTCAGGGGCTCGCCAATCGCGGAGCCCTGGATCGGGAAGGAACCCGCGTTCCACTGCTCACCGCGCAGCCATCTCGGATCCTCGCTCCGCGCAGTCGCAACCTCGACGGAATACACCGCATGCGCGACATCGACTCGGGAAGTCCGGGTTCGCTCATCCCAAGGAAGCTGCGCCGGCCGGAGGTCGAGGAATCGGCCATCCGAGAGCAGTATCGCCGCGTGGAAGTCTTCGTCGATACGCCGCATGCGCTCGGCGAGTCCGGTTGGGACCAGGCAGACGCCACCCACGACCCGCAGCGACTGGCTCCGACCCTTGCTGAACAGGTGCGCCACACCGGCAACCGGCACTGGATTGCCCTGCTCGACGAACTGCAATCTCGGCTTGGGATCGGCGACCAGGGAAAACACCGCGCGCGCCGGAGGGCGACAGACATGCCGGACCGGGTTGGCCCGGAGTTCTTCCGCAGCCACCTCGATGCTGTACAAGAAAGCTGCGGGGAGATCGATGCGGTGACGGCCAGAACTCAACGCGTGAGGCCATGACTCGAGCGCAAGACGGCGACGAGGCATGCCGTCGAGCAGCTCCTGTTGATACGGATCTTCGCGACTACCGTCGGGATTCTGAAAGGCGACGTAGAACTTGAGATCCTTGCTGCCCTGGTCCGAGCGATCGATCCCGAAAACCTCGATCTCAATCTCGGCCGTAGCGGGCAACACCAGTGTGTGCTGCTGGTCGAAGCTCAGATCCAGAGCATCGAGCCACCAGATCGGTGACACGCAGATTCGCAGGAAGCGATCACCCTGACCGCGCATATTACGGGGAATTCTTACGACGCCGTTTTGATCGGTCGTGGCGCGGAAGAGCGCAGCATTCGAGTTGTCTCGCCACTCGCACGCCAAGCCGGCGGCCGGTTCGCGCGTCGGCTTCTCTACGATCACCGTCAGCGCGTCGCCCTGCGACGCCGTCGGGACGCCGTGAGCCGCGGAGGGCTCGCTCCCGCCAGCGTCGGTACGGGTCGGTGCCTCGATCCTGAATCCTTGGCTTGCAGGACCAGGCGCGGTGCCCACCCCCGACACATCGGTATGGACTGGATCTGTCGCCGGCATCGCGCCGCGGCGCTCGGTCAACAACCAAGCGGCCAAGGCGACGGCCAGGCCGGCCGTGATCCAAACCCAGCGGGGCTGTGAGCGGGGGGGAAGCACCTTTACTAGTAGGTAGTGGTTATAATTGGATCAGCCTCGATCGTCTTGCTCGTCTTCCAATGAACGCGAATCTTACGTCCCGTCAAAGGGATTTCACCGTTGTTCTTCTTCAGCGTCACCTTCTTGGTCTTGTTGTCTCCGATCCTGAATGCGGTGGTGACATCATTCCAGTTGCCGGCAGCATCTTGTTCTTCGATCTTGGTGACTTCGATGGTCGTGCCGTCCTCGGGCTGTGGATTGGTGGGTAGCTCGACGGTGGCGCCCGTAGGGGCAGTCGCACCGCTGACTTCGAACTTGTGCTCTGTGACTCCCTGGGACTGGGCAGTCAGGAAGCCGCACATCATAAGGAACGTAGCAAGCGCGGCGAGCGCCTTTGGGAGAGATCTCATGCTGGGTTTCTCGATCGGTGTCCATGCGACGCGAGTGCAATCCACGCCGGTTTCGGGTTCACACCCGAACGAAGACCGGCTAGAGGAAGCCATCTTCGCCAGAACGGCCATGGACTGATCGGCGCAAGCCCTCACGCGACAAAAATCGCTCGATTCGCTTCTTGGCCGCAGCCACATTCGCGACCCCGAGCTCGACAGCTGCAGACTCCCATCCGGTGCGGCGCCCGCAGCGGACCAGAAGCAGATCTGCGTCGACCCCCGCCAAGCCCCGCGCCGTCAGCCACCGGCGGACCTTCTCGAGGTCGTCCACCTTTTCTTGGCCTCGCCGACCAGCCCCACCGATGGCGGCTCTAGCTCCAGCGCCTCGATGGAAAGCGGACGCCTTGCGCGCTGCAATTCCCGGACCACGTTGCGATGGATGCCAAACAGCATGGCGACCGCTGCAGACGGACTGGCACCCGCATCGCTGTTACGCCAGCGCAACCAGCGGCAAACCGCCTCCTGAGCAGCATCGGCGCGTTCGTGCGGGCCCAGCCGCCTCGCCGACAGGCACTTGTCGAGCAGCCTCAAGGCAGCGGCAGCCTCTTCTTCGCTGACCATGAGACAGGTTTGGGATACCTCCGCAACCTCGTCAACCACCCGATCCCACCCGACCCACCCGACCCATCAGCCAGCTCGGATATCAGCACCCATGGCGCAAACCTACTCATTGGCCGCCCAAACCTACAAGCGACCCTTCCCCGACCACGGCATCATCCGAACATGCTCGTGGCTGCCAACCGTTCCGAGTTCTGCCGACGCACCCTTCCCGCCGTGCTGCTGATGCCGCTGGTCATCGCCGCGGCCCTGGCCCAACAGCCGGTAACGGCCACGGCGGCGACACCCGCCACCACCGCCACGGACGCCCGCCGCCTGCAGGTGCTGTTCCTCGGCGCGCCGACCAGGAACGGCCCGCACCACGACCCGATCACCCGCTACCGCGCACTGCGGCGCAGCCTCGGCGTGCACGGCATCGACCTGTCCTACAGCGAGGACCCCGCCGCGACCTTCACCGCGACCGCCCTGCGGCCCTACGACGCGATCCTGCTCTACGGCAACTGGGCGCAGATGGGCACACTGCCCGACGAGCAGCTGCAGGCGCTGCTGCAGTACGTCGAACGCGGCGGCGGCTTCGTGCCGGTGCACTGCGCGTCGGCGTGCTGGGGCCGTTCGCCGGCATTCGTGCGGCTGGTCGGCGGCCGCTTCAAGGAACATGGCGGCGAGGAGTTCACGGTGCAGAACACCGCCGAGCACCCGGTGCTGCGCGACCTGCCCGGCTTCACCGCGTGGGACGAGACCTACGTGCACGACGAACACGGCAGCGACCGCACCGTGCTGCAGACCCGCGCCGGCGAACCATGGACGTGGGTGCGCACCCAGGGCAAGGGCCGCGTGTTCTACACCGCCGCCGGCCACGACCACCGCGTGTGGGATCGGCCGGAGTACCAGCAACTGCTGCGGAACGGCCTGCTGTGGGCGGCTGGCGACGGCGCGCAGGCGCGGCTCACGGCGCTGGCGCTGCCGAAGCTCGAGGACGAGGAAGTATCGCTGCCCGGCTACAAGCAGCGCCGCGAGATCACGCGCGCGCAGAAGCCGCTGTCGGCGAGCGAGTCCTGGAAGCTCGCCAGCGTGCCGCCGGACATGGAGCTGCGGCTGTTCGCCAGCGAGCCGGACATCGTCAATCCGATCCACGTCGCCTGGGACCACCGCGGCCGCGCCTTCGTCACCGAGACGATCGACTACCCGAACAACCTGCAGCAGGGTGACCTCGGCCACGACCGCATCACGATCTGTGAGGACACCGACGGCGACGGCAAGGCAGATCGCTTCACGCGCTTCGCCGAGAAGCTGTCGATCCCGACCTCGCTCGTGTTCGCCAACGGTGGTGTGATCACCACCAACGGCGCGGACATGCTGTTCCTCGCCGACACCGACGGCGACGACCGGGCCGACGTGCGCAAGGTGCTGTTCACCGGCTTCCACATGGGCGACACCCACGCCGGCGTGTCCAATCTGCGGTATGCGCCAGACGGCTGGATCTGGGCGACGATCGGCTATTCGGGCTTCGGCGGCGAGGTCGGCGGTGTGCGCCACGAGTTCGGGCAGGGCGTGTTCCGCTTCCGTCCGGACGGCAGCGCGCTCGAGTTCGTGCAGAACACCACCAACAACACCTGGGGCCTCGGCTTCACCAGTGCCGGCGACATCGTGGGTTCGACCGCGAACGGCAATCCCAGTTGGTATGCCACCATGCCGCAGGCCGCCTATCGCGCGGTCGGTATGGAACCGCGCGTGACGCCGCGCGCCGACGACGACCCGCCGTTCTGCCCGAGCTCGACCGACATCCGCCAGGTCGACTTCTTCGATCGCTACACGTCGGCCGCCGGCCACGCGATCGCCACCGGCGGCCGGTTGCCGAGCGCGTGGAACGATCGCGCCGCGTTCGTCTGCGAGCCGACCGGCAAGCTGGTCGCGGTGTTCGAGCTCGAACGCAAGGGCGCGGGCTTCGTCGCCCGGCAGACGCCGAACCCGATCTACAGCTCGGCCGATGCGTGGAGCGCGCCGGTGTGCGCCGAGGTCGGCCCCGACGGCGCGCTGTGGATCTGTGACTGGTACAACCTGATCATCCAGCACAACCCGACGCCGACCCGCAACTCGGCCGGCGTCGACGCGAAGACCGGGCGCGGCAATGCCTACGAGACGCCGCTGCGCGACACGCGCCACGGCCGCATCTGGCGGGTCTTCCCGCGTGGCTCGGCGAACGAGAACGCGCCGCAGCTCGGCGCCACCGACGCAGCCAAGCAGTTGCTGGCGGCGTTGGACCACCCCAATCACGGCTGGCGACTGCACGCGCAGCGCTTGTTGATCGAACGCGGCGATCGTGCGCTCGCGCCGGCCCTGCAAGCGTTGCTCGGCAACGACGGCTCGGCGGCACCACACGCATTGCAGGTGCTGCAGGCGCTCGGCCAGCTGCCGAACGAACTGCTCGAACGCGCGCTGCGCAGCCGCAACGAGGCCACGGCGCGCGCCGCGATCGCGCACGCCGACGTCGCCGCGATCAAGCGCGCGTTCGTCGTCGACGGCCGCGTTGCCGCGACGGGCCGCACGCTGGCCGAGGTGCTGGTGCGACTCGCGAGCAGCGCCGGCGACCCGGAGATCGGTAGCGCGCTGCTACAGACCGGCCAGGAACTCGAAGCCGCGATCTTCGACGACCCGACGCTGCGCGACGCGTGGACGATCGCGGCGCGACGCCACGCCGAGACGTTGCTCGGCGCCGCCGGCGCCGCCGGCATGCTGAAGGACGAACCGGCGGTCAAGGTCAACCTGCTGCCCAACCCCGACTTCACCGCTGCGGCCGGCTCGGTGCCGGCGGGCTGGAACGAACTGCGGCACTACGGCGGTGCTGCGGCCCCGACCGTGCAGTTCGCACTCGATCCGAACGGCCGCAACGGTTCGAGCCTGCGCGTGCAGAGCGTGGAGCTCACCGACAGCGGCGTCGCCGCGGTGGTCAAGGTGCAACCCGGCACCCGCTATCGACTCAGCGGCTGGATCAAGACCGAGGGCGTGGTGCCGCGCCGCGGCGCCGATGGCGTGATGCTGAACGTGCACGGCAGCGTGCGCACCAAGGGTATCGAGGGCACCACCGACTGGACCGAGGTCAGCGCCGAGTTCGACAGCGGTGACGAAGCCGAGATCGTCGTGCACTGCCTGTTCGGCGGCTACGGCGGCGCCAAGGGCACCGCTTGGTTCGACGACGTGCGCCTCGAGCCGATCGGCAGCGGCAACACACTGGCCGGCGCGCTGGTCACGCTGCGGCAGCTGCACGGCAGCGCCGCCGCGGCAGCCCCGGCACCGGCGCAGCTCACGTTCGCGATCGACGCCGACGTGCACACGCGCGGCGCCGCCGTCTACGCGCGCACCTGCATCGCCTGCCACGGCATCGACGGCAAGGGCCTGCCGCCGGTGTTCCCGCCGCTCGACGGCTCGCCGTGGCTGCTGCGCGACAAGCAGAAGCCGATCGACATCGTGCTGCACGGCCTGATGGGTCCGATCGAGGTCGCGGGTGCAACCTACAACAGCGTGATGGCGCCGCTCGGCCCGATGCTGACCGATGACGAGATCGCGTCGGTGCTGACCTACGTGCGCCAGCGCTGGAGCAACGACGCCGCCCCGGTCACGCCGGCCGAGGTCGCAGCGCGACGCGCCGCGAACAAGGATCGGACCACGATGTGGACCGCGGCCGAACTCGACCGGTAGACCTTCCCCTCTCTCGCTCCTCCTCATCTCCTTGCCATGAAGAAGCAACGCGCAGCGATCGTCGGTCTTGGCTTCGGCGCCGAGTTCATCCCGATCTACCAGAACCACCCGGACGCCGAGATGTACGCGATCTGCCAACGCGATCCGAAGCGCCTCGACGCGGTCGGCAAGGCGTTCGGCATCGGCAAGCGCTACACGAACTACCAGGATCTGCTGCGCGACAAGGACGTCGACTTCGTCCACATCAACACGCCGATCCCGGACCACGCGGCGATGACGCTGCAGGCGCTCGAAGCCGGCAAGCACGTCGCCTGCACGGTGCCGATGGCGACCAGCGTCGACGACTGCCGGCGCATCGTCGAGACCGCGGCGCGCACGAAGAAGAAGTACATGATGATGGAGACCGTCGTGTACGCGCGCGAGTTCCTGTTCTTGAAGGAACTGCACAAGAAGGGCGACCTCGGCAAGCTGCAGTTCCTGCAGGCGAGCCATCAGCAGGACATGGACGGCTGGCCGGGTTACTGGCCGGGGCTGCCGCCGATGTACTACGCGACGCACTGCGTCGGCCCGATGCTCGGCCTGCCGCGCAAGGACGCCGAATACGTGTCGTGCTTCGGCAGCGGCACGATCCGCAACGAGATGGTCGGCATCTACGGATCGCCGTTCGCGGTCGAGACGGCGCACATCAAGCTGCGCCACAGCGACCTGTCGGCACGCATCATCCGTTCGCTGTTCGACGTGGCGCGCCAGTACCGCGAGAGCATCGACGTCTACGGCAGCAAGCAGGCGTTCGAGTGGCCGCTGATCGAGGGCGAACAGGCGGTGCTGCACACCGCGAAGCGCCCCGAGCACGAGATCCCCACCCGCATCACGGTGCCCGACTTCGCGCACCTGCTGCCGGAGGGCATCCGCAAGTTCACGACCAAGGGCGTCTACGACCTCGGCGGCAACGAGCACCTGTCGTTCACGCAGGGCGGCGGCCATGGCGGCAGCCACCCGCACCTCGCACACGAGTTCCTGCGCGCGCTGGTCGAGGACCGCGAGCCGTGGCCGAACGCGGTGCAGAGTGCCAACTGGACCTGCGTCGGCATCCTCGCGCACGCCTCGGCGATGGCGGGTGGTGCACGCATGGACCTGCCGAGCTGGACCTTCAGCAACTGACCACCATGGCACGGCACCGGCTCGGCTTCAGCTTCCTCTACTTCACGCCGCACGTGACGGCGCTGCACCACTGCTGGTTCGAGCGGCTGCGCGCACACGGCTACGACGGCGCCGAGCTGCCGGTGGTCGCCGCGACGGATGCCGAGCTGCGTGCGACCCGGCAGGCGCTCGACGCCGCCGGGCTCGCCGCGACCGCGGTCGGCTTCGCGACCGCTGATGCGGATCCGCTCGCCGCCGATGCCAAAGGCCGCCGCGCGGCGGTCGAGCACCTCGCGCGCTGCGCCGAGAAGGCGGCGATGCTCGGCGCCGAAGTGCTCGCCGGGCCGATCCACTCGGCCTACGGGCGCTTCAGCGAACAGCCGCCGACCGCCGACGAATGGGCGCGCTGCGTCGAGGTGCTGCGCGCCGCCGGCGAACGCGCCGCCAAGGTCGGCGTGCGGCTCGCGATCGAACCGCTCAATCGCTTCGAGTGCTACTTCGTCAACACCGCGGCGCGCTGCGCGGAGCTGGTGCGCGCCATCGACCATCCGGCGGTGTGCGGCACGCTCGACACGCACCACGCGCACCTCGAGGAGCGCTCGCTCGCCGAGGCGATCGCGCAGAGCCGCGGCACGCTCGGGCACGTACAGCTGTCGGAGAACCACCGCGGCACGCCGGGCACCGGCCAGGTCGACTTTGCCAAGGCCTTGCAGGCCCTCGACGGCATCGACTATCGCGGCTGGCTGGTGATCGAGGCGTTCTCGCGGCAGGACCCCGCGTTCGGCAGCGCGCTGCGGATCTGGCGCGAACTCGATGGCGGGGTCGAGGAAGTGCTTGCGGCGGGCGCGCGGCTGGTGCGGACTGACTGAGCGTTCCGCAGCCGGACCAGCCACACGCCGCGGACGACCTACTGGATCGTCATGTCGATCGTCTGCGACCGCGAGACGCCCCAGCACGAGCCGCCCGTCTGGCTCCAGCCCTGCACCGACATCACCATGCCGACCAACGACGGACTGGTGCCGATCGTCATCGAGTAGGTCGGGCCGAAGTTCGTGCCGCCCAGGACTCCCTGGATGCACTGGCAGCCGAAGATGAAGATCGTCCCCGGCGCGCCGACCGTGATGCCGGAGACCCCGTTGTTGGGGACCTGGAAGGTGACCGTGCTGCCGAGGGCCGGCACGCCCGTCGCCGTCAGCGTCAGGCCGCACGAAGGGCCGCGGTTGGCGAAGCCTCCCGCGCTGCGGTGACCGAGCACCTCGGCAGCGAGGATCTGGTTGGTCGTCGAGTTGGTGGCCACGGCGACGAAGCGCGGCGACCCCGGCCCGCCCCCGCTGAAATCGGCAGCGATGTAGGCCCCACTCTCGTCGCCGCTCGACACCGCGATCGGCAGGTTCGAGTCGTCGAGCCGGAACGAGCTGTTCTGCGGCAAGAAGGCGATCACGGCAGCGCGCACGTCGGACGGCGCAGCCCCTTGCTCGTAGGTGACGACGAACCGGGCGCCGTCGCTGTCGACGTCGGCCGCCTGCTGATTCAGCGACTGGAACGCGCCGCCGTTCGACGTCGCGTTGAGGTTGAACTGGCCCCGCAACGCGCCGTTGGTGTCGACGGCCGAGCACAGGATGTCGCGCTGTGCGTCCGGGCCGACCGAACAGGTGACGAGGCTGATTCGCTGCCCATCGATGTCGGCCCACGAACTGACATCTGGCACCCCGGGATTTCCCGAGGAGACGAGGGGTGTCGGGGCCCGCGCGATGTTGCCGTTCCAGCCGATCTGGGCGCCCCAGACCTGGTTGCCGAACAAGGAGATCCGGTTCCAAACCACGTGCCAATGCGTCGGCAAGGCGCCGCTGACGCGAGCTGACGCGACCGCAGGACTTGGAGATCGCGGGGAGGATCTCCGGATCGCTCGAGCCCGCCAGCAAGATCGACGACGCCGTGCGAGGCGCGCCATTCTGCTGCAGCTGGCGATAGTAGATGTCGGACCGCAGCTCCTGCACGCTCATCCAGACCACCGTGAAGTAGCTGTTCGGGCCAATGTACGGATCGGAGCCGACGTCGGGACGGCTCTTGCCGCCAGGAGCCGCTGCGGTCGGCCGCTCGATGTCGAAGCGGGGCGAGGCCACGCCGTCCGGCATCACGAAGCAGCCGGCGATCGACGCGACCTCACCGACGATGCGAGAGGCCACGACCAGGAACTTGTTGGCATACGGACTCGCCGCGACCGCGCCGGCGTTCCAGATCTCGAAGGTCGAATCGATGACGGTGTCGTTCGGCACCCGCACGAGCGCCGGATCGAGACGGTGCACGAACATGTCGACGTCGTTCTGGCTGAACCGCCGCGAAGTCACGACACAGGTCCGCCCCGCGCCCGGCAGCGTGGCGACATCGTTGACCGACTGCGAGAACGTGGTGTTCGGCGACACCGACGAAGTCACCCGCACGACGGGATCGAGCACGAGGGGCAGCTCGGCCGCCGCGACGAAGTCGGCGGGGATGCGCAACGACACGACGCCGGACTGCCAGGTGATCGGCAGCTCCAGCCGCCGCTTCTTGGCATCGAAGGCCACCGCCTTCTGGTAGCCGACCGCGCCGTGGGCGTTGACGAACTCGATGCCATCGGCAACGGCTCGGCACTCGAAGTCCCCGGCGACCTTCAGGTCAACGCGCACCTCGCCACGCTCCGGCAACTCCCGGAACACGAACGACTGCTCGACCATGTCGAGCCGCAGGTCGACGACCTCCGACACACCACCACGCTCGGTGACGACGCGGGCCCCCTCGCGCACCGGTGGCGCATCGCCGAGCTTCAGTTCCACGGCGCCGACGCTGGCGCTCGCCACCTGGAAACCCAGCGGGAAGTTGCGTGGCGCGTCACTGCCGAAGAACGGCACGAAGGTCATGCCCTCGGCCGTGAACCTCGCCTTCCACGTCTGCCCCACCGCCCACAGATCGCCGTTGTCGGCGTGATCGTACAGCACTTCGGACCAC
>JALORC010000196.1 GCA_025459175.1 Planctomycetota bacterium | reverse complement strand
AACAGGGTGCAGGACGAGGAGACGAGCATCGCGATCATCGGTGAGGTTGCGCCGGGAATGGTGTGCGTGCCGGATGAGTTCGTGTCGGGCGTCGCAGTGTTGAGCAGGCTCTCCCGCGTCGGAGCCCCGGCCGCTGTCCGGGGCTTTTCCGATTTTGCTGCAGGAAGCGACTCCAGCGCCTCGACTCATGCCCCCGACAGCAATGACCTGACGGTCAGCGCAAAGTCAGCGCAGCCCGCAGCCCGAACGCATAGCCCTTGGAGTCGGGCCTGGCGGCCAGGCGCGTCGCAGATCGCGCTTCCGACACCGTCTCCGAACAGCGGCCGCCGCGAGCGACCATCAACTCACTGGTCGGCGCGAAGCGATCGCTGCAGAACTCCGCCACGTTGCCGCGCATGTCGAACATGCCGAACGCATTGGCCCGGAAGCTGCCGACCGGCGCATGCAGCACGTAGCCGTCGTCGAACGGCGCCCGCACACCCCGCCAGCCGTTCGCGGCGGTCGACTGGTCCAGCAAGTTCTCGCAGCCGGCGAGGCTGTCGACGGTGCGATCGGGGCCATAGGGCAGCGCCGAACCCGCGCGGCAGGCGCGCTCCCACTCCCATTCGGTCGGCAGGCGCAGGCCCTGGGCCGTGAGCCGCGCGGTGGCATCGCGCCACGACACCGACTCGACGGGATTGCGGCTGGTCAGCCATCGGTCCTGCACGAACATGCCTTCGCGATACGCGCTCGGATTGCGTTCGCGGGAGCTGAGCTCCGAGGCCGCCGGGTCGAGGCGCAGCCATTGCGCCTGCGTCAGCTCGTGGCGGGCGAGCAGGTACGGGGCCACGGGACCCGTGCGCACGGATTCCTCGGCGCGCGCCTCGGGGTCGTAGTGGAGCCCTTGCGGATCGGTGCGCTGGGCGCCGATCACCGTCTCGCCGCCGGGCACCAGCACGAACACGATGCCGGCGTCCGGACCGAGCTCGAGGCTGCCGTCCGGGCGATGGCGCGGAATGCCGAGCTGGCGGGCGGCCTCGGGGTCGGCGCGATCGAGAGCGGAACGCAGGTGGTAGAACTCCCACAGCCCGGTGACCGGGTTCTTGCCGATCGGCACGAGGCCCGGCTGCGGTCGCAGCGCGATCGGCACTTCGCGGTAGCGCGTGCTCGCGCCGTTGCCGTCGGCGGCGGCGATGGCGGCAGCCGCTTCGGCCCAACTCACCGCGGCGGCCGGGTGATGCTCGGTCAGTTCGGGCAAGGCGCTGGCCCAACGCCACTGCTGCTCGATCTGCGCGTGCAGTCCGCCGGGTTCCGTCAGCGACCGGAACTCGAGGCGGGCTTGCTGCAGCGTGTCCCAGAGCACCTGGTCAGCGGGATCCTGGCGGCGCGGTGCGCGCAGATCGGCGACGGCCGGTGCGAAGTGGTCGACGATCGCCGCGGTGCGCGCGAGCTCCGCCGCACTCTGCTGCTGGGCGCGCGACAGCTGTTGCCGTTCCCACTGCAGGGCGAGCTGCAGGCTGCCGCGGGCGGCGGCGACCGCGTCTGCCATGGTCCGCTGCGCGTGCTGGTCGTAGCCATTCGCGAACAGCGCCCAGGCATGCAGCGCCTGGAAGGCCGGGGGTGCTTCGGGGCCAGGTGCGGCCGGCACCGTCGCATCCGGCTGCGCGCGCACGGCGGCAGCGGCGCGCAACGCAACCAGCCGTACGCGGAGCTGCTCGAAGCGGGCGACCGCCGCCGGGGCCACCGCGTCGGCAGCGACCGGCTCGCCGGCGTCGGCACCACCGACCGCCAGGGCGCGCTCCACGCGCAGCAGCTGCGGGCGCAGTTCGTGCGCGAAGCGATCCAGCCAGGCGCGCAGCGCCCCGACCTCGCAGCTGCCCGAGCTCTGCAACGCCGAGGCTTCGCGGCGGAACGCGTCGAGCTGCACCGGTGTCGCCAGCAGTTCGAACCGGTCGATCCGCTCCGTCGCCAGCTGCTGCAATCGCTCGGATTCGCGCCGCTGCCGCGTTTCCGCGGCCGCCCGCGTCGCGAGCTCGTTCGCGAGGGCGGCGTTGGTGCGACCCAGAGTGATCGTGACGGCGAGCGCCGCGCCGAGCACCAGCAGCAGCGTGGTCGCCGCCGGATGGCGGCGGATCCAGTAGGCGAGGCGTTGCCACGCCGGCAGCGGACGCGCCCGGATCGGTTCGCCGCGGCTGCAGCGCTGCAGGTCGAGCGCGAGTTCGTGGCAGTTCGCGTAGCGGTGCGACGGCTCCTTCGCGGTGGCCTTGGCGACCAGCGCGCGCAGATCGCGCGAGCAGCGGCGCCCGTGCGCGACGGGCTCGGGTGTCGGCTGGTTCAGGATCTGCTGGTGCAGCTCGTACGTGGTGCGGCCGCCGAACGGCGGCTGCAGGGTCAATCCTTCGTAGAGCGTGACCCCGAGCCCGTGCACGTCGGTGCGGGCATCGCTGCGGGCCCCGAATTGCAGCTGCTCGGGCGCCAGGTAGAGCGGCGTGCCCGGGGTCTGGCCGGCGCCGGATCGCACTTCGTGCTCGGCGTCGGCATCCTGGGCGAGGCCGAAGTCGAGCAGCACGGGCGCACCATCGCGCCGCACCAGGATGTTGCCCGGCTTCACGTCGCGGTGGAACAAGCCGGCGCCGTGCGCGTGGTGCAGCGCGTGCGCGACCTGAGCGAGGATCGACAGCAGTTCGGCGACGCGGTCCGGGGCGTCGGCGACGGTGCCGTCGGAACGCTCGCGCGCGAAGCGTTCGGCGAGGGTCTCGCCCGGCAGGTAGGGCAGCACCAGGAACGGCTGGCCGGCCAGGTTGCCGACTTCGTAGACCGGGCACAGGCTCGGGTGGTCCAGCCGCGCCGCCGCCTGCGCCTCGTGCTCGAAGCGCTGCCGGGCGCCCGCGGCGGCGAGCAGCTCGGGACGCAACAGCTTGACCGCGACCTCGCGCCGCAGCTCGGGATCGAACGCCAGGTGCACGATGCCCATGCCGCCCTGGCCCAGCACCCGCTGCAGTCGGAAGCGACCGAAGGTGGTGGCGCCGGGCGCCGCGTCGCGATCGGGATCAGGTGGGGTGTGCACGTTCGTGACGAGGCTCAGTGCAGCGAACGCGCCGGGCGCACGCCGATGTGTTCGTTGCGGTCGTCGAAGCCGGTGGAGCTGCGGTACGCGGAGCGTGCGAACTCGTGGTTGTGCAACCACGAACCACCGCGCAGCACCCGACGGCCGGGCACGCTCTCGTCCGGCTCGAGGCACGGCTCGGCGACGTTGCCATGCATGTCGTGGCAGCCGAAGTCGTTGCCGGCCTTGCTGCCCACCGGCGCGAGCGTGGCGAAACCGTCATCGAGGTCGCCGTCGGGCGGCGCCTTCGTGGCCAGTGCGAACTGGCGATCCGCGATGTTGGCGCAGTCCTGCAGGCTGTTCCGCTGCTCCCCGCTGTGCCACGGGGTCGTGGTGCCGGCGCGGCAGGCATACTCCCATTCCCATTCGGATGGCAGCCGCAGGCCGAAGTCGCGCAGCAGGGCTTCACTCTCCTTCGGCGACACGTGGATGACCGGATGGCGCGCGTCGATGTGGCTGCTGGCCCGGCGCTCGCGACGTCGTGGGTCGGCCGACATCAGTCGCTGCCACTGGCCCTCGGTCATTTCGAAGCGCGACATGAAGAACGGTGAGACGTCACCAACCCGGACGCTCTCGTTGGTGCGCGCCGTCGCACAGTAGAGCTTGCCGGCGCGATCGGTGCGTTGGGCGCCGAGTTCGGCACGGCCACCGGGCAGCAGGACGAAAACCATGCCCGCGTCGGGATCGGGGTCGAACGAGCCATCGGGGTTGTGGCGAGGGATCGGCAGGTCCGCGGGGTCACCACCTCGGCGAGGGTCGAACGCCGAACGCAGGTCGTAGAACTCCCACAACCCCGTCGCCGGGTTCATGCCGATCGGCACGAAGCCGAGCACGGGCTCCAGAGCCACGCGCGCCCCCGCATACCGCTTGCTGGCGGTCACGCCGTCGGCGCGGGCGATGGCGGCGGCCGCCTCGGACCACTCGGCGCGCCGATGCGGATGGGCCATGGTCCAGCTGGCGATGCCGCGCGCCCACGCGAGGTTCCACTGCACCCGCTGGCGCAGGCCATCAGGCCCCAACTGCTGCTCCAGCGTGGCCAAACCCTGTTGCAGCTTGGCGGCCAGCACCTGTTCCGAAGCGGGCAGCCGGGCGAGGTCGGGTTCGCCCGCCGGCGGAGTCGGCGTCGCAGCGTCCGGCGGTGGTTCGGCGGTGGTGTCGTGTGGCGCGACCGTGGCGCGCTGATGCAATCGCGCCAGCGTGGCGGCAACACGTTCGCGGTCCGCGGCCATCGCGCTCCCGTATTGATCGAGCCAAGCCTGCAGTGCATCACTGCGCTCCGGCCACGCGGGATACAGCAGCCGCTCGGCTCGCTCCGCCGCCGCGCTGCGGGTCAGCGCCGCGAGTCCATCGAAGTCGGCGAGCCGGTCCTCGGCGGTGGTGCGCAGGTCGTCGGCGCTGCGGCGCAGAGCCAGTTCCCGCGTGATGGTCGCGCGCAGCTCGTCGAGCAGCGCGCTGCGGCGCAGCTGCAGTCCGACCGCGACCGCGAGGCCGGCGGCCATCACGAACAGGGTCGCGGCGGCGGTGCGGTTGCGCCCCGCCCAGTCGTGGACGCGCCGCCACGGCGGCTGGCGCCGGGCCGCCACCGGCTCCCCCGCGAGCACCCGCGCCAGATCGGCGGCGAACTGCGCCGCGGTGCGATAACGCCGTTCCGGGGACTTCTCGGTGGCCACGGCCAGCACCACGGCGAGGCTGCGCGGCACCGCGCGATTGCATCGGCGCGGCGACGGCAGCGGGCTGCGTTCGATCTGCGCGAACAGCTCGACGCTGGAGTCGCCGCGGAACGGGCGCCGGCCGCAGACGCACTCGAACAGCATCACCCCGAGCGCATGCACGTCGGTCCGGCAGTCGGTAGGCAGACCGAGCACCTGTTCGGGCGCCATGTACGACGGGGTGCCGGGCAGTTGGCCGGTGGCGGTCAGCCGTTGGTCGACCGTCGTCAGGTCCTGCACCAGGCCGAAGTCGAGCACCATGGGCTCGCCGTCGGGCTGGATCATCAGGTTGGCGGGCTTCAGGTCGCGATGCACGAGGCCCGCTTCGTGGGCCCGGTGCAGGGCCTGCGCGACCTTCGCGAACAGCGCCACGTAGGTGCGGATGGCCGCGGCGGTCGGCAGCGCCGTGGTGCGGCGCAGGCGGGCTTCGAGCGTCTCGCCATGCACCAGCGGCATCACGCAATAGCGCACGCCCTCGACGACACCCGTCTCGAACACCGGGCACAGGCCGCGCACCGCGAGCCGCGCGGCGGCCTGCACTTCGCGTTCGAAGCGGGCCACCAGCGCCGGATCGGCGAGCCACTCGGCGCGCAGGCGCTTGATCGCGACCTCGCGCTGCAGCTGCGGATCGAAGGCGCGATCGACGGTGCCCATGCCCCCGTCCCCGAGGTGTTCCAGCAGCTGGAAGCGATCGAACCGTGCTCCGGCAACCGTCGGCTTCGACTGCCTGCCGTGGCTCGCGAGCACCTCGATCACCGAGCGATCCGGCAGCGGCGACGCGCCCAGCAGCGCCAGCACTTCGGCCTGCAGCGCCGGATCGTCGGCACACACTTCCTGCAGGAAAGCCTCCCGCGCCGCCGGCTCCCGGTCGCTGGCGGCCAGGAACAGTTCGCGCAGTCGACTGGCCGAGCCGCGACTCACTTCGACTGCTCCAGACGGCGGCCGAGCCAGGCGCGGGCGAAGGTCCAGGCGTCCTGCACCGTGGCGCGCGGCATGCCGAGTTCGTCGGCGATCTCGCGCACGGTGAGGCCGCCGAAGAACCGCAGTTCGACGATGTGCGCGGCCTGCGCATCGACGGCGGCGAACTCGGTGAGCGCCTGGTCGAGGTCGACCACCGCGTCGAGATCGAGCGGCAACGATTCCGGGTCGTCGACCGCGGACAGGCGCGTGAGGCGGTCGCGCTGGCGTCCCCTCGCCCGCAGTGCGTCGACCAGCACGCGCCGCAGCATGGTGCTGCTGATGGCCGCGAAGTGGGAACGGCTGCGCCAATCCTGTTGCTCCTGGCCGATCAGGCGCAGGTAGGTCTCGTGGACGAGGACGGTCGCCTCGATCGAGCCCGGGGACGGCCCCAGCATGCGCCGCGCCTGTTGGCGCAGCTCCTCGTAGGCCAAGGCGGCGAGGGCCTTGGTCGAACGCTGGTCGCCTCGCACCGATTCGTGGAGCAGACGGGTCGGGTTGGCTCCGGGGGGCACTTCCATGGCTGCGGGGTTGGCGCGCGGGGGTAACGGTCGTCGGTGTTCTAGCCGCCGAGCTGTGCCTGGGTATAGGGTCGGTCGACGTTCGCTGGCGCGCGATGTCGCCCCGGCTCCGGGCGAGGAGCGGCGGCAGCTGCAGCAGGCTCAGGCCGACTGCCTGGCGAAGCACGCCACGTTCGAGGCGCCGCTCCCCGACTTGCGGCTCGCCACCCGCGGCGAACCGCGCACCCTGCTGACATCACGCTGTCAGCAGGGCGCGCGAAGCTGCCAGGCATGGAAAGCAAGCACATCACCGCCATCGTCACCGTCGACAACCTCGCCGCCTGCCGCGCCTTCTACAAGGACCTGCTCGGGCTGCAGGTCAGCTATGACGCCGACCACTACCTCGGCGTGCGCGCCGGCGCTCCCGGTGCTCCGGAACTCGGCTTCATGAGCCGCGACGCGATGGCGCCGCACGCCTTCGACGGCGGCGGCATCAGCTTCGTCATCGAGGTCGCCGACGCCGATCGCGAACACGCGCGCCTGGCGGCCGCCGGTGCCACGTTCGTGCAGCCGCCGACCGACCAGCCATGGGGCTACCGCAGCTGCATGCTGAACGATCCGAACGGCATCGTCGTCATCGTCGGCCACCGCATCGCCATGGCGGTGGAGTACCAGGCCAACGTGCGCTAGGACGCCGCCCATGCGCCGCGCCGACCGCCTGTTCCAGATCGTCCATCTGCTGCGGCGCGATCGCGCGACCACCGCGGCCTGGCTGGCGCGCGAACTCGAGGTCAGTGAACGCACGATCTATCGCGACGTGCAGGATCTGATGGCGAGCGGCGTGCCGATCCAGGGCGAGGCCGGCGTCGGCTACGCGCTGCCGGCCCGCTTCGATCTGCCGCCGCTGATGTTCCGCGCTGTCGAGCTGGAGGCGCTGGTGCTCGGGGCGCGCATGGTGCAGGGCTGGGCCGACGACGAGCTGCAACGCGCGGCGCGCGCGGCGCTGGCCAAGGTCGAACGCGTGCTGCCGCCGGCGTTGGCGACGGCGACCGCGGCGAACAAGCTGTTCGTGCCCGACTTCCACCTCGACGCGTCGTCGCGAGCGCTGCTGCAACCCGTGCGGCAGGCGCTGGCGCAGCAGCGGGTGCTGCGGCTCGACTACGCGGACGAGCGCGGTGACACGACCGTGCGCGAGGTGCGGCCGCTCGGCCTGTTCTGCTGGGGCAAGGTGTGGACGCTGGTCGGCTGGTGCGAGCTGCGCGAGGACTTCCGCAGCTTCCGCATCGATCGCATGCGGGCCGCGGTCGTGCAGGCGCGCGGCTTCGTCGACGAGGCCGGGCGACAGCTCGACGACTTCCTGGCCGGCGTCGCCGACGAACCGCCGGAACTGCGTCAGCGCCGCGTCACCGCACGACCGGACGAGCGCGCGGCGAAACGCGCCTTCCAGCAGCTGGGTTCGGTGGGGCCGGCCTGCGCGGGCGACCTGGTGCAGCTCGGCTTCCGTACCGTCGACGAGCTGCGTGGGCAGGACCCGCGGGCCTTGTGGCTGCGGCTGTCGGAGCTGACCGGCGCGCGCCAGGATCCTTGCGTCGAGGACACGTTCCGTTGCGTCATCGCCCAGGCCGAGCATCCGGACCTGCCGGCGAAGTGGCGGCGCTGGCATCACTGGACGCCGTTGCGCGGGCAACCGCCCGGCGCGCTGCCGCCCGAGCTGCGGCGACGCAGGAAGTGATCGAGCGATCGCCACACCGGCGAGTCACTGCCGTCGGCGTCGGCAGGCCGGCCGCGAAGCGCTGGGACGGCGCTGCCACCGAGGCTGGAGTCACCGGCGCACCCCGCGCCGCCCGGAACGGAGTCCTCGTCCGATGTTCCAGAAGCTCTTCCTCGCGGCACTGACCACCGGTGCCGCCCTTTCCGATCTCACTGCCCAGTCCTGGTTCGTCCGCGCCGGCGCCCAGGGCGGCGACGGCACGCAGGCGAGTCCGTTCGGCGACCCGTGGCAAGCGCTCGATCGTTGCCAGGCCGGCGACACCGTCCACATCGCCGAAGGCAAGTATTTCGGCCGGCTCGGCGTCGGCATGTGGGAGATCCCGTTCGACCGCGTGCAGCTGCTCGGCGGCTATGCAGCGGACTTCTCCGAACGCAATCCGTGGGCGCACCCGACCCAGCTGCTGTGGGACAAGGCCTCGAAGAACCGGCCCAATCAGTCGCGTCTGCTGGTCAAGGCCAAAGGCGCGGTCGTCGACGGCATCACGATCGACATGCGCGACCAGAACGAATACGTCGACGAGCAGCAGTCGGGCCGCAAGGACCGCAACGTCGAGGAGACGGCGATCCGGCTGAACCAGCCCGGCACGGTGCGCAACTGCGTCGTCGTCAACGCCAGTCAGGAGTGCGTGGTCACGCCGCCCGGCTCCACGATCCAGAACAACCTGTTCCTGAACGCGGTGATCTATGCGGTCAACGTCACCTCCGGCGACCCGAAGGTGATCACCACGATCAAGGACAACACGATCCTGTTCTCCTGGGACAACAAGTCCCCGGGCAAGGGCGTCTATCGCGGCACCGCGATCCACCTCGGCCAGCAGGCCAGCGCCGACATCAGCGGCAACATCCTCGCCAACAACGACAACAACGCGATCTACACCAACGGCGCGCTCGACCGCACCTCGATCACGAACAACGTGTTCGCGATGAACCTGTTCGCCAACCTGCTGACCGGCGAGGGCGGCACCAAGGCCGTCGTCGACGACCAGACGATGGAGCTGCTCGAGGAGGTCGGCCTGAAGGCGATCGACGGCAACCAGGTCGTCGCGCACGAGCTGCCGATCGACGCGGCCTGGCTCGACCTCTACAGCAAGCGCACCGCCAGCCAGACCGGCAAGGTCGTCATGGACGACTGGAACAAGCTGCGCCAGCTCGCCGGACTGCCGCTGATGGGCACCGGCTATCAGGTCGCGACCGGCGTCGCTCCGCCTTACTCCCTCGAGAAGGCGCTGCAGCTCGTGCTGGCTCGCAAGGCGACGCCGGCGGCGGGCGCACGCGTCGTGGCCCTGCCGGTCAGCTTCCCCACCAGCGCTCCCGTGGCAGCGACCAAGAGCTACCAGCGCAGCGAGGTGCAGACGTGGCATCGTTCGCCCGACCCGGTGAACGGCAAGCCGCTCGAGATGGTCGTCGCCATCAGCGGCGCCGCCAACGTCAGCGGCATCCCGGCCGGCCTGAAGCCCGACGAACACCTCGGCACCAAGCTCTACGACGTCGAGGGCCAGGGCGCGTACGTGACCGGCTTCTACCGCAAGGGCAGCAGTGCCGAGCGCGTCGTCAGCCAGGACTCCGGTTGGTACCAGGGCAGCGGCAAGCCGACGCGGCTGCATCTCGTGCGCGGCACCGCCTACGCGCTGAACGGCATCCCGAAGGCCGGCTTCGTCATCGACAGCATCGAGCGCTACGAGCCCGTGGCGGACGCCAAGACCGCGGCCGACAAGCGACCGAAGGGCCGCGACTGGTTCGTGCGGGCCGGCAACATGGGCGGTGACGGCAGCAAGGAGAAGCCGTTCCGCGATCCGTTCCAGGCGCTCGAGAAGTGCCAGTCCGGCGACACCATCCACGTCGCCGGTGGCGAGTACCACGGCAAACTGAAGGCCGGCCGCTGGAGGATCGAGGTGCCGTACGTCGCGTTGCTGGGTGGCTACGACGCGAACTTCACCGAACGCGCGCCGTGGGCCAATCCGACCCGTCTGCTGTGCCCGCCCGACTTCAAGGGCACGCGCGGCGGCGTCACGATCGAGGGCGACGGCGACCACACCGGGGCGATCGTCGACGGCTTCGTCTTCGACAAGCGCACCAACAACAACTACGGCCAGGACGGCAATCTCGTCGACGAGCGGACCGACCACACGATCCAGCTGCGGCTGGAGCGGCCCGAGTCCGTCGTCCGCAACTGCATCTTCGTCAACGGCGGCGAGGGCGGCATCCTGGTCGGCAACGGCATGGTGGTCGAGAACAACCTGTTCATGAACCACATCGGCGCAGCGATCGTGGTGCGGGGCGGTCACACCACCGCACCGTTCACGCTGCGCAACAACACGATCCTGTTCAACTGGGAACGCGCCGGTCGCTTCGGCAAGGGCATGGGCTACGGCGGCGAGGCGATCATCGTCGAGTCGCAGAGCCGCGGTTCGATCGAGGGCAACATCCTCGAGTTCAACGACAACAACGCGATCCGCTTCAACGCCGACCCGAAGGACGTGCGCCTCACCGACAACGTCTTCGCGCACAACCTGTGGTCGATCCTCTATCGCACCGAGAGCATCATCGACGACGCCACGTTCGGCATGCTCGGTGACTTCGGCTTCGCCGCCAGCACCGGCAACCGGATCCTGACCCCGGGCATCCCGCTCGACGGCAAGTGGTTCGACCGCTACCTGCAGCGCACCGCCTACGTGCCCGGCAAGGTGCAGATGGACGACTGGAACAAGCTGCGCGAGATCCTCGGCGAGCCGATGCTGGCGACCGGCGGCCAGGCCGCCTCGTGCCGCGCACCCGCCTACGACTGGCAGCAGTGCCTGACGATGGTGCCGAAGAACCCGGAGTGCACGGCGGGTGCGCGCCCGGCGCGGATGGCGGCGACGTTCACCGGCATCGTGCGCGAGGAAGTGAGCCACGAGTACACCGAGACGCCATGGACCAGCGCCAGGTCGGCCGACAGCTGGGCGGCCCTCGACGGCAAGCGCGTGGCGATCAAGGTCGGTGTGCAGCGCTCCAACAACAACTTCCAGCTCGATGACATCAAGAAGGAAGAGTACGACTGCTACGCGATCATCGGCCCGGAGGGCCTGGACGGTGGGCTGCCGATGAACTGCTACGTCAAGCGCGGCTCGAGCGCCGAACGCGTGCTGCGCACCGCGAAGATGTCGGAGCGCGGCGCACCGGACCAGCTCTACCTGCTGAGCGGCATCGCGCGCGGCCGGCGCACGCTGGTCGTCGAGGTCGCCGCCAAGGCGGACTGAGTCGGTTCGGAACCGGGGAGCGCCGCGGTCACCGACGGCAGCTCACTTCGTGCCGGCCGCACGCACGCGAGCGCCCTTGGCGCGCAGCGCGACCCACCGATCCGGACGGTTGGTGGTGATCAAGTCACAACCGAGCGCCGCGGCGCCGAGCAGCAGCGCATCCGGATCGACGGTGTAGACACAAAGCAGATGACCGGCGCGCTGCACTGCGGCCGCGCCATCGCAGTCGATCGCACGGTGGTTCCAGTGCACCAGCCGCGCGCCGGTCGCCGCCGCCGCAGCGAGACGTTCGCCATCGAGCGCGCCGTCGCCCAACGCACCGAGCAGCAGCTTCGGCTCGGCATCGTGCACGGCCGTCAACCACGGCCAGTCGAACGCCTGCACCAGCACCTTGTCGATCGCTTCCAGCCGCCGCAGCTCCGCGACCAGAGCCCGGGCCTCGCCGCCCTTGCGCTCGATCATCGGCACCGCCGGGTAGATCGCCGCGAGCGCCTGCTCGAGCGTCGGCAGCGGCTCGCCGCGGAACTGCGGGCCCTTCCAGGAACCGGCATCCAACGTCTGCACCTGCGCCAGCGTCACGCTGTCGATGCGAACGTCCTTGCGCCCGAGCCGCGTCACGACATCGGTGGTGCGATCCAGCGTCGCATCGTGCAGCAGCACCCACGCACCGTCCGCCGTCTGCCACACGTCGAACTCGACCACGATCGCCTTCATCGCCACCGCGGTCCGCAGCGCCACCAGCGTGTTCTCGGGGCAGGCCTCGCTGGCGCCGCGATGCGCGACCGCGACCGGCGCCTCCTCGGCCGCGGCCCGCAAGCGAGTCAGCACGGGCAGGTCCTGGGCGACGGCGGGCAGGCAGACCGCGAACACGAGCGAGCGCAGCATCGGCGCATGGTGCCGGCCAGGGGCTGGCCCGCAACGCAGCAGCCCGGCAAGATCTCGCCAAGGTTCACTTTGCACCGCCAAGGAGACTGCCGATGCCGTCGACACCACGACTGCTGATTGCGCTGTCGCTGCTCGCCACGCTCGCCACGGCGCAGGATCCGCGACCTGCGCCGACCGACCTGCGCCGACCGCCGTCAGGAACGATCCGACCCGGGCCACGCAGCGCGAGGCGATGCGTCTGATCGGCGCCGCCAGCCGCCAACCGCGCCGGGTCGATGCGACCGGGCGCCCGATGCCACGACTCGGGGACGTCCGTCTCGACACGGCTGCACCGACACCGCCGGAGCGGCTGCTCGACCAGGAAGGCGACGAGCCGGCGGCGATCTTCTACCGCGATGCCGTTCGGCTCGGCTCCATCGGCGCCGAGCTGGTGCTCGCCCACGCGACTGCGACGGATCGCCACGACGATGCCCTGCGCGCGATGCACGGCCTGCTCCGCGCCGGTCAAGAACGAGTCATCCCGACCGAACGCGCGCGCGCGCTGGTGCTCGGCCTGATCGACCATCCTGAC
>JALORC010000022.1 GCA_025459175.1 Planctomycetota bacterium | reverse complement strand
CGTGCGGCGCGACCGTTCCTCGTACTCGGCGCGGAGCGAACCGGCTCCAACATGCTGGTGTCGATGCTCCAGGTGCGCGGCGACGTCGCGTGTGCCAGCGAGTTGTTCAATCCGCGGCTGATCGCCGAGCACAACCTCGAGTGGCTGCCGCACCGCAGCGCCTCGACCGAAGAGCTGCTGCGGCTGCGGCAGGCCGATCCGGCCGCGTTGCTCGAGCGGCTGTGGGCCGACGGTGCTTCGGGTGGCGCCACGCTGGTCGGCTTCAAGCTGCTCTACGGCCACGGCGTCATCGACGATCGCATCCTCGATGCGCTGCAGGCGGAGCCCGATCTCGCGGTGGTCCACCTGTTGCGCGCGGATCGGCTGCAGCGCTGGCTGTCGCTGGCGCGGTCGTTGGCCACCGACGATTGGTTCGCCGCCGCGGGTGCAACCGCCGCGACGCAGTCGGCGCCGATCGAGCTCGCGCCGCAGGCCACCGCGACGGAGTTCGCGCTCGGCGAGCTGTTCGAGGCGCGCTACCGCGCGACGTTCGCGGCCCATCGATCGCTCGAGCTCGACTACGAGGATCTCGCGCAGCACCTGCCGGCGTCGGCGCAGCGGCTCGGCGCGTTCCTCGGCTGCGACCTCGGAGTGATGACGCCGCGGTCGCAGAAGACCGGCTCGCGCGACCTCGTGCGGTCGATCGCCAACCTCGGGGAACTGCGTGCGGCGTTCGTTGGCTCACGGTGGGCGGGCTTGTTCGACTGAGAATGGCAGGCTGCCCTGGATGGCAACACGCCGGCCTCGAGGTCGCACCAACCGAGCGGTCGCAGGGTGTAGCCGCACACGAACAGCACGCCGCGCGACCCGGCTCAGCGCCGCAGCGCCGCTCGGGCTCGTGCCGACAACTGGGCCTCGTCGGCAGTGGCCAGCTGCTCCAGCCGCTGCAGGACCTCGGGGCGTCGGTCCTCGAGTCGCACCAGGGTGGTGATCGCTTCCGCCGCGATGCGGAGGTCGTCGTCATGGGTCGCGGCCAGCACCGCCGGGACGACATCGAAAGCCGACTCGTTGCCGGCTTCGGGCGACGGTTTCGTCATCGCCATCAACGCTGCGAACCGTTCGCCGGGAGCATCCGCCTGCAGCAGCAGGGTCAGGCCCCGGCGTGCCTCGGGATGGGATGGGTCGATGCGCGCGATCGCGATCGCGGTGGCGTCGCCGATCAGGTCGCGGAAGTCCGCGGTCAGTGAACCGAGGCCCTCCACTCGCGTGACGCGTGGTGGTCTCTGGGTGTGCGCGCAACGGATCAGCGCGTCCAGTGCCGGCGTGGCCACGGTCCCGAGCCGGCCCAGATCCTCGGCCGCCCGCCGCCGTTGCAGAGGATCCTCGTCGTCTAGCATCTTGATCAGCCCGCCGAGGTCACCGCCGCTGGCTCGGACGAGGCGCAGCCGGATGTCGTACCACAGCCGCAACTTGGCGACCCACCGCAGGAATCGCTCATGGTCGCCATCGGGCGCCTCGATCTCGATCTCGCCGATGCGCGCGAGCAGCGCTCCGCGATCGGTCGCTCCCGGGGCCAGCTGAGCGATCGTCAGCAACAGCTCGGTGTCGTCGCGGGAGATGTCGCGCGCCACGGCTCCCAGCAGTGGGGGCACGGCGGTCGCTGCATGGGTCGGTCCGATCAGCCGCAGGGCGCGCAGCGCACGCGGCTGACGGCGCTGCGCCAATTGGCTCTGGCCGGTGCAGTCGCAGACGACTTCGACCAGCCCCGGCACCGCCCGTGTGCCCGCGGCGACCAGAGCCAGGAACTTGCCCTGGTCGAGCCGTTCTTCGTCGATGCACGCGAGCACTTCCCCGACCGTGAGTGGGGGCTTGCTCGGCGCCGGCAACTGCGCCGGGGTCACGGTGGGCAACAGCGCCGCACAGGCCATCGAGAACGGGAGCAGGCGGTGCTTCATGCCGATGGCATGGTAGCTCGGCGCGCGCCGACCCGTGCGACGGTTGCGATCACTGGCCGCGGCGCCGCACCGCGGTCGCGAGCGATCGCGCCAGCCGTTCGAGCAGGGCCCGTCGCGGTGCATCCGCCGCCCGCAGGCGCGGCAGTTCGGCCTGCAGCGCCTCGGCATCGAACCCGCCCGCGGCCAGTTCCGTTCGGCCACCGCGCAGCCAGGTGCGGAATTCGTCGGCGCCGAGTTCGAGGTGGAACTGGAACGCGTACGAGCTGCCGAGCCGGAACGCCTGCTGTTCGTAGCGCGTCGACGACGCCAGCAGCTGCGCGCCCGGCACCGCGTCGAAGGTGTCCTGGTGCCAGTGCGCGACGACGAGTTCGCGTTCGAGTGCGCGTTCGCCGGCGCCGGTCACCGGGTCGGCCAGCCCAGCGGCGGTCCAGGTGATCGGCAACGCGCCGACCTCGAGCCCGCGCTCGCCGCGGAACACGCGCGCGCCGGCGGCCTTGGCCAGCAGCTGCGCACCGAGGCAGATACCGAGGCTCGGTCGCCCGGCCTGCAGTCGGCGGCGCAGCACTTCGACCTCGACGTCGACGAACGCATGCACGGCGCCGTCGCCAGCGCCCATCGCACCACCGAGCACGACCAGCAGATCGGCGTCGGCGTCGGTGAGTTCGGGCGCGCGGAACCGCGTGGTCGGCACGAAGCCGGCCGCGCGCAGTGGTGGCTCGAGCCAACCGAGTCCTTCGCCCGGTTCGTGTTGGTGGACGATCGCGTGCATGCGTGGGATCTCGGGTCAACGGTCCCAGTCGGCCGGCAAACGCAGTTCGACGGCCGTCGTCGAGCCGACCGCGACCTCGGCGGTACCGAGCGGGATCCACAGCGCGTCGAGCGCGGCCCAGCCGCCCTGCATCATCACCTTGTTGCGGGCCTCGGCAGATTGCAGGTGCTTGGGCAGCGTGCGCAAGTGGATGGTGCCCACGGATACCTCGAACGCCGTGCTGCCGGTGGTGTCGGTCGGCGGCAACATCACGATCTGCATCGCTGCCGCCGAAGTGTCGAAGATCGTCACGTCCGGTACCGCCGAGCCCGTCGCACTGCGCAACGTCACCTGCAAGGTTCCGGTCGCGAGTGTGAAGTCCTGCTCGGTGACGACGCGGCTCTGCACGAGTGCGGTCTCGGCTGCCTGCAGGTTCGCACTCGCGACGCCGAACACCGGGTAGTGCACCGAGGCGCGGTAGCTGCCGGGCCGCAGGTTGACCCGGAACCGTCCGTTCGCATCGGTCTGCGCTCCACCCGCTTCATTGCGCGTGCGGCCATTCACTGCGGCGCTGGTGCCGAGCAGGGACACATGGACGCCAGCGGCTGGCAGACCGTTCTTCATCACCCGCCCGGCGAGGGTGCCCGGCGTCATCAGCGCCACCGGGATCTCCGCGTCGAAGCGTGTGGTCCGGCCGGCAGCCAGCGTGACTTCGCCGAGCAGCTCGGAGCGGAGTAGCCAGTATTGCAACGACACCAGATAGGTGCCGGGCAACAGGCCGTGCTGCTCGAAGCTGCCGTCCGCGGCGATGGTCACGGTCGGCGGCGGCGGCGCCGCGGGATCGTGCGTGTGGCGCGCGAACTCCAGCCGCAGCGGGTTGCGCTGTTGGGCGTCGGCATCGCCGGCGAGTCCGCGCAGGAAGTCGACCGCATCGCGCGGCCCGACCTTGCCGACCAGATGCGCGCCGATGCTGACTTCGATGCGCAGCGGCTCTGCCTCCGCGAGCGACACGCCGTGGCGCTGGGTCGGTTCGTGTCCGGGGCCCGGCAGCCGCACGCCCAGCGCGCGCGTGCCCGGGCCGCGCAGCACAGCCCGACCGAGCGCATCGGTGGTGGTGGTCTGCAGCTGCAAGGCGACCTTCGCGAACGGCATGAAGACTTGGTAGCCCTCGACCACCTCGGTGCCGGGCAGGAACTCGCCATCGACCGGATCGCACAACAACACGGGCACCCCTACGACCGGCTGGCCGCTGCCATCGACGACCTCGAGGGTCCGTTCGACAATTGGCTCGGCCCGTACATCGATGCGGGTCTGCTGGGCGATCAGATCGAGCCGCAGCAGCTGCGGTGGCCGGCCGGTCGAAGGGCCGAACTCGAGCAACGCCCCACACGGGCCGAGTCGCACTCCGGGGAGTTTCGCGATGCCGTCCACGAATGGCCCGAGCTTCACGGCGCTGCCGAACGAGTTGTCGGTCGGCAGCCGGTTCTTGTCCACGCCGAGCGTGACCTTGAAGTCCGGCACCGGGCGACCCTCCTGGTCGCGGACCCGTAGCTCGAGCGAGGTGCCGTCAGGCAGCCGCAGTTCGACCTCGGTGCTGCCCCAGGCGACCTCGGGCTGCAGCTGCGGTGTGGTATTGGCTTCGTTGCGCACGCGCAACTGGACCGGGCGCTCCGGGTCGACGCCGGCGGACCGCCGCAGGCGGAACCGACCGTCGCGGCTCGTCATCGCCCAGCTGTTGCCATCGCCGGCGTCGACGTTCGCGGCCTGCACCGGGTTGCCGCGCGGATCGACGACCGTGCCGGTGATCCACTCGCGTGGATCGAACGCCGGCACCACGATCCGGACGACCTCGACCGGCCGCTGCAGCGTCAGCGTGCCGGTGACCGGCTGCGCAGGTTGCTGGTCGCAATGCACGCGGATCAGGAAGTCGCCCTCCGGCAGTGCACCCGAACTGGCGAACGTGCCGTCGGTGCCCGTTCGGGTCGCCAGGTGCAGGATGCGACCTGGGGCGTTGCTGTTCGCCATCGCAGTTGCACCTTGAAAGATCTCGACCAACACGTCGGCGACCGGGGCGTGGTTGGTGTCCTCGATGTTGCCCCGTACGACTATGCCGCGCGCCATCTTGAAGGCGCCGCAGTCGAAGCGTTCGCCGGCGGTGAACCCGGGCCAGTGCGCCTGGTTGCCGATGCGCCCCTCGGCGGTCGCATTGAGGTAGAACGACTGCTCGGGTAGCGGCGCGAACGAGAACTCGAAACGACCGTCGGCGCCGGTCTGCAGCTCGATGGGTGCGGTCTTGGTGATCCCACCCGGCTCGTACGTATGCAGCCTCACCTTGGCAGCCGACAGTGGTGCATGGTGCTCGTCGACGCAACGTCCGACGATGACGGCCGGTGCGGCGGTGCGTGAGGGTGCCGTGGCCGGCAGTCGATCGCTCGCATTCGTGGCGGGATCAGGCACCGCTGCGGCGGGCGTCGTCGCGAGCGTGGCGCCGGCGGCAGCGGCCGCAGGCACCGGCGACACGTCGGTCGGCGTCGGTGCCAGCGGTGGCGCTGCAGGCTCCTGCAGCAACCACACGGCGGTGGCGAGACCGACCAGCAGGCACAGCAGCAGGATCAGCGCAGGACGTCGGGGCATGGCGCGATGGCGAGGTCAGCGGGACCCGTCGGCGGGTAAGCGCAGTTCGATGGTAGTCGTCGAGCCGGCCGCGACATTGGCCGTACCGAGCGGCAGCCAGAGTTCGTCGAACGCGCTCCAACCGCCCTGCATCAGCACTTTGGTGCGCGCCTCCGCGGACTGCAGATGGGCCGGCAGCGTACGCAACCCGATCGGACCCGGGGGCAGCTCCATCGTCGTCGTACCGTTGGCGTCGCTCGGCGGCAGCATCACCGCCTGCCTCAGGTCGGGCAACGTGTCCCAGATCGTCACGTCGGGCATTGGAGAACCGTCCGCGCTGCGCAAGGTCACCTGCAAGGTGCCAGTCGCGACCGTGAAGTCCTGTTCCGTGGTGGTGCGGCTGGTGATGACCGCGGTTTCGGGCATCGACAGCGCGGCCCGCACGGCGCGGGGTGCCAGGAACTGCACCGTCGCCCGATAGGTGCCCGGTCGCAGCTCGACCCGGAACCGACCGTCGGCATCCGTGCGTGCACCCGCAGATTCGTTGCGGGTGCGACCGTTCACCGCCGCACAGGTGCCGAGCAGTCCGACCTGCACGCCGGGGGCTGGCTGGCCGTTCTTCAGCACGCGGCCGGCGAGTGTGCCCGGCGTCATCAACGCGACCGGGAGCTCCGGGTCGAAGCGCGTGGTCCGGCCGTCGACCAGCGTCACTTCGCCGAGCGCTTCGTAGCCGCGCTCGTGTTGCAGCATCACCGAGTAGGTGCCGGGCAGCAGGCCGCGCTGGTCGAAGCTGCCGTCGGCGGCCAGCGTGACGAAGGGCAGTGGCGGCGCCTTCGGGTCGTGGTCCGGCCGCTGCAGCAGCAGTCGCAGCGGCGTGCGCTGCTGCGCTGCGGCATCACCAGCGAGACCACGCAGGAACTCGACGGCGTCGAGCGGCCCGAGCTTGCCTGTCAGATGGGCGCCGAGCTTGACTTCGAGCCGCAGCGGCTCCGGCAGGCTGAGCGAGACGTTCGCGAGCTGCGTCGGTTCATGGCCCGGACCGGGCAGGCGCACGCCGAGTTCGCGAGTGCCCGGACCACGCAGTGTGGCGCGGCCGAAAGCATCGGTGGTGGTGGTCTGCAGCAGCAGCGCTTGCTTGACGCGAGGCCGCAGGATCTGCGCGCCAGTGACGGCGGCAGTGCTCGGCAGGAACTCACCGTCGACCGGATCGCACAGCTGGATCGGCACTCCCGCGACCGGTTCGCCGTTGCCGTCGACAACCTCGAGCGTGCGGGTCGTCAGCGGCTCCGCGAGCACATCGAGGCGAGTGTGTTGGGCGGCGAGGTCGATCGCCAGCAGCCGTGGTGGATGCGGTGCCGTAGCACCGAACTCGATCAGCAACGCGGTCGGGCCAAGTGTCACGCCCTTCAGCAGCACGATGCCGTCCGGGAACGGCCCGGCGCGTTGCTTGCTCATGACGGACCGCCTCGTGCCCTTGCTCTTGCCGTCGCCGAGCGTGAGGTCGAAGTCCTCGACCGGGCGACCGTGCTGGTCCCGGACCGACAGCTCCAGCGAGTTGCCGTCCATCACGCGCAGCTCGATGCGGGTGCTGCCCCAGGCCACTTGCGGGCCAACCGCTTGATGCTCGTGGTCGTCGTGCATCACGCGCAGTTGGACCATCTGCCGCGGATCGGCGCGATGCGAACGGTGCAGGCGGAAGCTGCCGTCGTTCCGCGTGAGCGCCTGCGTGTTGCCATCCCCGGCATCGACCCACGCGCGTGGCAACGGACTGCCGCGCTGGTCGACTACCGTGCCGGTGATCCACTCCGACGGCTCGATTGCCGGCACCACGATCGTGACGAACTCGACCGGTCGTTCGATCGCCAGCACGCCGGTCGTCGGCGGCTGCTGTTGCTGGTCGTCGTTGACCTGCACGCAGAACTCGCCGGCTGGCAACGCACCATCTGTCGCGAACGTGCCATCGACGCCGGTCCTGGTCCACAAGAAGAGCTTGCGGCCCGGTCCTGCACCGCGCGGGGCATCGGGACCGCCATGCCAAACCAAGACGCTGGCGTCGGCGACCGGGGCGTGGTTGGTGTCCTCGACGCGACCGCGCACGACGATGCCGCGTCGCATCACGAACGATCCGCAGTCGAAGCGTTCGCCGGCCTGGAACGCGGGCCAGAGTGCATGGTGGCCGATGCGCCCCTCGGCAGTCACATACAACGTGAACGACTGCCCGAGGCGCGGCTCGAACGCGAACTCGAAGCGACCGTCGGCGCCGGTCTGCTGTTCGACCGGGGCCGGCTTCCTGCCCGGCCCCCGCTGCTGCACGTGCAGCTTCACCGTGGCGGCCGGCAGCGGCGCATGATTGTCGTCGACACAGCGTCCGAAGATGACGGCCGGTGCGGCAGTGGGCGACGGCGCTGCGGCCGGCAGGCGCTCGCTGGCGCTCGTGGCAGGTTCAGGAACAGTTGCGGCGGGCGTCGCAGCGAGCGCTGCGCCGGCGGCAGGGTCTGCGGCCGGCGCCGGCACCGGCGCGGCCGGCGTCGGTGCGAGCGGTGGTGCTGTGGGTTCTTGCAGCAACCAGACGACCGCGCCGAGACCGACCATCAGGCACAGCAGCAGCAAAGGTAGGGCGCGACTTCGTGGCATGGATCGGTGGCTGCGTTCCCGTTCGTGTGCCGCGCATGGTCGCGGCGACCGCGCCGGCGGTCCAGCCCCGCGTCCTTCGAAACCCCGACGTGGGATCGGCTCGCCGCCACAGCTACGCTGCGCGCGGCGATGGTGACGGCAACGAGGATCCGATGCGCATCCTGATGACGATGTTCGGCTGGGCCGACAGCGGTGGTGGCACGATCTTCCCGCGCCGCATCGCCCGCGAACTGGTCGCGCGCGGCCACCGCGTGCGCGTCGTCTACGCCGCCGCGGTGCCCGCACCGGGGCAACCGGCCTATGCCGTGCAGCGCCGCGACGAAGACGGCGTCGAACTGGTCGGCATCCACAACCGGCCGACGCCGTTCCTCGATGCGGCGGCGCCGGCGCGCGAACTGCACGATCCGGCGATCGCGCGGCTGCTGCGCAACGAGCTCGCCGCGTTCGCGCCGGAGGTCGTGCACTACCACAACTTCCTCGGTCTGTCGGCGGCGGTGACGGCGGTGGTGGCCGAGGCGGGCGTGCCGAGCTGCTACACGCCGTACAACTTTTGGGCCGTGTGCCCGACGTTGTACCTGACGCTGCCGGACCTCACGGTGTGCGGCGGTACAGCCGACGACGGCGAGAACTGCCGGCGCTGTGCGCGCACCGACACGCCGGGCGCCGACTTCGTGGCGCGGCGCGATCGCTTGCGCGACGTGCTGGTCGCGACCGTCGATCGTTGCCTGCCGACCTCGGCCGGCGTGCGCGACGTGCTGCTGGCGCAGGGCTATCCGGCGCCGTGGCTGCAGGTGCAGCGCAGCGGCAGTCCACGCGCCGAAGCGATCTGGCAGCAGCTCGGTGCCACGCGCCAGCCGGGCGTGAGCACGCCGCTGCGTTTTGGTTACGCGGGTTCGCTGCTGCCGATCAAGGGCGTGCACGTGCTGGTCGCCGCGGCGCAGCGGCTGCGCGGGGCGTTCACCGTCGCACTGCACGGCAGCGGTCCCGCCGACTACGTGCGCGCGCTGCAGCAGATCGATCGGCGCGGGCTGGTGCGGTTCGCGGGCGCCTACGACGAACGCGAGCAGATGGCGCGCTTCGCCGCGCTCGACGTCGGCGTGGTGCCGTCGATCTGCCTCGACCAGAGTCCGCAGGTCGTCGACGAACTGCAGGCGGCGCGTGTGCCGGTGCTCGGCGCGCGCATCGGCGGCATCCCGGACTACGTGCAGCAGCACGCCGGCGAACTGGTCGCGGCCGGCGACGAGGTCGCGTTGGCGGCGGCGATGCAGCGGCTCGTCGACGCACCGCAGCGCGTGGTCGACTGGCAGCAGCGGCTGCGGCAGCCGGCCACGTTCGCGGCCCATGTCGATGCGCTGCTGGCGATCTACGCCGAGCTGCAGGGCGCGCGGCAACTGCCGCGCCCGGCGCCGGTGGTCGCGGCGGGAGCACCGGCGCGGCCGCGGCAACTCAACCTCGGCTGCGGCAAGAAGCATCTTCCCGGCTGGTGGAACGTCGATCGTTTCGCCGCCGCCGGCCCCGACGAAGTGGTCGACCTCGAACGCTTGCCGTGGCCGTTCGCCTGTGACAGCGCCGACGCGGTGCTGCTCGAGCACGTGCTCGAGCACCTCGGCCGCGACAGCGAGACGTTCCTCGGCATCCTGCGCGAGCTGTATCGCGTCTGTGCGCCGGGGGGCACCGTGCGCATCGTGGTGCCGCACCCGCGCCACCAGGACTACCTGCAGGATCCGACCCACGTGCGGCCGATCGTGCCCGAACTGTTCCTGCACACGAGCCTCGACCACAACCGCGACTGGCAGCGCCGCGGGCTGCCCGGCACGCCGCTCGCGGAATACCTGGGCCTCGACTTCGCGATCGTGTCGGTCGAGCAACGGCTCGATCCGCACTGGCGCGCGTGGCTGCAGCAGGACCCGGCCCGGCAGCAGCAGATCGATGCGATCGCGCGCAGCCAGAACAACGTCGTGCAGGAGGTCGAGATCGTGCTGCGCGCGGTGAAGCCGTTCCGTGGCGCCGCCGGTTGACGCGATGGCCGCGCGCGGGCTTTGTGCGTTCGTCGTTCTCGGCGACCGGGCGCCGCAATAGCGTGCGCGCGTGATTCCTCGCGAACTGATCGCCGAAGCCGTGGTCCCCGGCGGCACCTCCCGACTGCGCTGCTATCGCCATGACGGCGCGTTCCAGCTGTGGCTCGATCGCACCGAGCTGATGAGCAGCCGCGTGCACGAGTCCGAGGAGATGCTCGCCGAGGTGGCGCTGCAGGCGCTCGGAGAGCGGCCGGCACCGCGTGTGTTGGTCGGTGGCCTCGGGATGGGCTTCACGCTGGCGCGCGTGCTGGCCGGGGTCGATGCGGCGGCGGTCGTCGAGGTCGTCGAACTGCTGCCCGAGGTCGTGACCTGGAACCGCGAACTGTTCGGCCATCTGGCCGGCAATCCGCTGCAGGATCCGCGCGTGCAGATCGCGGTCGGCGACGTCGCCGACACGATTGCCGCCGCGCGCGCCGCCTACGACGTGATCCTGCTCGACGTCGACAACGGGCCCGAGGCGCTGGTGCATCCCGGCAACGAGCGCATCTACCACAACCGCGGTCTGGTCGCGCTGCGCGAGGCGCTGCGCGCGGGCGGAGTCGCCGCAGTGTGGTCGTCGACCGACGTGCCGGCGTTCGGCGGTCGCTTGAAGGGGGCTGGCCTCGACGTCACCGCGCACCACACCCGCGCCCGCGGCCGCAAGGGACCGCGGCGCACGATCTGGACGGCGGTGCGGCGGTGAGCGGACTGCTGGCCGAGCTGCAGATCGTGCTGCTGCGGCCGAAGGTCGCCGGCAACCTCGGGGCGGTGGCGCGGGCGATGAAGAACTTCGGGCTGCGGCGGTTGGTGCTCGTCGATGCCGAGATCGACGGCATGACCGACGCCCAGCGCATGGCGGTGCACGCCGAGGACGTGCTCGACGGGGCCGTGCACAGCGACGATCTCGGTGCGGTGCTGGCCGGTGCCGACTGGTTGGTCGCGACCACGAATCGCCCGCCGGCCGGCATGCAGGTGCTGACGCCGCGCGAAGTCGCCGAGCAGGCGCACGAACGCGGCGCGCCGCTGCTGCTGTTCGGCGGTGAGACCAGCGGCCTCGAACTCGGCGAGATCCGGCGCTGCCACTGCGCGTCGATGATCCCGGTCGCGGCCGGGCAGAGTTCGCTGAACCTGGCCCAGGCGGTCTGCGTCTACGCCGCCGAGTGGTTTGCCGCGCACGGGCAGCACAGCGCGGTCGCGGTGCGGCCGCGCACCGATCCACCGGCCCCGGTGGGTTTGCTGCAGCAGCTCGAGCCGGCGCTGGTGCGGGCGCTGTCCTACAGCCGCTGGGGCGATGCCGATCGCCGGCCCGATGCGATCGGTGAACTGCTGCAGCCGTGGCTGCGCGCGGGGCTCACCGAACGCGAGGTGCGCGCGTGGCTGACCGCGCTCGGCAAGTTCGTGCCGCGCTGAACCGCGCGGTCGAGCCGCTCACGGCTGCAGCACGATCGACAGCGCATCGCTCGACGTGAACGACTGGCTGCCGCACGGGTCGAGCACGATGGCCTGCACGGCGAACGAGAAGCCGAGCGGCGCCGTGGCCGGGATCGGCAGCAGCAGGCGGACCGTGCCGAGGCCGTTGGCGAGCGCCGTGCCGGTCACGAGGCCGATCGGATCGATCCAGACGTTCACGCCGAGCACCGCCAGCGGGCTGGCCAGCGTGCCCGCCGATGCGCCCCACACGGCGATCGTGTTGGCGGGCGTCGTGGTCGCGGCGATCGAGAAGGCCAGACTGCCGAGCTGGGCGCTGCCGGTCGGGGCGAGCTGGATCGGACCGAGGCAACCGGGCGTGCCGGTGCCGACGGCAGCGGGTGGCGCTGCTCCCGACAGCGTCAGCGGATTGGCGGTGAAGTTGACCTGGCCGCTGGTCGTGCCGTTGAGTCCGGCGCTGGTGTCGAGCGCGTGCCCGTCGAGGTTCCACGTCGACACCCGGCCGGGCACGCCGGCGAGCGTCTGGTTCATCGTCGCCAGGATCTCGGCGCCGGTGCGCGCGAACGGCCACAGCCGCACTTCGTCGAGGTTGCCGTTCCAGACTTCGATCGGCGTCGCCACGTCCGAGCCCTTGCCAATGCGCAGCACTTCGTTGCCGGTGTCGCGGATCGGGCCGGAACCGGTCGCGGAGCCGACCGCGGCGCCGTTGATGTAGAGCACCGCGGTGGTGCCGTCCCAGGTGCCGGCGACGTGGGTCCAGGTGTTCAGCTGGCCCGGAGCGAAGGTCCAGTCAACCTGCGGTTGGCTGAGGGTCGCGGTGACGATCTTCCACCGCAGCCGGCGGGCGCCGATGTTGTCGGCATTGACGCGCAGGAACCAGTTCTCGCCACCGGCATTGATGCCGTGGCGGGCGATGGTCGGGAAACGCCAACCGGTCGGCAGCGTGCTGTCGTCGTAGGTGATCCACGCTTCGAACGTCAGGCCGCTCGCCGGCACGACCTGTGGCGAGTACGGCACTTCGATGTAGCCGTCGACCGTGGCTTGGAACGAGGCGCCGAGGTTCTGGGCGGCCAGGGGAGCGGCGAACGCGGCGCCGAGGGCGATGGCGGTGAGTAGACAGCGATTCATCGTGGTTGCACCGGAAGGGGACAGCGACGGCGACAGCGTAGCGGCGCGCGACCGCCGAGCGCGTACGCCGGGCGCCGGCGCCTGTCCCGAGCTCGTCACGGCGCGGTGCCGTGGCCGACTCACGAGCCCGGTTCGCGAGCTCGGGTCACGAGCCCGACGGATTGCTCGGTTGCTCGAGGATCTCGTAGAGGCCGTGGCGGTCGCTGCGGATGCGCCCCTTCTGCTCGAGCGCCTGCCAGACCTCGGCCGGATACTGGGTCGGCGGCCGCACGCCGATGATGCCGGAGTTGCCGCCCTTGCTCATCGCGTCGTGGCCGAGCCGCGATTCGTCGTCGAGCCGGGTGACCTTCAGTCGCTTCTTCAGCGCCTTCATCGCGCGCTGCAGCGTCTCCTTGGTGAACGTGCCGTCGGGGTTGCGTTCGACCAGCTGCGGCGGGTCGTTGTCGTTGGTGGCCATCGCCGCATCGTAGGGTCTCGTGGCGTCAGACGTCGAGTCGACCCATGCGCCCGCGGCGGAAGTCCGCGATCGCCTGGTCGATCTCGGCGGCGGTGTTCATCACGAACGGACCGTGCGCGACCACCGGTTCGCCGAGCGGGGCGCCGGCCAGCACCAGCAGCCGGCTCGGTCGCGTCGCCCGCACGACCGGCGACCGGTTGGTCGCGGCCAGGCGGGCCACGTGTTGCGGGCGCAGCGGTTCGCCGCCGATCGTCACCTCGCCCGCGCACAGCAGCACCATGCGGTTCCACGTCGCGGGCAGCGGCAGCGGCAGTTCGGCGCCGGCCGGCAGCGCGACGTCCCACAGCGCGATCTCGGTATGCGTCTGCGACGGCCCACGCACGCCGTCGAACATGCCGGCCAACACGCGCACGCTGCCGCCGTTCCCCAGCGCCACGGTCGGGAACGCCGCCGCCGGCAGGTCCTGGTAGCGCGGTGCCACCAGCTTGGCGCGCGCCGGCAGGTTGACCCACAGCTGCACCATCTCGAGCTCGCCGCCGTCGCGGGTCAGGTTCGGGCCGTGGAACTCGCTGTGCACGACGCCCGCGCCGGCGGTCATCCACTGCACGCCGCCGGCACCGATGACGCCGCCGTTGCCGGCCGAGTCGCGGTGGGCGACCTCGCCGCGCAACACGATCGTCACCGTCTCGAAGCCGCGGTGCGGATGCGGACCGACGCCGCGCGGCTGCTCGCTCGGTGCCACCGTGGCGGGGCCCAGGTAGTCGAGCAGCAGGAACGGATCGATCGCCGCCGCCTGGTCGTAGGCGAACACATTGCGCACCGGGAACAGTTCCCCGACCGCGTGCGGCGCGGCCGGGGCATGCAGGTGGAACGGGGCGGGCATGGGCACGGTGTAGTGCGCGGCCGTGCGCGCGCAAAGCCCGGTCACTCGGCCGGGCGGCGCCGCGGCCGGGTCCGCCACAACAGCAGCCACGCCGCCGCGGTGCCGAACGCATTGAGCAGGGTGTCGCGCACCGAGTCGAAGTGGTCGCGCGGACCAGCCGGCCACAGCCACTGTCCGAGCTCGTGCAGCCCGAGCAGCACGAACGGCACCAGGCACCCGAGCTGCAGCATCGTCCAGGTCGCGCGATCGTCGCGCTGGCGGTGGTAGCCGAGCAGCGCGCTGGTCAGGATCGCCGCGAACAGCACGGCGGCGAAGTGCAATGCCCAGTCGCGCAGCCACACGTGCAGTTCGCCGCGAAACACCATGCCGTGGATCGACAGCGCCAGGGTGCCGGCGGCGACCGCGATCGCGACCACCAGGCGCGGCAGCGCCGCGGGCGCGGCGGGGCGGGGCGTCTTGCTCATCGAGGTCGCACCGCGGTCGGCATCGGCGCATTCTGACCGCGCGTGGGCCGCGGAAAAACTGCGCCGGCGTTGCGTCGCCGATGGCCGTTCGCTGCGGCTGCTCGCGTCCGGGCCGCCGCACCCTGCGAACGGCCCCGCGGTTCCAAGCCTCCCCTTGCCATGCCATCGATCGCCTTGCTCGCCGTTCCCACCCTCCGCCGCGCCGCGTTGTGCGGCGCCCTGCTGACCCTGTCGCCGCTCGGCCTGTCGGCGCAGCAGGCCCAGTTCGTGGCGATCCCCGGCCGCAGCGCGGTGCCCGGCACCACCGGCAGCTTCTGCGGCTTCAGCGGCAGTGCCGGCTATTCGGGGGTGCGGGTCAGCGCCGACGGCCAGGTCGTCGCCACCGTCGTCTATTCGCCCGGTGCTGCGGGTGGCGCCGTGCCGCGACAGCCGGCGCGCTGGACTGCGGCCACCGGCACGGTCGTCCTCGGCCCCGATCTCGACGGCAACTACGGCATCACCGGCATCTCGGCCAACGGCAACACGATCTACGGCGAGGACTGGCGCTGGCGCGCTGGCATCGGCTACCAGAGCCTGCTGTCGCAGCTGACTCCGGGGCAGACCCAGACCCGGATCCTGTTCGACTGCGCCTACGACGGCCTGGTCGTCACCGGCGTGCAAGGCATCTTCCCGGACCTCGGTGACCTGTTGCGGTGGTCGATCGACAGCGCGCCGCCGCAGGTGCTGCCGCGCGCCGCGAACTTCCCCGACGGCTACTTCTACTTCTCGACCGTCAGCGGCGACGGGGTGGTGGTCGGCGGTTCGACGCGCCGCCCGGGCGGCAGCGGGACCTCCGACAGCTACGCCGGGGTGCTGGTGACCCCGGCCGGTGCCACGGTGGTCACCTCCGAATCGCCGCAGGCCGGCGTCACCGATCTGTCGGTGGATGGCAGCATCGCGGTCGGCTTCGAGCAGATCGCGTCCACGGTGCGGGCGTTCCGCTGGACGGCGGCCACCGGCGCCGTCTACCTCGATGCCAACAGCGTGGCCAGCAATGGCGGCTCGTACGCGCGCGCCACCAGCATCGACGGCGAAGTGGTGGTCGGCGATTACGTGATCTTCGGCCAGGCCGGCACCCGCGCGTTCGTCTGGAACGCGACCGATGGCCTGGTCGACCTGCAGACCGCGTTGGTCAACGACTTCGGCCTCGGCAACGAGCTCGCCGGCTGGCAGCTGCTGACCGCGACCGACATCTCGGCCGACGGCTTGACCATCGTCGGTCAGGGCATCGCGCCGAGCGGCTGCGAACAGGCGTTCCTGGTCCGGTTGCCGCGCGTGCCGGCGACCGTCACCGCCTACGGGCCGAGCTGTGTCGGGCCGAACGGGCCGCTGGTGCTGACCGCCGACTCGCCGCCGTTCATCGGCACCAGCTATGCGGCCACCTGCAGCGGCGCCACGGCGACCGCGGTGCACCTCGGCAGCTTCGGCTTCGTCGCGACCTCGTTGCCGCTGCCCACCGTGACGCCGACCGGCCAGGCTGGCTGCGACCTGCTGGTGACGCCGGTGATCCTCGCCGTGTTGCCGGTGACCGGTTCGACGGTGCGCAGCGGGCTGCAGTTGCCGAACGACCAGACGCTGGCGGGCCTCGTGCTGCGGCAGCAGGTGCTGCAACTCGAGTTCACGCCGGCGGGGCTCGCGGTGGTGCGCAGCTCGAACGGGCTCGAGCTCGGGCTCGGCGCGTTCTAGGAGTCAGCGCCGCTCGGCGGCCGGGGCCAGCCCTGTGGCCTCGGCGAGCATCTGCCGTAGCCGGTGCGTTCGCGGGTGGTCCGGGCCCTCGAGCTCGCTCATGCGTTCGATCGCGGCCTCGATGGTCCGGCGCCCCTCGTCCAGCCGCCCGCCGCGGGCCTGGTGCAGGCCGCTGCAGGCCTGCGCATGCGCCTGCAACCACGGCCGGTCGCCGCCGTCCTCGGCCAGCAGCGCCAGCAACTCGGCGTAGGCGGTGTCGGCCTCGGCACTGCGGCCACTCCGGCTCAGCAGGTTGGCGCGGCTCAGCAGCGAACCGATGCGGGTCGAGTGCCGCGGGCCCAGCGCCACCGCGCGGCCGTCGCTGGCGGCGGTCAGCAGGGCCAGGCCCTCGTCGTAGCGGCCGCGCAGCGCCGCCAGCGCGCCGAGGTTGTGCACGATCTGCAGCAGGGACGGATGTTGATCGGGCAGCCGCGCGCGGCGGTGGCGGTGCACTTCGAGCAGCAGCGGTTCGGCGGCGTCGAGATCGCGCAGACCGAGCAGCAGACTGCCGAGCAGGCCCACGGCGTGGATCGTCAGCGGGTCCTGCGGCCCGAGCGTCTGCCGCGCGTCGGCGACGCAGTCCTCCAGCTCGCGGCGCGCCGCGAACGGTTGGTCGAGCGCCAGCAGGCAGTCGGCGTGCTCCATCCGACACTGCAGCTCGAGCTCGGTCGGGATCGCGGTGCCGTCGGCCGCCGCCGCGGCGACGTCCGCGAGCAGCGGTGCGGACGCTGCCATCGGCCGAGCTCGAAGTCGACCTTCAGGCTCTCGGCCCGCGCCAACAGCGTCGGTCCGGCGTCGGGCCCGAACGCGGCGGTGCGCAGTTCGACGCCGCGATCGAGGTGTTCGCGGGCTTCGTCGAGGCGACCGAACAGGCGCAGCATCGAACCCAGCACGACGCGCAGTTCGGCTTCGAGATCGGGGTGGTCGGCGAAGCGCGGTCCGAGCTCGCGCACCGCGGTCGCCAGCAGCCGGTCGACGCCGGGATCGGCCTCCGGCAGCTGCGGGTCCATCCGTGAGAACAGGTCCAGCAGGAAGCCGCGCACCGCCTCGGCGCGGTCGGCGTTGCGGACCGCGAGCACCATGCGTTCTTCGGCCAACACCTGGGCCGTGCGCGCCGCATCGAGCGCGCGCGAGGTCGCGAACCAGCCCAGCCCGAGCGCCAGCACGGTGCAAGCGGCGCCGAGCACCAGCGCGCGGTGGCGGCGGCAGAACAGCCACGCGGCCCGCATCGCCCCGGCGGGTCGAGCCGCGATCGGCTCGTGCCGCATGCTGGCGCGCAGGTCGGCGGCGAGCTCGCCGGCGCTGGCGTAGCGCGCGGCCGGATCGACGGCGAGCGCCTTCTGCGCGATGGCCTCGAGGTCGCCGCGCAGCCGGCGATCGGCGGCCGCCAACGACCGCGGCGCGGTGACGACGATGTGGTCGGCGGCGGCGCGCGGGGCGAGACCATCCAGCGCGAACGGCAGCTGTCCGGTCAGCAGTTCGTGCAGCAACACGCCGAGCGCATACACATCGCTGCGCAGGTCGACGGCGGCCTCGTCGCCGCGCAGTTGCTCGGGGCTCATGTACGGCAACGTGCCGAGCGGCTCGCGGTCGCGCCCCGAGGGCTGCGGGCCGTGCAGGCGGTCGTGCGCCATCGCGATGCCGAAGTCGAGCACCTTCGGCTGGCCGCTGTCGTCGACCAGCACGTTGGCCGGCTTCAGGTCGCGATGCACGAGGCCGCGCTGGTGCGCGTGCTGCACCGCGTCGGCGATCGCCGCCAGCAGCCGCAGCCGCGCCGCGCGGTCGAGCCGCGCCTGTGCCGCGTGCTCGAGCAGGGGCCGGCCGTGGATCAGTTCCATCGCCAGGAACGGCTGCGGGCCGGCGCCGTGGTCGACGGTGCCGGCGTCGAAGATCGCGGCGATGCCCGGATGCTGCAGGCGACCGAGCGCCTCGATCTCGAAGCGGAAGCGGGCCAGGTGGTCCGCATCGGCACGCGCCGGCTGCAGCACCTTCAGCGCCACGTCGCGCGGCGGCGCGTCCTGCCGGGCGCGGTAGACGATGCCCATGCCGCCCGCACCGAGCACGCCGAGCAGCCGGAAGCTGCCGAACCGGTCCGGCAGGCCGGGCGGCAGCGCCTGTTCGCGCAGCGCCTCGGGCTCCGGCAGCACGAAGCCGCGACCCAGCGCCGGCGCATCGAGCGCGTCGTCGTCGCTCGTGGTGTGGGCCAGCAGCCGAGCGGCCTGCGTGCGCAGCGGATCGTCGGCATCGCCGCGCGGCTGCAGCAGCGCGTGCCGGCCGTCGGCATCGAGTTCGCGCGCCTGCAGGAACAGTTCCCGGACGCGGGCATACTGCGCCGGCGTCACGGGGCGTCCCCGCGGCCGAGTTCGCCGAGCAGCCACGCCTTCGCCATCGCCAGGTCGCCGTCGACGGTGCGCGGCGAGATGCCGAGCAGGCGGGCGATCTCGTCGATCGACAGGCCGCCGAAGTAGCGCAGCTCGACGATCTGGCTCTGGCGGGCGTCGAGCTGCTCGAGCCGCGACAACGCTTCGTCGAGCGCCAGCAGGTCGAGCGGCGGCGTGCCGTCCGCACTCGGTTCGACGTCGTCGAGCGACAGCCGGATCGCGCCGCCGTTGCGCTTCTGGGCCCGATGGGCGGCGGCGTGGTTGATCAGGATGCGGCGGATGGTGCGGGCGGCGGTGGCGAGGAAGTGGTCGCGTTCGCGCCACGGCCGCTCGCCGCCGCGCGACAGCTGCAGGTAGGCCTCGTGCACCAGCGCGGTCGCCTGCAGCGTGTGCCACGGCCGCTCGCGGCGCAGGCTCGACTGCGCCAGCGCGTGCAGTTCCTGGTAGAGCTGGCCGAACCAGGCGGTGGTCGAGTTGGGGTCGTTCGGTTCGGGCACCGGTGGTGGGCTCGGGTCGCCGTGGGCTGGGAGCCGCGGTCGGGCGGCGATCGCCGCGGTCGCGAAGTCTAGCGCCGGTGGTGGGGCTCGGGGACAGCCCGGGGCCGCCGCGGCGTTGCCATCGGGGTGGCGGCGCACCGGCGGGCCGGCAGACGCCGGAATTCTCGCCGCGGGTTGCGTCGCTGGCGCCGGTTCGCTGCGAAGCGAGGGCGCGCACCCTGCGCCCTTTCCCGATGCAACCAACCCTGCTCGCCGTCCTCGCTCTGGCTCCCGTGGCCCTCGGCCAAGGCCAGTTCCAGGCTTCCCCTGCCTCCCTCTCGTCCAGCCCCGGCAGCGACGCGCTGCCGTTCAGCCTGGGCACCGGCACCCGCTGGCAGCAGGTCCACGCCGACCTGATCGGCCCGCCCCGTCTGCTGCGGAGCCTGCGCCTGCGCCGCGACGAACTGCCGTTCCCGCTGCCGGCCTCGGGTGCCAGCTCGATCGATATCGAGGTCCTGGTCGGCGAGGGTGACTTCCTGACCGCTGGCGCCGACTTCACGGCCAACTTCCTCACCGCACCGGTGCAGGTGGTGCCGCCCGGCCCGCTGGCGCTGCCCGACTGGACCTCGGTGGTCGGTCCGGTCGGCAGCTTCGATCTGGTGGTGCCGTTCGCGGTGCCGTTCGCCTACAGCGGTCAGAACGCGCTGGTCGTCGAAGTGCGGATCCTCAACGACACGCAGCAGACCACGCACCTCGCCGATGCGTTTGCCGAGTCCGACCAGCAGCTGCCGGAGCTGGACCTCGGTCAGGGGTGCAGTGGTGGGTTGCTGCCGTTGCGGCTGTCGGCCTCGCTCGGCACCGGCTGGGCGCCGCCGCTGCAGCCCCTGATCCGGCTGGAACTGCAGGCGCTGTTCGCGCCGGCCGGTCTGCCGGCGTTCTTCCTGGTCGGCACCACCAACAACAGTCTGTTCGTGCCGGGGCTGTGCACTCTCCTGGTGCCGAGCCTCGATCTGGTCGTGCCGGCGGTGACGCAGTCGATCGGGCCGATCACGGTGACGCAGGCGCCGACCACGGTGCTGCCGTTCGTGCCGGCGACCGTCGGGCTGCAGTTGTTCGCGCAGGCCGGCGCGATCGATACGGCGCAGCCGGGATTGCCGTTCGTGCTGTCGCAGGGCCAGCGGCTGACGGTCGCGGCGCAGGGGCCACAGCCGCTGCCGATCCTGCGGTTGGACGGCGACCTGGTGCAGCCGGCGGCGAGCTCGTTCCGGCTCGGTGGGCTGGTGCTCGAGGTCGAGTTCTAGTCGTTCGAGTGCTTGCCCGCGGCGCGAGCGATCGTGTTGCCGCGGCCGGCTACCGCTCGTTGCCGCCGCGCCGGCGCTGCACTTCGAAGAAGCCGAACTTCAACCCTTCGCGCGTCGACACGCAGATCGGCAGCACGGTCTGCGCCGACCAGCCCTGCTCGCGCCACGGATAGTCCGCCGCGCGCGTCTCGAGCCACGGCTCGACGACCGGCCGCGGCACCAGCCCGACGAACAGGCCGGGCGGCGGCGTGCGGCCGGACAGCCGCGTGATCAGCGCGCGCACCGCCTGCGCATCGACTGCATCAGGCAATGTGATCATGCCGGCCAGACGCTGCTGCGGGTCGGCGGCGAGGATGGCGCTGGCTTCTTGCACCAGCGCCTGCGCATGGCGGTGCAGCAACTGTTCGGTATCGAGCGGTCCTTCGAATTCGGTCGGTTCCACGGCGGCACTCGGGAAGGCACCGGGCGGCCGGCGGCGGCGCGGCTGGGGCGGTGCGAGGTGCCAGGGTATGTCCTCGGCGGCGGACGGCAAGGGTGCCGTTGGCGGTAGCGACGCAGCAGTCCCTCGCACTTGAGGCCCCCGAGCGCCAACATCAGGCCCCATGTCCCGCATCGACCTGTCGCGTCTCTCCACCGAGGCACGCAATCCGCGCACCCGCGACCTCGATGCGCTGTCGACGCTCGAGTTCGTCACCGTGATGAACGACGAGGACCGCGCGGTCGCCGAAGCGGTGCGGCAGCAGTTGCCGCGCATCGCGGCGGCGATCGACGCGATCAGCCAGCGCATGCACAAGGGCGGGCGGCTCGTCTACACCGGGGCCGGCACCTCGGGGCGGCTCGGCGTGCTCGACGCCGCCGAGTGCCCACCGACGTTCTCGGCTTCGCCGGAGCAGGTGATCGGCCTGATCGCTGGTGGACCCGGCGCGCTGCTGAAGGCGGTCGAGGGCGCCGAGGACGATGCCGAGCTCGGCGCCGCCGACCTGCGCGCGCTCGGGCTCGGCCCGAAGGACATCGTGGTCGGCATCGCCGCCAGCGGGCGCACGCCGTACGTGCTGGGCGCGCTCGCCTACGGCAAGCAGGTCGGCGCGTTGACCGTCGCGGTGGTGTGCAACGCCGGCAGCCCGGTCGCCGCCGCTGCCGAGCTGCCGATCGAGGTGGTGCCGGGCCCGGAGGTGTTGACCGGCAGTACGCGGCTGAAGGCCGGCACCGCGACCAAGCTGGTGCTGAACATGCTCAGCACCGGCGCGTTCGTGCGGCTGCACAAGGTCTACGGCAACCTGATGGTCGACCTGCAGGCGACCAACGCGAAGCTGAAGGCGCGCAGCGTGCGCATCGTCGCCGAGGCCGCCGGCTGCGAACTCGGCGCCGCCGAGGCGGTGCTCGCTCGGTGCGAGGGTGAGGTCAAGGTCGCCATCATCGCCGCCAAGAAGCACGTCGAGCCGCAGGTCGCGCGCACGCTGCTGTTCACCCACGACGGCAGCGTGCGGCAGGCGCTCGGCGAATGAGTGGCGGCACGGCGGTGGCGCCGGCACCCGTGCGCTGGCTCGGCCTCGATGCGCTGCGCGGGCTGTCGATGCTGTTGATGATCCTCGTCAACAACCCGGCGCGCTGGGGGGCGGCCTACCAGTACGACCCGCTGCGCCACGCCGAGTGGCACGGCTGCACGCCGACCGATCTGGTGTTCCCGACCTTCCTGTTCTGCGCCGGCGTGGCGATCGTGCCGGCGCTGGGCAAGAAGCTCGAACTCGGCACGCCGCGCGGCCCGCTGGTCGCGGCGATCGGCAAGCGGGTGCTGTGGCTGGTGCTGCTCGGCATGCTGCTGTCGGCGTTCCCGCTGGTCACTTTCGAGGCCGGCAAGGACCTGTTCGCGCCGCTGTGGCGCACGCGGTTCCCCGGCGTGCTGCAGCGCATCGGCGTCTGCTACGGCCTCGCCGCGCTGCTGTTCCTGTTCACCTCGGTGCGCGTGCAGCGCACGGTGCTGTGGTCGTGCCTGTTCGGCTACTGGGCCCTGATCACGCTGGTGCCGTTGCCCGGTGGGGCGTGGCCGGATCTCGACCAGCCGCTGGGCACTCTGCAGGGCGTCGTCGACCGCGCGGTGTTCGGCAGCCACATCTGGAAGGTCGGGCAGTACGACCCCGAGGGTCTGCTCAGCACGATCCCGGCGCTGGCGACGGCGTTGTTCGGCGTCGAATGCGGCCGCGTGCTGCGCGCCGGCGGCGAGCCGCTGGCGCGCTGTGGCACGCTGCTACGGTTCGGCGCCCTGTGGATGCTGGCGGGCGCGTGCTGGAGCTGGTTCCTGCCGCTGAACAAGCCGCTTTGGACCAGCAGCTACGCGCTGTGGACCGCCGGCATCGCCGCCAGCGGGCTCGGTCTGTGCGTGTGGGCGTTCGAACACCGGCCGTGGGCGCGCTTCGCGCGGCCGCTGCAGGTCTACGGCGCCAACGCGCTGCTGGTGTTCCTCGGCAGCGGCCTGCTCGGTCGTGTGGTCGGGTCGTTGTGGAAGGTCGACGTCGGCGGCAAGCAGGTGACCGTGCAGGACTGGTTCTTCCGCACCTGCCTGCTCGAACCGATCGGCGACCCGAAGCTGGCGTCGCTGGCGTTCGGCGTGTGCTGGGTCTTGATGTGGTACGCGGTGCTGGCGCAGCTCTATCGCCGCGACATCATCTGGAAGGTGTGACGGCGGCGTCACGCGGTGGCTGGCACCTCGTGCACACTGAGTCGCCCGTGCCGCAACCAACCTTCGGTGAGCAGCCAGGTCCGGGCGTCGGTCACCGGCCGCACGATGGCCTCGATGCCCTTCACCGTGATGCGCTCGCGGAAGCCTGCGAACCACGGCGCCGACGTGAACGTGTCGATCGCCTGCGGCACGCTGACCTCGCGGCCTTCGCCCGCGTGCTTTCTTGCGTTGCCGAACAGGTAGCGCAGCGCGTTGCGGACCTCGCGCGGCGATTTCAGGATGTGGTCGTGGTAGCGATCGGCGAACACGCTGCCGCGGCGTGACCACAGCTTGTTGAGCGCCTTCGCGATGCGGATCAGCAGGCCCTGCAGGCCGCGGCTCAGCGCTTGCCGGCCCTCGGCCTCGCAGATCAGGTGCAGGTGGTCGTTGAGCACCGCGTAGTGGCACAGGCGGAACACGCCGCTGAGGTTGCGTGCGCAGCCGGCCGCGAAGGCTGCGCGCAGCGCTTCGTAGGCGGGCTTGCTGCGCAGGCGAGGTAGTCCGCTGCGCAGCTTGAGCGTGACGTGGACCGGGAAACGCTGTGCAAGTGGCGCCCGCTGGCGGTGCTCGACGCCCGGTTGACCGGGGATCTTCGGCTTGCGACCCGCACCGGGACGGGCACCGCCGCGGCCGGGACGGAACGGCAACAGTGGGGCGGCGGGCTTGCCGGTCCTGTGCTTGCGTGTCGTCGCCATATAGATTGAGCAGATATATACAATCAGGGCTTGGTTGCAAGCAGGAGTCTCGTTGCCGGGGCCAAGCCACCGTTGCGACGCGGGAACCGACCGACCTGCCGGCGGGCGGCCGGACGCCGGCAAGCGCTCGCGCCACCGCGGTCGCGCGGCGACACTGCGGCGATGCATCGATCGCTGCTCGCGCTGTCGTTCGCCATCCCGTTCGCCGCCACCTCGCCGGCGCAGATCACGTTCCATCACGAGCGCGGCAAGGCGCTGGTCGCCGCCGCGACGAAGCCCGAACGGCTGGCCACCGGCATGCAGTTCGTCGAAGGGCCGGTGTGGCTGCCGGCCGAGCAGGCCTTGGTGTTCTCCGACATCCCGGCCAGACAGTGGCTGCGCTGGCAGGCCGGCGAGGGGGGCAAGGCCTGGGGTGTCACCGTCTGGCAGCCGAGTGCGGCCGCCAACGGCAACACCCTCGATCGCGACGGTCACCTGCTGAGCTGCCAGCACGAGGCGCGCAACGTGGTGCGGCACGACGGCGAGGGCAAGTTCACGGTGCTCGTCGACCGGCACGGCGGCAAGCGGCTGAACTCGCCGAACGATGTCGTCGTGCGCGCCGACGGCACGCTGTGGTTCACCGACCCGGCCTACGGCCTCGGCAAGCAGCCGCGCGAGCAGGACGGCAACTTCGTCTATCGCTTCGACCCGGCCAGCCAGGAGCTGCGCATCGTGCAGCGCGAGTTCGACCAGCCGAACGGGCTGTGCTTCGCGCCGGACCACCAGCGGCTCTACGTCGCCGACAGCGGCAAGGGCCAGCGGGTCGGCGCGTTCCCGGTGACCGCGACCGGCGAACTCGGCGCGGCGGCGTTCTGGCTCGACGGCGGCGCCGACGGCATGCGCTGCGATGTGGCGGGCAACCTGTGGACCACCGCGCGCGACGGCATCCGCGGCTACGGCGCCGATGGTGTGCACCTGGTGACGATCGCGCTGCCGGAACAACCGGCGAACTGCGCGTTCGGCGGTGCCGACGGTCGCACGCTGTTCGTCACCGCGCGCACGTCGCTGTATGCGATCCCGCTGCAGACGACCGGAGCGCCGATGCCGGTGTGGCCACCGGCGGCGCCGTCCGGATCGGCGACGCCGAGCGACGGCCAGCCCGGCGGCGGTCGCTAGTTCAGCGAGCGGCGCAGCTGCTCGATCTCGCGCTGCGTGTTCTCGATGCGGGCGTTGGTGCGGGTGACCAACTCCCGCAGCGCGGTGCTGCCTAGCGCGGCCAGCTGCGCCTCGGCCGCGTGCGGGAAACCGGCCGCTTCGAGCGCCTTCGCCCGCCCCGGCGCCCGCAGCGGTGCGGCCAGCAGCGCGCCCGCCGCGGCCAGCGCGCAGTTGCACAGGTCGCGCCCGAGCATCTCGCTGCGGTTCCTCGCCGCCTTGCCGAACACGCCGTCGACCAGGGTGGTCAGCGTCGACTCGAGTTCGACCGGCGACAGTTCCGCGGTGAGCGCCGCCTCGATCTCGAAGCCGGCCCGTTCGCGGCCTTCGGCGGTCGCCAGCTCCCGTTCGAAGTGCGGCAGCAGTTCTTCGCCGAGGCGCGCGGCCTGCAGCACGTGCGCGACCGGCGCCAGCGCGCGACCCAGCCGCACCGGCGCGAGCCAGCTGACCAGGTTGCGCCAGTACTGCCGGATCAGCGTCAGCTCCGGCAGGTCCTGGCCCGACGCATTGCGCAGGCCGGTGCGATCGGTGCCGGTGCCGTCGATGTTGATGTTGACGAAGTGGTGCCAGGTGGCGTCGGTGACGACGCGGCCGACCCCGGCCTGCCGGCCGTCGTAGGCGCAGATGCTGCCGAACAGGCGCGGTTCGAGGATCGCCTGCTTGTTGGGCGGGAACGCGCCGCCGTAGCTGACCGTGAAGGCGATGATCTGCGGGGCCGGTCGGGTGCCGCCGGGGGCGAGCGGGAACTCGTCGGCGGTGCTGCCTGGCAGCAGTTTCTCGGTCAGGATGCGCGGCTCGATGCACTCGCCCTCGTGCGGGTGGTCGGGCTGGTACTCGATCGGCAGGTAGCGGCCGTTCGGCGTCGGCGCCTGCAGCAGCAGATGCGGAGCAGATACGGTGGGAGTGCCCGGCCGCGCGTAGTAGCGCGGATAGCTGCGCTGCGGCACGTGGTCGGACTGGTCCTCGAACTGGTAGACGCCGTCGTCGCCGGGCAGGTTGGTGGTGTGGCGCAGTGGGCTCGTCATCGGCACCCCGGGGCGCCACCGGCGCATGCTGCGCACGCGCGGCAGCGACGCGCCCATCGCGGCGCCGAGTTCGCCGTGGTCGCCGGTCGCGAACACGCCGCCGCCGGCCTGCATGAACCAGGCGATCGCCTGCTGGTCCGCTGGCTCGATGTCCTCGCCCGGATCGAAGCCGAACAGGAACAGCACGTCGCAGGTGTCGGCCGTCAGGTCGTTGCGGAAGCGGAACTGCGGGAAGTCCTGGGTCGGCAGCTGGCGGTGGCCGACCCGCACCTCCGGCGGTTGCCCGTAGAAGCGGCTGTCGCGCAGCGTGTCGAGGAACTGGGCGAGGCCGAAGTCGAGCGATGGCTCGAAGTTCAACGGGCCGTCGGCGATCACGAGGATGCGGATCCGGTGCGGTTGCCAGGGCAGCAACAGGTCATCGGCGAGACGGAACGGGGCGCGGAGCAGCGTCGGCGTCGGCATGGCGAGATCGGCAGGTGGTGGGCCGGAGGATACCCGCACCAGGGTGGCCGAGGCGCTACGTTCGCTGCTCCAGCCCGGCCGCGCCGGGATGGACCGCCCTCCATGCCCGGCCACGGCACCTACCTCGCCACCAGGACGTTCGCCTGCCTCGACGGTCTGCGCGCCATCGCGATCGCGATGGTGCTCTGGCACCACGCGTGCCCACCGCGGGCCTGGGCCGCGACCGCGCGCGGCTTCCTCGGGGTCGACCTGTTCTTCGTGATCTCCGGCTTCCTGATCGTCACGCTGCTGCGGCGCGAACGCGATCGCCGCGGCCACATCGATCTCGGGGCGTTCTACGTGCGGCGGCTGCTGCGCATCGTGCCGCTCAACTACCTGGTGATCCTGCTGCTGTGGGCCGGCTCGGCGCTGAGCGGCGGCGTCACCGCCGCGGGCATCCGGCATGACGTGCCCTACGCGCTGGCCTACGTGGCGAACTGGGTGCCGATGCAGAGCCTGCTCGCCATCACCTGGTCGCTGGCGGCCGAGGAACAGTTCTACCTGCTGTGGCCGCTGGTCGAACGGCGTTGGGAGCGCGCGGCGCGGTGGTTGCTCGGCGCGCTGCTCGCGGGGTCGATCGGGCTGGTCTGCGGCCATGCCCATCTCGGCTGGTGGCCCGGGCTGCCGCCGATGCTCGCCGAGACGACGTTCGTGCCGATCCTGCTCGGCGTCGCGCTGGCGCACGCGCTGCACACACCGACCGGGTTCGCGCGGCTGGTGGACCTGGTCGGCCATCGCTTCGCGGCGCCGGCGGTCGCGGTGCTGGTGCTCGCGGCGCTCAGCGTGCCGCGCGCCGACATCTCCGGCTGGCCGCGGCTCGTTCTGCACGTGCTGTTCATGCTGCTGGTGGCTGCATGCGTCGTGCGCGAGGACAACGGCCTGCGCGCGCTGCTCCGATGGCGGCCGCTGGCGCGCGTCGGTGTCGTCAGCTACGGCATCTACCTGCTGCACCACATCGGGCTGCACGTGGTCGGCAAGCTGACGCATGGCGTTGCCTGGTGGACGCCCGAGCTCGGGTTCCTGGCCACGTTGCTGGTCACCTGGGCGATGGCCGAGGTCTCGTTCCGCACCTTCGAACGCTGGTTCCTGCGCCGGAAGGACCGCTGGTCGCGCTGACGTAGCGCGCCGCGCGAGCCGTCGCTCACGGCAGATCGCGCACCGTCTCGGGTTCCTTCTTCAGCGCCTTCCACAGCGCCGGATCGCGCCGCTTCTGCAGCTCGACCGAGCGCAGCCCGTCCGCTTCGCAGACCTGCACCGTGGCCGTGTGCGGATGCAGCGTCGGCCGGCCGAGCAGCCGCGGTCGGCGCGGCGCAGAGGGCAGCGCGGCGGCGTCCTTCTTGACCAGGCACAGGAACGAGTACGGCAGCGCCCGCGCGTCGATGCCGAGCGCCTTCGTCGTGCGCACCCAGTCGCCATCGGTGAACGCCTGCGGCGGCGGCGCGGCGAAGAAGTGGCACCAGTCGCCGGTGCCGCGCAGCACCGGGCAGGCCGCCTGGTGCGGGCACGGTGCGATCGCGTCGAACTGCGGCAGCAGGCGATCGCGCAGCGCCGACAGCGCGCGTGAGACCGGTTGGTTGCCCGGCTCGACGACGAGCACGCAGCGACTGCGCAGCGCCAGCAGCTCGAGCTGCTGCAAGCCCGCGGCGTCGAGTTCACCGAGCACGTGGCTGACCAGCAGCACATCGGGGCGTTGGTCGTAGACGGTGGCCACCGCGCGCGCGGCAACCGCCGGCATCGCGATCCGGATCGCGCGGCTCGCATACTCGCGGGCGCGGGCCGAGCGGTCGTGGCACAGCACCTCCTTGGCGCCGAACTTCGCCGCGAACTTGCGCGCGGCGATACCGGCCCCGCAGCCGTAGTCGAGCACGACCGCATCGTCGGCGCGGGGCAGGCCGCGGTCGTGGCACTCGGCCAGCGCCGCGTCCCACTTCCAGCCGATCCGGGCGCCGAGCACCGCGTCGTAGGCCTGCAGGTCGCGGTCATCGCGCCAGTAGTCGGGCAGCGGCGCGCCGGGCGGCCGTTCGGCGAGGAACATCGTGCGCAGGCGTTCGATGCGTTCGAGCAGGTCGCGGGTGGGGGTCATCGGTTCGCGCGGTGGGCGGCTGAGCCGCGGCAGCGGCGGCGCAGCGTAGGAGGCCGTCGGCCGGCGCGGGAACGGAATGGCAAGATGCCCGTCGATGCGCGGTATGCCGCTTGCCAGCCGCGCCACAGCACCGCACAGTGGGCCCGCCGATGGCCAACGCCCTGCCGAACGTCCGCATCCTGCCCACCGCCGCCCAGGCCCTGCCGCTGCTGATGGACGAGCTGCGAGGCACGCAGCTCCGCCGCGGCCTGCTCGGCCTCGCCACCGGCGCGACCTTCGTGCCGTTCCTGCAGGCGCTCGGCGACGAACTGCGCACCGGCCGCATGCGCGCCGAAGAACTGCACGCGACCCACCTCGACGAGTATCTCGGCTTCACGCCCGATCGCCGCGGCGGCATGGTGCACGAACTCGGCACCAACTGTCCGCCGCTGCTCGAGCTGCTGGCGCGCGGCCGCTTCTTCCCGGTGCCGCACGACGGCGAGCCGTTGTCGCTGAAGGCGCACGAGCTGCGGGTGCACCGGGCCGGCGGCGTGCATCTGCAGTTGCTCGGCATCGGCCGCAACGGCCATGTCGCGTTCAACGAACCGGGCACGCCGTTCGAGACCGGGTTCCACGTGACGACGCTGGCGCCGACTACGCGCGAGGACGCGCGCAGCCGCTTCGCGCCCGGCGAGCCGCCGACCCAGGCGGTGACGTCGGGCCTGCAGACGATCCTCGGCGCTCGCAAGCTGGTGCTGTGCGCGTTCGGCAAGGCGAAGGCGAAGGCGGTCGCGGCGATGCTGCAGGGCGAGATCTCGACCGCGTGCCCGGCCAGCGTGATCCGGCGCCACACCAACGTGATGGTGTTCCTCGACAAGGACGCGGCCAGCGAACTGGTCGGCCATCACGGCGCCTGATCGTGCGCGCGGCGGCGCTGCCGCGTAGGCTGTGGCAGTGCCACGCCATCGCCTCTCGTCGTTCGTGTTGCTCGCCGGTCTGCTCGCGGCCCAGGATCCGGCCGCCGAACGGCTCGCTAGCCTGAGCCTCGAGCAGAAGGCGGGGCAGCTGTTCATGTCGTGGAGCCTGTCGCGGCCCGACAGCAAGGACGGCGTCGGCAATCACGACCGCATGCTGCAATGGGTGCGCGAGGCCGGACTCGGCGGCGTGATCCTGAGCCTCGGCTCCGTCGAGGATGCGGCGACCCTGATCCCGAAGCTGCAGGCGGCGGCGACGGTGCCGCTGCTGCTGGCCGGCGACTTCGAGGGCGGGGTGTGGTTCCGGCTGCGCGGTGCTTGCGAGCTCGGCAACCAGATGCTGGTCGGCGCCACCGGTTCGCCGGCGCTGGCGGAGGCGATGGGGCGCGTCACCGGCGACGAGGCGAAGGCGCTCGGCTTCCACTTCGTGTTCGGGCCGGTGCTCGACGTGAACAGCAACCCGCAGAACCCGATCATCAACGTGCGCAGCTTCGGCGAGGACCCGGAGCTGGTGGCGCGCCTCGGCAGCGCGTTCGCGCGCGGTGTGCGTGCGGCCGGGCTGCTGCCGTGCGGCAAGCACTTCCCCGGCCACGGCGACGTCGACACCGACTCGCACCTGGCGCTGGCGACGGTGCCCGGCGATGCGGCGCGGCTGCGCGCGGTCGAGTTGCGGCCGTTCGCGGCGGCGGCGCAGGAAGGCCTCGAAGCGGTGATGACCGGGCACCTCGCGGTGCCGGGGCTCGGCGAGGAACTCGACGTGCCGGCGACGTTGAGCCGCCGCATCCTCGGTGGCGTGCTGCGCGACGAACTCGGCTTCCGCGGCCTGATCGTCACCGACGCGCTGGAGATGAAGGGCGTGCAGAACGCGCTGCCGCCGGGTGAGGTCGCGGTGCGGGCGCTGCTCGCCGGCGCCGACCTGCTGCTGATGCCGCCCGATCCGCTGGCCGCGCGCGCTGCCGTCGTCGCCGCGGTGCAGAGCGGGCGCGTGCCGATGGCGCGGCTCGACGACGCGGTGCTGCGGATCCTGCAGGCGAAGGCCAAGGTCGGGCTGCTGGCCGGCGGTGGCACGGTCGCCGCGAACTGGCGGCAGCAGCTCGACACCAAGCCGTCGGCGGCGATCGCCGATCGCATCGCTGCGCGCGGCCTGACGCTGGTGCGCGACCGCGGCGGCAATCTGCCGCTGCACACCGAGACCGCCGAGCAGACGCTGCTGGTGACGCTGCTCGATCAGGACGACGGCGAGGGCAAGGCGTTCGCGGCCGCGATGGCGAACGCGACCGCCGCCGCACCGCTGCGGTTGTCGAGCTCCAGTTCGCCGGCCGAGGTCGCGGCGGTGGCGGCGAAGGTCGCGGCGAGCCCGCGCGTGCTGCTGGCGCTGCACGTCAAGGTGCGTGAGTACCAGGGTGGCATCGGCCTGCCGCCGGGGCTGCGGCCGGTGGTCGAGGCGTTGCGCGACGACCAGCGCGTGGTCGCGGTGTCGTTCGGCAATCCGTACCTCGTGCAGCACCTGCCGGCGATCGACACGTGGCTGTGCGCCTATGTGTCGACCGCGCGCACCGAACGCGCGGCAGCGGCGGCGCTGCGCGGCCAGGCCTCGATCCTCGGTCGGCTGCCGGTGACGATCCCCGGGGTCGCCGCGGCCGGCAGCGGCTGTTCGGTCTACGCCGCCAGCCCGGCCGGCGAGCCGTCCGCGGCCGGCGCCGAACTCGCCGCGGAGCTGCCCGCACAGCTGCAGCAATTGCTCGAGCGCGCGGTCGCCGACGGCGCGTTCCCCGGCGCGGTATGCCTCGTCGCGCGCCACGGCGAACGCTTCGCCGCGGTCGCGGTCGGCAAGCTCGGCAGCGCTGCCGACGAGCCGCCGATGGCGCTCGACACGCGCTTCGACCTCGCTTCGTTGACGAAGGTCGTGGCGACCACCCCGGCGATCCTGCGGCTGTGCGCGCTGGGCAAGCTGTCGCTCGACGATCCGGTCGCGCGCTGGGTGCCGGCGTTCACCGGCACCGGCAAGGAGCGCGTCACTTTGCGGCATCTGCTGGCGCATCAGGGTGGCCTGCCCGCCTACGAACGCTACTACCGCACGCTGCAGGGCAAGGACGCGCTCCTCGCCGCGGCCGCGGCGGAGGGGCTGATGAGCGAGCCGGGCACCGGACCGGTCTACAGCGATCTCGGCTTCATGCTGCTGATGGCGGTGGTCGAGAGCTGCAGCGGCGAGCCGTTCGCGCGCTTCGTCGATCGGGAGGTGCTGGCACCGTTCGGGCTGCGGCATGCCGGCTTCGCGCCGACCGACGCTCCGGCGCTGGCCCCGGCGGCGCCGACCGAACTCGATCCGCGGCGCGGCGGCATCGTGCGCGGCTACGTGCACGACGAGAACGCGTACGCGATGGGCGGCGTGTCCGGCCACGCCGGGCTGTTCGCGACCGGCGGCGACGTGCTGGAGTACGGCATCACGCTGCTCGGCGGCGGTCGCGGCGTGCTGCCGCGCGAACTGGTCGACCTCGCGGTGGCGCCGTCCGGCTTCGGCAACGACACCACGCGCGGCCTCGGCTTCCAGCGGCTGCAGAGCGGCACCTGGGCCGGCACCACGGTGCCGCCGGGCACGTTCGGCCACACCGGCTTCACCGGCACCTCGCTGTGGTGCTGCCCGCGCCACGATCTCTGCGTCGTGTTGCTGACGAATCGCGTGCATCCGACCCGCGTCAACAACAAGATCCAGGCGGTGCGCACCGCCGTACACGATCTGGTGCTGGCTTCGCTGCGCTGACCGTCTGCCGAGAGGACAACATGCTGCTACGTGCCGTCGTCGTGTCGTGGAGCCTCTGGCTCTGTCTGCCGTTGTCGCTGCTGGCGCAGCAGAAGGTCGAGCCCGGGACCGGCTCGGCCCCCGCGCCGGCGCTGGCGCGCGTGCACGTGATCGGTGCCAGCGTCAGCGGTGGTTTCCGCGACGGGCCGCTCACCGGCGCCAAGGAACCCGGCGATTCGGTGACGCTGCAGCACGTGCTGAAGGCGTGGTGCGGGGAGCACGCGGTGGCGAGCACGCATCCGCCGCTGCAGATGCTGGCGATGTTCACCGACCCGGTCGCGATCGGCGAGAAGCAGATCCAGGCGACCCGGAAGGCGAAGCCGGACCACGTGGTCGCGATCGACTTCCCGTTCTGGTTCGCCTACGGCTACTTCGGCGGCGGCGACGAGGCGGCGCAGCGCGCGGCCCGCTACCGGCAGGGGCTCGAACTGCTGGCGTCGCTCGAGGTGCCGGTGTTGGTCGGCGACCTGCCGGACATGCAGGGCGCGGCGCGGCGCATGCTGTCGCCGGCGCAGATCCCGGCCCCGGAACTGCTGCAGCGCCTGAACCAGGACCTGGCGACGTTCGTGCAGCAGCACCCGAAGCTGCGCATCGTGCCGCTGGCGGCGCTGGTGGCGCGGATGAAGAACGATGGCATCGTGCTGCCGCTGGCGAAGGGGGAGCTGCGCACGCCGCCCGGGGCGCTGCTGCAGGGTGACAAGCTGCATGCCAATCGCCTCGGCATGGCCTACCTCGGGCTGCAATTGCAGCCGGCGCTGCAGGCGCTGTTCCCGGCCGGTCACCCGCTGCGTGCGCAGAGCTGGAGCTTCGAGCAGTTCGTCGCGGCCTGCGGCGCCGACGACGAACTCGAGAACGTGCGCGCCGCGGTCAAGGCCGCGGCCGGCGCCGGCAAGTAGTCGCCGCCGATCCGGTCAGCGCTCGCCGACGATCGGCAGCCAGGCCTCGAAGCGACGCAGCGGGGTGAGCCGGTCGCCGAGCAGCGCCTTCTGCCACGGCAGCAGCGGGCCGAACTTGCGGGTGCTGGCCGCCTTCGCGTAGCTCGCGGCGTCCTCCGGCACCAGCAGCGAGCCGAGCACCAACGGCCGCGCATCGCTGTGCTCGGCGATGCGCATCGCCACCGTCAGCTGCTGGATGTGCGCCATGATCGCCTCGTGCGACTCCTGGTCCTCGGCGTCGAGCCGGTCGACGGCGGCCACGAAGTGGTGCTCGATCGCGAACCGCGCGGCGAGCCGTTCGTCGCGGCAGTTCTTGCGCAAGGCGTCGAAGTGGGCCCCGAGCTGCGCCCGCAGCGTCGGGTGCGGATCCTGCACCACGGCGGCGATCGCCGCGTCGGCATCGCCGGCGTGCATCGAGAGCCAGCTCTGCCACAGCCGCAGTTCCGGATGCACCGGATCAAGCGTCAACGCATGCTTGACCAGGCTGCGCGCCTTCGCGAACGCCTTGCCGCGGATCAGCACGTCGACGAGCAGTTCGTAGGCCTGCGGATCGAACGGCCGCAGCTCCACCGCGCGCGCCGCGGCCCGCCGCGCCGAGGCGAGGTCGTCGGTGCGGCGCGCCTCCTGCGCCATCAGCTGCTGCCAGCGCGGCTCGTACGGCATCCACCACGCGGCGGTGATCGCGGCCGACGCCGGCGGCTGGTCGCCGGCCCGCAGCGCCGCCTGATGCGCGATCATCGCGCTGTTGCCGACGATCGGCAGCACGCCGAGCACCACCATGCACAACCCGAGCAGCACCGCGAACGGGCGGACCCAGCGGCGCCGCGCCGTCGCGGCCGTCGCCGCGACGCTGTCGCCGGCGAGCCACAGCGCCGCCGCGGCCGCCGGTGCGTTCCACAGCGGTGCCCGCACCAGCATCAGCAGCAGCAGCACGAACAGCGGCAGCAGCCGGGCCTTGTCCGCCTGCCCGCGCTGCAGCGCGAACAGCGCCGCCGCGAACAGCGCCAGCGCCGGCAGGCCGCCGTCGACCAGCAGTTCGAGCCAGTCGTCGTGGGCGGTGCGCACCTCGGTCGCGAACTGGCGGCCGAAGCTCGACGCCTCGATCTCGGCCTGGCTGCGATGGCGCGGATACTGGACCGCGAACTGGCCCGGGCCGTGGCCGAACACCGGCGATTCGGCGAACAGGCGCGTGGTGCTCTTCGCGATCTCGAACCGCACCGCCAGCGTCGACGTCGAGCGCTGCAGTTCGGCGCGAGCGGCGAGCTGGTTCTCGGCGCCCGGTCGGGCGGCCGCCGTCGCCAGCACCAGCCCGAGCAGCATGCCGCCGGCGACCGCACCGATCGGCAGCAGGGCCCGGCGGCGCTGCAGCACCAGCAGCAGCAGCAGCCCGATCGGCAGCGCGATCAATCCCGAGCGCGACTGGTTGGCGACCAGGTAGGCGCCGGCGGTGACCAGCGCCGCGAGACCGGTCGCGCGCGCGCGCGCGGAGCCGAGCTGCGGCAGCAGCACCGCGACCAGCATCGCCCCGACCGCGGTCCATTCCGAGGCGACGTTGCGGTTGCCGAACACCGACACCGGCTCGCGCGGCACGCCGTAGCCGGCGATTTCGCCGAGGCCGAGCCGCTGCAGCAGGCCGAACCCCGCGGTCAGCAGCAGCAGGATCGCCAGCGGCAGCGCCGTGGTGGCGCGGCACGCCGCACCGAGCCGCACGGCGACCCACAGCGCCAGCCAGTGCCCGAGCCGCAGGATCGCTTCCCACGGCTGGAACGACAGCGGCTGGTCCTTGCCGCGCAGGAACAGCTGGCCGAGCCAGACGACCGCGGCGCTGGCCGTGAACCACAGCAGCAGCGCCAGCAGCGCGCGTTCGCCGCGCACCGCCGGCAGGCGCTTCAGCAGCACCAGCGACAGCCCGGTCAGCACCAGCAGCTGGCCGCGGCGCACTTGTTCGAAGTCGATCCACTGCGGGTGGAACGGCACCACCAGCAGGCCGAAGAACAGCGCCGCGAGCCAGCGCGGCACCGGTGCCGGGGCGGGCGGCGGCGGCGGCAGCACGCTCATGCCGGGCGCCCGGTCACGCCGGCACCTTGTCGAACTGCAGGATCGCCTTGACGAAGCCCGGCACCGAGAACGGCTCGAGGTCGTCGATGCCCTCGCCGACGCCGAGGAACTTGACCGGGATCGGCAGCTGGTCGCGGATGCCGAACAAGGCGCCGCCCTTCGCGGTGCCGTCCATCTTGGCCAGGATCAGGCCGCTGATCGGCGCCGACTTGCTGAACTCGCTGGCCTGGCGGATCGCGTTCTGGCCGGTGGTCGCGTCGAGCACCAGCAGCGTCTCGTGCGGCGCGTCGGGCAGCTGCTTCTTGACCACGCGCACGATCTTCTCGAGCTCGGTCATCAGGTTCTTCTGCGTGTGCAGGCGACCGGCGGTGTCGAGCAGCAGGTAGTCGACCTTGCGTGCGACCGCGGCGCTGACCGCGTCGAACGCGACCGCGGCCGGGTCGGCGCCGGTGGCCTGCTTGACGATCGGGATGCCGAGCCGCCCGGCCCACAGCGTCAGCTGTTCGACGGCGGCGGCGCGGAAGGTGTCGCCGGCGCCGAGCATCACCGTCTTGCCCTGCTGCTGCAGATGGCGCGCCAGCTTGGCGATCGAGGTCGTCTTGCCGGCGCCGTTGACGCCGATGATCATCACGATGGTGGGGGCCTGCGCCGCGCGCGCCAGCGGGGCCTCGCTGCCCTGCAGCATCGCGATCAGCTTCTTCTCGAGGAACGCGGGCACCTCGGCGGTCTCGCGCACTTCCTTCTTCTTCCAGGCGACCTTGAGTTCGTCGACGACCCGCGTGCCGACCGGGCCGAGGTCGCTGTTGTAGAGCACCTCTTCGAGCTCGTCGAGGAACGCCTCGTCGAGCTTGCGGCCCGAGAACAGGCGGGCGAGGCCCGCGGTCAACACATCGCGCGTCTTCTTGAGTGCGCCGAGCAGCTTGCCGAACACCATCGGTGCAGTGTGCGCCCTGGCGCTGACGCGGGCAACACGGCCGCCGGATCCGTGCTGTCGATCAACCGGTGCCGATCAGCCGGCGCCGGCGGCGGCCCCGTCGCTGGTGGCCCCGTCGCCGCTCGCCGCCGGCTTGCCCGGCTTGCCGCGTTCCTTCTCGAGGTCGATGCGGATGCGGTCGAGGATGCCGTTGACGAAGCCGCCCGAGTTGGCGGTCGAGAACTTCTTGCCCAGGTCGATCGCTTCGTTGATCGACACCTTGGGCGGCACGTCGGTGCAGAACATCAGCTCGTAGACCGCCATGCGCAGCACGTTGCGGTCGACGGTCGCCATCCGGCGCAGGTCCCAGTTGCGGGTCACCCCTTGCAGCCGCTGGTCGATCGCCGCGCGGTGCTGCAGGGTGCCGTCGATCAGCCGCGCCGCGAACTCGACGACGTCGGGTTCGGCGTCGCCTTCGTCGCCGCCCGACTGGTCCTGACACAGCTGCGCCAGCGTCTTGCCGAGCTCGGTGGGGTAGTCGGCTCCGCGCACGTCGAACTGGAACAGGACCTGCATGGCGATCTCACGAGCGCGCGTGCGGCGGCGAATGGGGGCGGTCATTGGCAAGGAGCGGTTTCCGAGGAAACAGGGCTGCTCAGGGTAGCGCCGCAGTCGCTCGGATCAACCGGTCGGTCCCGCGGTGGGACCGGCGAGCTGCCGCCGCAGATCGGCCATCGCCAGCACCGCGATGGCAGCGTCGCTTCCCTTGTTGCCGTGGTCGCCACCGGCGCGCGCCATGGCCTGGTCCAGTTCGGCGCAGGTCAGCACGCCGAAGCCGAGCGGCAGGCCGGTGTCGAGCTCGACCCGCATCGCGCCGTCGGTGACGCCGCGGCAGACGTATTCGTAGTGGTCGGTGCCCCCGCGCACCACGGCACCGAGCATCACCAGCGCGTCGACCTTGCCGGTGCGAGCCAGCCACTGACAGGCCTGCGGCAGCTCGAACGCGCCCGGCACCCAGGTCACCAGGATGTCGTCGAGGGCCACGCCGTGGGTGCGCAGCGTCGCTATGGCGCCGTCGAGCAGGCGGCCGGTGATGACTTCATGGAAGCGCGAGACCGCGATGCCGACGCGCAGGCCGGGCCCGCGCAGGGCACCGTCGAGGGCTTTGACCATGCGCGCAGCGTAGGAGAACGGCCGGCGCCGTGCACCTAGCAGGCGCGGCTCGGCCGCGGGGATGCCGTCGGACTCACCGCGCCGGTCGGCTTCACGAAGATCGACGGCTTCACGTACTGGAATCCGTGCTTGACGCTCAACAGGCTCTCCGACTCGCCGACGATCAGCGTGCCGCCGGGTTGCGTGACCGCGAACACGTGCTGCAGCACCCGTTCGCGGCTCTTGCCGTCGAAGTAGATCATCACGTTGCGCAGGAACACGAAGTCGAACGGGCGCGGCGCGGTCAGCGGCTCCATCAGGTTGTGGCGATGGAACTGCACGTGCTTGAACAGCGCGCGGTCGAACACGAACTCGCCCTTGTCGTTGCGGGTGAAGAACTGCTGCTGGATCGCCGGCGGCGTCTGCGCCAGCGCATAGGGGCGGAACACACCCTGCCGCGCCTCCTCGAGCACCTGGCCCGACAGATCGGTGCCGAGCACCTCGACCGTGACGCCGCCGAAGCCCTTGCCGAGCACCTGCTGCAGCACGATCAGGATCGTGCACGCCTCGGCCCCGGTCGAGGCCGCCGCCGACCAGATGCGCAGTGGGTCGCGCTTGTGCAACGGGTCCGCGTGCCGCCGTTCGAGCTGCTCGCGGAAGTGGTCCCAATGGCGCTGGCAGCGGAAGAAGTAGGTCTCGTTGGTGGTGACCGAGTCGAGGAACGCCTGCAGCTCCTTGCCGTCCTGCTGGATGCGGTTCAGGTAGGCGTCGTAGCTCGGCTCCTTGCTGGCGCGCAGGCGGCGGCGGATCCGGTTGCTGAGCAGCTCCAGCTTCTCGGCCGGGTAGTGAATGCCGGCGAGCTGGTAGATCCGATCGTGGTAGCGATCGAACTCCGGCCTGGTCAGGTCCCTCTCCATCACCGCGCTCATCGGTCCGGTCGTGGCTCCGACTTGTCGGCCGGTGCCGCCGCCGCCGGGGGCGGCCGCAGGCGTCGCTGGCATCGGTCGTTGTCGACGTCTTCACATCGCGCTTTTCCGGCCTGCTCCGAGCCGGCACGATGACCGGCGATGCCACCCACGTTGCCGTTCTGGGCCGCGTTCGTCACCACGGTGCTGCTGTTGGTCACCGCGCTGTGGACCGGCTTCACGCACCGGCGGCGCGTGCACCTGTGGCTCGGGCCGCTGACGATGGTCCTGCTGACGATCACCATCGTGCTGACCGAGCAGCTGCTGGCGCGCTACGAGTTCCCGGCCGACATCAAGGCGATCCACCTGCCGTTCGCGAAGGCCGGTGGCCTCTTGGCGCTGCCGGTGATCGCGACCGGCCTGTGGCTGTGGCGCTCGGAACGGGCGCGGCGCTGGCACCGGGCGGCGGTGCTGCTGTGGCTGGTGGTGGTGCTGACCGCGACCGGCACCGGGCTGTGGATGTTCGCGCACGGCGTCGTGCGCACCGGCTGAACGCGCTACAAGGGCGGCCATGTCGCGCCTGCCGTCCGTCGTCGTCGGTTCCGCCGCTCGTCTGCTGCTCTGGTCGTGCTGCGTGCCCGGCCTGCTGGCGCAGGCACCGGCCGAGGTGCTGGCGCGCGCCGGCGACAACAGGGCCGCGATCGCGCTCGCGTTCCAGGACGTGCCGGCCGAGCAGCTGCCGGCGCTGCAGTTCCTCTGCCAGCACATGCCGGATGCCGACCTGCGCACGCTCGACGCGGCGTTCCTGCTGCGCGAGGTCGAGCAGGCGCACGCAGCGCGGGCCGCGGTGCCGTGGGGGCGCGCACTGCCGGACGAGCTGTTCCTCGGCTATGTGCTGCCGTACGCGCAGGCCAACGAGGCGCGCGAGGACTGGCGCACCGACTTCATGGCCCGCTTCCTGCCGCTGGTGCAGGACTGCAAGACGCCGGGCGAAGCGGCGCTGCGGCTGAACGCGAGCATCTTCGACGCGCTCGAGGTGCACTACTCGACCGGCCGCGCGCGCGCCGACCAGGCGCCGAGTGCATCGATCGCGCAGCAGAAGGCGAGTTGCACCGGGTTGTCGATCCTGCTCGCCGATGCGTGCCGCGCGTGCTGTGTGCCGGCGCGGCTGGTGTCGGTGCTGTGGCCGCACAAGCCGGGCAACCACACCTGGGTCGAGGTGTGGGACGGCGCGGCGTGGCGCTTCGTCGGCGCCGACGAGCCCGATCCGCAGGGCTTCGATCGCGCGTGGTTCACCGGCGATGCGGCGCAGTGTGCGAACGCCGATGCCGCGCATCGCATCTATGCGGTGTCGTTCGCCGCGGCCGGGCAACGCTTCGCGGCCGGCTGGGGGCGCGGCATCGAGCTGTGGGGCGAGGACGTGACGGCGCGCTATGGCAAGGGTGCTGTGCCGGCGGCGGCGCAGGATCCGTCGCCATCGGCACCGGCCGTAGCGGCCGCCGATGGCGACGCGGCGCTGCGCGCCCAGTTCGATCGCTTCTTCGCCGCGCCGGCCGAACGGCAGGCGTCCTTCGAGTTCGATCGCAACCTCGACGCCGAGCTGGCGACCGCCGCCGGCGATGCGCGGCTGCGCGCGCTGGCGGTGGCATCGTGGCGCGCCGCCGAACGCACGCGGCTGCTGCCGGACTTCGAACAGAAGCGGGTGCGCGCCGGGGACAAGGAGAGTCCGTTCACCTGGAAGGAGGTCGGCAGCAAGCCCGCCGGTGGCTGGGGCCTCGTGATCGCGATGCACGGCGGCGGCAACGCGCCGAAGCGAGTCAACGACTCGCAGTGGCAGCACATGCAGATCTACTACCAGGACCACCCGGAGGCCGGCGGCTACCTGTACTGCGCGCTGCGGGCGCCGACCGACGAGTGGAACGGCTTCTACACCGACTACTTCTACCCGCTGCTGGAGACGTTGATCCGCCAGTTCGTGGTCTGCGCCGACGTCGATCCGAACCGCGTGATCGCGATCGGCTACAGCCACGGCGGCTACGGCGCGTTCGCGATCGGGCCGAAGCTGCCGCACCGGTTCGCGGCGGTGCACGGCAGCGCGGCGGCGCCGACCGACGGCGAGACGGTGGCGACCGGCCTGCACAGCCTGCGGTTCTCGTTCATGGTCGGCGGCCGCGACACCGCCTACGGGCGCGCCGAGCGCTGCCAGAAGTTCGCGGTGCAGCTGGCGGAACTGCAGCAGCAGCACCCGGGGCGGTATCCGTACACGTTCACGTTCGTCGAGAAGAACGGGCACACCGGCTTGCCGGATCGCGACCTGCTGAAGGAACTCGTGCCGGCGGTGCGCACCGAGCGGCCGTCGTCGTTGCTCTGGGAACTCAGCGACGGCACCGTGAAACAGCACTACTGGCTGCGCTGCGAGCAGCCGGCGCGCGGTGGGCGCGTCGACGCGGCGCTCGCCGCTGGCACGCTGACGGTGACCAGCAAGGATGTCACGGGCCTGTCGGCGTGGTTCGATGCCCGCGCGATCGACTGCGCTCGCGAGCTGCAGGTCGTGATGAACGGCAAGCAGCGTTCGGTGCGGCCGCAGCCGTCGCTGCGCACGTTGTGTGCGACGCTGGCGCTCGAAGGCGATCCGGCGACCGCGGCGAGCTGGGTGCTGCCGCTGGACCGATAGGCCGGCGCCGACGGCCGTTGCGGCGAGGGCCACGGCCGTCGCCGTCGATCAGTGCACCGTGATGTGCAGCGTGGTGGCAGCTGCGGTGTTGTCGACGGCGATGAACGGCACCGGGTCCTCGAGCATGGGCACGGCCTGCAAGCTGGCGCCGGCGTCGATCTGCATCGTCGCCAGGTGGTGGTACCGCAGCACGAACCGACCGGCTGGCGCCCGCTCGATGCGGAGGCCGTCGCGGCTCGGGATGACGCTGGTCGCCTCGGTGCGATCGCCGATCACGTACCCGGGCGGTGCCGTGCTGCGAACGAATGCCTGCAGGCGTCCGTCGTGAACCCGTTGCCAACCGCCGTGGTTGGCGAGATGTCGTTCGAGCACCGCGGCCGAGGTGATCGCGACTTCGATGTTGTAGAGGTCCAGGTAGGCATCGATCTGCGCCGGCTCGAGTTCGTGCAGGGGACGGCCGAACGCCGAGGCGTGGTCGGTCGACGCGAAGCGGTGCGGCAGACAGCCTTGCGCGGCGACCGCGCCGCCGATCACGGCCCGCTCGGTGAGTTCCGGCAGCATGTCCCCGAGCACCTCGTCCTGGCACAGCACGCGTCCGCCACGGCCCGCGTTCTCGCGCAGCCAGCGGACGACCGCCATCTGTTCGGTGTCGAGGCCGGATGCCGGGGTGCGGTAGGCGACCCCGACCACCTGGGCCACCAGGTTGGGCAGCAGCAGGAGGCCGGCCGCCAGCAGCGCGCTGCGCGCCTCGCGGCCGGCATGACGGATCGCCGCCGCGAGTCGCCGGATGCCTTCGGCCGCCGGCGGCAACGCGAACATCGAGGCAGTGACCTGGTAGCGGTAGGGCTCGGTGTGATCGAGGTGCGGGATCGACGAGAACCCGTAGGCGAACAGCAGGCAGGCGCCCGCGACGCCGGCGCAGGCGAGCGTCGCTCGCATTCGGTCGCGCCAGGCGACGATGGTGCCCCAGGCCGCGAAGACCAGCACCACGTGCAGCATCACGCGGCGATCGTGCGGGCGTTCGTAGCCGCGGTCCGAGAACAGGTCCATCAGCAGGTGCCGCCAGTCCGCACGCAGGAAGGGCGTCGGCGTCGACGCGCGCAGATCGGCGAGCCAGGCCAGCGACAGCAGCCATGGCAGCAGCAGCACGGCCGCGATCCCCGCCGCGAAGCCGAGGCTCGCCAGCCGCGCCCCGAGCCGGCGGCCCGAGCCGGCCGTGGCGAAGGTCATGGCGACGGCCACCGCCAGCACCGGGAACAGCAGCAGCGGGTGCAGCCAGCCGATGGCGCCGAGGCAGCTGCCGGCCGCGACCGTCCAGACCCACCGACCGGTCGCCAGCGCGCGGAACAGCAGGCCGGCGAAGGTCACGGCCAGGGCCGAGGTGAACGCGAAGGCGGTGACGCCGAAGGTCCAGAAGTAGGCCAACATGCTGTCGAGCTGCCAGACGACGGCGGCAAGTCCCAGGCTCACCGTGGCCAGTCCTCGCGACGCACCCAGCAACCGCGCCGCCGCCGCGATCAGCAGCGGCGGCGTGAGTGCCATCACCAGCAGGGTCGCGTGCGTGACCGTGCCGCTGTCGATGCCCGGCAGGCAGGCGGCAGCGAGCTCGTAGATGCGGCGGCCGAAGCTGTTCCACAGCCCGAACGGATAGCCGGCCATGAAGTGGGGGCTGTAGCCCCAGGTCGTGTGCCACGACAGCAGGCGGCTCGCTTCGTAGGCGGTGGAGCTGAGGTAGTGGAAGTCATTGCTCGCGAGCGAGACCCCGTCGCGCAGCAGGCGCACGGGCAGGTGCCGCAATACCAGCAGACAATGCACGACGAACAACAACCAGCTGATGATGGTTGCGGACGGAGTGGTGCGAGCTATGGAGCGTGGCCGAGGTTCCGGTTCGGTCATGTAGGGGCAGGCACACAGCGTGGCGACCATTGCTGCGTCCGGCAAGCCGGGCCGACTTCCCGAGGTCCGGTCCATTGGGCCGGACCGCATCGAAGAGCCCGGGCTAGTGCGACGATCGTGATGCTGCCGTCACTCACGCACGAAGGAACGCGACCACCCGATCGAATGCCGGCGCACTCTCGAGCAACAGGCTGTGGCCGGCGTCCTCGAAGCACTGGTGCTGCGCACCGGCGATCCGGGCCGCGGTCGCCGCGACCTCGCGCGGCAGCGTCAGGGTGTCCTCGCCACCGGCCAGACACAGCGTCGGCCACGCGACCTGCGCACACAGGCTCTCGCCGTCGAACGCACCGAGCGCACGCGCCTGCGCCTGCATGAACGCGCGGGAACTCGGGCTCGGCTTCGTGCTGCGCACGATGTCATCGACGACACCGGGCTTGCCGTTCAAGAACGTGTCGCCGAACAGGAACGGCGCCGTCAGCTCGCCGAGCAGCTCCGCGTCGACCCGCGTGCACAGCAGCTCGAACCAGCGATACACGCGTTTGCTGCGCGCGGTCTGCAGCGCCGAACTGCACAGCATCACCAGCTTGCCGGCGGCCTGGCTGCGGGTCGCCGCCGCGCACAGCGCGACCTTGCCACCGAGCGAGGTGCCGACCAGCGCCACCGGCGGCGGTAGTTCGGCGGCGACCGCCAGCACGTCGTGTGCGGCCTGCACGAAGTCGAACACCCCACCGGGCAGCTCGCTGCTCGGCTCGAGCCCGACCGGATCGATCGCGGCGCAGGTGAAGCCGTCGCGCGCGAACCGCCGCGGCAGCGTGCCGAACAACCGCGCGCCGGAACCGAGACCCGGAATCAGCACCACGCCAGGCCCGTCGCCGGTGCGGGTGAAGTGGATGGTGCGGCCCTGTCGTTGCACGGTCGGCATCGCCGCAGCGTAGGCGCGCAGCCAGGACGGAGCGAGTGTCGCGGACCGTGAGCGCGCTGTCACCGTGGCGCCACGACAACGCGGCGAGGGCGGCGCTGTGCGTGGGCGCGGTAAGCTCGGCACAGCCGTTGCCCTGGCGCCGGCTGCCTTCTCATGCGCACGCTTCGTTCCGTCGTCGGCTCGCTCCCACTCTCGCTGCTGCTGTCGCACGGCCTCGCCCAGGCGCCGGTGACGACCGCGGCCGAACCGCTGGTGGCCGCCAGCGGCTGGCAGGCCGAACGCATCCACCACTCGGACGGCGGCGTCTGGTATGCGCACATCGACAAGGTGGTCGCCGACTTCGGCCAGAACGAAGTGATCGCCGCCGACGACAAGGGGCGCGTGCTGCTGCTGACCGTCTACAGCGGCCAATGGACCGCCAACGCGGTGGTCGGCGACGGCCAGTGGTTGGCGCCGACGCGCAGTGCCGACGTCGATCCGCGCTGGCCCGGTCGCGAGATCTACGCCGGCGGCCGCGGTGGCTCGGTGCACCGCGTCGTGCTGCGGCCGCAGCCGTTCGCGCGCTTCACGCTCGAGAGTCGCGAGATCGGCCACGCCGCCGGAGAGGAGTTCCATGCCGTGGTTGCCGCCGACCTGGTGCCCGGCGGCAGCGCCGAGCTGCTCGCGTTCGGCATCACCGGCGCGGTGTTCCAGCTGCGGCCGGAAGGCGACGGCCACGCGTTCGCGATGCGGCAGGTCGGCAAGGTGCCGGGCCGCGTGCGCGATGTCGCGATCGTGCCGGACGCGGCCGGGGGCGCGGCATCGATGTACGCGGTGAGCCGCTCCGGGGATCTGCTGCGGCTGCGGCTGCAGGGCGAGGCGCTGCAGGCGGAGTCGTTGCTGCGCGAGGACAGCGGCCTCGGCCGCATCACGCTGGCGAAGGACCGCCCGGGCGTGCTCTACGTGACCCGCGACGACGGCGTCGTCGTGCGCGCCGCGATCGCGGCCGACGGCAAGCTGCAGCGCCAGGCGATCTTCGCCGGCGGTCAGGGTCTGCGTGGCATCGCCGCCGGCCGGTTCTTCGCCGATGGCCGCGAATCGGTCGCCGCCTACGGCTACGAACGGAACGTGCACCTGATCGCACGGCAGGGCGATGGGCCGTGGCAGAGCGAGGTGGTGTTCGCGTCGGCGCAGAAGGGCCACTGGTTGGTCGCCGGCGAGCTCGACGGCCGCAACGGCACCGATGAACTGATCGCGACCGGCTTCGACGGCGACATCGTGCTGCTGGCGCGGCCGGCCGGCTACGCGTTGCCGGGGGCGGCGGTGCCGGTGGCAAACGCTGGGAGCGACAACGCGGTGGTCGCCGCCGAACCGAGTGGCCCGGGGCCGTTGCGGCTCGCGGCACGACTCGGCGACACCGCGTTCACGGAGTTGTCACCGCTGACGTACAGCGGCGGCTTCGAATCGAAGTCGCTGGTCTACGAAACGCTGGTGCGGCTCGGCGACGACGGTCGCCTCGCACCGGGACTGGCGTCGTCGTGGCGGGTGTCGCCGGACGGGCGCACGTTCTCGTTCCTGCTGCGCGAAGGGGCGCGGTGGCACGACGACACGCCGGTGCTCGCGAGCCAGGTCGCGACCCACTTCCGGCGCTGGCTCGGCGCGCCGCAGCACGACTGGCTGCCCGGCAACGCGCGCATCACCGCCGTCACCGCGATCGGCGAACGCGAACTGCGCCTCGAGGTCGATCGGCCGACGGCGCTGCTCGCCGACCTGTGCGCGATCAATCCGACCGCGATCACGGCGCCGGCGGCCTGGAGCCGCGAGGGCGAGTTCGAGCGCGCGCTCGGTTCGGGTCCGTTCACGCTGCTGGCGGCCGATGCCGAACGGCGCACGCTGCGCTATCGCGCCCGCGCGACGCACCGCGAGCTCGAGCTGGTGGCTGTGGCCGGCGATCCGGTCGATGCACTGCTGGCGGGGGAGGTCGATGCGGTGATCGGCAGCTGGCTGGTGCCGATCGAGCCGCCGCGCGCCGCCGCGTTGCAGCGCGATGCCCGCTTCGAAGTCGTGGTGGCACCCGGTTCGTCGGTGTGGTCGCTGGGCATGCGCTACCAGCGCGGTGTGCTCGCCGATCGCGAACACCGCGCGCGGGTCGCGGCGGCGATCGATCGCTTCGAGCTGGTGCGGGTCGCGGCCGCCGGGCTCGGCACCGTGTGCACTGCCGCGGTGGCGCCGGCGATCGTCGACTGGCCGGCCGGCCAGCCGGTTGCTGCGTCGTCACCAAGCCAGTCGCTGCCGGTGCCACTGCGCTTCGCCGCCGAGGGCGCGCCAGCGTTGCTGGTCGAGACACTGCTCGCCCAACTGCAGCGGGCCGGGATCGCCCATGAGCTGGCGCACGACCGCGGCGATGCCGATCTGTGGCTCGAACGGAGCCATGGGGTGCCGTACGACCCGTTCTCGGTCGCACTGCGCCATGGCCGCCAGGCGGCGGCACTGAACGCGAGCACGCCAGCCGAGCCATCAGTCGACGAGGAATTGGCAGCCGCGGTCGAGGGCTTCCGCGCGGCGTCCGATCCGGCCACGTGGCCGGAGCACTTCGCGCGCATCCAGGCGCGGCTCGATGCGCTGTTGCCGGCGGTGCCGTTGTTCGCGCCGCACCGGCTGGCGATCGTGCGGCGTGGGCTCGGCGTGCCGAAGCTCGGACTCGACCTGTACGGGCTCGATGCCGATTGGCTCGCGGCGCGCCGTTGATGCGGGGCGCTCGCGGTCAGCGCGCTGCGGCGGGCTGTGTCGACGGTGCTGCATCCTCGACGACCAGCGTCTGCACGGCGCCGCTGCGCTCGTCGATCCAGACCAGTCGTTCGCGGCGGTCCTGTTCGCGGATGGCGCCGCGGCCGAGCGAGTCGAGATAGCCGACGAACAGCACGTGCGTGCCGAGGTCGAGCAGCTCGCCGAGGTCGGCCAGACCGGTCGACGCCGACCACAGTGCGCGGCCGTCGCGACCGAGGCGCACGAGGCGCCACGGTTCGTCGGCGCCCAGCCGCTGCCGGGCCAGCACCAGCGTCGAACTCGGGTCCGGCACGTCCCACAGCGTGCCGTGGCGCCGCACCAGGAAGCCGGACTGCAGCAGGCGTTCGTCGCCGAGTGCCGCGACGGTGGCCAGATCGAGCTGCGGCGTGCTGCCGTCGAGGCGGTAGTCGGCGCCGTACAGTCGGCGCGCAACTTCGCCGTGCGGGCGGCCCTTCGGCAGGTACTTGTCGATGTCGGCGCGGTCGCCGTCGGTCAGCAGCCCGTAGTAGCGACCGGTGCCGGTCAGGAACGACTGCTCCATCGCGTCGCTCGGGCTCGTCAACACCCGCGAGCGCCCGGGTGGCATCAGGTAGAGGAAGCGATCCTCGACCAGCGACGAGAACGTGGTGGCCGGCAGCTGCTCGGGCGGGAACGGCGTCAACGCACCGTTCACGGCGTCGAGCGCATAGAGCCGCGCGTCGCGGCCGCGCAGCACGAGGCTCAGTGGTTCGCTGCGGATCGCGTAGCCCTTCGGCTCACGCGGCAGCAGCTCGGCCTGGTCGGGTGCCTGCTGCTCCAGCTGCGCGCGAGCGAACGCCGGCCGCAGGTCCGGCAGCGTGAGAGCGGTCGGGCCGTTCCGCCACAGCCACACGTGCCCGTCGACGATGCCGAGGATCTGCGGTTCCAGGGGCTCCTGTCGCTCGGTGAGGTCGGCGAGCAACATGGATTGCAGCCGGGCGCCATCGGCGATGCGGTGCACGTGCAGTACGTAGCGGTCGTACGACTCGCTGCGGAAGAAGTTGCGCGAGACCCGCAGTCGCCGCTCGCGCTCCTCGCGCGTCACGAACAACAGGCACGGTGTGGCCGCGTTCGGGGCCGCCCAGACGTGACCGGAACGTTGCGCCGGGCGACGCTGCCAGTCGCCGAAACCGGCGAGCAGCCACCAAAGTACGGCGGCGATGGCGATCGGCAGCAACAGCAACAGGAGGCGGCGTCGGGGTCGCATGGGATGGCACGCGCGGGCACTCGCCGCAGGCGTGGCTCGCACTCTGGCCATGGCGCGGCAGTGGGTCAATGCACACTGCGCCAGGCGATCGCAGCCGACCGCGCTCTCGTGTGACGCTGCTGCAACGGCGTCAATTCCGGCGTCACGCGCAGCCGTGCGCGGGGATTGCGCGGCCCACGGCGCGGTCGCCGTCGCGGATCGGCGACGGCGCGCTACGCGGCCGGCACGCTGGCGCGTCGACGGGGCGTGTGGCGTCGAGCATCGACGCGATCTGGTGTCGGTACCGTGGTGCCGGTCCGGTGGCGGGAACGACAGCGCGCGGCAGCGAGGTTGCTGCCGCCTGGCACGGGATGTGGATGACGCGGCGGGCAACTGCTGCCCGGATCGCTGCACCATGAACCGACTCCATGCCCGTACCGCTGCTCGTCTCGTGCGCGATCGCGCGCCGGCCAGCGTGCTGTTGGTCGAGGACGAGCCCTCGATCGCCCTGACGCTCGCCGATGACCTCGCCGACGGTGGCTATGCCGTGACCCAGGTCGACAACGGGGCCGCGGCCGTCGAACTGCTGGCCGTGCAGGCGTTCCCGGTCGTCGTCACCGACCTGCGGCTGCCCGGGGCCAGCGGGCTCGCCGTGCTGCGCGCCGCCAAGGCGTCGTCGCCGCAGAGCCGCGTGCTGGTAATCTCGGCGTATCTCGCCGGCCATCGCGAGGCGTTGCTGCAGCAAGGTGCCGAGGCGGTGCTGCAGAAGCCGTTCGCGAACGAACAGGTGCTGGCGTGGCTGCGCGGCGCCTGACCCGAGGCGCCTCGGCGCCGACGGCGGTCCATCGAACACCTTCGTGCACGTCCGCTCGCGGCCATCGCCGGCGACGTGGCCGGCGAACACCATGCCCCGGGGCTCCGTCGCGGGACGCACGGAATGGGGCAGCGTGGTCGTCGGTCGCGTTTCGAGGGGCCCGCCGCTCGTACGAGCGGCAGCTGCCGGCTCGTCCCTGCCATCCCAGGGGCGCGGCTGCGGGCGGGCGTGTGCGTTCTTCCACCGCCCCGCCGACGGCGCTCACTTCGGTGCGATCACGTATTCGCGGTCGATCGCCGGCAGCAGCGTCAGCACCACGTCGGCGACCTTCTGCAGGCTCGCTGCCGACACGTTCTCGAGCGTGTCGGTGACCTTGTGCCAGTGCGGGTTGCCGTTGAGGTCGATCAGGTCGACGCCGGGGATGCCGACGTCGAGGAACGGCTTGTGGTCGTCGCTGGCGGCCTCGGCGCGCTGGAAGAACTGCTGCTGGTGCCCGGTCGCGACCGCGGCCGACCACAGCAGCTGACGCAGTCGCGTCGTCGAGTAGAGCTCCTCCTGGATGTGCAGGTCGGTGCGACCGACCATGTCGAGCAGCACCGCGGCATGGATGCGCGGTTCCTCGCCGAGCAGCAGCGCATCGCGGTGGCGCTTGACGAAGCGCTTGCTGCCGAACAGCGCGCGGGCGGCATCGTTCCAGGCCCAGTCGAGGCTCTCCTCGCCGTCGAAGAACACCAGCTCGATGGTCGCCTCGAGTTCCAGCGCCTGCAGGGCCGGCACCAGTGCCAGGATCAGGCCCACCGCCGACGCGCCGTCGTTGGCGCCGACGAAGTGGAAGTTGCGGTCGGCCTCGGCGTGGCCGATCGTGCACTTGGTGTCGTGATGGCACGCGAGCACGATGCGCTCCTTGCGCGGACCGGGGATCGCAGCCATCAGGTTGGTGAACGTGATGCGTTCGCGGCGGTCGGTCCAGGTGTCGCGCCGCACGGTGAGGCCGTGCTGCTGCAGCACCTGTTCGATGTAGCCGAGCTGCTGCGACCAGCCCGGGGTCGGTGGCCGCGGTGGGGTGGAGGTCGGCGGTGCGGGCTCGTCGCCGGCCGTGGCCGGCGGCGCCGACGGGTCGAGGCCCGGATAGCGCGGGCCGAAGCCGACCAGCGTGCGCACGTGGTCGAAGGCGATCGCACCGGTGTGCTCCGGGGCGCGGTGCGCCGCCAGCGGCTCGGTGACCGAACGATCGATCGAGGTCTGGAACGGTGTCTGTGGCGCCTGGCCGAGCGGCGGCCGCGCCGGCGGGGCGGGGTTGCGGGTCGCCAGCGCCGCGCCGAGGCAGGCGGCGAGACCGGCCAGCAGCAGCCCGGCGGACGTGGTCGCACGCATGATCGACCTCGTGTTCACTTGCGGCCGGTGACGAACGCCTCGAGCTCGGGCAGCGCCTGCATCACCAGGTTGCCGGCGAACGCGAGCGCGTCCGGGTCGGTGGCGTCGAGGTTGTCGTCGGCGGTGTGCCACCACTGCTGGAAGTCGGTCTTCGGCGGGTCGCGCGGGTCGTCCTGTGGCGTGCCCGGGATGCGGCGCTCGAAGTCGATCAGCAACACGCTCGGCACGCCGTAGCGGCGGAACACAATATGGTCGTCGGTGCAGCCCCAGTTCGGTTCCTCGCCCTTCTGCCGGAAGTGCGCCTTGATCTGCTCGATCCTCAGCGCGGTCGGGAACTGGCCGACCCGCGCCTCTTCGCCCATCGCCTTCGCGGCGCGTTCGAACAGTTCTTGCAGGCGACCGTCGGAGTTGCCGTCGCGATCGATCTTGTAGTCCTTGCTGCCGATCAGGTCGATCAGCACGAAGGCCTTCACGCGCGACAGGATCTTCTCCTTCGACAGCTTCTCGCAGAACGCCTGGCTGCCGAGCAGCGCGCGCTGCTCGTTCCAGGTCCAGTCGATCGACTCCTCGGCATCGATCCAGTAGAGCCAGACGTTGCACTTCGGCTTCGGCGTGCGCTCCTTCAGCGCGCGCGCCAGTTCGATCAGCACGGCTGGCCCGCCGCCGCCGTCGATGGCGCCGACGAAGGTATGGTTGTGCTGCGCGTCGGCGCCGGTCAGGCCCTCGGCGAGCTTGGTGTCGTAGTGGGCACCGATCATCAGGATCGGCCCGGCCACCGGATCGGCCCCGTCGATCTGCACGTAGAGGTTGCGGATCAGCTTCTTCTCCTTCTCGTGCATGACCTCGTGCCGCTGGGCCTTGAGCCCGAGCTTGTCGAGTTCGGCGGTGATGTAGTCGGCGGCCTTGCCGAGTGCGGGCGAGCCGAACGGGCGCGGGCCGATTGCGACCAGCGCCTGCAGGTGGCGGTGGGCCGCGCCGCCGTCGATCGGACCGGAGCTGCCGCCGCAGCCGGTCGGCAGCGCGGTGGCGAACAGGAGAGCGGCGAGGAGCGGGAGGCGGCGGCGCGCGGCGGTCATGGCCGACCACGTTAGCACCTGCAACGGCCCGGCCCCAGCGCGGAACGGCCCGCGGCCGCCCGTCGATTGGTTCATGGCGTGGTCTGCAACCGCCGATAGGATCGGCACTAGGCACGTTCGTCACCCGGGCGCACGCTGCCACCGAGGAGCCGTCATGAACGATCTCGACCTGTCGAAGCTGATCGCCGATTCCCTCGACCAGCAGCAGTACCAGCTCGAGCACTGGGAGGGCACCTTCCAGCAGTATCTCGACCTGGTGCAACAGAACCCGCTGATCGTGCGGACCGCGCACCAGCGCCTCTACGACATGGTGTTGAGCCACGGCGTGGAGGAGATCGAGGTCGACAAGGAGAAGGTGCCGCGTTACCGGTTCTTCGCCGACCCGATCGAGGACGGGCGCGACGGCGTGTTCGGGCTCGAGCGGTCGCTGCACGACCTGATGGCGATGTTCAAGGCCGCCGCGCACGGCTACGGCCCCGAGCGCCGCGTGCTGCTGCTGCACGGCCCGGTCGGTTCGGCCAAGTCGACGATCGTGCGGCTGCTGAAGAAGGGCCTCGAGGCCTACAGCAAGACCCCGGCGGGGGCGATGTACACGTTCTCGTGGGTGATCGACGGCGAGCGCATCCCGTCGCCGATGAACGAGGAGCCGCTGCTGCTGCTGCCCAAGGACGTGCGCGCGCGCGTGCTGGCGAACCTGCAGAAGAAGTCGCGCCTCTCCTACAAGCTGCGCAGCGATTTCGACCTGTCGCCTGTGTCGCGCTTCTACCTGGAACGGCTGCTCAAGCAGAACGGCGGTGACTACGGCAAGGTGCTCGATCACGTGGTCGTGCACCGGCTGCTTGTCAGCGAGAAGGACCGTTGCGGCATCGGCACCTTCATGCCGAAGGACGAGAAGAACCAGGACAGCACCGAGCTGACCGGCGACATCAACTACCGCAAGATCGCCGAGCTCGGCACCGACAGCGACCCGCGCGCGTTCAACTTCGACGGCGAGTTCTGCGTCGCCAACCGCGGCATCATCGAGTTCATCGAGGTGCTGAAGCTCGACGTCGCGTTCCTCTACGACCTGTTGACCGCGTCGCAGGAGCACAAGATCAAGCCGAAGAAGTTCGCGCAGACCGACATCGACGAGGTGATCATCGGGCACACCAACGAGCCCGAGTACAACCGGCTGCAGAGCAACGAGCTGATGGAGGCGTTCCGCGATCGCACCATCAAGATCGACATCCCGTACAACCTGCGGCTGTCGAACGAGGTCAAGATCTACGAGAAGGACTTCGGGCGGAAGCAGGTGCCGGGCAAGCAGATCGCCCCGCACACGCTCGAGATCGCGGCGATGTGGGCGATCCTGACCCGCCTCGAGGAGCCGAAGAAGGCCAACCTGTCGCTGCTGCAGAAGCTGAAGCTCTACAACGGCAAGTCGCTGCCCGGCTATACCCGCGACAACATCCGCGAGCTGCGCGACGAGGCGCACCGCGAGGGTCTCGAGGGCATCTCGCCGCGCTACATCCAGGACAAGATCAGCAACGTGCTGGTGCGCGACCTGCCGTGCATCAACCCGTTCATGGTCATGAACGAGCTCGAGGAGGGCCTCGACCACCACAGCCTGATCTCCGACCCGGAGACCAAGAAGCGCTACAAGGACCTGCTGATCGTCGTGCGCGAGGAGTACGAGGAGATCATCAAGAACGAGGTCCAGCGCGCCATCTCGGCCGACGAGGAGGCGATCGCGCGGCTGTGCGGCAACTACATCGACAACGTCAAGGCCTACACGCAGAACGAGAAGGTCAAGAACCCGTACACCGGCCGCGACGAGGAGCCGGACGAGCGGCAGATGCGCAGCATCGAGGAGAAGATCAACATCCCCGATTCGCGCAAGGACGACTTCCGCCGCGAGATCATGAACTACATCGGCGCGCTCGCCGTCGAGGGCCGCACGTTCCACTACAAGACCAACGAGCGCCTGCACCGCGCGCTCGAGCTGAAGCTGTTCGAGGACCAGAAGGACTCGATCAAGCTCACCAGCCTGGTCTCGACGGTGGTCGACAAGGACACCCAGGAGAAGATCGAGGTCGTCAAGGGTCGCCTGATGCGCGACTTCGGCTACGACGAGATCAGCGCCACCGACGTGCTGAACTACGTGGCGTCGATCTTCGCCCGCGGCGACACCAAGGGCGAGTGAGGTCCTCGTGTCCGTCCGCCGGATCGATCAGGACCACACGCGCTTCCGCAACATCGTCAAGGGCCGGATCAAGCGCGACCTCAAGCGCTTCGTCAGCTCCGGCGAGTTGATCGGCAAGCAGGGCCAGCGCTACGTGACGATCCCGCTGCCGCAGATCTCGCTGCCGCGGTTCCGCTACGGGGACAACCAGAAGCAGGGTGTCGGCCAGGGGCAGGGCGAGGCCGGGCAGCCGGTGCCGGGCCAGCAGGGCGACGGCGCCGGGCAGGCCGGTGAGGACAAAGGCCAGCACTCGATCGAGGTCGACGTGTCGCTCGAGGATCTGGCCAAGATCCTCGGCGAGGAGCTCGCGCTGCCGAACATCGAGCCGCGCGGCAACAAGCAGCTGCGCACCGCGGCGGGCCGCTACACCGGCATCTCGCGGGCCGGGCCGATGTCGCTGCGCCACTTCAAGCGCACGTTCCGCGAGGCGCTCAAGCGCCAGATCGCGTCGGGCACCTACGACCCGGACCATCCGCTGGTGGTGCCGATCCGCGAGGACCTGCGCTTCCGTTCGCTGCAGACGCGGCAGGTGCCGCAGGCGAGCGCGGCGATCGTCTACATGATGGACGTGTCGGGCTCGATGGGGCGCGAGCAGAAGGAGGTCGTGCGCATCGAGGCGTTCTGGATCGATACCTGGCTGCGGCACCAGTACAAGAACCTCGAGGTGCGCTACATCGTGCACGACGCGGCGGCGCAGGAGGTCGACCAGCACACGTTCTTCCACCTGCGCGAGAGCGGCGGCACCAAGATCAGTTCGGCCTACGAGCTGTGCATGCAGCTGGTGCGCGACAAGTACCCGGCCAGCGAGTGGAACGTGTATCCGTTCCACTTCAGCGACGGCGACAACTGGAGCACGCGCGACACCGAGCACTGCGTGTCGCTGCTGAAGGACGGGCTGCTGCCGATGTGCAACCAGTTCTGCTACGGGCAGGTGAAGAGCGCGTACGGCAGTGGGCAGTTCAAGAAGGACCTCGACACCGCGTTCCGCGGCGAGGAGAAGGTCGTGACGACCGACATCCAGGACCGCGACGGGATCCTGCCGAGCATCAAGGCGTTCCTCGGCAAGGGGCGGTAGCGGTTCGGCCGGCCAAGCGGGTGATCGGTAGCGGATCGGTGTGCGGTTTCGTGGCGCATGCCGCTGCCTGGAACATGGCATGGCGTGCGATGCAAAGCGGTGGGTGGTTGCACCCCGGTGTGTCCCGGTCGCGGTTCGCCGTGGCGGGCCTGGTCGGTCTGGGGTTCCTCGGCACGATCGTGGCCCTCGTCTTGTTCGTGCCGGCGAGTCAGCCGTGGCTCGAGGCGGTCGGTGTCGCGGCCTTGGGGATCAAAGCCTTCCAGATCGGCCGCCGGGGCGCGGTAGCCAGGAAGCCGCGCGGTCGTTGATCGCGCCCAGTGGTTGCTCGCTGGCTCGCGGCACGGTCGACTGCGCTCATGTCCGCGAGCAGTCCCTTTCGATCCAACGTCATCGACTGCCGGTGGCAGCGAACGTCGGACGGCTGGAAGTTGTGGGTGCATGGCCGCCCGGATGTCGAGGGGCTTGCTGCGACTTGTTCGGCCGCGTTGGCAGCACTGCTTCAAGCGATCCTGGAGGCCGCGCCGGACCCCGACGCGATCGATCCGGTGGTGCCCGAGTTCTGGCCGCCGCTGCCCGCCGGTGCCTTCGCCGAGCGCTATCTGCAACCAGCGCTGCGGCTGGTCACTGGCGACGCGATCTTCGAGGCCGAGTCCGGCTCCAAGCTGCTCGGCCACTCGGCGAATGCACTTGGGTCCTCGAGTCCGTTGTTTCGCGATGGCATCTGCCGGGTCTGCAATTGCGGCTGTGGGCCGCGCACCGACGTGCCGATCCGCATCGCGGCACCGCCGAGTTTCGCCAACGGCGGTTGGATCCGGGCTGCGTTCGGTGACCTGCTCCGCGTCTACTCGCAGGAGTTCCTCGACCTGCTGTGCGCGGCCGAACGCGCCCGCTTGTCGCTGCTACCGGTCGAACTGCCGGCCGGCGATCGGCGCCGGTTCTTCGAGCTGCGTGGCCCGGCGCAACTGCAGCCGGTGGGGGTGCGCGACCTGCAGACCGATGGCCAGGAATGCCCGGAGTGCGGGCGGCGGGAGGTGCGGGTGGTCGACCCGCGGTTGCGCGAGCCGGGCAGCTTCCTGCGAACATTCGTCTGCGCCGGCGATCTGCCGGCGCCGTTGCCGACGGTGTCGGCCGTCGGGTCCGGCAACGAGGTTGCGCTCTGCGTCACGCAGGACCGTTGGACGTCACTGCGGGCGAACCGGCGGGCCAGTGGGCTGCTGACCGAACCGCTGGGAGTGGTGGCCGCGGCGGACTGTGAGCGGCAGCCGCGGGTTCGAGTCCGGACCGAGCACTGTGACGCCTGCTGCCATTGGCCGGCGGCTCGCACCATCAGCGACCAGCAGATGGCGGTGTTCGAGCTGCCGGCCGAGCAATGCAGTCGCCGCAACTTCACGTGGCTGGCCGAAGCCGAGCGCGACGGACTGGTGCAGATCGTGTGCGCGACGGTGCCACCGCTCGAGCTGTACGAATTGTCGCAGCAGTCGCTGCCTCCGGAACGCACCGAGTTCGTCGGCCTGCGCTGCCCGCGCTGCTGGCGGCTCGGGTGGATCGTGCTGTCGCGCGACCCGGCGGAACTGAGCTGCGACTGGCGGAACGGCCTGATGTAGGGCGGTGCGACCTTCGCCACGGTGGGGCAGCGCTGGTGACGAGATCGATCTGTCGCGGTCTGGCGAACAGGGCCGGCTCCGACCACCGAGTCGCTTCCCCGCTGGCAGCGGCCGGGAATCGCCTTAGTCTTGCGTGCGAACCGTCGATGACATCGACGACTCCCGAGGCCCGAACAGCCGAACGACGATGGGCAACCTGACCCCCGAACTGGCGGCGCTGCGCGACGAGACGCGCGATCTCGCGAAGAGCTACGGCCTCGACTTCTACGAGGTCATCTTCGAACTCGTCGACCACGACGAACTGAACATGGTCGCCAGCTACGGCGGCTTCCCGGTGCGCTACCCGCACTGGCGGTTCGGCATGGAATACGAGCACCTGACCAAGAGCTACGCCTACGGGCTGTCGAAGATCTACGAGCTCGTCGTCAACAACGACCCCTGCTACGCGTACCTGATGCGCAGCAACTCGATCACCGAGCAGAAGCTGGTGATGGCGCACGTCTACGGCCACTGCGACTTCTTCAAGAACAACGCGTGGTTCGCGCACACCTCGCGCAAGATGATGGACGTGCTGGCCAACCACGGCGCGCGCATCCGCCGCTACATGGACCGCCACGGCCAGGAGCGGGTCGAGAACTTCATCGACGTCGTGCACTCGCTCGACAACCTGATCGACCCGTACTCGCCTTACATCGATCGCGGCACCGAACCGAAGCCGCTCGGCCACGCCGAGCAGGAGTCCCGTCGCGAGGTCAAGAAGATCGCGGCCAAGGACTACATGGACCGCTACATCAACCCGCCCGAGTTCCTGCGCCGCGAGCGCGAGAAGATGGTGGCGGAGGAGACCCAGGCGCGGCGGTTCCCGGCCAAGCCGGCGCGCGACGTGCTGAAGTTCCTGCTCGACCACGCCCCGCTCGAGACCTGGGAGCAGGACGTGCTCGCGATGCTGCGCGAGGAGGCCTACTACTTCGCGCCGCAGGGCATGACCAAGATCATGAACGAGGGCTGGGCCGTGTTCTGGCACAGCCAGCTGATGACCAGGCACCTGTGCGATGCCAGCGAGGTGGTCCAGTACTGCGACACCCACAGCGGCACGCTGGCGACGCGGCCGGGGCAGATCAACCCGTACAAGATGGGCGTCGAACTGTTCCGTCACATCGAGGAACGCTGGAACAAGGGGCGCTTCGGCGCCGAGTACACCGCCTGTGACGACCCGGAGACGCGGCGCCGCTGGCACCGGCCGACCGAGCTGGGCCGCGCCAAGGTGTTCGAGGTCCGGCGCATCTACAACGACGTGACGTTCCTCGACGAGTTCATCACGCCGGAGTTCGCCGAGGAGCAGAAGATGTTCGTCTACGGCCAGGACCCGCAGACCGGTCAGCTGATCGTCGTCGACCGCGACTACACCAAGGTCAAGGAACAGCTGCTGGCGGCGCTGACCAACTTCGGCAACCCGATCATCAAGGTCGTCGACGGCAACCACGGCAACCGCGGCGAGCTCTACCTGGTGCACGAATGGGTCGGCGGCGACCTGCAGCTCGACCAAGCGCAGCTGACCCTGCAGGGGCTGTTCCGGCTGTGGCAGCGGCCGGTGCACATCGAGACCACCGAGGGGGGCAAGGGGCGGCTGCTCAGCTTCGATGGCACCGAGAGCAAGAGCACCGAGTTGAGCGCGAGCCACCCGGCGGTGGGGCGGGTCGGCAGCGGCAAGGCCTGAGCCTGCGGTGGGCCGTAAGCTTCCCGCGTCGGGAAACTCTGGGTGGCATGGAACCTGGGCCGAGGTAGCGTTCGTCAGTCCATCGCGTCCGAGTTTGGCGCGAGTCCGCGGCCTAGGTGGCTCGCGGTCATTCCCTGTCCCCCCGTAAGAGTAAAGATTCCATGCGTTCCCTGATTGCTTCCTCGCTGCTGTTGGCGACTCCCCTCATGGCTCAGCGCGTCGCAGAGGCCGAGCCGAACAACGATCAGCTCACGGCCCAGGCGGTCCTCACCGGTCGTCAGGTCGACTGCAACTTGGTCGCTGGCGAGCAGGATTGGTTCAGTTTCACGACCGCCGGTGGCCAGACCCGCCTGACGACCAGCGGCGCCGCGGACACGCGCATCTTGTTGCTCGACAGCCTCGGCACGGTGATCGGTGTCAACGATGACTCGCGTGGGTTGCAGAGCGATCTCACGATCAACCTCACCGCCGGCACCTACTTCGCCCGCGTCGAAGGCTTCGGTGCCGCGACCACCGGCCTCTACTCGCTCGACATCGCGATCGAGTCGGCCCTCAAGCCCTACACCGGTGCGGAGAGCGAGCCCAACAACGTGATCACCGACACCGGTGTGCAGGTGATCGGCAACGGCGCCCAGATCCTCGGCGCGCTCGGCGCCGGTGATGTCGACGTCTACCGCGTCGACTTGACGGCCCCTCGTTCGGGCGTCTGGTTCCAGGTCACCGAGGGTGACGCGCCGTTCATCAGCGGCCACCGTTACGAGGTGCTCGACTCGGCTGGCGCGCTGCTGGCTCCGACCGGGACCTTCGGCGGCAACGTCGGTGACACCAGCAACTTCACCTACCGCACCTCCCAGGTGCGCTGCTGGCCGGCCGGCACCTACTACATCGTCGTGCGCGAGCGCAGCGTCGCGTCGACCATCAACCCGGTCCCGGCCGGCAACTACCGGCTCGAGTTGCAGGTGCTGCCGATGAACACCGGCGTCACCGTCAACGAGGCCCCGGCGCTCGACGCCAACGGTCAGACCGCCACGCCGATCGTGTCCGGCCAGCAGGGTGTCGGCAACCTTTCGGTCGCCAACGAGATCGACCTGTGGGGCCCGATCACCTTCAGCCAGCCAAGCGTCCTGCAGTTCCAGACCGGCAACGGCGCCACGTCGCCGGTGCTCGACACGACGATCGGCCTGCGCTTCTTCGACCCGGTCACCAACACGCTCGGTGCGGCGACCCTGGTGACCACCGGCAACATCCTGGAGCCGACCGGCACGTCGCACGCGCGCGGCACGTTCTCGTTCTTCCTGGCGCCGAGCACCTACTACCTGGAAGTCCGTAGCCCGGGCACCCTGGCCACGCAGATCGGCAACTACGTGCTCGAGGTCAGCGCGACCGAGCCGGCCCCGTACGTCGCCGCCAGCTATGCCACCGTGGCCGCCAACGCCACCTGCGGCGTGGCGCCGTTCCCGACGCTGGCCCGCCAGTTCACCAACGAAGTGCCGACCGTCGGCAACTACTTCTCGGTGCAGCTGAACGGCCTGACGCCGGGCGTCGCGATCGGCCTGCTGGTCTGGGGCACCGCCCAGCTGCCGCCCGGTGGCCTGCCGATCGGTATCGGCTGCGAGCTGAACATCAGCCCGATCCTGGACGTGCAGTCGTTCTTCTCGCTGACCGGCTCGGCCGAGGTCGGCCTGACGATCCCGGCGAACCCGACCCTGCGCGGCGCGGTGCTGTGGCAGCAGGCCGCGGAGTATGACGGCGTCACCGGCTTCTTCGGTGTGCAGACCGGCAACTACGGCCGCCTGATCATCGGCGAGCGCAGCTACTGAGCTCGCGCCGTCCGCGTTGATCCGCTCGCCCCCGATGCGTGCGAGCTGCCGCGGGGTGTCGACCGGACGGACGACACCCCGCTGCGTTGTTTTCGCCGGTGCGGTCCGAGGTAGGATGCGCCCATGTCTGATCCGGGCGCGCGGCCTCCCGCGCCGACCAGCGAACGCATCTGGCTCTGCTACCTGGCCGCGGTCGGGGCCGTCGCTCTGCTCGCCGACGGTGGCGGGGATGCCCGTCATGACCGCGTGCGCTTCCTGGCGCTGCACGCCGGCATCCTGGTCGTGGTGCTCGCGGTGGCCGCGGTGGCACGTCGCGGACCGGCGGCGGCGCGCTGGTGGCGGGTCGGGCTGGCTACGCTCGGGCTGCCGGTGGTGTTCAGCGCGCTGTGCTGGTTGCTGCCGGCGGTGCATCCCGAACCGTACGAATACGCGTTCGCCGCGCTCGACCGGGCGGCGTTCGGTCGCGATCCCGGCACGCTCGTCGATCACCTGCCGCCGCTGGCCAACGAGGTGCTGCAGCTGTGCTACGCCGGCTTCTACCTGCTGTGCTTCGCGGCCGCGATCGGGGCCGGCGTGCGCAGCGGTGCGGCGGCGTTCGATCGCGCCGTGCTGTGGCTGGTCGGCGGCTTCCTGTGCAGCTATCTCGGCTACCTGCTGGTGCCGACGCTGGGGCCGAAGGTGGTGCTGGCGTTCGACCGCGAGATCGAGGGCCTGGGCCTGCTGGCGCCGCTGCGGGCCGCGATCGATGCCGGCGAGGCCAACCCGTGGGACTGCTTCCCGAGTGGCCACACGATGCTGACGATCACCAGCCTGCTGATCCTGTGGCGTTGGAATCGCCGCTGGTGGTGTTGGCTGGTGCTGCCCGGCGCGCTGCTGATCGCCAGCACCGTGCTGTTGCGCTACCACTGGGCGATCGACGTGCTGGTCGGTGCCGCGCTGGCGTGGCCGGTTGCGCGCGGCTGCGACCGTTTGGCGGATCTCGACGGCTGGCCGGTCGCTACGCCAGCACGAAGTGGCGGCCGTCCGGCGTCTGCAGCAGTGGATCGCCCCTGAGCAGTTCGCCGAGGCAACCGGCGAACGCACCGAGCTCGGGGCGGGCCTGCAGCACTTCCTCGACGCTGAGCACCGTGCCGGCCTCGCGCAGCGCCTGGCGCACCGTGCGCCGCAGCCGTTGGGTGAGCTCCAGTTCGGCGCTGGCGATCACACCGCCCGGCAATACCTCGAACGGTCCGTGGCGCCGCAGCACGTCGGCCAGCAGCTCCGGCGTCAGCCACGCGCCACCGAGCTCGCTGCGATCGACCAGCGCCTTCAGGCCCGCCGCGGTCGCGTGGCCGGCGCGCGAGCGCAGTTGTTCTTGCACCAGCGCGATCAGCCGCCGCAGCCGTTCGTCGTTGAGCGGGTAGTTCGACAGCGTGTCGATGCGGTCGGGGGCCGGCTGCACGAACAGCCGGTTGTGACGCAGCAGTCGCTCGACGAGCCGGCGGCGCGGTTCGGGCTGGTTGGCGACGAACATGCTCGTGATCACGTCGCCGGCGGCGCGGCGGAACGCGCGCAGCAGCTCGTCGAGCACCCGCGACCGGCGGTGGGTGGCGGCGCACGCTTCGCCGCGGCCGAGCAGGCGCACGCGCGGATCGTCGCCGAGCCGGTCCAGCACCAGCCACGTGGTGCGTTCGTCGCAGTGCTCCTCGCGCAGCAATTCGCTGACATGGGTGCGGCCGGCGCCGGTCTGCAGCCGCCGCGCGGCCTTGTCGACCAGCGGCGCCACCGCGGCGAGCTCGCGTTCGAGCCAGCGCCGCAGGGCCCAGCACTCGGGGCCGGTCTGCACGAAGGCCCGGCTCGCGCGCAGCTGGTTCTCGAGGCGTCGGCGCGACGCGGTGCGGAACCGGTCGCGGTAGGCGAACACCAGATCGGTCAGCGTCATCGGCTGCCGCGCCTCGGTCAGCAGGTCGACCAGCCGCGCCGACGGCGAGCGCGGATCGGCGGCGGCGACCTCGCCGTGCCGTTCGTCGAGTTCGATCGTGATGTGGGCTTCGCTGCGCAGCACGTGCAGCAGGGCTCCACGTGGCACCTCGTCGCCGCTCGCCACCAGTTCCTGCATCAGCGTGTCGACCGGCACCGGCAGGCGCTGCGGCGGCACCAGGGCCGGGAGCCGGCGCAGCAGCTGGCGGAAGCGGCGCGGCGCCAGCCGGAACAGCGTGCCGCGGTGCAGGTGCAGCTCGCGTGGGAACAGGAACGCGAACAAGCGCAGCCCGAGCGCGCGGTCCTGGCCCGCCGCGGCGATCGCCGGCAGCAGCGAACCCACGGCCGCGCTGTCCAGCGTGACGACGCCGTCGCCGGCCAGCAGCTCCTGTTCGAGTTCGCGCCGCAGCCGCGCCAGCAGCGGCCCGGCCAGTTCGGCGATGCGACTGCGCACGCGTTCGGCGCGGTCGTCGATCTCGGCCAGCGTGACCCCGGCGGCGCGCGCCAGCTCCGGCCGGCGCGCGACCGGACCGGTGAGCCCGGTGAACTCGGCGAACCAGGCGCGTTCGTCGTCGTCGAGTGGGCCCAGCAGCTGGGCGCGCAGCGTCGGCCAGTCGCGGCAGTCGACGTCGCCGAACCGGCACAGGCCGTCGTGCAGCGTGCGCGCCAGCGCCTGCTGCAGCGCCTCCATCCGTCCGGCGAACGCGCCGTCGGCGGCGAACGAGTGCAGCGGCAGCTGCAGTGCGTCGCCGACCGTCAGCACCCCGTTGGTGGCGAAATCACCGACCGCGGCGGCATCCAGCGCCAGCCGGGACAGCGGCAACGTCAGCAGCGCCGACGGCAGCAAGGCCGCGGTGATCGGCAGGGACTGGATCTCGGTGGAATTCATGGCCGGCCGGGGCGGAGGTTGCGGAATCGCGGTGGTTCCCGATGGCGTTGCTCGGCGAGGCGGAGCACTGGTTCCGGGACCGTCGAGCGCAGCTGCTGCTCGGTCGCACCGGCGGCGAGCATCGCCTCGGCGAGACAGAGTTGGACGCGCGGATGCGGCGCCTGTCGCAGCATGCGTTCGAGGGACGGCCGCGCCTCGGGCTCCGGCAGCGCGACCAGCAGCTCGGCGGCCCGCAGCGCCTGCTGCGGGTTGGTGGTCGGGTGCAGCGGCAGCTGCGCGGCGACCGCGGTCGACGGGCAGCGCAGCAGGCCGCGACGCAGCAGCGGTGCGCGGTCGTCGCCGGCGTCGAGGTAGGCCGGCAACACCACGTCGAGCAGGCTCGGATCGGCGAGCCGCACGACGGTCTCGAGCAACGGCGCGGTGCGTGTGGTGCCGCGTTGCAGGGCATCCTGCAGCGCCTCGCGCAGCACCGTTCGCTCGGCGTTCGGCAGCTGCAGCACCGGCAGGGTCGCCAGCGCCTGCGCGGCGTCGTCGGCGATGCGCGGCTCGTTCGACTGCAGCGCGGCGGCCAGCAACCGCGCGGTCGCCGGACCGTCGGTCGTCGCCAGCAGCTGCTGCACGTGGGTACGCACCGACGGATCGGCCGGCAGCACGCCGCGGGCACCCCCGTACGGGTGCAGGTTGGGGCCGGAACGGCGCAGGAACAGCAGCACCGATTGCCCCGGCTGCAGCGCGAACAGGCTGCGGCCGCAGCAGGCGCCGGCGGGCTCGAGCAGGCGGAACTCGCGCGGGGCATCCCCCTTCAGCACCGCCTCGGTGCGGAACTCGAGCCGGTGCCAGTCCGGCGACGGATCGCTGGCGGCCAGCACCGTGGCCTGGACCACGAACTCGGCGCCGCGCGCCGCGGCCAGCAGCGTGAGGTCCTGGGCCGCGACCGGCACGATCGGTAGCAGCGCCAGCAGGAACGGGACGAAGCGGTGGGAGACGTTCATCGCAGGATCACCCGTTGGCGCAAGTAGGCCAGGTCGATGTCACGGAACTGGTAGGCGAGCGAGATCATCGCTTCGTAGCCGACCGACGGCGCCATCACCTCGGCGGCGCCGGCGTAGGTGTCGTGCAGCGACGAGTCGCCGAACAAGCCGGTCGGGGCCGGACCCGGAGCGACCAGGCCGACCGAGTGGCCGACCTCGTGGGCGAGGATCACGCCGATCACGCTGCTCCAGTCGTCGACGGCGTCCATCACCGTCTGCCAGCGCGCGCGCTGGCTGCTGTTGGCGGTCGCGTAGACGAAGTCGCTGCGCAGCACCTGGCCGTCCAGCGGATGGCTGCCCGCCGCGGTGCCGCCCATGTCGGGGCACAGCGGCCGGAAGCGCTGCGCGAACACGGTCTGGAACGACGGCCAGACCTGCACGTGGATCAGCGTCTGGTAGAGCCACATCTCGGCCGGGAACACGCCGAGGCCGGGGGACGTGCTGGTGTTGCGTTCGGACGGGTTGCCGTTCCGGTAGTCGTAGTAGGCGCGGCCGAGCACACCGGTGCTCTCGTCGCCGTAGCCACGATTGCGATCGCCTTCCGGATCGAGACCACCGAGCGCGATCTGCGTGTGGGCGAGGCCGATCGGCTGCCGCTTCGTGAAGCGCAGCTGCACCGAGCCGGGGTCCAGAGGCTCGCCGCGGTCGCCGCGGCCGAACAGCCGGTTGGCCTGGGCCAGGATCGCGTCGAGCAGCAGGTTGCGCACGAAGCCGTTGGTGCCCGCCGGGTCACCAGCCGTGGTGAGGCCGAGCCGGCGCAGGTCGTCGTCGAAGTCGGCGGTGCCGTTGCCGTCGCGGTCGAGGTCCGAACGCACCCAGACCAGCTGCGTGCGTTCGAACGGCAGCAGGTCGGCGGTCGGGTTGGCCACCGCGAACGGGATCGACGACGAGGTGCCGATGTTCCCGGCCAGGTCCGTCGCTTCGACGACCAGGAGCCAGTCGCCCGGGGTCAACGGCGCCGAGGTCGGGACCACGACGCGGAACGTGCCGTAGCCGATCGTCGCGTTGGCGAGCAGCGTGTCGGCATTCGGGCCGACCCCGGTGCCCTGCAGCCGCACCGCGATCGCGCCCATGTCGACCCACTGGTTCGCGGTATCGCTGGTGGTCACGTCGATGGTGAACCCGGACGGCGGCAGCACCAGGCCTTGCTGCCGCGCCGTCGGGATGCCGTTCACGGTCGCGGTCACCGACGGTGGGTTCTGGTCCGCGCCCGAACCGGTGCGGAACCGGGCCTGGCGGTCCTGCGGGAACCAGTTGCCGCTGGCGCGGCGCGCCCCGGTCGGGCCGCCCTGCACCACCAGCCGGTAGAACGTCTGCTGCTGCAGCGCCTGCGGCGTGGTCAGGGTGACGACCCGATTGCCGCCACTCAGCACCGACGCGGTCGGGATCGTGTTGCCGGCGTCGTCGCACAGGCGCACGGTGCCGGCGGTCAGCGTGGTCGGATCCATCGGCGCGTCGAACACGACGCTGGTGTGCACGTTGGTGGCGACCCCGACCGCTCCTTCGGCCGGCAGCAGCAACGCGGTCGGCAGACCACTGTCCGCCGAGGTGTTGAAGGTCAACGTGCGATCCGCGGCCATCGTGTTGCCGGCGAGGTCGTGCAGGCCGTCGTGGCCGCCGCGCAGCGTCAGCACGCAGGTGGTGGTGGTCGGCAGCGTCAGCACCGGCAGCACGCGGATGCGATTCGGTGCCGGTTGCTCGATGACCGCCGTCCACGCCGCACCGCCGACGGTCAGCGTCACCGTGTCGGTGTCGACGAACGCCGGATCGAGTGGTTCGGCGAAGGTGAGTTCGATCGCGGCATGGCCCGGCACCCGGCTGTCGCCGTCGCTCGGCGAACTGCTGGTGAGGGCCGGCGCGATCGTGTCGGCCCCGGTCGTGAACGTGCGCGCCTGGGTCTGACTCAGGCTGTTGCCGCTGACGTCGGTGGCGGCGGCCGCGCCGAGCAGGAACGCCAGCGTGTAGCGGCGATTGGGCTGCAGCGTCACCAGCGGCCGCACCCGCAGCCGGCGCTGGTCGCTGGAACTGTCGATCGCGAACGGCACCACGCTGCCGAACTCGTCCTGGAACAGCAGCGACACCGCCTCGACGGTGGCCGGATCCATCGACTCGTCGAACGCGAACTCCGGCTGCACCAACGGCGAGATGCCTTGCGCCGACAGCGGTGGCCAGGCGTCGGTGACGCGCGGCTCGGTGGCGTCGACCGCGGTGCGGAACGAGATCTGCGAGCTCGATGCGAGGCGGTTGCCGGCGCGATCGGCGAGCGTCGATCCCAGCACCAGCTGGCACTGCCGGTCGCCCGGCAGGTCCGCGCGTGGCTGGATCACGAGGCTGCTGCCCTGCAGCGTGCGGGTGGCGGCGAAGCGGGTGCCGAAGCTGTCGCGCACGAAGCAGTTCGCCTCGGTCACCGAGTCGGCGCCGAGCGCCTCGCTGAAGGTGACGGTGAAGCTGCGGCTGCGACCGACCGCGGCGGCGTCGTTGACGATGTCCGTCGTCACCACCGTGGGTGGCGTCGCGTCGAAGGTGCGGAACGTGAACGTGCGCACGGCATCGAGGATGCGGCCGCTCTGGTCACAGGTCAGCGGCGACAGCTGGAACACGTAGTCGGTCTCCGGCGCGAGCGCCGCCGTCGGGCGGAACGAGACCCGGTTGTTGCCGCCGCGCGCGAAGGTGCCGGGCACCGCCGTGGTCGAGCCGTTGGCGCGCAGCCAGGTCTCCTCGTCGCCGAAGCTGTCGAGCGCCATCGGCGCGTCGAAGGTCAGGATCAGGGTCGCGTCGAGCGCCACCTGCACGGCGCCGTCCGCCGGCACATGCTCCAGCAGCGCCACGGTGCTGAAGCCCGCTGCGCTGCCGCCGCCGCCCGAGCCGGCACCGCCGGTGGCGCCACCGCCGCCGCATGCTGCTGCGAGCCCGGCCAGAGCCCATGTCGCCATCCTCGTTGTTGCACCCATTCCCTGTTGTCCTCCCCGGTTGCGTCCCCCCTGATCGACTTGAACCGGCGGCCTCGTGTAGTCCCGGACTGGGGCGTTCCACGACACCGTTGGCATCGCGCGCAGCGCGCAGCGAGGTCGATGTCGGCACTGCGGCGCACGAACTGTCGGCGCCCGCGACAGCGGCGCGCGGGGCGGCGTTCAGCCGCGGTACACGAGCACGCGCAGGTCGCGCAGGTTGGTGCCGCTCGGGCCGGTGACGACCGTGTCACCGAGCGCTGCCAGCAACGGGAACGCATCGCAGCGCGTCAGCGCACCGTGCACCGAGAGGCCGGCGGCCCGCGCGCGCGCCATCGTGGTGCCGTCGACGATCGCGCCGGCGGCGGGGGAGTTGCCGTCGATGCCGTCGGTGCCGCAGCTCAGCACCGCGATCGGCCGGCCGCGGAGCCGCCGCGCGCACGCGAGCGCGAACTGCTGGTTGCGGCCGCCGGTGCCGGGGTTCGGCGGCAGTGGCACCGACAGTTCGCCGCCGGCGACGAGCGCGATGGTGCGGCCGGGCTGGCGGCGGCGCAGGCGTTCGAGGCGGTGCAGCAGGTGTCCGGCGGCGCGTTCGTACGGCCAGTCGTCGGTGCTCTCGTCGACGACGACCGACCAGCCGGCCCGCTGCGCATGCGCGCGGAAGCAGCGGATCGGCCAGCGTGGATCCTGCACCACGATCATCTCGTCGCGGCCGAGTTCGGCGAGCGTCCCCGGTGGCGGCACGTCCCCGGTGCGCAGTCGCTGCTGCAGCACGGCGGGCACCGCCGGCCACAGCGCGTAGCGGTCGAGCACGCCGAGGCAGTCGGCGAGCGTCGTGGCTTCGGGCTCGGTCGGACCCGACGCCAGCGTGCCGCTCGGTGCGTCGAACGGCACGTCGTGGATCATGAACGTGATGCGACGCTGCGCCGCGGCGGCCGCCTGCGCCAACCGGCCACCCTTGATGGCCGACAGGTGTCGCCGCACGGTGTTGATCGCGACGATCGGCGCGCCGCAGCCGACCAGCGCGCGATACAGCATGCGCACTTCGTCGACGCGGACCCGCGGATCGAGCGGCGCTTCGCACAGCGACGAGCCGCCGCCCGAGATCAGGAACAGCGCGTCCTCGTCGGCGCGGACCCCACGCGCCAGTTCGAGCGCGCGTGTTCCCGCGCGCAGGCTGCCGGCGTCGGGCAGCGGATGGCCGCCGGCGATGCGTTCGAACGGGCCGAGCGGGGCGTCGTCGGGGGCCGGGGTCACGACCAGCCCGCGCAGCGGGCAGTCGGGCAACGCCGCCAACAGCGCTGCGGCCATCGGCCGGGCCGCCTTGCCGAGTGCGATCACGAGCTTCGGTCGGCGCGCGCTGTCGCCGCGGCACGTGGCCGCGATGGCCTCGTGCATCGCGCGCCCGGGGTCGAGGTCGCGCAGCGTCGCCGCGAACAGGTGGCGCAGTCGCTGCTTCACGACCGACCCGGTGCCGCCACGGGGTGCTTGGGCCGTTCGCCGGTCAGCACCGCTGCACAATCGCTGGCGGCCAGCGCACACATCAACGCGCGCACACTGGTCACCGCACTGCCGACGTGCGGCAGCAACACGACGTTGGGCAGCGCCAGCAGGCCGGGGTGCACCTGCGGTTCGTGTTCGAACACGTCGAGGCCGGCGCCGGCGATCAGGTTCTCCTCGAGCGCGGCGACCAGCGCCGCTTCGTCGACGACCGGGCCGCGCGCGGTGTTGATCAGGAACGCGCTGCGCTTCATCTGGCACAGCTGTTCGACGCCGATCAGGTGCCGCGTCTCCGCGCGCAGCGGCACGTGCAGCGACACGAAGTCGCTCTGCTTCAGCAGCATCTCGAGCGGCACCTGCATCGCGCCGAGTTCGTTCGCGACCGCGGCGTTGCCATCGCTGCGGCTGCTGAACAGGATTCGCATGCCGAACCCCTTGGCGCGGCGCGCGACCGCCTGGCCGATGCGGCCGAACCCGACCAGTCCGAGCGTGCGGCCCGCCACGTCGGCGCCGCACAGCAGGTCGACGTCCCAGCGCTTCCATTCGCCGGCGCGCAGGAACTGCTCCGCCGCCGGCAGCCGCCGCGCGACCGCGAGCAGCAGCGCGAAGGTGAGATCGGCGGTCGCTTCGGTGAGCACGCCCGGGGTGTTGGTGACGACGATGCCGCGCGCGGCGGCGGCGGCGAGGTCGATGTTGTCGTGGCCGACCGCGATCTGGCTGATGACCTTCAGGTGCGGCGCGGCTTGGATCACGGCCGCGGTCAGCGGATCGGTCAGCTGGCAGACGACTCCGTGCGCGTGCTGCAGCCGGCGCTGCAGGCGCTCGGCGTCCATGACGTCGTAGGTGTCCTGGTAGTCGACGACGCAGTGCTCCTGCAGGATCGAGATCGCCGCCGGGTAGACGTGGCGGGTGACGAGCACGCGCGGCTTCATGAGCGGCCACGGTAGCGGCGTGGCGGCGGCGAATCAGCGGGGCGCCTTGGCATTGACGCCGGCACCTGGTGCGGTTCCGTTGGTGTCATGACGGCACCGAGCATCGACGGCGGCGCGAGAGCGGGCGGGAACGATTGGACTATGGTCCGCTGGCTGCTGGTCGGGATCGTGGGCGCGCTGCTGGTCGCCGGGCTCGGCTTCGTATGGTGGGTGTCGACCGGTGCGATGCGCAGTCGCAGCCTGCTGGCCACCGCGAGCCTTCGTGTCGTCGATCCCGCCGGTGCGCCGGTGGCCGGGGTGGAGGTCAGGGTGCGTTGGAATTCCTGGCGAGGATTGTGGTTCTACTTCCACGGGAATCGGCTCGGGCCGTCGGATGCCGCTGGCCGGGTGGATCTCGCCAAGCTGGCGATCGAGCCGGCCGTCGACGCCAACTACGAACTGGTCGCCGAGGTGATCGGTGGCAGCATGACGCCGGTCGTGTTGACCGAGCGCACCGAGTTGGTGGTGCCAGCGACCGGCAAGGTCGTGGCGCAACTGGTCGACTCGGCGGGCCGGCCGTTGCATCACGCCGATTTCGCGACCCAGCACGCGACGTTGTTCTGGTCGGGCGACCGCGCGACTGCGCAGCTGTCCGCGGACGGTCGGGTCGAGTTCGATCCCGTCGCGTGCGGCAGCGAGTTGTCGCTGAGCGTGAGTGTGCAGGGCTGGTCCAACCGGGAGTCGCGCAGCGAGTTGCACGGGCGGATCCGCGATGTGCGCGGGCCTCGGATCAGCGCGCCCACGCGCGCTGGCGAGGTGGTGGAGGTGGCGGTGACGATTCCGGACGACACGCCGCGGCTGGTCGCCGTGGTTGCCAATGTGGACGGTACGCCGGCCAGCGGGCCGCTCGGGTTCGCGCTGCAGATCCGCGGTGACTTCGGCAGTTCCAGCTACGGGGCGTTCACGGTCCATCCGGATGCGTCGGGGGCGGTGCGGTTCCTGCTCGGTCCAGGGGATTGGCGTTCGGCCAAGGGCGAGTTGCGGCTGACGCGTGCCGATGGCGCCGAGATCCGTCACGCGTTCGGTGCATCGGCCGAGGGCAGCCTCGATGCCGGCGAGCTGCGCTTCGATCGCTGACCGGTCGGCTGGACAGCGCCCCGGCGGATCGGTGAAGCTGCCGCGATGCGCTGGTTGCCACTCGTGGGGTTGCTGCTGCTCGGTTCGCTCGCTGCGCAGACGCCGCCGGTACCGCAGGAGCCTGCACCGAAACCGGCCGTTGCCGTGGCAGTGGAACCGCTGCCGGCGATCACGCTGCTGCTGCAGTCGGAACGACGGCTCGACGCCGATCGGGTGCGGCGGCGCTGGGCGCGATTGATCGGCGAGAAGGTCGGCACCGAGATCGCCGCCGACGGGGCCTTCCTCGTCGCCGACGGCACGCAGATCGTCGGTGGTCGCGATGGCGTGCGGTGGCGGCTCGTGAGCGACCCGACTCCACATCCGCTGCCGCCGGCAGCCGTGCAGTATCTCGACGAGGAGGATGCCGGACAGCTGCGCACCCACGCGGTCCAGCTGGTCGTGCGCGCCGATACGGCGCCGAAGGATGAGGACGCCGCCGCGCGGTCGCGCTGCTACCGCGTGCTCGGCAGCGTCGCCGCCGCGCTGCTCGGCCGCGACGTGGTCGGCATCGGCGCCGCTGCGCATGGCACGTTCGAAGCCTTCGATGGGGATGTCGAGGATCTCGAGGAAGACCTGCTCGGCGACGATCCGCTGCAGGCGCTGGCGCCGAGCATGGTGACCAGTTTGGTTGTGTTCCTCGCCAGCGAGCGCCAGCTGGTGCAGGAGGAACTCGAACGCGCGCTCGGCAAGGAGTTCGGCGTGTCGTTCGTCGAGCCCGAGGACGGCAGCGACAGCGAGCACTTCGTGGCGGTGCGCGACACCATGGCCGTGGTGGGCATCGGCGGCGAGTTGCTGATGCTCGAACTCGACGCGCCGCGCAATCCACCGCCGGCCGCCCTCGAACGCTACCAGGATCTGCGCATTCGCCGGGTGCTCGGCGAGCACCGGCAATTGCTGCGCGTCACGACCAGCGGCCCCGTCGGCGCTGCCGCGGAGACCAAGCGCCGGGTCGCTTGTGCGCGCGTGATCGCCGGGTTGTGGGGCAGCGACGGGCTCGGCCTCAGTTGGCATTGTGATCGCCGGTTGGTGCCGGCGAGCGAGGCGCTGCCGCAGCAGCTGCGCGCCGAGGACCCGGTCGCGGCGACGCTCGGCGAACGGGTGGTGCCGGTGCTGGTGCCGCCCGACCCGGCGGCCATGGAGAAGGCCATCGCCACGGCGCGCGCGACGTGGGCCGAGGCCCTGGCGCAGCACCGGCGCGGCGGCGAGTTGAGCGTCAAGTTCCCGTTCCCGACGCCCGGCGGCAACGTCGAGCACATCTGGGTCACCGTGCAGACGATCGACGACGAGCGGGTGCACGGGGTGCTGGCCAACGAGCCGCACGACCTCGGCGACTGGAAGCTCGGCACGAAGGTCTCGGCCAAGATCGCCGAGCTCAGCGACTGGCTGTTCGTGCGCGATGGCACGATGGTCGGTGGCTACACCGTGAAGGCACTGGAGCCGCCGGCACCGGAACCGAAGCCGGAACCGAAGCCGGAACCGAAGCCGCCGGCACAGGGTGGCAAGTGAACGGCGCTTGCAGACGGGCCGCCGGTTGGCTGCTGGTGGGGCTGTCGTCGTTGTCGGCCCAGGTGCCCAGCGCCGCGGCGGTCGCCGATCTCGCGGCGCTGCTGCAGCCGATCCGCGCCGCGCACGCCATGCCGGCGCTCGGCGCCGCGGTGCTGCGCGACGGCCAACTGGTGGCCCTCGGCGTCGATGGCCTCCGCCGCGTCGGGCACACCGAGGTGGTCACCGTCGACGATCGTTGGCACCTCGGTTCGTGCACGAAGGCGATGTCGGCTGTGCTGCTGGCACGGTTGTGCGAACGCGGCCTGCTCGGCTTCGACACTACGGTCGCCGATGGTCTGCCGACCCTGGCGGCGGCGATGCACGCCGACGCCAAGGGCATCACGCTGGCGCAGCTGCTGCAGCACCGGGCCGGGTTGCCACCGAACCCGGGCGAGCCGCTGTGGAGCGAACTGTTCCGCTTCGATGGCACCGACACCGAGGCGCGGCTCGAGGTCGCGCGGCAGCTGCTGGCCGTCGCTCCGGCGGCGGTGCCGGGCGCGAAGTTCGACTACAGCAACAGCGGCTACATGCTGGCCGGGGCGATCGCCGAGCAGCGCGCCGGCGCGCCGTGGCACGAGCTGATGCAGCGCGAGGTGTTCGCTCCGCTCGGCATCACCAGTGCTGGCTTCGGCATGCCTGGGACTGCCGATGCCACCACACAGCCGTGGGGTCATACGGGGGGGGGCCAGGCAGCCGGCAAGCGCACGGCCATGGTTGCGCACTTCGCCGACAACCCGCCGCCGCTCGGGCCGGCCGGCACCGTGCACATGACGCTCGGTGACTGGGCGAAGTTCGCGGCGCTGCACCTCGGCGTGCTGCCTGCGGACGGCGCGCCGCTGCTGCGTCCCGAGACGCTGCGCGCGCTGCACACCGCGCCGCCCGCGGCGGACTACGCGCTCGGCTGGGTCACCGGCGCGCGGTCGTGGGCGAAGGGGCCGGTGCTGCACCATTCGGGCAGCAACACGATGTGGTTCTGCGTCGCGTGGCTGGATCCGGCCGCGAAGTTCGCGGTGCTGGTCACCTGCAACCACGGCGACGGCGCGGCGGCGTGTGATGCGGTCGCCGCGGCGTGCATCGAGCGGTTCGCCACGGCGCCGAAGTGAGCGCGGCGGGCTCGCGCGGCTGGATTCGCGCCCCCCGGCGCGCGAAGCTGACCACATGCCGTTCGTGTATCAGCCGATCTTCGAACTCGACGACGACCCGACCCCGTATCGCCTGCTGACCAAGGACCACGTGCGCGTGCACGACGTCGGCGGCCGCCGCATCCTGCAGGTCGACGCCGAGGCGCTGCGGTTGCTGACGTTCGCGGCGATCCGCGACATCAGCCACCTGTTCCGCCCCGGGCACCTGCAGCAGCTGCGCGCGATCCTCGACGATCCCGAGGCGTCGGCGAACGACCGCTTCGTCGCGCTGCAGCTGCTGAAGAACGCCAACGTGTCGGCGGGCATGGTGCTGCCGAGCTGCCAGGACACCGGCACCGCGATCGTGATGGGCAAGAAGGGCCAGCAGGTGTGGACCGCCGGCGACGACCACGAAGCGATCAGCGAGGGCATCTGGCGCACGTTCACCGAGACCAGCCTGCGCTACTCGCAGATGGCGCCGCTGACGATGTACGAGGAGAAGAACACCGGCGACAATCTGCCGGCGCAGATCGAGCTCTACGCCGAGGAGGGGGACGAGTACGAGTTCCTGTTCCTGACCAAGGGCGGTGGCTCGGCGAACAAGACGTTCCTGTTCCAGGAGACCAAGGCGCTGCTGAATCCGAAGACGCTGCTCGCGTTCATCGACAAGGAGACGCGCAAGCTCGGCACCGCCGCGTGTCCGCCGTACCACCTCGCGATCGTGATCGGCGGCATGTCGGCCGAGTACACGCTGAAGACCGTCAAGCTGGCGAGTGCGAAGTACCTCGACGGCCTGCCGACCAGCGGCAACGCGCGCGGCCGCGCGTTCCGCGATCTGGAGCTCGAGCAGCAGGTGCTCGACATCACCCGCAAGAACGGCATCGGCGCGCAGTTCGGCGGCAAGTACTTCTGCCACGACGTGCGCGTGATCCGGTTGCCGCGCCACGGTGCGTCGTGCCCGGTCGGCATCGGCGTGTCGTGCAGCGCCGACCGCCAGGCCAAGGGCAAGATCACCGCCGACGGGGTGTTCCTCGAGCAACTCGAACAGAACCCGGCCCGCTTCCTGCCCGAGATCGAACCGGCGCAGCTGGCGGGGGACGTGGTCGCGATCGACCTGAACCAGCCGATGGCGGCGATCCGGGCCCAGCTCGGCAAGCATCCGATCAAGACGCGGTTCTCGTTGTCGGGCTCGATGATCGTCGCGCGCGACATCGCGCATGCGCGCATGAAGGAGCGGCTCGACCAGGGCCAGGGCCTGCCGCAGTACATGAAGGACCACGTCGTCTACTACGCGGGGCCGGCGAAGACACCGACCGGCATGGCCTCGGGCTCGTTCGGCCCGACCACCGCGGGGCGCATGGATGCCTACGTCGACGCGTTCCAGCAGGCGGGCGGCAGCTTCGTGATGCTGGCGAAGGGCAACCGCAGCAAGGCGGTCACCGACGCGTGCAAGAAGTACTCGGGCTTCTACCTTGGTTCGATCGGCGGGCCGGCGGCGATCCTCGCGCAGGACTCGATCACCAAGGTCGAGGTGCTCGACTACGCCGACCTCGGCATGGAGTCGGTGTGGAAGATCACGGTGAAGGACTTCCCGGCGTTCCTGGTCGTCGACGACAAGGGCAACGACTTCTTCGCGTGAACGCCTGAGTGGTGGCGCGCGGACGCTAGTCAGCGGCCGTTCGCCGCGGCCCGGTCCTGCGCCGCGAGCTGCTCGCGCAGCCGGGTCAGGATCGGCTCGTGGTAGTCGCCCTTGCTGGCGCGCTCGACGAGGAACGCCTCGGCCTCGACCTCGGTCGCGCTCGTGCTGCCGAAGCACCGCAGCGCGAACGCCGCCCCGACCCGCACGTCCAGCGTCTCGCCGGCGGCGCGCAGTTTGCCCAGCAGCGCCGGTTTGCTGTCCTCGTCGCGCAGGTTGCCGAGCGCGATCGCGGCTGCCGTGCGCAGCTCGCTGTCCTGGTGGGCGAGCAGCGGCCGCACGAACGGCAGCTGCTGGCGCGCGCCGATCGCGCCGAGCGCCCGCACCGCGTAGGCGCCGGTCATCGGGTCGCCGAGCAGCGGCAGGATCGCGTCGGCGGCGCCGAGTCCGGCCGGCCCGAGATCGGCCAGCACCTGCAGCGGCATGGTGCGGATGTAGTGCTGGTCGGTCGCCAGCGCACGGGCCAGCATCGGCACCGCCAGCACCCCCGACAACCGCATCACCCAGCGCGCGTCGTCGACGGGCCGCAGCTGGAAGCCTTCGGGCGTGATCAGGTGCGCGGCGAGCCGCGATTCGAGTTGGGCGGCATCGGGGGCCGGCAGGTCGGGCAGCGACGGCGTGCCGCGCTGCCGCCAGTCGGCGAGCAGTCGCTGCAGGTGGCCGCGGATCTCCGCCCAGGTCGGCTGCTCGCCGAGTTCGATCGCGCGCGCCCGCAGCGCGCCGATCGCCAGCTGGCCGGCGGCTTCGGCGGTGTCGGCGCGGCCGATGCCGTCATCGAGCCAGGCCAGCGCGGAGTCGTTGCCGAGCTTCTGCACCGCATCGGCGACCCACAGCACGGTCTCCGGCTCCAGCTCGTACTTGAGGCGCAACAGCAGCGGCAGCTGCAGCACGGTCTGCTTGCTCTCGCCGCACAGCCAGGCGGCGCGGCGGCGCACCGCGATCTCGTCGTGCACCAGCGCGGGTTCGAGCACGAACCACGCCGCCGGATGCTCGCGCAGCGCGCGTTCGGCGCGGGCGGTGGTGCGTTCGTCGGCGGCGACCAGCTGCAGCGCCAGCTCGGCGAGGTCGCGCAGTTCCTTCTGCACGGCCGCGGCCGGCGGCTGGTGGCGCGCCGCGAGCGCCTTCAGCTCCGGCAGCAGCGGCCGCAGCGCGAGCGGTGGCAGCGCCGGACCTTGTGGTGGTGCCGGCACGGGCACGCTCCGCTCGCAAGCAGCGAGGCCGAGCACGAACGGGAGCAGCAGCAGCGGCGGGCGGGGTATCATCGCAGTTCCAGGCGGCGTTCCTCGAGCAGCGTGCTGCGCGGGTCGTCGTCGAGCACGAACGGCGTCAAGCGATACCACAGCCGCGCCTCGACCGCGATCGCGTCGTCGGGCACCGCCGCACGCAGCGTCTTGCGTTCCCCGGCCGGCAGCTGGGTGTTCTCGCTGGTCGCGTTGCCCGGGTTGATCGGCGTCGTCTCGTCGCGATACGGGTTGCGGAAGCGATACGCACGGGTCCACTCGCCGGGCCCGGCCGCGGTCACGAAGCGGTAGACGATGTCGACCGCGCGGTGCCGTTCCTCGGTCGGGAAGTTGTGGCCCGCACCCTTGTTGTGCAGCGTGAACGTCACCTCGGCGCCGTCGCGCGCGAGCGTGAACTCCCCGGCCTGCCGCAGCGTCGCCTTGTCGTGCGCCCCGTCGTAGCGGTGCATGCGCCCCTGGCGCACGCTGCCGTCGGCGCGCTTGCGTTCGACGGTCGGCATGTGGCACGACGAGCAGTCGGTGCCCTGGGCGGCGAACGTGCTCGCGGCCCACTGGTCGGTGGTGCCGTGCTGGTTGTGGCAGCTCGCGCACGCGTCGACGGCGAGGAACGCGGTGTCGGCGACCGGCTTGCACGGCGCATCGGGGCGGCTCTGGCGACCGAGGATGCCGCCGTTCGGCCCGAGGTGGCAGGTGATGCAGCCGACCCCTTCGTCGAAGTGGGTGCGGCGCGGCAGCGTGCGCTTGCCGAACCCGGTCACCGCCAGCGGCCGCGGCAGGTGGCAGTCCATGCACTCCTCCTTGCGGAAGTCGTCGCTGGTGCTGCGCACCTCGGGGTTCGTGAACGAGATCTGGTGATGGCTGCCGAACCACTCGTCGTAGACGTCGCGGTGGCAGTCGCGGCATTGCGCCGACGATTCCCAGCGCACCGCGGGGGCGGTGTCGCCGCTGCTGGTGCCGCCGTTCTGGCCGGCGGACAGGAACGCGATCGAGCCGCCGAACGCACCGAGGACCAGCGCGACAATGCCGAGGCGGGCGGGGAGGTTCATGGAGTCAGGCATGAGGGGCGTGCGGCGGCTGCTGCCAGGGCAGCAGGCGGACCGGGCGCAACAGCGAGAGTCGTGCCAGCTGTCCCGCGACCAGCGGCTGGGCGGCGGTGGCCGGCACGATCTGCTCCCCGAGCGCGATCCGCAACCGGTAGCCGGCTTCGCCGGGCACGGTCGACAGGATGCGACCCACGGGACCGGGGCCACCGGCCGCCTCGGTGGCCACTGCGCCGGTGTCACCCGGCAGTAACACCAACCGCAGGTCGAGGGCGCGGTCGGCGAGGCCTTCGGGGCGCGGCATCGGCCCGAACGGCGTGTCGACCCGGCCGTCCGCCGCCGCGGTGGTCGGCAGGCACGCCGCCCCCTGCAGGAACGCGGCGGTGAACGCGCAGGCGGGCTGCCGCAGCAGCTGCAGGGCAGGGCCCTGTTCGACCAGCCGGCCGTCGTGCAGCACCACCAGGTCGGTCGCCAGCGCCAGCGCCTCGTCGCGGTCGTGGGTGACCAGCACCGTGGTCAGGTGGCGTTCGTCGGCCAGCGTGCGCAGCAGCAGCACCATCGCGTCGCGCTGGTGCACGTCGACCGAGCGCAGCGGTTCGTCGAGCAGCAGCACCGCGGGGCTCGGCGCCAGCGACCGCAGCAGGCCCAGGCGCTGCGCCTCGCCGCCGGACATCGCGGCGGGCTTCTTGTGCGCCTGCGGGCCGAGCCCGGCCCGTTCGAGCAGCGCCATCGCCGCGCTGCGGTCGAGCTGCGGGGCGGCGAACGTCAGGTGCTGCAGCGCCGTCATGTGCGGCCACAGCGCGCCGTCCTGGAACACGAGGCCCAGCTGCCGGCGATCGGGCGGCACGAACGTGCTCGCATCGGCCATCACCCGGTCGCCGATCCGGATGCTGCCCTGGTCCTGGCGCTCGAGCCCGGCGAGACAGCGCAGCAGCGTGGTCTTGCCGGAGCCGGACGGACCGACGATCGCGAGTCGGCCACCGGCCGGCACGGCGAACGACAGCGGTCCGAGCGCGAAGCCGGCGCGGCGCAGACCGAGCTCGGTGACGGCGATGGGTAGGCTCACGTGGTGCTCACGATAGCGACGACAACCGTCGCCCTGCGAGCACCGACGGCAACAACGGTACCAGGATCGCGATGCTCAGCAGCAGCAGCGCGATGACGCCGCTCCAGTCCTCGTGCTGGAAGTGCACCGCGTTGGCGAGCCGCCGCACCGCGGTGCCGTTCGCGGCCGGCAGCACCACGGCGAGGTCGAGCTCGCGCAGCGCCAGCACGAACGCGAGCACCCACGCACTCCACATCGCCGGCAGCAGCGGCCGCACGTGCAGCTGCAGCGCGCGATGGAACGGGGCGCGCGGCACGAAGGCGCCCGCTTCCTCGGCGCTGCGCGACTGCCGCCGCACCTGGGCCGTCAGCGTCAGCGCCGCGAACGGCAGGAACCGCGCCGCGTAGCCCATCGCCGCGAAGGTCCAGCTCTGGTCGAAGCGATCGCCGAACTGGCGCAGCGCCGGGCCGCCGTGGAACGAGCGCACCAGCGCGATGCCGAGCAGGATCGCCGGCACCGCCGCCGGCAGCGCCGCCGCCAGTTCGAGCCAGCCCCAGCGCCGCGCCGCCTGCCGCGCCAGCGGCACCGCCAGCAGCAGCACCGCGGTCGCCACCGCCAGCGCCAGCCACACCGAGTGCAGCAGATCGGGCAGGCCCTGGTCCATCGCCTTCTGGAAGCTCTGCCGCGCGAAGTCGAGCGACATCGGTTCGCGCCGCTGCGCCGAGCCGAGCACCCAGCGGCCGAGCACGACCACCGGCAGCACGATGCCGCCGCCCAGATACAGCAGCGGCACCAGCAGCGCCGGCCAGCGCCAGCCGCCGAGCGGCCGGACCGGCAGCGGCCGCACGACGCCACGATCGGGGGCGTTCGCGCGCAGCCGCAGCGCCGCCCACAGCAGGCAGCCGAGGCCGGCGATGAACGGCAGCGCGGCGGTGATCGGGCTCTGCACTTCGGCGAACGTGGTGCCGGTATTGCGACGGGTCCAGCGGCCGAAGATGCCCTCGGCGTAGGTGTGCCAGGTCTTGCCCTTCACGGTCAGGAACTCGGGCACGCCGTGGTCGGCGATCGTGAACAGGAACGCCAGCAGGCAGCCGGCCAGCAGTTCGGGAGCGATCGCGCGCAGCAGCCACCAGCCAGCGCGGCGTCGGCCGCGCAGCAGCAGCGCCGATTCGTAGGCGCGGCCGTCCTGGCTGCGCAGGCCGCGCGCCGCCATCACCGCGACGAACGGCGCGTGGGCGATGCCGAGCAGGATCGCGCACGGCCAGAAGCCGTCGGCGGCGAACACATCGGCGAAGCCCATCGCGACGAAGATCGGCGGCACCACCAGCGGGGCGATGCCGAGCGGGCCGAGCCACCGGCCGCCCGGCAGATCGGTGGCGACGGTGAGCCAGGCGTGGCCGCCACCGAGCAGCAGCGACAGCAGCGTCGCCACCAGCCCCAGCCGCAGCGTCGCCAGCAGTTGTTTGCCGAGGCTGTCGTCCTCGAGCAGCGCTCGCCACGCGTCGAGCGTGAAGCCGTCAGGACCGCGCAGCGTTTCGTAGGCGAGCTGCCCGAGCGGCAGCAGCAGGAACAGCGCGAGGAAGCCGAGCGCCAGCCACAGCGGCGCGCGGCTGATCAGGTCGGTGCGTGGACCTGCCTTCACGGCGTCACTGGCCCCAGCGCTTGGCGAAATCGCGGCTGCTGGCAGCGAGGTTCTCGGCGGTCTTCACCGGATCCCAGGCCAGCGCGCGGAACTTGCCGATCGGCAGGATCGCCGGGTCCTTCGGGCCCGGCACCCCTTCGCGCAGCGGGATCTGCGCGCCGTCGGCGGCGGCCAGCAGCGCTTCGGTCTCGCGGCTGACGATGCGATCGATCAGCTGCTTGGCGCCGTTCTGGTCGGGGCCGTTCTTGACCAGCGCCACCGCGTTCGGGATCAGCATCGTGCCGATGCCGCCCTCCTGCTGGTCGGGGAACACGCACGCGACCGGGTGGCCCTTCTGCAGAGCGACGTGGTAGTCGTCGGTGTCGGTGAACGCCCACGCCACCTGGCCGTCGCGCACCGCGCGCATCGTCGCCCCGTTGCTCTGCAGGAACTTGACGTCGTTGCCGAACAGGCCGTCGAGGAAGCTGCCGAACTTCTGCTCGCCGAGCACCAGCCGCAGCGCCGTGAAGTGCGTCAACGTGGTGCCGGTCAGCGGCCGCGCCACCGCACACCTGCCCTTCCACTTCGGATCGACGAGGTCGAGGTAGCTCTGCGGCCAGTCCTTGCGATCCGGCAGCAGCTCGGTGTTGACGATCAGCACCCGCGCCCGCGCCGCGAAGCCGGTCCAGCGCTGCTGCGGGTCGCGCCATTGCGCCGGCACGTCCTTCGCCGCCGGGGCTTCGTACGGGGCCAGGATGCCGAGCTGCGCGAGGCGCACCACCTGCGCCAGCTCGTTGCACCAGAACACCGAGGCGCGCGGGTTGTCCTTCTCCTCGATCAGCGCGCTGACGAGGCCGACCGTCTTCGCGGCTTCGGTGTCGTGGCGCTGGGTCAGGTCGAGCTGCAGTTCCTTGGCGTAGCGATCGAGCAGCGGGCGGCTGAACTGTTCGTCGAGGGCGACGTAGATCACCGGTCCTTGCTTGCCTTGCGCCGAGCTGGCGTTGCCGAACGGGTCGCCGTCACAGGCGGACAGGCACAGCAGCAGCGAGAGCGACACCAGTCGGGTGGTCTTCATGGGGGGGCGATGGGGATCGGCGGAGGCAGCGAAAATCGTCGTGGTCACTGGTCGCGGTAGGTCACGTGGCAGGACTTGCAGCCCTTGCCGAGTGCGGCCAACAGCTCGGCGGCCTGCTTGCTGTCGGCCTTGCGCACCGCGGCGTCGAGCGCGCGGCTCTGTTCGATCGCCTGCAGCAGCTGCTGCTGGTAGTCCGCGGGCAGCGCCTTGCTCTCGGCGTCGTGCTCGAGTTCGGCGAACAACGAAGCGAGGCGCGCGGTCTCCTTGGTGGCGACCAGGTCCGGGTGGTCGTCCGGGGCCTTCCAGCCGGCCTGCGCCGACTGCTTGACCAGGTCGAACACGGCGTCGATGCCGGCCATCGTCGCCACCATGCCGGTCACCGTGGCGACGCTCGGGAACGAGTTCGGATCGGCGCGCAGCTGTTCGGCCGCCAGCGGCTTGCCGTTCGCGACCGCCTGCCACAGGCCGGTGTATTCCTTCGCGGTGCCGGACACCTTCATGCACTGCTGCGCCTGCGCGGGCGTCAGCGCGCCACACAGCACCAGGGCGCTGCCGAGCGCCGCGGCGCTGCGGTGCTTGCCGTGGTGGCAGTGCATGTAGATCGGGCCGTCGCAGTTGGCCAGCACCTGCGCGAGCTCCTGCTGCCGCTGCGGCGTCACGGTGTCGTAACTGATCGGCAGGTGCACGTAGCGCATGCCGAGCTGCCGGGCGGCCTCGACATCGGGCTTCGCACCGTCGACCGAGACGATGGTCTTGATGCCCATCGCCGCCAGCGTGGCGAGGCCCTCCCGGCCCTCGGGCTGGCCGCCGCCGATGCGATCGGGGGCGTAGGTCAGCACGTTGTGCAGGCCGGGCAGGTGGACGGTCTTCTCGGCACCGACCGGCGGCACCGGGATCGTGACGGCGAGGGCCGGCGCCGAGGCCGGCTTGGACTGGCAGCCCATGGTGAACATCGGCAGCGCGGCGGCCAGCAGGACGAACGTGCAGAAGGCGGCGGGGGTCATGGTGGTGAGCCTTGGATGGCAACCTCTGTGCCGCGGCGGGTCAATCGTCGCCCGGCTCGCGCGGCAGGCCGCGGGCGAGGTTGGCGTCGAGGTCGAGTTCCTTGAGCCGGCGGTGCAGGTGGCCGCGCGAGATGCCGGCCTGCAGCGCGGCGGTGGTGACGCTGCCACCGCAGCGCTGCAGCAGGTTGCTGAAGTAGATGCGGTCGAAGCGGCGGCGGGCGGCTTCGTAGTCGTCGCCGGTGGCGCGGGCCGGGTCATCGGCCGGGCCGCGAAGCTCGTCGGGAAGGTCGCCGAGGCCGAGCTCGTGGCGCGGGCCCGCCATCACCACCATGCGCTCGACGACGTTCTCGAGTTCGCGCACGTTGCCGGGCCAGTGCCAGGTGCACAGGGCCCCGAGCGCCTCGGGGGTCAGCGTGTGCAGCGGCTGGCCAGCGCGGCCATGGCGCCGCAGGCATCGGGCGATCAGGTGCGGCACGTCCTCGCGCCGCTGCCGCAGCGGCGGCAGCTGCAGCGCCACGACATCGAGTCGCCACAGCAGCTCGGCGCGGAACACCCCGGCCTTGACCAGGGCCGGCAGATCGCGACCCGCACCGACTGCTGGGCGCCGAGCGGCAGGAACTCGCGTTCCTGCAGGAAGCGCTCGATCTTGGCCTGCGCCGAGGGACTCATGTCGGCGATCTCGTCGAGGAACAGCGTGCCGCCGTGGGCGCGCTGCAGCAGGCCGATCTTCTTGCCGCGCGCGCCGGTGAACGCGCCCGGCTCGTGGCCGAACAGCTCGCTCTCGACCAGCGCATCGGGCACCGCGGCGCAGTTCATCGCCACGAACGGCTGCTGCGCGCGCGCGCTGCGCAGGTGCAGCGCCTTCGCCACCAGCCCCTTGCCGGTGCCCGATTCGCCGGTCAGCAGCACCGTCGCCGCACTCTGGCCGAGCAGCTGGATCTGCCGCAGCACTTCCTGCATCGCCGGGCTGTACGCATCGATGCCGGTGCCGCCGTCGGGCGCCTGCAGCAGGCCGCTGAGCTGGCGGTGTTCGCGGCGCAGGGTGCGGTGCTGCAGCGCCCGCGACAGGCGCAGCTGCAGTTCGTCGAGCGTGAACGGTTTGGTGACGAAGTCGGCGGCGCCGCCGTGCATCGCCTCGACCGCGTCCTGCACGGTGCCGTGCGCGGTCATCAGCACCACGATCGCCTCCGGGTCGAGCGAGCGCACCTTGCCGAGCGCCTGCAGGCCGTCGTGGCCGGGCATGCGCAGGTCGAACACGCCGAGGTCGAACGGGCGCTGCTGCCAGCGCGCGACCGCTTCGGCGCCGTCGGCGACGGATTCGACCTGGTGGCCCAGCCGCTGCAGCCCGCGGCCGAGGAAGTGGCGCATGCTCTCCTCGTCGTCGGCGACGAGCACGCGGAGCGGTTCGGCGGCAGCGGCGGTGGGGTCGGTCACGGGCGGGGGGACGAGCATGGTCGCGCCGCAGGGCAAAGTCGAGGCCGCGGCCCGGGGCCTCGGCAGCGGCGGGTGCCGGTGGTGTCACATCGGTGACGCAGTGTTCCCTCGGCGTAACGGCGGCGGGGCGCGGCCGGCGTCGATGACGACCCCTGGCCGCTGCCCGGGCCGGGACCGTAAGCTCGGCCGGATGGTGACTGGGTCGAGGCGATGGCTGCGGTGGTGCTCTTGAACCCGCCCGAACCGGCGCCGGCACCCGCCCCCGAACCCGGCCCATCGGCACCGCTGCCGTCTCCGGCGCGGAGGGCGGCCCGTGCGCATGCGGCGCGACGACACGCCTGGCAGGACCTCGGTGCCGCGGCCGTCGTCATCGTGCTGGCGCAGCTCGCCGCCGCGCCGCTGGCCTTCTGGTGGTTGGACGACTCGTTCGGGCCGATCGAGCTCGCCATGCTGGTCGCCGTCACGCACGGCGGCATGTTGCTGGGCACCCTCTGGATCCTGCGGCGGCGCGGCGCTGGCCTCGCCGACCTCGGCTGCGTGCGGCCCGCGCGCGGCTATCGGCGCACCCTGGTGCTCGTCATCCCCGCGCTGCTCGTCATGTGGCTGGTGCTGATGCCGCTCGCCAGCCTGGTGCGTCCGCGCGAACTCGACGACCAGCTGCCGATCGCGGCGTCTGCCCCGTTCTGGCTGCCGGTGTGGGTCGCGATCGCGGGCGTGGTCGGGTTCGTCGAGGAGCTGCTGTTCCGCGGCCTCGTGTTGCGTCGCCTGGCCACGGTGTTCGCCGAACACGGGCGCCGCGGCGCGTTCGTGCTGGCGAGCCTGCTGTCGTCGCTCCTGTTCGGCCTGCTGCACGGCTTCGAGCCGGGCATCCTCGTGGTGACGACGACGATCGGGCTCTACCTCGCCTTCGTCACGCTGCGCGAAGGGGGCAACCTGGTGCTCGTCATGCTGGTGCACGCGGCGCAGGATTCGATCGCGTTCACGATCCGCTCGTTGAGCTAGGCGCGGCCGCGTGTCTGCCGCGGCGGTCAGCGCTCGAGCACCAGCGCCTGCGGCTCCTCGCCGCGGCGGCAGCCACCTCAAAGCGCTGACGGCGCAGCCGGTCGTCGGAGGCCATGGCCGCTACCCCAACGTGGAACCTGCGGATGCTGGGGGGTTTTCGGCCTGGGGGGAGGTCTCTACCGTGATCGGGAACGAGGTGTCTTGCGTGGCTCCGAGGTGTAAGGAACATGGATAGAACTGGTGGCGGACGATGGAACGGTCCGTCCGGGGGCTAGCTTGGGAGGCCGTCCTTCGAAGGTTGCGTTCGACACTATTCAATCTCGAGTCGTGGAGCATCTGCTCGAGTTCGACTCCGAGCAGGTGCTTTGTCTGGCGAATTCGACCCGCGCCGACCAGCGGCATCTGGCACTGGCGATTCGAGCTCTGCTCGAGGTCGGCATCGTCGAAATGGTCGATTTCTCCCTCGGTCGGGGGAACGCCGTCGTGTTGGCTGTGCAACAGGCCGAGGCATTGCTGTGCGGGTTCGAGTCGTGCGATGGTCTCGAGGGTTGGCACGCCGAACACAACAAGATCGAGGTCCGGCTCACGCGTCGCGGCTACGAGATCGGAGCAAAGTGAGAGGACCCCGGATGTCGTCGGACCGATGTTTCCGATTGGGCAGGCGCGGGGCCATTGGTTCCTGGGCTCCATGGAGTGTGGTTGCGAGAGTTGCGGATACGAGCCGTTCCAGGGCTGGGGGCGCAGCGGCGGCGTCTCGCCCGTGCTGTGCGCCACTGGCTCGGTGACGACGGGTGGGCGGCGCGGCTCGGTCGATCGGCATCCCGCCGACGGCGCTGACGGCCGCAGGCCGTTCGCGTTCCACCCCGCGGCATGCAACCCCTGGCACCCCAGCCAGAAAGGAAGAGCCCGATGCAGTCGTCCTCGCCGCCGCCGATCCCGCGGGTGTTCGGGGACGCCGAGATGTCCGCCGGGGATGGGGCGGGCGGCGGTGGATCAGCGGATCAGTGTGGTCCTCGCCGATGCTGTTCCGCAGCCCGGCGTAGCAGGTCGTCGATCGCCGACGCCGCCATCGTGGCACGCGCAGGTTCGCCGTCCTCGGCCATGTGTAGGCGGCGGTCACGATGCGCGTGATTCCGGCGGTTGAAACCGGCGGACGGTCGCCGCGTCTTTGGCTCGCAGCGCGCGCCTCGCCGCAGCCGGTTGGCTGATCGGCGTCCGCGGCTTCATGCCGCTGGGTGCCACCACGCCTTGGTGCGACCCGGTGCGACCCCGGCTCAGCAGCTCGGCCCACTGCAAGTGCCAGCGTGGCTGGATCGGGCGCTCAAGCAGTGCTTGCCGTGGTGACGACATGAATGCTAGCATGCGTGAATGAACGGAAGCTTCGTAAGGGATTGTGTTGGTGCTGCGGTCATGACGTGCGCCGCTGTCGTTGGTGTTGTTTCTAGCGGGGTGGTGGCAGGCAGTCCTAACCTGGAGGTGCGTGATGATGCGGGCAAGCTGAGGTGTCTACTTGGCAGGCTGGCAGAAGGCGAATATGGCTTGATGGTCTTTGGCGAAGACCAGCAAGAGTTCAGGGTCTCTCTTGAAGAGAGTGGAATGGTGAGGAGGGGCCAAGTCAAGAAAGATGCTTCGTTTGAGTTGCTAG
>JALORC010000107.1 GCA_025459175.1 Planctomycetota bacterium | reverse complement strand
GCATCGCGCGATTGTCGAGCAACGGCGCCGGGCGTCCAGCGCCGAACCAGAGCTCCGCGGAATGCCATGGCATCGGCACTTCCGTACCGGCGCAACCACGGGCCACAGTCTCGGCATTCCGCCGCCACGCTTCCCGTGCACAATGCGTTGCAGCGCGGCCCCAAAGGGGCCTTCCACACCATGCGACACCTGCTCCCTGCGACTCTCCTGCTGCTCACCACCGTCACCGCCCAATCCGTGCTGCCGCCGTTCGACGCCACCTACCAGATCGCCGACCTCGGCCAGGTCAGCGGCGTGAACAGCTACGGCGGCACCGCGTTCGTCCCCGGCACGCCGAACGTGCTGCTGGTGACCTCGTACCCGAACACCCAGATCCGCGCCGTGCCCCTGACCCGCAATGGACAAGGGCAGATCACCGGCTCGCTGACGACGACGGTGGTCGCCACGATCGGCGGCAGCGACGGGGGGCTCGCGTTCGGGCCGAACAACGTGCTGTTCGCGACCTGGTACGGCCCCAATCGCCTGAGCCAGCTGCTGCCCGGCAGCGCCGTCACCAACCGCGTCGACGACCTGACGCCACTCGGCGTCGGCGGTTCGGTCGGCGGTTGCACGTTCGTGCCCGCGGGCCTGCCCGGCGCCGGCCGCTGCAAGGTCGGCAGCTATTCGAGCAACCAGGTACACGATCTCCCGCTGACCGCGGACGGCAGCGGCACGTTCACGCCGGGCACCGCGGGCCCCGGTGCGCAGCTGCAAGGTGGCATCGAAGGCCTGGTCTACGTGCCGAACGGCGCGCCGCTGATCGGCGGTCGCCTGCTGGTCGTCGAATGGGGCACGGGCAACATCGCGGCCTACCAGATCGACGCGATCGGCGATCCGATCCCGTCGACGCGCCAGGTCGTCGTCGGCGCGGCGTTCGGCGCCGGTGGCGGCGCGGTCGATCCGATCACCGGCGACATCCTGTTCCTGTCGGGCAGCGGCCGCATCCTGGCACTGCGCAACGGTGCGGCCTGCGGCACCTTCACCGCCTATGGCGTGGCGACGCCCGGTGCGCTCGGCACGCCGACGATCGGCGCCTCCGGTTGTTCGCGCATCGGTCAGACGATCCAGGTGTCGACCACCGGTCCGCAGAACGGCATCGGCCTGCTCGCACTCGGCAGCTTCCCGACCAACGCGGTGTGGAACGGCCTGACCGTGCTGCAGTCGCTGAACGCGACGGTGATCAACATCCTCGGCCCGACCGGCCAGAACTCGCTGGCGCTGCCGATCCCGGTGAACCCTTCGCTCGGCAACTCGCGCGTCTATCTGCAGACCGCGTTCCTCGATGCCAGCACGGCGTCGGGCTTCAGCGCCAGCGCCGGCCTCGACATCCTGATCCGCTGAGGCCGCGGCGCCGGCAGCAGCTGGTCGCGTCAGCGTTGGCAGATGGGCACGTAGGCGTAAGGCAACTGCAGCACCAGCAGCGCGATCGCGGTCCCGTACACCACGCCGACGCTGTCGCCATCCCAGCTGCCACCGGCCTCTGGATCAGATCTGGATGAGGATGGGTTCGTTCAGGTCGCCGGCGATCACCAGCTGGCGACGCTGCCGCGCCTCGCCGCGCTCGAGTTCCTCCCGCGTACCCACCCGCAGCTCCCAGGTACCGATCGGCACATTGCACAACCCGAAGTGGCCGTTGCTGCTCGCGGCCAGCACGGTCTCCCACACCGCGTCGTGGCCCGCGGCGCTGATCATCAAGAGCCGGCCCGCATCGTCCGCCAGAGCCACGCATGCCGCGAAGCGCTCGGCACCTGCCGCGAACTGGATGCGGCCGCGGCACGTCGCCGTCACCGCCAACGTCAGTGGCAGTTCGACATCGGCACCCGAAATGGTCACCGGTCCGGTCGTGAGGCGCGACAGCCGCGCGCCGTGCGCATCGCGACCGGTGACGAAGATCATCGCGGGCCCGCGGTCGAGCCCGAGTTCGAACCTGCCGTTCGCACCCTGACCCTGCGGCGCAAGTTCGTGGCGCTGGAAACGCCAGCGACCGTCCACCCCGCCGATCTGCGGGGCGAAGTCGCGCTGGAACAGGGCATGCGCCGAGGCGGGCGACCAAGCGGTGGTCGGGCCGAGCACCGGCCAAGCCGGTTCGCGGCCGGTCGACGGCTCGAGGTAGCCGACATCCACCCACAGGTCACGGAGGCCAGCGGCACCGGCGCTCGCCAGCAGCCGAACCGCCGGCGCCGGCTCGAGCACCACCTCGAGCGCCTCACCGACCCGAACGTCGTCGTGGAATGCGGTGCGGAAGCCATCGCTGCGGATCACCAGGCGATGCACCGCGTCCGGGATCGCAGGCACGCTGAAGGCCCCGTTCGCGTCGCTCTCCCGATAGCTCCGGAAGCCGAACCAGTCGTCCACCTCCGCGAACCGCAGCATGCGCCTCACCTCGGCCCGCAGCGGGCGTCCATTCGCATCGCGCACACGGCCGACGAGCTGTTGCGCGGGCGCCAGGCGAAGTTCGGCGAACGGTGGCTGCGCGGCATCGAGCAGCACCCTGCGCACCGCACGCAGCCCATCGTCCGTCCCCGATCCAACCGCAGTGATCAGCAGGAACGACCGGTTCCAGGCGCCCGCCAATGGCAGTGCGCACTGGCCGCGCTCGTCGGTACTGGCCTGGCCGATGATCTCGAGGTGACCGTGGCGGACCATCTCGAAGTGCAGCTTGGCGTCGGCCGCGGGCTGTCCGTCGGGACCGACGACGCCGACGTGCAGCGTGCGTGGCGCGCCGAGCACGAGCCGCAACCGCAACTCCTTGCCCGCGTCGACGACGACCGGCTGCCTCGCCTTCGAGCCTGAGCCGACCGGCAGACCGGTCCCGTCCAGCTGCCCGTCGAACAGGGTCTCGTCCGTGAACAGAATCAGCTCCAGGCCAGCGGGAACGGTCAGCGTTGCACGCCCCTGCACCACCGGTGCCCGTTCGAGCAGCGGCCGCTGCGGTGTGCTGTCGGTGGCCGCGAACAAGCCGGCCTCGGCATCGCTGATCGCCACACCGACCGTGTCGACGTGGTGCACCGGCGCGCCGGTCGAGTCGACCGGTTCGACGACCAGCGTTCCGGCCGGCGCCATCAGGATGCGGCCTGGCTGCCAGCTGCCGCGCGGCCGTTCGGCCACATCGGAAGTGGCGACCTGGACGAAGCCCTCGCATTCGGCGGCCAGCCAGCATTCGCGAGCGGCCGTGGCGAACACGAAGTGGCCGCTCTGGTCCGCGGCGGTCTCGACCATCTCGCGCTCGTTGCCGCGCCAGCGGGCGAGCACGACCCGGGCCCCGGCTACCGGGGCGCCGGATGGTTCGGTGACGACCCCCTCGAGCGGACCGAGCGCATACCGCGTCAGCACCAATCCGTCGGGAACTTCGTGGGCGCCCGGCGCGGCGCGCCAATGCGCCGCGCGACGGCTCTCGGTGCCGACCGCATCGAGCGCGACCAGCTCGGCATCCGCAGGCACTTCGATCTGGAAGCGTCCCTGCGCATCGGTCGTGGTCTCGAGTTCGAATCCGCCGCGCCTCGTCACCACGAGCGGCACCGGCTCGTTCGCCGAGGCAACCCGGCTTCCGACCGGCGAACCCGCCGGCCCGTTCGCCCGACGCAGCTTGCAGCGCACGACCACCGCGGCGGCCGGCTGGCCGTGGCCCGGTTCGACGCCGACGCCGGCGTCCTCGACGCGGCCCTGCACCAGTGTCACTCGGGCGGCAGCAGCAGCAACAGGCTCGCGCCGCACCAGCGGGTCGTGCCTCGCTGGCGACGGCGCGGTGGCCGAGGCGACCGGCCCCGATGGCGCGCGCGACGGCGCCGTCGATCGCGGCCACCATGCAGTGGCCGCGACGGCAGTGATCAACACCGCGCCGACCGCGATCGGCGCCGGGCGCAGCATGGTGGCGCGCCGCACCACGGCGCCGCCAGCCAGAGCGCCCTCGGCAGCCGGATCGAGGCCGCCGATCGCGGCGAGAGCAGGCAGCCAGTTCTGCCGACCCTCCGGGCGATCGGCATCGAGCTGGTCGCGCAAGCGAGCCAGAGCTCGCGCCAGCCGGGTCTTGACGGTGCCGAGCGGAACCCCGAGCCGAGCGGCGATCTGCGCCGGCTTCAGGTTCTCGTAATAGCGGAGGAAGATGGCCGCGCGAGACGGGCTGTCGAGCGCTTCGACGTGCTGCAGCAGCCGGCGGGCGACATCGAGCTTGATGGCGACATCGACGGTGTCCGGACTGGACGGGTCGACGGCCGCGGCGGCTTCGCGAACGCGGCGGCGGGTGTCGGTGCGGATGCGGCGAGCGGCGCGCCTGCGCAGCACGGCGACCAACCACGGGATCGGGCTGCAGGCGCGGCGCAACGGCCCGGTGAGAGCCGCGACGTAGGTTTCCTGGACCAGGTCGTCGACAGTGGCCGGGTCGGTAGCGAGCCGGCGGGCAAGAGCCCGCAGGAAGGGAGCTTGGGCGGCGAACTCGGTATCGAGGTTCATGGCGGATCGGCTTGGGTTCGGATCTGCCGCTGAGTTCCCGCCACCGGCACATCGATGTCATTGCGGATCTGACTGCCCTTCTCACGCATGCTGCAATCCCCCCACACCTGCACCATGGGGCCGTTCGAAATCAGCCAGCGCGGTCGCGTCGCGCGAGCAGCAGGCCGGTGAGCCAGATCGCGGCACCGATCGCGAGGATCGGCCACAGCGTCGGCCATACCGCGGGCAGCCACTCGCCGAGCACGCGCCCCACCGGGCCGCCCATCGGTTCGCCGGTCGCCGGATTGGATACCGCGGCACCGGTGCGGAACAGCAGTTCGACGTCGGCCATGGCCGAGGTCGGCCAGGCGCCGATCGGCCATGGCGGGATCCACAGCATCCCGACGACGCCCGCGACGACGAGAGCCAGGTACGAGGCCCGGTGCCCGGCCTGGAGGAACCGCACCGAGGCCAGCACGAGTGGCAGGATCACGAGGTTGCCATGGCGCGACCAGTCCCAGGCGATGCAGAAGATGGCGAGCATGCCCCCCAGCACGAGCCACGTGTGAAGGCGTTCCCGACCATGGCTACGCGTGTGCTGGTGCCAGGCGATCACCGCGAGCACCGGACCGAACGCGACCACCCAATGCGTGATCGCCAGGGTGACGATCACGACCGTGCCGCCGGGGAACATCGGGTTCGTCAGGAAGTAGCCCGCGTCGTACTTCTGCACCGGCGCCGCGGCCTTCACCCAGAGGTAGAAGACGCCATACGCGGCGATCGCGAGCCCGGCACCCACCACGTCGGCGCGCCGGCTGCCGTTCACCTGCCGACGCACGAACCAGAGCCACGGCAGCAGGAAGACGGCGAGCTCGTGATTGAGCAGGTTGGCGAAGAACAGCGACCAGAACAGCACCGGGCGCCGGCCCGCCGACAGCGCCGCGAAGGACAGCGCGTAGCCGAGCGGGTCGACGAAGCCGACCCAATTGAGCTTGTACATCTGCACCGCCGCGGTGACAGCGATCGCCAGCGTGATCAACATCGCGTCGACGGGCGCGGCGCCGCGTCGCCGACAGAAGAAGCAGACCGTCGTCAGCAGCAGCACCGCGAGCCCGCGCGCATGGACGACGAAGTGATCCCCGCCGAGACCGATGCACCAGGCCAGCAGCGGCCCCAGCAGGCGGTGCGGGAACTGCCCCGTGAGCGCGAACGGCGCCTCGGACATCTGCTGCCATTGCGCGCCGAAGGTCACCGCGGTGGGCCCCGGCGCCACCAGCAGACACGACAGCGCATAACAGGCGATTGCCACCGCCAGCGCGAACAGCAGTTCCCGGCCCAGCCACGACAGCCCGACGGAACCACGTGTCGTCATCGTCGATAGTGACCGGCAGCCACCGGCGGTTTGCCGAGGCCCGTCATGCGCCCGAGCTTCCTCACGGCTCGACCAGGGATCCCCATCAGGTGGCGCGAGTAGTCGTAGGCCCTGAAGTAGTTGTTCTTCATCGCGTCCCGCCAGACGCTCTCGCCAGGCACACGGGGACTGCGGCCGAACCGCGTTCTCAGGACGTGGTTCGCGCGATAGATGTTCTGCAACTTCCTGGTCTGCTCCGTGTTGAAGATGATCGATAGCGAGATCGACACCTCATTGCGGTTCGTCACGGAGTGCGGCGCGGCAAACGGGATGTAGACGCCTCTGCCCGGCGTCATCTCGTAGGTCTTGCGCCAACGATCCGAACCGTCCTTGATCGCGAGCTTCCTGGTGACCTTGCCGAAGAAAGCCTCCAATTCCTGCGCTGTCGTCAGCTCGTGGTTGCCGGCAGGCCACTGGAACATGGTCTTGCTGCCCTTGATCTGCGCGATGAACGTGTGCTGTTCGTCGATGTGGTGCGGCGCGATCGCCCCCGGTGAGGAGATGAACAGCGCCAGCCGGGAGTCGGTCAGCCGGTAACTGTTGCGCCGACAGAACTCGTCGAGGTCCGCCTTCAGCTCGACGTACAGCGGTCGGAACCCCGGATCCACCTCGGGGCCGAGGATGTACATGTAGGCGTCGGCGTTCTCCATGTTGTCGATGGCGAAGTCCAACGGGTGCTTGCCGGGATGCGTGTGCCAGTCCCCGATGATGGCCGACTCGGGCTTGATGCCGGCGCTGTAGAACAAACCGTTCTTGGGGATGCGCTTCACCAACTTGCGGATCTCGTCCATCTGGAGGAGCGGATGATCGGCAAGCCGGTGCGAGAAGAAGTCGCCCACGTTCCCCAACCCGTCGATCACCTTGGACCCGCTCAAATCGAACTGCATGGGCGCTAGATCTCGTTTCGCTGACCGCCGAACCGCGGCCTTCACGCCACCAGGCGAGTTGCCAGAGCTCGAGAGCTCTGCATGGACGTGAGGAGAGTGGAAGTCTGAACTGCGGCCGTGGAGCATCCAGGACCGCCTGGTGCATCGTGCAGCATGCGCACGAGCAGGTCCAGACGACACACAGCGGGTGCCCGGTCACCGGCATGGCCGTCCTGCCGCCCGACAAGACTTGGATCCGGCCGCGCGCCTTCCTGATCCCACCATGTCATCGCTCTGACGGTGCAACAGGCAGTCGCCTCAAGATCCTTTGACACGCCCGGCAAGTCGCCCCGGCGCTCGAGCTCGATTGGCCGAACCTACCGACCGCCGCGCCTTCGAACCGCCGGCGCCTTCGACGGCGGGAACAGGAACTTCAACACCCGGTCGAAACGCTTGCCCCACGACGCCTCGTCATGGCGCCCGCCCTTGACCTCGACATGGCGCAGATCGGCACGCGCTGCCTGCCGGTGCTTCTGCCAGCCCTTGGCAAGCAACAGCTCCGCCACGGCACGAACGCCTTGCTGCATCGGCATCGCCTCGCGCCGGCCGGCATCGAGCCAGATCCGCACCGGGCGCTTGTGCGGCAGCGCTGCCAGCGCCGCCGGCAGTGCCCCGTCGGCCCACCACAACGACGGCGACAGCGCTGCACAGCCACCGAACACGTCCGGACGCGACAGCGCCAGGTGCAGCGCGAACAGCCCGCCGAGCGAGGCGCCGCCGATCGCGCGTGCAGCCCGTTCGGCCCGGGTCGGATAGTGAGCGTCGACGAACGGCACGATCGCGTCTAGCAACAGCCGTGCGAACGACGCGGCGCCGCCGCCGCGGCCGCGCCAGGGCCACGGCGTCAGCTCGCTGGTGCGGCGGCCGTCGGCATTGTCGATGCCGACCAGGATCGGGGCTTCGATGCGATCGCGGTCGACCAGGCGCTGCGCCGTTGCATCGGCATTCCAGCCGCGGCCGGCGAACGCGTGGGCATCGTCGAACACGTTCTGCCCGTCGAGCAGATACAGCACCGGATGCCTGGGCCTTGCCGTCGCCTCCGTCTGGTGCGGCACCCAGACCCGCAGCGAGCGGCCGCCGACCACATGACGGGTCGGCATGCTGAGGGGAATGCGCGGCGCTGCAGGCATCGAACGGTGCGTGCTGTAGCTCGGGGGCCGCGCGCTCACCATGCGCAGAACGGCCACGACGACAGCGCGGTGTCGGTCACGGGTCGCGAACGACGACGGTGTAGCGACCGGTACTGCGCAGTTCGTAACCGATCTCGGTCGCCGCGGTGGCGCTCAGCAGCACCGTCAACGTGGTCCCGGTGGTCTGCAGCTGCACCTGCCCGCCGTCGGCTGCCATGCTGCCGCTGCCACCCGGCAGGTCGGCCGGTGCCGTGCAGTGGTAGGCGGCTTCGGCGCCACCGCGGTTGCGCAGCAACAAGCGGATCGAGCGCGGCGTCGGCGCCTCGATCACGAGCAGCTTCGAGGCGCCATCGGCGATCGCGACTCTGCCGGTGCTGTCGCGTTCGGACCAGCCGACGCAGCCGGCCAGCAACAGCAGCGGCCAGCAACGGCGAACGAAAGGGCGGGCAGTGATCACTCACTGGATGCTAGCAGCCGGCGTCAGCGGATCTCGCCGTCGCCGCCGTTCGACGCGGCGGACTGCGCGGCGAACACGAGCACCCTGCAGCGAACCACGGCCGACCGAACCGACCCGTGGGTGCGGGCAAGGTCCAACGTCTCGACGCAGCCTTGCCCGGCCAACTCGTGCCCCGATGCCGGCAACGGTGCACTTCCGGACAGACTCACGGGCGCGCGTGGATACGGATCGAGGCCTCGCCGACCACACGTCGCGTACTATCCACCTGATCCGCCAGCGTCTGGCGCTGGGTAGCGCTGTAATAGGCGCGCGCGAGTTCGTCCATCGCGTTGCCCACGTCAGCCGCGTTCGCCACCGCCACGGCGTCCGCGAGACTTCCCTCGCCCGCCCACCTGGCCAACATCGGTGCGAACGACACGGCCGAGTCAGCATAGATGCCGACCGAGCCGATCGCTGCCGTGAAGCCGATGCTGTTCCACGTCGACAGGTGAGACGCTCCGAAGCAGGCCGTCGAGAACATCGCTCGCAGTTTTCCGCGCACATCGGCGGACAGATCCGACAGTTCGGCATGAATGGCTGCCGCCTTGTGCACGCCATCGTCGAACTCGATCCCATCCGTCAAACCGTGGCTGTTCAGGAGCACGTCGACCGCTTCGACGCCGGCGGTACTGGCCGCTGATCGCAACGCGTTCTTGAACCCGGTGAGCGTCGCCTCGGCCCCCCTGAGCACATGGATCCGCCGGTACTGCGGTCCGAGGATCGTGGCCGCGACGCCCTGGCTCGAAACCTCGATGAACTCGTAGAGAGCGCGCTCTGGTCCGGTGTAGCCGTTGGAGAGACGGATCAGCTGCACCAGATCTCGCTCACCACGTGAGATCGGCCTCGGGGGGCCGAACGGCAGCACGATGGGCGCGCTGTTTCCCGCGGCGATCATGAACGGCCCCTTGTGCGTCTTGCCGTCGACAGCGACGCGGAACTCGAGGTTCATGACATCCGGAATGTTCGAGCCGAAGAGACCTTTCCCCTCGCGATCTTTCCACTCCGCCGACAGCCCGCGGAACCTGCCCCTGACGTCGGTGGTCTTCCCGAGGATTTTGTCATGGGAACCGCCGGGCAGGAGATCCAGCTCGTAGATCCTGACCGTGGCCCCGACCGCGGGTGACAGGTCGCTGTAGAGAACTTGACCACTGATCCACATCTTCGGCATCTGCGGGTCCTGTTTCGTCTTGCTGGTTGCGGCGACGGATCGACGTCGCGAGGAGATGAACCGGCTGCTCGGAGTCACACGACCCGAGTGACACGGTCTCGATCCGATCAACGGCAGACCAGGTGGCAACCGTCGCGATCTTCCTTTGCCCGGGCGACTTTCTGCATCGGAGATGGACCAGCGGCCCCACGGCGTGGGCCTCCCTGTATGCAATTATCGATGGCGACCGTCGGCACGGCGGCGTCGCGACAATCAACAGCAGACGAACACAAGGAACCCGTGGCAGGTGAACCTGGCCGCAACCACCTGGGCAGCCACGGCCCCCGTGTTCTCCATCAGCGAGACGCCCCCGGCGTCAGCGCAGCGTGAAGTCGACGATGTCGCTGAGGTTGAACAGGCCCAGGCACTCGTTGCCGAGGGCGAAGCCCTGCACCGCGAGCCCCGTGCCGACGAACGTCGGATTGTTGGGCACCGTCCAGCTGAAGCTACCCGAGCCGTAGACGGCGCCGAGGGCGACGCCCTGCAGGCAACCACAGCCGAGCAGACCGAGCGAGATCGAGTCCGGGAAGCCGAAGATCGACGCCGCGAGCGGACTGCCGTTGTCGACCGAGACGAACACGGTCTGGCCGATGACCGGCGACCCGGTCACCGAGATCGGCAGCTGATTGCTGCAGAAGCTGTCGCGCGACGTGAACAGCGTGGTGCCACCGGTGTAGCCGCCGAAGTTCACGAGGTGGAACGAGTTGCTCGTCACGTGGGTGAACGAGATGAAGTAGCGCGGGCTCGTGCCCGTGCCGCCGCTGCGGTCGGCGACGACGTTGCACTGCGCCTTCACGTCGCTCGACGAGGTCTGCAGGCCGGTGCGACTCTCGATGCGCAGCTGGAAGGTGGCCGGCAGGTGCGCGATCGTGATCACCTCCTCCTGGGTGCCACCGCGTGTGTAGGCGACGACGAACCGCGTTCCGTCCGAGTCGACCTCCGCATCGGCGTGGTCGACCCCGGGGATCCCGGTGCCGATGTTGGCGCTGTCCTGCTTGGTGCCGTCGGCGCGCAGCAAATGACACGTCAGCTCCCGCGGCAGCGTTGTGTTGCCCGCCCACGAGTGGACCACCGGCCACAGCCGCTGACCGCCCGAGTCGATCGGCGAGCTCGGCGAACCCATCGTTTCCTCACCTTGCGAGAACGCGATCGCGAACGAGTTGGCGGGAACGGCGCCGTTCCACTGCACGAAACGGCCCCACAGGTCCTGGTCGGTCGTATACGGAACCGGGGACCACGTCCGCTGATAGGTCACCAGCCACTGTTGGTTCCCGTTGACCTGCCCACACGACTTGCTGATCGCGGGCCGCGAGAATTCCTCGGTACCCTGGGACAACTGGATCGCGTTCGTCGTCAACAGGCTGCCGCTCGGCGACACCCCGCGCATGAAGATGTCCGAGGCGAACAGGTAGCGCTTGTGGAACACGACGGTGTAGCGGCCGGGCGCGAACGACGGGTCGCTGCCGACGTCGGGGTGGAAGTTGTTGCCCGGCGTGCCGACGACGCCGTCGCGTTCGATCGTGATCACGCCACCTGGGGTGCCGTTGGCGCTGATGCCGCGCCCGAAGATCGAGTGCTGGATGCCGATCCGCACCTCACTGACGACGAGGAAGTTCTGCGCGTGGTTGTTGGCCGCGCACGCGACCTTCAACCAGTCTTCGCTGGTGAAGTCGATCGTGAAGTCGGTCTTCACGAGACCGAGGTTGCCGTCGAACACCAGGGCCCAGCAGTCGGCGTCGACGGCACTCCACTGCCGGCTCCACACCATCAGCGTGCGACCGCCGAGGGCCTGGAACGACGCGACGTCGGAGTCGCGCTGGGTCTGGCCGGCGGGCGCGCCGGAACCGAGCAGGAACCAGCCGTTCAGGAACGGATCGAGCACCAGCGGCAGCTTCGCCTCGGCGACGAACTGCGCGGGGATGGTCAGCTGGGCGCTGTCGCCGTCCCAGCCGATCGAGAGCGGCAGGCGCCGGCCATCGGCATCGACCGCCACGGCACCGTGGTAGTCGAAGCGGCCGTAGGCGTTCGCGAACCGCAACCCGACCTCGGTCGGCGTGACCTGGTAGTCGCCCTGCAGCCGCAGGTCGACCGTGATCGCACCGCGGTTCGGCAACGTCGTGAACACCCACGACTGCTCGAGGCCGGACAACGACGTGTCGATCACCTCGTCGACGCTGCCGCGCGCGGTGCGCACGCGGCTGCCGTCGCGGCGCGGGGTGCCGGCCGGCAGCGCCAACGCGTCGTCGCCGACGGTGATGCTCGCCAGCTCGATGCGCAGCGGGAAGTTCTGCGGCGCATCCGAGCCGAAGAACGGGATCACGGTGCAGCCCGTGCCGTCGAAGCTGGCCTTCCACGCGTCGGCCCCGGCCCACAGCGGTCCGTCGGCATGCGGCTGGTCGAAGTGCACGCGCGGCGTGCGTGCCGGCAGCGCCGCCGCCGCGAGTTCGACCGCGGCGGCCTGCGGTTCGCCGGTGGCATCGAGCGCCGGCGCCAACTGCGGCGCCGAGCGGGACAGGGGGGACTGGGCGACGACGAGTCCGCCGAGCGCCATCAACAGGAATGGGAGGTGCATGTCAGTTCCGGGAGGAAGCACGACCGGACGGTCGGCACAGTGGGCAGCGGCACCCGGGGCGAAATCACACTGCCCGGCGCCTGGAATCCGCCCCCCACGCCTCGGCACCGTCGCCTGGACGCGGGATCGACGGGTGGGCAGCACGGACGAGCTTCGAGACACCGGCGGCCGGTTGCGGCAGCATTCTCGCGTCATTCGCCCGGCCGCAGGAACGCTCGCGCCAGCGGCGGTGTTCCTGCGGTGCGAACCGATGCAACCGGTGCCCATCGAGAACCTGCTGATCCACGCCGACTTCGTGCGCGAGCTCGCGCGCGCGCTCGTGCCCGATCCCCATGAGCGCGCCGATCTCGAGCAGGAAGCGTGGCTGCAAGCGATGCGGCGGCCGCCGGCACAGTCGACGTCGCTGCGCGGGTGGCTGACGGCGCTGGTCGGCAGCCTGTGGCGCAACCGCGCCCGCGAAGGCCAGCGGCGCCGGGCCCGCGAGCTCGCGTCCACATCGCCGCCGGACGCCGACCCCGTCGATGTCCTGCTCGAGCGCGAACAGGTGCGGCGGCGCCTGCTGGCCGCCGTGATCCGCCTGCCGGAGCCGTTCCGCGCCGCCGTGCTGCTGCGCTACTACGAGGAACTGTCGCCGGCGCAGATCGCGCGGCGCCTGGGCATCCCGGCGGCGACGGTGCGCACGCGGGTAGCCCGCGGCCTCGAACGATTGCGCGCCGAACTCGATGCCGAGCACGGCGGCGAACGCGCCGCGTGGGCGCTGCCGTTGATCGCTTTCCCCGGGGCCCCGACACCGGTGCCCGTGCCCTTGACCGAGTTGCTGCTGATGAAGAAGACCGTCGCCGTCGGTGCCGTGGCTTTGCTCGCCGCCGCCTCGTTCGCCCTGGCATGGTGGGTCTGGTTCGTGCCGCCGCCGCAGCCTTCGCTACCGGCCGGGCGCCCGGCTCAGCCACCGTCGTTGGCGCGCGCGGACGCGGCAACGGGGACCGATCAGGGCAATGCGGATCCGGAGGTTGCTCGCCGCACCGCCGTCGACGGCGTCGTTGCCTCGTCGGGTGCCGTGGCCGAGCCAGGAGCCGACGGGGAGCTGCTGGTCGACGTCGTCTGGGCGGATGGTGTCCCCGCCGTCGGTGTGCAGGTGCACGTTGGCGCGCGCGATGGCGTTCGCCGGCCGCTGGCGATGGCGACCACCGACGAACAGGGCCAGGTGCGCATGCGGGTCGTCATCGGCACGGTGGCGGTGACCGCGGACCGGCAGTCGGAGCCGGTCGAAGGCGAGGTCACCGCCGGTGCGCTGTGCCGGTTGCAGGTCGAACTCGAGGCCGGGATCGACGCCACAGGCTACGTGCGCGACGCGCGCGGTGCCGCGGTCGCAGGTGCCAGCGTATGGATGACCAGCTACCAGGCGCCGTGGTGCGCGATGGCGGTGGTGGCGACGAGCGATGGCAGCGGTCGCTTCCAGGTCCGGGCAGTGGGGCCACGGCAGTCGCTGGGGGCGACCGCACCTGGGTTCGCACCGTCGGCACTCGTCGATCTCGAGCGGGTCGATCGCAAACAGACGCCGGTCAACATCGTGCTGCAGCTCGGCGACGGCGGTGGTTCGGTGACCGGACGCGTCACCGATGCCGGTGGCAAACCGGTGGCCGGGGCGATCGTCGCGATCGGCTCGAGCGATCGGCTCGTCGACATGGGCGTCGACGGCCGCATGGTCGAGAACTGGGCGCCGCGGCAGGTGCGCAGCGATGTCGATGGCGTCTATCGCAGCGAAGGGCTGCTGCCCGGCCCGCAACCGGTCGAGGTGTGGGCGGGTGCGAGTCCGTTCTGGCACGGCAACGTCACCGTGGTCGCCGGCGAGATGACGAAACTCGACATCGCGCTGGCGAGGGGCGCCCTGGTCCACGGTGTCGTCACCGGCGAGGACGGCGCACCGCTCGCCGCCGCGGTGGTGCGCGCGTTCCCGAAGCCCATCGACGAGTCGTTCTTGATGATGGGTCAGTACGACTACGTGAGCACCTTCGGCTATCCGTCGGCCACAGCCGACGCGAACGGCCGCTATCGCCTTCCGGGCGTCGCCGAGGGTGAAGTGCAGCTGTACGCGGGGCCGATGCGCAAACAGCTGCGCTGGGGTGAGGTCGTGCCGTGGGCGCACGCGACGGTGACGATCGCCGCGGGTGCCACGGTCGAGTGGAACCCGAAGGTCGACAACGGCCCGACGATCCGCGGCGTCGTGCGCTACCGCGACGGCGCGCCGATGCCGAATTCGTTCGTCAACCTGACGCGACCGGGCGAAGCGCGCAGCAATACGGTGGTTACCGACCAGCAGGGTCGCTTCGGCTTCATCAAGTTGCAGGCGCGCGGCCACGACATCTCGGTGCAGGTCTGGAATCCGCCGCCGGACGCGCCGCCGATCGAAGCGCGCGACGTGTGGCCTGACCGCGGCGAGCTCGAGCTGGTCGCCAGCTACGACGCCCCGCAACAGCTCGTGAAGGGCGCGGTGAAGGGGCGGGTCGTCGACAGAGGCGGTCGCTGTCCGAACGCTGCCGCGCTGCGCGTCGTGCTCGTCAGCGACGAGCGCTCGTGGAACCACGACCGCCGGCATGACGACGGCGCCTTCGAGTTCACCGACGTCGAGCCCGGGAACAAGCGCATCCTCGTGATGAACGGCGAGGAACCGATCCTGATCGGCGAGACCTTCGAGCTGCAGCCGGCGGAGACCAAGGACCTCGGTGTGTTGACGACGATACCCGGCGGCAAGTTGCGGCTCGTGATCGAGCGCGAGGCCGGCACCGAGGCGGCGGCGCCGACGATCCACCTGACCCCGGACGGGTCGTTGCTCACCCGCAAGGTCGAGATCGGCACCGCGAACGAGCTCGTGATCGACAACCTGTGCCTCGGCCAGCACACGTTCTCGGCCTGGCAGGAGGACCTGGTGTCGATCGGCGGCACCTGTCGGGTCGAGGCGGCGGCGATGGCCTCGTGCACGATCACGCTGCGACGCGCCGTGTCGCGCGAACTGGTGGTCGAATACGAAGCCGGCCAGGTCCTGACGAAGGTCGAGGTCGTCGACCAGCGCGGTGCGGTGGTCTGGGCCTTCGCCGAGAGCCGTGCGCTCGCGCGGCCCTTCAAGGGGAAGCCGAACCTGCCGCTCGGTTCGTTCACGCTGCGCGCCCACACCGCGGCAGGCGTGGCAGAGGCTGCCTTCACGCTGACTTCGCACGAACCGAACCAGCCACCGGTGGTGGTTCGCGCGAAGTGACGGCGGCAGGGTCCCGTTCGCGGCGTCCGCGGCCAGTGCGTGCCGCCGGCAGGATCACTTGACGATCGGCACGTTCATCCGGTTGGTGCTGAAGAACTCGTTCGACGCCGGATCGAAGTTCACGCCCTGGAAGCGCAGCGTGCCGGGGCCCAGCACCTCGGGCAGCGACAGCTGCCAGCTGCCCGCCCCCCCGACCACCAACGGCAGGTTGCCGACGTAATCCGGACCACCGAGCGGCACGTGCAGCCAGCAACCGTCGTGCACGCCGTCGATGCCGAACAGCTGCAGCGACGCCGGTGCCACCGCCACCAGCACGAGCGTGAACGACCCGGCCGGCGCGTTCGAGAACTGTACCCCGCAGTGCTCGGTGCCGACCCACGTGCTGCCGTACCACGCCAGCTGCACCGGTGTGCAGCTGGCGCCGCTCGCGGTCACGCCGAGGGTGATCGGGTACTGGCTGCGCCGCAGCCACGACACGGAGTTCAGGCCGGGATCGGCGATGCCATAGGCGGCGACGAACTCGTCGTCATCGGCCTGGAAGCACACCGCACCTCCGACGCTGGTGCCGAGACCCGTGGTCGGCGCGCCGAGCGTCTCGCGACGCACCTGTTCGCCCCGGAAGCCGTAGACGCCGAGATAGACGTTCTGCGTCACATTGCTGCGGAAACCGAGTCCCCAGTGACTGCCCGAGTTGCGGTCGAAGTCGACGCCGCCGAGCTCGAGCCGCGCGTCGACCTCGCTCTCGAGCACCTCGGTGCCGTGCGGCGCCGCGAACGCGACACCGTTCCAGTCGAGGCGCGTGCCGCGGATGCGATGGCCGTTGGCGTTGCCGGGCTTCGGCAGCGACTCGGCGATCGTCGACGCGGTGCAGAACAGCATCAGCCGGTCGTCGCTGCCGCCGAGCTTCGGGGCCATCTCGTGCTGCTGTGCGACGAGGTTGTCGACGAGTTGCTCGGCACCGACGACGTTGGCCGCGTTGATTCGCCTGATCCCGATCGACCAGTCCGAGTTCGCGAGCCCCGCGTGACGCTGGTAGCCGACCGTCCACACGCGCGTCGGGCCGACCGCGACCTTGGCCAGAGTCGGCCGTTCGTGGTCGACGAACGCGGTCTGCGCGACCGGGAACTGCGCCGTCACGGAGCCCGTGCCACCGCACGCGAGCTCGACCGCGTGGATCTGGCTGAACGCGCCGTTGGCGAAGGCGACGCCGTTCTCGACCTGGTAGGCGATCAGCACCGACGTGAACGACACCGGCGAGAGCTCGTGGCCGACCGTCGGCCGCCAGTGATGGGTGTCGGGCTGGTTCGGCACGAGCACCACCGTGCCATCGAACCCGAGATCGAGCCGGTCGTGCACGTGCACCCGCACACGCCGGGTGTCGCTGGCGACGAGGTGACGCGTCCAAGCCAGCACGGCGCTGGCCGCCGGCACGTTGATCCCGAGCGCCGGTTCGATCGACGACCAGGACGCGGTGATGTCGGAGAACACGAGGATCGGGTTCTGGCCGTTCTCGTCGCAGCGCAACAGGCGCAGGTCGGCATCGGCGCCGGTCTGCCGGACCTCGGCGTACCACACGTTCTTCACCCCCATCGCATCATGCGCGATGGCGACGTCGACGACGGGTGCACCGACCGCGATCGACACCGGCGCCACCAGTGGATCGACGACCACCGGAAACCGCGCACTGGCGAGCCACGCCGCGTCGAGACGCAATTCGAGGCCGCCGTCGAACAGTTCGGTGCGCATCGGTTGCCGCCGCCCGGCCGCGTCGATCGCCGTGGCGCTGCCGTAGTGCACGATGTCGCGACCGAGCGCATCGACGAACCGCACCTCGCCGTCGTCGCCGACCGCCGCCGCGCGCAGCACGCTGGCGATCGCGCCGCGAATCACCAGCTCGCCGTTCGCCGCCGGCCTCTCCCGCAGCACGAACGTCTGCTCGAGACCTTCCGGCCGCACGTCGTAGGCCTCGACCAGGGCACCGAGCTCGTACTCGGCACGCCACGCAGTGTGCGTGAGCCGCGGTGCCCTGGTGACGAGCTGGTGCTCACCGACCGTCGCCGAAGTCGTGGTCCAGCGCCACTCGACGGGCGCGTCGTCGCCGGCGCCTAGGTACGGCACGAAGCACATACCGCCGTCGAACGAGGCCTTGTAGTCGCGGCCCGCGGCCCAGATGCCATAGGGCTGACCTCCGTCGTCGGGCTGGGTGTGGATCGGCACGCAGGCGGCCAGACCGGCCGTGGCGAGCGGTGCGGTCGGGGCCAGCGAGGCGCTCGTCGCCGCCTCCCGCTGCTGCGCCGGCAAGGCCAGGGCAGCCAGCAAGGCGACCGGGACGGAACGAGCCGCGCGCAACGCGGCGAACGAAGGATGCCGGGCCAGCGTGGCCGGGCCAGAGGAAGTGCTTTGCATGTTGGATTTCGATCCGTTGCCCGCTCTCGAGCGCCGTTCGCCGACGCCGGCGGACAAACGCGATCCGCGGCGAAATCCATGTCCGCTCGCGGCCCGGCCCGGCGCTTCCTCGGACCAAGGCGACGCGAGCTATGCTGCCGCGCCGCCCACGACGGATCGCATGACCGCACCGCAACGCCAGCCGGACCACGACCAGGACGGTCGCCTGCAACGCCTCGCGGCGGCGATGGAGGCATTCCTGGAGTTCCGCGCGCAAGGCGTCGGCGGTGACCGCGCGGCGTTCCTCGCGGCGCACGAACCGCTGCGCGACCTGCTGGAGCCGATGCTCGACGACGCCGCCGACGACGAGGCGAGCGCGCCGTTCTTGCCGCAGCCAGGGCAATGCCTCGGCGACTACCGGCTGCTGCGCGAGGTCGGTCGAGGCGGCATGGGCGTCGTCTACGAGGCCGAACAGGTCTCGCTGCGCCGGCGTGTGGCGCTGAAGGTGCTGCCGACGCACCTCGCGAGTTCGCCGCGCGCGATCGAACGCTTCCGCCACGAGGCGACGCTGGCGTCGCGGCTGCAGCACCCGGCGATCGTGCCGATCCACGAGGTGGGCGAATGGCGCGGCGTGCACTTCTTCAGCATGGAGTTCGTCGACGGCCGGCCGCTGCACGTGGTCATGCAGGAAGAGCGGCTCGGCGTGCGTGCCGACTGCAGTCGCGTCGCCGAGTGCGCCGAGCTGGTCGCGCAGGTCGCCGCCGCGCTGCAGCACGCGCACGAGCGCGGCCTCGTGCACCGCGACGTCAAACCGCACAACGTGATGATCGGCGCCGACGGCAGCGTGCGGCTGATGGACTTCGGCGTCGCCAAGGAGCTCGACGCGGCGACCCGCTCGGCCGCCGGCGAGTTCCTCGGCACGCCGCACTACTGCAGCCCCGAGCAGGTCACCGGCGCGCCGGTCGGTCCGACCGCCGACGTGTTCGCGCTCGGCATCGTGCTGTACGAACTGTTGGCGCACCGCCGCCCGTTCGACGGCGACGACTCGCGCGCCGTGCTGCGCCGCATCGAGCTCGGCGAGTTCCCGTCGCTGCGCAGCGTCGCTCCGCACGTTCCGCGCGACCTGCAGACCATCTGCCACAAGGCGCTCGAACGGCATCCCGGCCACCGCTACCCGAGCGCCGGCGCGCTGGCCGCTGACCTGCGCCGGTTCCTGCGCATCGAGCCGATCCACGCCGCCCCGCCGAGCCTGTTCACGCGCTCGGCCAAGTGGGTCCGTCGCCACCGCCTGCGCCTCGCGGTGACGACGCTGGCGCTGGTGACGGTGGTCGGCGCGCCGTCGGCCCTGGCGTGGCACCTGCACCGCACACGCGCGGCGGTCGAGAGCGAACGCGCGGTGCTCGACCAGGCGGAGGAGCTCGCGTTCCGCGGCATCGAACAGACGCTGTCGCTGCTCGGCCAGCAGCTCGATCGCCAGCCGGGCCCGGGCAACCAGTACGAGCCGCAGCTGGCCGCGGTCGCCGACCTGTGCTCGCAGTTCCTGGCGCTGCGCAGCGAACTGCCGCAGCGACGCCTCCGCATCGCGAAATCGCTCGAGATCGTCGCCGGCATCTACGTGGCGATGGAGCGGTACGAGCGGGCCTCCGAGGTGAACGTGCGCGCCCGCATGCTGCTGCTCGCCACGTCCACCGACGTCGAATCGCAGCCCGAAGCCGCCATGCTGGCAGCGCGACTGTCGCACCGGGATCTGCAGGTGCAGCTTCGCCGCGACCACCAGCTCGCCGACCTGACCTTCGGCGCACTCGACGCGCAATGGCAACGGCTCGTCGACGCCGCCCCGACGGCGAAGGAGCCGCGACTCGGTCACGCGACCACGCTGCTGCTGTTCGGCAGCACGCTGGCCGATTGGATCGACCGCCGCGCGATGGCCGAGACACTGCTGGTGCGCGCCGCAACGATCCTGCGCGGGCCCGAGCTCGCCGGCGACCCGGTCGCGGCCGTGCTCGCCGTGCGCACCGACGTGGCGCTCGGCCGCGCGCGGCTGCTCCTCGGCCGAACCGACGAAGCCCATGCGCTGCTGGCCGCGACGTTGCCGCGTTTCGACCAGCTGCCGGCCGACCCGGTGATCGGCATCGACAAGGCGGACGCGCTGGTGGCGATCGGCATGGCGTTGCAGCGCCTCGGACGGCAGGACGAGGCAGAGTCGATGTTCGGCCTCGCGATGCAGACGGCGTCGCATTGGTTCGCGATCTACCCCGGCTCGTTGCTGCTCCGCCGCACGCTGCTGTCGGGCCACGTCGCGCTCGGGGTGCAGAGCTTCGCGCGCGGTGACGACACGGCGGCCGAACGCCATCTGCGCGCCGGTCTCGCCCTGTGCCCGCCCGAAGGTGGCGATCCGCGATCGAAGCACGAGCCGAGGCTCGCCGACTGCTCGTTGGCCGCGGAGCTGACGCTGCTGCTCGCCGACGTGCTGACCGTGCAGCATCCCGACCACAGCCACGATGCCGAAGCCCGCACGCTGCTGCAGCGAGCCATCGCGTGGCGCACTTCGCTGCTCGAGGCACAGACCGAGGCCACCGCGCCGCACGTCGATCTCGCCGTCGCGCACAATTCCGCGGCCCTGTTCGCCAACGAACGCGGTGAGTACACGGCCGCGGCCGAGCACGCCCAGCAGGCCTGCCAGCACCAACAGGCCGCGCTGGCTCGAGAACCGGGCGACCCGCGTCTGCTCGTGCTGCTCGGCCACCACCAGGCCAATCTCGCCTTCGCATTGGCCCACCTCGATCGCAGCGCCGAGTCGCTGGCCGCCGCACGAGACGCCACGAAGAACGCGTCGGGCAAGGTCGCCGCGCTGCGCATGGCCGCCGCAGCCGCTGCCTACCTGTCGGCACCGCCCAGCCCCGCCGGCGCCTCCGTCGCCGGCGAGCCCGCCACCGGCCGCGACGACGAGGGGGCTCGCATCGCCGCCGCCGCCCTCGAGGCCATCCTGGCGGTGAACAAGAAGGAAGCACGCCGCCTGCTCGACGACGAGCGCTTCGCCGGCCTGAGCGACCACCCGGACTTCCGACGCCTGCGCCAACGCGCGGCCGAACGCCCATGAGTGCTCCCCAGGACACGATCACCGGCCAGGTGTTGCGCGTGCAGCGCGGCGACGTCGATGCGCTGCAGCGCCTCGTCGCCGACCACTTGCCGTGGATCGAGGCGCACGTGCGGCGTCGACTGTCGCCGCTGGCGCGCCGCGACGGCGACACGCAGGACTTCGTGCAGCGGGCCCTGCTCGACGTGCTGCGCGACGGGCCGAAGTTCGCCATCGACGACCCGGCGGCGTTCCGCGCGCTGCTGGCGCGCATCGTCGAGAACACGCTGATCGACCGCGTGCGCTACCTGCAGCGCGCGCAGCGCGATCCGCGCCGCGAACGACCGCTGGCGGGCGACTCGGTGCTGCTGCTCGACGCGCCGGCGCGCAGCGTCACCGAGCCGGACGCGCATGCCGAGCGCAACGAACAGCAGGCCTGGCTTCGCCTGGCGCTCGAACTGCTCGACCCGACGGACCGCGAGGCGATCCGGCTGCGCGACTGGAACGGCGCGACGTTCGCCGCGATCGGCCAGAGCCTCGGCCTCGGCGAGGAAGCGGCGCGCAAGCGCTACCAGCGAGCCCTGCCGAAACTCGCCGAGAAGCTCGAGCTGCTGCGCCGCGGCCGCGTGCACGACGCGCTGCCGCCGGACTGAGCGGCCGCGGTTGCCGATGGCGACGACCGGCACGACGTGGCGCCCGGTCGCCGTTCAGCGCGGCTGCAGCAGCCGCTCCTGCTCCTCGGCCAGCTTCGGCCGCTCGGCAGGGCCGCCGATGCGGCAGGTCAGCAGGCGCTGCTCGGCCCCCGCGGCATCGCGTTCGGGCAACCCGTCCCGATAGACGAACGGCTGTTTGCCGTCGCCGCGCAGCGCCGCCTGGATCGCCGCGATCGCGGCAGCGTCGTCCGCCGTCGCACGCATGCGGCCGCCGGCAGCTTGCAGGATGGCGCGGGTGTCGACTGGCGCCAGCAGCGCGCGCACCGTGACGCCGACGACCTGCTGGCTGGTGACATCGATCGTGATCGCGACATCGAGCACCGGCGGCGGGACGTGCACCGGATCGACGCGATGGCGCTCCATGGCCGCGCGCATCGACGCCTCCACCGGGTTCGGATCGGGGATGGCGCCGGCTCGGTGCAGCAGTTCGCCGCTCTCCGGCGGGAGCTCCAGCGAGACGAGTTCCACCGGTTGGCCGCCGACCTCGTCGATCTTGCGATCGCGCACGACGAACGGGACCGCCGCCAGCGTGCGCAGCAACAGGCGCGGATCGGGAGTGAACCGGACCCCGTTCTGCTCGAGCTGGAGCCGCTCGACCTGTTTCCAGGCGGCGCCGGCCTGCCTGGCGATCGCCTGCGTGCCGAGCTGCACCAACTCGATCTCGTCGGGGGCCGGGACCCGCAGGCACAGCAGATCGGTGTGCAGCGAGCCGGACGCCGCGGCCGGGCGGATCGGCCGGATCGGCGTCTTGGCGCGATGCTGCATGACCGACCGCCGCCCTTCCGACCAGGACCAGGTCAGCTCGAACGAGCGATCCACCACCGCCGCCCCTTCCCGCAGCTGCTTCTGCAGTCGCTCTTCGGCCCGTGCGGCACCGCCCGCTGCCGGCTCAGGCGGCGGCGGTGCGGGGTCCTGGAACGAGCCGGCCGACGCGAAGCTGAGGCCGGTCGCGGCGACGGCCGGAACGTTCTCGGTGACTGCAACCAGCACGAGCGGAACGAAGCGCAGCAAGACGTGTCGCATGGCGAGTATTCGAGACGGCGCTCATCATCGCCGGA
>JALORC010000021.1 GCA_025459175.1 Planctomycetota bacterium | reverse complement strand
ATACCGCGGCGGGCCGACGATCGCGACCCCGGCGTGCACCAGCAGCTCGACCGCGGCCACCGCGTGCGTCGGCCACGCGGTCGGCGACCACGGCCGCACCCACATCATCAGCACCACCCCGAGCGCGATCAGGCCGGCATAGGGCAACCGATGCCCCGCCCGCAGGAACGCCAGCGACGCGATCACGAACGGCACCACGACCAGATTGCTGTGCCGCGCCCAGTCGAACGCGATGCAGAAGATCACGAACGACGACAGCGCCATCAGCCACAGGTGCCACCGTTCGCCACGGCTCTCCCGCCGATGCTGGTGCCACGCCAGCACCGCGAGCACCGGCCCGAACGCGACCACCAGGTGCACCAGCGCGAGCATCCACACCACGAGGCTGCCACCCGGGAACAGCGGGTGGTTGGCGAAGTAGGCCGCATCGAACACCTGCTGCGGCGCGTGCTGTTGCACCCACAGATAGAACGCGCCGTAGACGCCGAGGGCGAGGCCGGCACCCAGGACATCGTGCTGCCACTTCCCGTGCGCCTGCCGGCGGACGAACCACAGCCACGGCAGCACGAACGCGACCAGTTCGTGATTGAACAGATTGAGCAGGAACAGCCCCCAGAACGGCAACGGGTGGCGGACCAGCAGCAGCATCAAGAACAGCAGCGCGTAGCACAGCGGGTCCGGGTAACCGACCCAGTGCTCCTTGTAGAGCTGGATCGTCGCCGTCGCCGCCACCGCCAGCGTCACCAGGGCCGCATCGACGATCGCCGCCCCGCGCCGCAGCGCGAACCAGGCCACGGTGACCAGCAGGAACACCGCGAGCCCGCGTGCGAACACCACGTAGCCGTCGCCGCCGCAACCGCACAGCCAGGCCAGCAGCGGCGCCAGCAGGCGCTGCGGCAGCAGCCCGCGCAACTCGAGCGGGGCGGCCGACATCATCTGCCACTGTTCGCCGAAGCCCTTCACGACGGCTTCCGGCGGCACCACCACGCAGGACAATGCGTAGGCGAGACCACCGAGTCCCAGCGCCAGCAGCAGGTCCACGAGCGCACGCCGCGGCGGTGCAGAAGCGAGAGGCGAGGGCGAGGGGCTCATGCGGCGGCGGGCACCCTACGGCAGGCCGTGAGGGGCGACAAGGCGCGGAAGCGGCCGTCGACAGCTGCACCCGTTCGCACCGGCCGTAGAGTGCGCGCCCATGCCGCGTTCGCTGCTCTGGCTCGCCCTGCTCTGCCATCTGGTGCTGGCCGGCAGCTACGCCGCGATGACGCCGAGCTTCGAAGGCCCGGACGAGAACAGCCACTACGAATACGCGCAGTTCCTCGCCCACGCCGGCACCTTGCCACTGGCCCCCGGCCTCGCCGCCGCCCGCGGCCTGCCGCAGACCGACGGTGCGGTGCTCGCGCACCACCCGCCGCTCTACTACGCGCTGCTGGCCGGCATGCTGCGTGCTCTAGGCCGCGCCGACACCGTGTTCGGCCCGCTCGAACACGCAGACTTCGGCAACCCGGCGAGCCCCGCCCGACATCTGCACTTGCTGCACGGCAACGGCCAGGGCGAAGGCGTGCTGCTGTTGCTGCGGCTGCTGTCGGTCGCCCTCGGCGCGATGACGATCGTCTGTGTGCACCGGCTCGGCCGTCGCTGCTGCCCGAACGCGCCGCGGGTCGCCGACCTCGCCGCGCTGCTGGTCGCGTGCCTGCCGATGTTCTCGTTCCTGCACGGCGTGCTGAACAGCGACGTGTTGGCAACCACGCTCGCCGCCGCGGTATTGCTGCGGCTCGTGAAGCTGCTGCAGACCGAACGCATCCGGGCCCGCACGGGTCTGCTGCTCGGCGCGCTGCTCGGCGCGGCGCTGCTGACCAAGCTCACCGCGCTGTTCCTGCTGCCGCTGACCGCGCTCACGTTCGCGGTCGCGTGGTGGCAAAGGCGCGATCGCACTGGCGATCGTGGGCCGCTGGTCGCCGCCGGCGTGCTCACGCTGGTGGCGGCGCTAGCCACCAGCGGCTGGTGGTTCGTGCGCAACGCGCAGCTCTACGGCGATCCACTGGCGCTGTCGGTGCACGACGCCGCGTTCCAGCCGATCCCGCCCGAACTGCGCTGGTCGTATCTGCTCGGCACCGAGCCGTGGCCGGCGTCGGTGCCGTCGTTCCTGCCGACGGTGTTCACGTCGCTGCTGGGGCAGTTCGGCTGGTTCAGCCTGCCGCCGCCGCGCGCCTTGCTCTGGCTCGCGGCAACGGTGACGGCACTGGCCGCCGTCGGCATCGCGCTCGCCACGGTCCCCCGCCAACGCAAGCACTGGCCGCGCCCGGCATGGTTGCTGTGGGTCGCGGCGTTGCTGGTGTTCGCCGGCACCGCGCAGTTCAACTGGAAGGCGCCGCAGCCGCAGGGCCGCCTGCTGTTCCCGGCGCTCGGTCCGGCCGCGGTATTGCTCGCCGCCGGCCTCGTGCAGCTGTCGGCGTCGCTGCGCTGGCGGCGCTGGTTGCTGCCGCTGCTGCCCGCGACCGCGTTGGTGGTGCTGTTCGGCTGGTTCCGGCCCGCGTTCGCGCCGCAGCTCGCGCCCGCGCCGGCGTGGCACCGGGCCCTGGTCGGTGACATCGTCACGCCGCCGAACGCGCCGACGCTGCGTTGGGCGATCGGCCTGCCCGCGGCGAGCGTGGCACCGCCGACGCTGCGTTGGGAGGACCCCGGTGCGCCGGCGGACACGCGCTACACGCTCTACGCGTTCGAGCCGAACGGGCGGGTCCGGTTGGCGAGCCACGAATGGAGCCACGGCAGGGTCGTGCTGCAGGGCACCGAGGTGCTGCTGCCGGATGCGATCTGGTCGATGCTGCCGAGCGACGTCGATCTGCAGCTGCGACTGCGCCGCATACCGACCCGAGCCGACGAGGATCCCGCGACACTGCCGCACAGCCCACCGCTGCCGTTCCGGCGCGAGACCGTGCGATGAGCTGCCGATCCGTTCGCGGCGCGATGCGTCGCCACCTGGCCGGGCTCGCCGTGACGACAGCGTGCTGTCTCGGCGGCTGCGCCACCAACGAGCCGACGTTGACCATCCCGTTCACGCTGACGGCCGCGGGCAACGTGTCCATCCGTGCCGTTCTCAACGGCCGCGACCAGCTGGACCTGATGTTCCACACCGCGGTCGACTCGGTGTCGCTGACCGAGGCCGCGATCGCGAAGCTGATGACGTTCACGAGCGATGGCTCGATCGTGGTCAACAGCTGGGGCGGCAGCAACCAGGCGCGGCACAGCAGCGGCAACTCGCTCCGGATCGGCGCACTGGAATGGCACGATCTCGAGCTCACCGAGAGCGAACACTCGGGGCCCGGCACCGACGGCAAGTTCGGGCCGAACCTGTTCGCCGGCCGCGTGCTCGAGCTCGACTTCGATGCCGGCGAGCTGCGGCTGCACACGAGGTTGCCGCCGTACGCGACGAGCTGGCAGCGGATCGAGCTGCTGCAGGACCACAGCTCGATGCGTGTCGAGGGCGAACTGTCGGTCGGTGCACTGCGGGCCCGGACCGGCTTCCTGCTGCACACCGGCTACGCCGGCAACGCCCTGCTCGACGAGCAGTTCGTGCACGACCACGGCCTGGACAGTGAACTGGTCGCCGCCGGCGACACCGAGCTGCGCGACTCGTACGGCAATCCGGTGCGCACCCGTCGGGTGCGGCTGCGCGGGCTGCAGTTCGGGTCGATCGCGTTCGCCGACGTGCCGGCCGCGATCTTCGACGGCAAGCTCGGCGCGCAGCGCACCAGCGTGCTCGGCGCCGGGATGCTCACCCGCATGAACCTGATCTTCGACGCCGAGCGCCGCTACCTCTACGCGCGGCCCAACCGGCGCGCCGCGGCGCCTTGGTGACCGCGACCACACGCGGACCACACCCGCGCGCGGCGCGAGCGGGCGCTCGCGTCAGAACTGGCTCCACAGGTACTGGTTGGTGACCTCGTGGTGGAACTGCACCTCGGCGATCTTCACCCGCGTGCCCAGCGCCTTCGGGCAACGCTCGGCCTGAGCCTGCTTGAGCTCGACGAACTTCTCCTGCACCGCGGCGCCGAACAGGGTCCGCGTCCACTCGCTGCCTTTGAACGCATCCATGGCCTTGTAGATGTTGTCGGGCAGGAAGCGGGTGCGGCTGCGCTTGCCTTCGTCCTTCGGATCGGCGGCCGGCCCTTCGAAACCGGTGCGGAACAGCGTGTAGAGGGTCTGGTAGATGTTCGCGTCCGGGCCCACCGAGCGGATCTCGATGCGGGCGCTCTTCTCGTTGCCGAGTGGGATCCGGATCATCGAACCGCGGTCGACCGGCGACACCTTGATCTGGTTGGGCGCCTCGAAGTGCGGATCCAGCCGGCGATACGCGTTGACGCTGGGATTCAGCACCAGGCAGATGTCGGACGCCGCGTTGAGGATGCGATCGACGAACTCCCAGGCCAGCCTCGACACCCCGTCCTGCCCCTTGGCGTCGTGGAACAGGTTCTTGCCCTTGCGCGCCACCGAGATGTTGGTGTGCGCGCCGGAGCCGTTGATGCCCACCACCGGCTTCGGCAGGAAGGACGCCGTCATGTCGAGCTTGGCCGCGATCTGGCGGCACAGCAGCTTGTAGAGCTGGTACTGGTCCGCGGCGATCAGCGCCTCGCTGTACGAGAAGTTCATCTCGAACTGGCTCGGCGCCACCTCCGGATGGTCCTTCTCGTTCGAGAAGCCCATCGCGCGCTGCGCCTCGGCGGCGGCGTCGATGAACTGCCGCAGCGGATCGCTGGGCAGCGAGTGGTAGTAGCCGCCGGTCGACACGTATTCGAACTGGCCGGTCTCGTGGAAATGGCGCTCGGCATCGCGGCCCTTGAACAGGAAGCCCTCGATCTCGTTGGCGGCATGGCAGACCGAACCGTCCGCCGCGAAGCGCTCGGCGAGGTAACGCTTGAGCTGCGCGCGCATGTCGCCTTCGTAGATGCGACCGTCGCGGCCGAACACCTCGCCGAACACCAGCACCTTGCCGGGCCCGAACACGTCCGACGGCAGCCAGTAGAACGAGGACCAGTCGATGCCCAGGCGCAGATCGCTCTCGGCCTGCACCGAGAAGCCGCGGATCGAGCTGCCGTCGAAGGTCAGGTTGTCGTAGCTGCCGAGCAGGAACTTCTTGTCGTAGTCCAGCATGTGCAGCCGCCCCTCGAGGTCGGTGAAGCACACCGTCACCGCCTTGACGTGGGGCTCGGCCTCGAGGTCGGCGATGCGCAGCCTCCTCATGCGCTCGGCGTCGACGCGATCGAGCCGCTGGGCCTTGATGGCGAGGTTGCGCGCCTCGAGCTCGTCGTAGGGGATCTCGAGGAACTGGCGCAGAGGCGCCGGCTCGGTGACAGTACGACTCGGTTTGCTGCTGCGGGCGGGAGAGGGGCGGGTTGCCATGGCGGGCTCGGGTTGGGGCAAGAGTCAGGCAACGAAGGCTAATTCGTGGCCTTTTTAAGTTAGTAGCGGCTCTTTTTACCGTAGCGGCCAGCGCCCGAGAATCAACGCCGCACACCTGGACAGCCTGCACACCCGGCGGATCCGGCCGCGGCGGGCCAGCGCGGAAAATCCGCGTGCGCGGCGCAGCGGTCGGCTCTTCCCGAGCGAGCCCCCGCTCCATCCGCCTGACCTACCCAACATGCGAACCTCCCTGCTCGCGCTCACCATCCCCGCCCTTGCCGCCGGCCTGTCCGCCCAGACGCCCGCGACGCTGATCGGCATCACCCGCGCCATCCCGCTGCTGCGACAACTCGACCCGGCCACCTGCGCCCCCGCCGGCCAGTGCCCGCTGCCCGGCATGCCGAACTCGGCCGCGCTGCCGGCACCGGTCGGCGGCACGGCGTGGAACTCGGTCCGCTCCGGCGCCTGGGTCACCAACGGCGTGGTCATCGCGCAGTACGACGACAACTGCGCACCGATGTGCCCGCCGGCGCCGATCCCGACGCTGGGCCCGAACGCGTTCATCACCGGCCTCGAGTACGTCGAAGGACTCGACCAGCTGTGGATGATCGACAGCCTCGGCTTCCTGCACTTCTACAACAACACCTGCCCGCCGACCCCGATCGGCGTGTGCAACACCGGCCTCGGCCCGACCCCGATCGGCAACGTCACCACCGGCCTCGCCGTCGACGAGGGCAACGGCCTCGTGTTCATCTCCTACCCGCAGCTGCCGGGCGGCGCGAACGTCATCGTCGTCAGCCAGCTCGGGGCGCCGTGTGTGCCGGTGCAGCAGTTCCAGGTGCCACCGTGCATCGGCGGCATCCCCAATCCGATCCTCGGCCTCGCGGTCGACTGGGGCAACCAGATCCTCTACGCGACCAACGGCAACTCCGCGGACGCGATCAACTACGTGCCCGCCGGCCCCGGCGTCGCCATCACCGGCATCAACTGCTGCCTCGGCCCGATCGTCGCCGCCGATCGCATCATCGGCCTGGCGGTCCGCCCCGGTGGCCCGACCAGCGTCGGCACCTCGTGCGGCAACGGGCCGTGCCCGCCGTGCCCGCAGGTGCACACGCTGCGCAACGACCCGAACCTCGGCAACGCGGCGTTCTCGCTCGGCCTCGACCAGGCCCCGACCGGGGCGTTCGCGTGGTGCCTGATCGGCAACGGCCCGTGCGTGGCCCCCGGAGTCACCGTGCCGCCGCTGTGCGGCGACATCCACACGCTGCCCTACCTCGGCAACCTCGGCCCGGTGGTGACGACCGGCGGCGGCGCCTGCGGCGGCAGCGCCACGTTCTCGCTGCCGCTGCCGGTCGCGCCGGCGCTGGCCAACCTGGTGCTGAGCTCGCAGTGCATGTCGCTGTGCTTCGGCGGCGGCGCGTTCGGCTTCGGTCTCAGCAACTGCCTGTCCTGGCAGCTGCAGGGCAACTGATCGGCGCCGCGCGCCGCGCCACGGCCCCTCGAGCAGAGTCAATCGACCAAGCGCAGCGCACCGATGCCCGGCGGCCCGGGCGACTGGTGCGTGCGCGGCGTCTCCAGCGCATCGATCCACACGGTGTCGAACTCGATGTCGGCCGGCACCGTCACCACGAAGCCGCCGAGCCCGGCGGTGGCCTGCAGCGGCGTCAGCCCGGGTGCCGGCGGCTGCGCATTCGCGATCGCCTCACCGACCACCGGACCATCGCGGAGGAACCGCACGCGGTAGGTGAAGAACTGCCCGCCCAGCGCCTGCAGATGCAGTTCGCGGGCCCGGTGCGTGCGCCCGTCGAGGCCGATCGACACACCACCGTCGTAGACGATGCGCACCCGCGGCTCGTCGAACCAGTAGACCCCGAACGGCAGCGCCGCCGGCAGCTCGGCGAGCGCCAGCGACACCCGCGGTGGACGGTAGTAGTGCTCGGCCGTGAACGCGCGGAAGCCGGCATCGAATTCACCGAGCGCCATGCGCCACAGATAGCGGAGCCGCTCGGGTGCGAACACCGGGTCGCGCGTCAGCGAACGCAGCGCGTCGTAGTAGGCGCGCAGGCCGGGGTGCAGCAGACGGTTCTCGCCGGTCGCCAGCGACTCGTAGTAGCCCTCGGGGATGCGCCGCAGCACGTGGCCGATGCGCCACTTGCCCGGATCACGCGCCGGCAGCCGCGTCAGCAGCGGATCGCACAGCAGCGGATCGAGCACGTGACCCTGCCGGCCCGAGTTGAAGCCGGCACTGCCGACCGCGCCGTTCAGCAGGATCCAGCGCCCACCCGTGCCGTCGGGCCGCGCCAGCGCGTCGAGCATGCCCCACTGCGGCAACGCTCGCCCGGGCGACCACAGCCCGAGCTGCGGCCAGTAGACGGCGCGTTCGTCGGCGACACCGTGCTGGGCCTCGATCAGCGCATCGGTCGGCTGCGGGTCGACCGGCGGCGTGCGCAACCACGGCGGCACGCCGCGCCACAGCACGGCGGCGACCGCGAAGATGGCCACCGTGATGCAGAGGGCGCGCGAGCGCTTCGACAGCCACGGCACCAGCACCGCCATCGCCACCACGAACGGCGGCAGGAAGAAGCGCCCGGCCATGAAGTCGCCGCCGACCTTCACCACGTAGCCGCAGTAGCACAGCGCGCCGAGCGCGAGCCAGCGCGTCGTCGCCTGCCACAGGCCGATGCCGATGCCGAGCCCGACCACCGGCAACAACAGCGGGTCGTCGACCAGCGCGAAGCGCGCGTAGTGCAGCCCCTGCACCGCGAGGTCGGCCGCGGGGATGCCGACGCCGAACGCCTTCGCATGCGCGGTGACCGGGAACGGGCTGCCGTAGTAGAGCACCGCGAACAGCAGCCAACCGAGGAACGGCAACGATGCGAGCGCGCCATTCGCCAGCAGCGCCCGGAGCGGAACACCACGCACCGTCGACAGCACCGCCGGCGCGCACAGCACACCGAGGTCCATGCGGTTGGTGCACAGCAGCGCCACCAGCAGCACGGCCTTCGTCATGCGCACCGCCGGCGGCACCTCGGTGCGCACGATCACCGCCGCGAACGCGACCAGCAGCACGTAGCTGAGCGGCGTCTCCAGCCCGGAGGTCGAGTACTCGACGAACGCGCGGGTGCCGAGCAGCAGCAGCGTGCTCGCCAACAGCGCGGCCCCGGTCGCGGCGCGCGCGAGCAGCATCGCCATCGCCAGCACCGACAACCCCAACGAGATGGCGATCGTGGTCAGGTAGGACTCGCCGGTCAGCCAGCGCCCGGCGGACAACAGCAGCATCCAGGCCGGATGCGTGTAGGTCTGCACGCGATCGGCGGCGTTCCAGCGCAGGCCGTTGCCGCTGACCCAGTTCTCGACCGAGCGCAGCGTGATGTAGGCATCGTCGCCGAGCCACGCCATGCGCAGCGCGGCGGCGAACAGCACCACCAGGGCGAGGCTCCACCAGAGGGCGCGCGGCGCGTTCATCGGGCAACCGCGGGGAGAGGGCCGGTGCAGTTCATCGCGCGCGGCACCATAGCCCATGCAGCGATCCGCTCCAGCATCCGCGCAGCCGGCGCTGGCACGGCCGGGTCGGCACCGCGCGGCGACCGCGGTGGCCAACCAATGGCCATGGCGCCACCATGGTGCGATGCGCGCCCTCCTGTTCGGCATCTCCGTGCTCGTGCTCGCCGACGCCCCGGCCCGGTGTCAGGACCGGCAACTCCCGCCCAACATCGTGCACATCGTCGCCGACGACGTCGCCTTCGACGACCTGTCGTGCTACGGCTGCCGCGACATCGCGACGCCGAACCTCGACCGGCTCGCCGCCGAGGGCGTGCGCTTGACCTCGTTCTACGCGCCGCACTCGACCTGCACGCCTTCGCGCGCCGCGATCCTCACGGGCTGCTACGCCCCGCGCGTCGGGCTGCCGCGCGTGTTGTTCCCGACCGATCGCACCGGCCTCGCCGACGCCGAAGTCACGATCGCCGAACTGCTGCGCAGCGGCGGCTACGCGACCGCGTGCATCGGCAAGTGGCATCTCGGTCACCTGCCCGAGCACCTGCCGGTACGCCACGGCTTCGATCACTTCTTCGGCATCCCTTATCCGAACGACCACGTACCCGAGCGCCTCGACAAGAACGGGCGCACGCGCGGCTTCCCGCCGCTGCCGCTGCTGCGCGACGAGCAGATCGTCGAGCAGCCGACCAATCTGGCGACGCTGCCCGAGCGCTTCGTCGCCGACGCGGTGGCGTTCGTGCACGAGCACCGCGACCGGCCGTTCTTCCTGCACTTCGGCAACATCGAGACGCACACGCCGTGGCTGGTGGCGCGGCGCTTCCAGGGCCAGTCGAAGGCGGGTGTCTACGGCGACGCGGTGCAGTGCCTCGACTGGGCGGTCGGCGAACTGATGGCGGCGCTGCAGGCGGCCGGCGTCGCCGATCGCACGCTGGTGGTGTTCCAGTCCGACAACGGGCCGCTCGTGCGCGCCTACCCCGAGCTCGAGGGCATCTACGGTCACGCCGCGACCGTCGATACCAAGCGTGTGCACGCGCTGCGCGGCGAGAAGTACTCGAGCCGCTACGAAGGTGGTTGCCGCGTCGCGTGCCTGGTGCGCTGGCCGGGCGTGGTCGCGCCAGGTCGCGTCGACGACGGCATCGCCGCCGGCTTCGATTGGTACCACACGTTCGCGGCGGCGGCCGGGCTCGCGGTGCCGGCTGGCGTGCGCGATGGCATGTCGCTGCTGCCGCAGCTGCGCGATGCGGCGTCGACGGCGAACGAGCGCACCTTGGTGTTCTGGGACAACCAGCGGCCGGTCGCGGCGCGACGCGGGCGCTGGAAGCTGGTGCTCGGCGCCAAGGCGGAGGCGCCGGCGGAACTGTTCGACCTCGACGCCGATCGTGGCGAGACCACGGACAGAGCGGCGGCGCATCCCGAGCAGGTCGCCGCACTGCGCGCGGCGATCGCGGCACTGGCCGCAGAGTTGGGCGACGGTGCGCCCGGGCCGGGCGTCAGGGCTGGTTCGACGCTGCCGAAGTGATGGGCGTGACGGCAGCGTCCGCAGACGGATCCAGGCAACTGCCCGACGGAGCAAAACAACCATAACTCGCTATTTGAAAGGCATTTGAGCGAGAGCAACCATTTTCGTGGCGCCACGAAAATGGTCGGGAAAACAGCCCGGCCTGACGAAGCCCCCGGTCCCCCACTGTGTAGATGTCCACGGACACGGAGATCTCATGAAGAAGGACAACATCGCTGCCCTGCTCGCCCAGTTCGAAGCCCTCGTTCGCATGGAACAAGACGTCGAGTTCTGGTTCGCCCGCGATCTGCAGCCGCTACTTGGCTACGACCGCTGGGAGAACTTCGCGAAGCTCGTGGACCGCGCCAAGACGGCCTGTGCCGGGGCTGGCCAGCCCATCGACGACCATTTTCGGGGCGTAACGAAACTGGTCCGTCTCGGCTGCAGTTCCGAGCGCGCGATCGAAGATGTCGCCCTGACTCGCTACGCCTGCTACCTGCTCGCCCAGAATGGCGATCCGCGCAAGGAGGCGATCGCATTCGCCCAGAGCTACTTCGCGGTGCAGACTCGTCGGCTCGAGCGCATCGAGCAGCGGCTGCTGGAGGTCGACCGTGTCCGCGCTCGAGCCAAGCTGGTCGAGAGCGAGAAGGAGTTGTCCGCTGTGATCTTCGAGCGAGTTGGCAACGAGTCGAGTTTCTCGCGGATTCGCAGCAAAGGCGACGTGGCACTTTTCGGGGGGCTCGACACGAAGCAGATGAAGGAGAGGCTGGAGGTTCCCGACGGTCGACCGCTCGCCGACTTCCTGCCGACGGTCACGATCAAGGCGAAGGACTTCGCCAACGAGATGACCGTGCACAACACCAAGGAACGCGACCTTCGCAGCGAAGGAGCGATCACGGGCGAGCACGTCGAGAACAACAGGCAAGTGCGCGAAGCAATGCGCATGCGTGGCATCGTGCCGGAGCAGTTGCCGGCGGCGGAGGATCTCAGGAAGGTTCAGCGTCGCTTGTTGAAGGACTCCGAAATGCCATCACACGAAAGGTCGTCGTCGCGCGCAAAGGACCAAGGGAAGCAGGATTGATGCTCTCGAAGGACCTGAAGACCCAGGCGCCATGCACGCCGCTCAGCGACCGGCCAGCGCCGGCTCGCGCGCCGCAACCGCCGGCGCCACCGCCCTCGATCGCGATGGCAGCCAGCGTTCGCGCAGGGCCAGGAACGGCCGCTCGACGACGGCTGCCATCACCACCCCGACCAGCACGGCCCCGACCAGGTACACCAGTACCGCCACGCCGTGGCCGCAGCGCGGCTCGACCCACCAGCGCACCGCGCGCAGCACCGGCATGTGCCACAGGTAGATCGAGTAGGAGTGCACGCCGACTCGCGCGAGCCATCGCACCCAGTTCGGATCCGGCCGCTCGCCACGCACCACGCACAGCGCCAGCACCGCGCCACCGGCCAGGTAGTTGGCGGTCAGCCCGAACACGTTGACCACGAAACTGGTCTCGACCGGCAACAGCAGGCTCGGCAACAGCAGCCCCGCGGCCGCCACCATCAGCAATGCGCGATGGCCCTGCACGAACGCGACCATGCGTTCGCGATGGTAGTGGAAGGCATACGCGAGCCAGGCGCCGAACGCGAGCGCATCGATCCGCAGATGGGTCGGGAACAACAGGTGCGAGCCAGGCGAGTGGTACCACGCCACCAGCCGCAACCCGAGCACCGTGATGCACACGAATGCGACCACGGTCGGCACCCCCCGCATCGCCTCGCTGCCGGGCCGCATCCGCACCGCGGCGCCGAGCGCCAGCGCCAGCAGCAGGTAGAAGTGTTCCTCGACGGCCAGCGACCAGGTGTGGTTCCAGATCACCGGCTGCAGATAGTTCTGCACGAACAGCGCCTCGTGCATCAACGCGGACAGCGGCAGGTGCGCGCCGAACCAGAGCCAGGTGATGCCGAGCATCACGTAGAACGCCGGGTAGATCTTGAAGCCGCGGCGGGCGAGGAAGTGCCAGACGTTGACGTCGCCGGTGCGACGGTGCTCGGCGAACAGCAGGCCGGCGACCAGGAACCCGCTGAGCACGAAGAACAGGTCGACCCCGACCCAGCCGAACGCGCGCCAGGTCGCCGTGCCGAGCGGCAGCCCGGCCTTCGGGTCCACGAGTGGCGGCAACAGATGGCGCCCCAGCACCAGCGCCACTGCCACGAAGCGCAGCGCGTCGAGTGCCACGGAGCGCGCCGGCGCGGCACCGAGCGGAGAGGGCGGAATACGGGTCGTCATCGGCGAACGGTCCGTTCTCATCGGCCGTCCCGGCACCGCGACCCGAGGCGAGCTCGCGCCGTTCAGCGTCGGTCGCCGACCCGCAGCTCGAAGCCGACGAGGCCAGGCCCCTCGGCCTGCGCCAGCACACTCCAACCGCCGAACTGCAGCCGCAGCACGCCGGCCCCCGGCACCGCCTGCCGGAAGATCCGCCACGACGCCAGCTGCCGGTTCTGCCCCGGCTCGACGATCGGCACTTCATGTGCGATCGACGGCGACGCCGGCAGGGCCGCCGGCGGCGCGGCACCGAGTGGCGCCAGCGGCACCACGTCGCCCGCACCGATCAGCCGCGCTCGCAGCCCGACCCAGTCGCGGCCGACCTGCCGCGCGAACGTCGCATCGACGAGCAGCGTCTCGGCCGCGGTGACGCCGGTGACCGTGCGCGACGCCACATCGACCGCGACCGCGGCGTCCTCACCGACGCCGAGCCCGAGTCGATCCGGCCCCTGCCCGAGTGCCGCCACCAGTCGCCCGAGCCGATCGCGTTCGAAGAAGTGCGAGTCGGTCAGCACACCGGGCAAGAACCCCATGCCGGGGCCGAGCCGCGGCCCGAGCGGCACCGGCTCGTCGCCGTCATCCACGGCAGGAATGCCGAGCGCCTGCTCGCTGCGACCGCCGAGCAGCATGCGTTCGCCCATCATCGCGCAACCCGCACTGCCGCCACCGAGCACGCCGCCGCGCGCCAGCAACTGCTGCAGCGCGTGCCATTCCGGACCCGGCTGTTCGTCTGGCCGATAGCGCGCCGTGATGCGCTTCTGGTCGCCGCCGGTGAAGAACACCGAGGCCGCGCGAGCCAGCACCGCGACGGTCGCTTCGGCCGAGGTCTCGCGTCGCACCACTTCGACAGCGACGCCGGGCTGCCACGCGCGCAACGCCTCGCTCTTGTCGGTCGCCTCGACGTCCTGCGGACCGGTCGCCGCCGTGGCGACGACGACGCACGGCGTCGCGTCGGTGCGGGCCGCCAGCAGCCGTTCGTAGACGGGGCGCGCATCGTCGTCGAGCCCACCACCGACCAGCAGCAGCGTGCCCTTGCCACCACTCGGCGCCGCACACGCGGCCGACCACATCACCACCAGGATCAACGCGCGCATGTCAGTCCTCGAAGATGCGCACGACGAACGTGCCGGTGCTGTCGGCGAGCCCGCGATACATGCCCTCGCTGTTGAACGGCGCGGCGAGGTTGCCGTCGCGATCGACGGCGATCAGGCCGCCGTCGCCGGGCTGCAGCACGTCGAACACCAGCGCGCGGCTGGCCGCGGCCAGCGTCTGCCCGCCGAACGCCATGCGCGCCGCGATCGCGTGCGCGACGACATGGCGGATGAACTGCTCGCCGGTGCCGGTGCAGCTGATCGCGACGGTGTCGTCGGCGTAGTTGCCGGCGCCGATCACCGGCGTGTCGCCGACGCGCCCGAAGCGTTTGGCGGTCATGCCGCCGGTGCTGGTCGCCGCCGCCAGCCGCCCGTCGCCGTCGCGCACCACGCAGCCGACGGTGCCGTACGCGTTCTGCCGCTGCTGCGGCCCGTCCACCATGCCGGTGCGCGCGCGCTCGAGCAGCACCTCGTCGAGCACCTGGCGCCGGTGCTCGGTGTCGAAGTGGCTGTTGGGCACGCGCTCGACGCCGACCGAGGTCGCGAACTGCTCGGCGCCGTCGCCCATCAGCAGCACGTGCCGCGTCTGCTCCATCACCGCGCGCGCCAGCGTGATCGGGTTCTTGACCGTGCGCACGCCGGCGACCGCACCGCAGCGCCGCGTGTGGCCCTCCATGATCGACGCGTCGAGTTCGTGCTCGCCCTTCTCGTTGAACACCGCGCCTTTGCCGGCATTGAAGTGCGGATCGTCCTCGAGCACACGCACGACGGCCTCGCACACGTCGAGCGCCGCGGCTCCGGCCTGCAGGCGCTCGACGCCGAGCCGCAGTGCCTGCTCGAGCGCGGCCTCGAACTCACGGACCTGGTCCGGCGGCGTGTTGCGCGACAGCACACCGGCACCACCGTGGATGGCGATCGCCCACCCCGGCCGCGCCGACTTCACGGCCGCCCCACCGGCACAAGCGACCAGGAACCACGGGAGCACGACGCAGGCGAGACGAGCATGGAACGTCACGGGCACCTCTGGCCCGATCCTACGCCCCTGCCGCCCCGGCACGCAGCGCGCCGTCGCCGGGAAAGTCGGACCTCGGCGACGGTCGGGACCGTAGGGGCATTCGCCATGCACTCAGCCACCTCACTCGTTCCCTGTTTGCTGCTGGCCGCCAGCGCGGCCGCCCAGCTCTCGGTCACCAGCGCGAGCCCGGGGCTCAACGCCCGCGGCATCTCCCCGGCGGCGGTGGTGACGCTGACCTTCAGCGCCCCGCTGCAGGCGGCGACGGTGACGGCCCAGAACATCCGGCTGGCCGGGCGGTGGAGCGGTCCGGTTCCCGGCCAGCTGACTCTCTCACCGAGCGGCACGACGGTGACGTTCGCACCGTCGCGACCGCTGTTCGCCAGCGAGATCGCGACGCTCTACGTGTCGCGCAACGTGACCTCGACGACCGGCAGCACGCTGACCGGCGGCTTCACGTCGACGTGGTGGATCGATTGTGCGCCGTCCTCGGGCACGCTGCAGCTCGCGCAGACGGTCGACTACCGGCTGCCCGGCGAGGGCCTGATCCGCACCTACGGATTCTTCGCCGGCGACGTCGATCGCGACGGCTCGCCCGACATGAGCTCGACCAACGAGGTGTCGTGGGACGTGCGGCTGATGAAGAACGACGGCTGCGGCAACTTCGGCGCGCCCACGGTGACGCTGATGCCGAACGGCGAGGAGCCGAGCCCCAACGAGGGCGCCGACTTCAACGGCGACGGCTGGATCGATCTCGCCACCGGCAACCAGAACGGGCAGTCGGTCGCGGTCTTCCTCAACAACGGCGCCGGCAACTACCTGCCGCCGCAGTTGGTCGCGGTGGGCGGCGCGGTGCACGGGCTCGCGGTGCTCGACGCCGACAGCGACGGCGACATCGATCTGGTCTGCACCAACCAGCAGAACATCTGCCTGCTGCGCAACAACGGCAACGGCACGTTCGCGGCGCCGACGTTCTTCGACGGCGGCGGCAACGGCGAGTGGTCGATCCAGGTCGCCGACGCCAACGGCGACGGCAGGCCCGACCTGTTCTGCGGCACCTCGGGCTCGCAGAACCTGCGCGTGCTGCTCGGCAACGGCAATGGCGTGTTCACGACCAGCACGACGATCTCGGCCGGTGGCTTCCCGTGGCAGATGGCGACCGGCGACGTCAACGGCGACGGTTTCGTCGACTGCGTGACCGCCAACCGCAGCAACTCGACCGCGACGGTGTTCTTCGGCAACGGCAGCGGCGGGCTCGCCGCCGGCGTCGGCTACGCGGTCGGCTTCGACCCGGTCTCGGTCGACATCGGCGACCTCGAGGGCGACGACGACCTCGACATCGTGGTCGCCAGCTACGGCAGCGGCAACGCGACGATGCTGCGCAACAACGGCGCCGGCACCTTCGGCAACTCGTCGATCCTGCCGACCACGATCGCCGGTTCGTGCGCGGTGATCGTCGACTACGACCGCGACGGCGACACCGACGTCATCGTCGTCGACGAACTCGACGACAAGGCGTTCGTGTGGCGCCAGGCCGGGCCGGCGGTGCCGTCGGCACAGTCGCCGAGCTGCGAAGCGACGCTGCGCATCAACTCGTACGCGACCCGCGCCGGTTACGGCGGTTCGGCGCCGCGCTTCCTGCCGGGCGGCCAGCTGGCGTTCTTCGGCATCAGCGGCCAGCCGGGCCAGCTGCTCGCGCTGTTCGGCGGCACGCGGCTCGATCCGGGCGCCGGGTCGCCGTTCGGGCTGCTGAACCTCGATCTCGGCCAACCGCTCGAGCTGTTGCTGAGCGGGTTCGGTGGCGATCCGTTCGGGGTGCTCGACGGCAACGGCGAACGCACCGTGCCGGTGTCGGTGCCGCCCGGCCTGCCGCCGGGTCTGACCTTGACGATGCAGTGCTTGTTGACGACGGCGGCGGGGGCGCTGGTGACGAGCAATCCGGAGCAGGTCGTGTTCTGACGCGGCGCGAGGTCGGGGCGACGGGGAAAAATGCTGTTGCGCGCGCAGGACATCCTGCGCTCCAGCACCCTCGCCAGCATTCCCGACCGAGGCACTACGTTGCAACCAACCTCTCTCGTGGCCCTCGCGGCCGCTCTCCTGCTCCCCGCCTGCACCAACTACGACTTCGCGAAGGCGCGCCGACCCGATGGCACCTGGGACCATCAACGGCTGGTCGCCGATCTGCAGGCCTCGGGGGAGGAGAAGCTGACCGCCGGCACCTGGATCCCGCTGCTCTACATGGACCTGACGATCTTCAAGCCGTCGGATCCTTGCTACCCGCGCGGCTACACGCTCGACCACTTCAGCGCCGTGGGCCCGGTGTTCCTCGCCGGCAGCATGCAGCGCGAAGTGGTGACCAGCGACGGAACTGCGGTCGAGACCGGTCGCGACCGCTGGCTCGGCTGGGGGTTGGTGTATCGCGGTAAGGACGAGGCAGTGCCGACGCCGCACGGCGAACGGCGCTACGACAGCGACCGCTGCCTGCTGCTGTTCGGGGGTGACGACGACGTCGTCTATGTGCCGGCGAAGCAGCCGTAGCGTCAGCCAGCGTCCCTCGGGTAGGCGACGCCCGGCGGTCAGCGGCCGCCGAAGGGTGGTCCGGTCGGCGCGCGGGCGTTCGCCACGGGCCGCGGCTTCAACGCGGCGTGGGCGCCGCCGGTGCCATGCGGGCATCCTGCACGAGCAACCGATTGGCACGACCCAGGGTCCACAGGTGCCAGGCAGTCGTCTCGGCGCGATCGCCGCCGGCGGCAGGCGCCCAACTGCCGGGATGGTCGGCGTGCTCGGGGTTCCGGGCCGCCAGCAGGCGATCGAGCTGCGGGAGCACGGACGCGCGCGCGGCAGCAGTCACTTCCCCGGCGGCGACGATGCCGATCCAGGTGTGCTGCGGATCGGTCAGCAGACTGGCCGGCCAGCACACTGCCAGCAGCAGATCATCCGGCACGGCCTCGCCGCGCAGACGACGCACCAGCAGCCACGCGGCATCGGCGCATCGATGGGCCCCGAGCCGTTCGGTGCAGGTGGCCGCGCGCGCGATCGCTTGCAGCGGCTCCACGTCATCCTTGCCGCCGCTGCGGGCACTCTGCTCGCGCACCAGCAGATGCAGCAGCAACAGATCCATCGCTGGCAACTGCAGCGGCCCCTCGGTGGCGAGCTGCTGTCCCAGCGTCCAGGTCTGTTGGTCGGCAGCCTCGTGCAGCAGACGGTAGTTGGAGGCAGTGGCAACTTCGCGTAGCGCCAGCGCCGCCAGGATCCGCTCCCCGCGCGGCAACCCGGAGCAGTCCAGGTCCCGCAGGCCGAGGATCAACTCCCTGACCGCCGCCCGGTATCGCCCGGCCCGGAACGTCGACCCGGCGGCGACCAGGCCCAGCCCACTGAGAGCACGCTGCCGCGCCGTCGGCCGCCCCCCGGAATCCGCCCACGGCAACAACACCGCAGCACTGACCTGTAGGTCGAACCTGGGAACCGGTGCTGCGTTCCACTGGTTGGAATCGAAGGCACTCTCGGCGTCGCGGACCTCGACCTGCTGGCTCGGTGCGGCCCTGACCAGGACCGCCAACAGCAGCACGGCCAGACGCCAACGCGATCGACGCATGGTCGCGCGACAACGGTGGGCCCGGTCCCGGGGTTCAGCGATCACGATTCCGAGGCATCCGGCACACCAGGGACGGTCCTCATCGTGGGCCTGGTTCCCGGTCACGGTCGAGCAGCTCGCGCCGCAGCGCGCACAGCATCCGGCGCCGCCGGGTATCCTCGTCGCGCCCCCGCCATCGACCGTTGCCACTCTCCTCCCCGCTCGCCCGCCCCCTCGCCACGACCCTGCTCGCCGCGCTGTCGCTGCCGGCGCAGGTCCCGGCCGTCGTGCAGACCCACTGCGGTGAATGCCACACCGGCACCGACGCCGAGGGCAAGTTCGACCTGGAGCGAACGTTCGCGCACCGCGACCCGACCACCGCGACGCTGGCGCTCACGCGCCTGCGCTCGCACACGATGCCGCCGCCGGACGTCGATTCGCCGCCCGACGCACCCACCCGCACCGCGCTGACACTCGCCTTCGCGGCGCTGGTCCCCGCCGATCCCTCTGCCCGCATCGCCGCCGCCCGACCGCTGTCGCGCCGCCAATTCGAACGCACCGTCGCGGACCTGACCGGCATCCGCTGGAACGGCACCGATCGCCTGCCCGAACTCGCGCGCAGCCACGGCTTCGACACCATGGGCGGCACCGGGCCGATGACGCCGATGCTGTTCGAGGTCCACGGCGAAGCGGCGCTCGAGATCAGCACGGCAATGCTCGCCGATCCGACCGCGACCGCACGCGCGTTCGCCGCCGATCAACCGCTCGCCGCGACGCTGCCATCGTTCCTGCGCACCGCGTTCCGCCGCCCACCGAGCTACGACGAACTCGCGAGCCGCGTGGCGCTGTTCCATCGCCTGCGGCAGAACGGCCAGCCCGAGACCATCGCCAGACAGGCAGTATTGCAGTCGGTGCTGACCGCGCCGGCGTTCCTGCTGCGGCTCGAAGCCGGGCGCGCCGACGCGTCACACCTGCTCACCGACCACGAACTCGCGACGCGCCTCGCCTACCTGCTGACCTCGGCGCCGCCGGACGCGACGCTGCGCGAACTGGCCGATCGCGGCGAACTCGGCCGCCCCGAAGTGCTCGCGGCACAGGCCCGGCGCCTGCTCGCCGAGGACGACGGCAAGACCCTCGCCGACGACTTCTTCGGCCAGTGGCTGCGGTTGCGCGACGTGCTGCAGAGCAACGCCGACTTCCGCCGCTATCCCGAGATCTGGAACCAGCAGCTGCGGCCGTCCTTCCTCGCCGAGGCGATGCACTTCGTGCGCGACCTGATGCGCGAGAACCGCAGCGTGCTGCTGCTGCTCGACGCCGACTTCACGTGGGTCGATGCGACGCTGGCGAAGCACTACGGCCTGCCGCCCGTCGACGGCAAGGAGTTCCGCCGCGTGACGCTGCCGGACCGCCGCCGCGGCGGCCTGCTCGGCATGGGCGCGGTGCTGATGGTGACCTCGCACACGCTGCGCACCAGCCCGGTGCTACGCGGCCGTTGGATCCTCGACCAGCTGCTCGATGCACCGACGCCGCCGCCACCACCCGGCGCCGGCACGCTGCCACCCGACGACGTCCCGGTCGACAAGCTGTCGTTGCGGCAACGGCTCGAACGCCATCGCCACGAACGTCGCTGCGCGAGCTGCCACGCGCAGCTCGATCCGCTCGGCTTCGCGCTCGAGAACTACGACGTGATCGGGCGCTGGCGCACCGAGCTGCACGGCCAGCCGATCGATGCGCGCGGCGAACTCGCCGGCGGGGCGGTGCTCGACGGCCCGATCGCGTTGAAGGACGAACTGCTGCGCCGCGCGCCGGACTTCGTGCGCGCGATGACAGGCCGCCTGATGGCCTACGCGGTCGGCCGCCCGATGCTGCCCGCCGACGAACCCGAACTGGCGCGCATCACCGCCGTGGTGATCGCCAACGATCATCGCTTCGCGACGATGCTGACCGAGGTCGTCCGCTCGCCGCTGTTCCTCACCCGCGATCCCGGAGGCCCCCGATGAACCGTTCGCCACTGAGCCGCCGCGGCTTCCTGCGCGGCACCGGCGCTGCGCTGGCGCTGCCGTGGCTGGAGCGCTTCGCGCCACGTCGGCAGCCACCGGGCGGCCCCGTGCGCATGGCGTTCATGGTCGCGCCGAACGGCATGCTGCCGAGCGCCTGGCGACCGCAAGCGGGAGCGGACGGCAGCTGGACGCCGTCGTTCACGCTCGCCCCGCTCGCCCATCGCCTCGCCGACGTCACCGTGTTGACCGGCCTCGCCAACCGCAACAGCTTCGACGGCGACGGTCACTACGCGAAGGTGGCGCCGCTGCTGACCGGCCAGAAGATCCGCCGCACCGGCGGCGCCGACCTGTGGAACGGCATCTCGGTCGACCAGGTGGCGGCCCAGGCCTTCGGCCACGCGACCCGACTGCCGTCGCTCGAACTCGGTTGTGATCCGATCTACCCGGTCGAGGACATGGGCTACTCGACCGTCTACGGCGGCCACATCGCGTGGCACCGTCCGGATCGCCCGATGACCAAGCAGATCGTGCCGCAGCAGGTGTTCGACCGCCTGTCGCGCAGCTCGGCGCTGGCCGCCGATCCGACCCGCCGCAGCGTGCTCGATGTCGTCAAGGCCGATGCCGACCGCCTCACCAGGCAGCTCGGGCGGGCCGACCAGCAACAACTCGCGGCCTATCTCGAGTCGGTGCGCGCGCTCGAACTGCGGCTCGCCGCGATCGCGCGCCGGGCGCCGCCGTCGATCGATGGTGCCGACGCGCCGCCGCCGGGTGTGCCGGGCGACTACGCGACCCACGTCGCCCTGATGCTCGACCTGATCGCGCTCGCGTTCGCGACCGACAGCACGCGCATCGCCACGTTCCTGATGGCCAACGAGGTCTCGGGCCGTGACTTCGGCTTCGTCGACGGCTGTGCCGGCAACTTCCACGACTTCTCGCACCACGAGAACGACGCGAAGAAGCAGGAGGCCTACCGCCGCATCAACCGCTGGCACGTGCAGCAGTACGCAGGCTTGCTCGACCGACTCACCGCGGTGCGCGAAGGCGACGCGACGCTGCTCGATCGCTCGATGATCGTGTTCGCGTGTGCGATGAGCGACGGCAACGCGCACTCGCCGCACGATCTGCCGGTGCTGCTCGCGGGGCGCGCCGGCGGCAGCTTGCGCCAGGGCCGTTGGCTCGATCTGCCGAAGCACACGCCGCTGTGCGGGCTGTGGCTGGCGATGCTGCGGCGGTTCGGGGTGGTGGCCGATCGTTTCGGCGATGCCGAGCGCGCGGTGCTGTGAGCGTCAGGTAGCCGCGCGTCGGGGTCAGCGCATCGACGGCCAGTGCAGCCGATAGACCGGGAACGACCACGTGCGCGTGACCATCATGGTCGCCGTGTCGATCTCGCTCACGGTAGGCCGCGCCGGCGGGCTGCTGCTCGACGAGCCGTTGTCGAGGATCCACACCCGTTCGCCGGCCGGGCTCACCACCAGGAACTCCGGCGAGCGCGGCACCGAGACCGACCGCCGGGTGCCGAACGAAGGACTCAGCGGATCGGCCTGGATGGCGGTTACCAGCGAGTTGGCGCCGGAACGTTCGCCGAACCAGAGCTCCTCGCCGAGCAGGTCCATGTCGAGGCCGCCGGGCACCGCGCCGACGATCGACATCGACAGGTTGTCGAGTTCCGGCGTCGCCGGAATGCAGTCGACCTGCAGCATCGTCGCCAGATCGACGATGGCGATCTCGGACGGCGCCGACAGCACGCCCCACAGACCGAGGTACGCGTAGCGCGCATCCGGCGACATCGCCATCAGTCGGCCGTGCGTCGTCGCGCTGATGCCGGACGTCGGCGCCGCCGGCCCGCGCACCGGCACCAGCGTGCGCAGCGTGGTGCCGAAGCCAGGGCCGGCCGTGAGGTCGATCTCGGCGAACCACGGCGACACCGGGCTGCTGAGCGGCAGTATCGCGGCGTAGACGTAGGCCGTCTGGCCGTGCGAGGCGATGCGCAGGTCACTGACCCAGCTGACCGCGACCGGGATCGAAGTCAGGTACTGCGCGAACGTCGGTGACGCCGGATCGGCGTCGTAGACCTCGATCCGGACCGGCATCGGCGCTGGCCCCGCGACCCCGACCAACAGCCGCGAACCATCGGGGGTCACCCGCAACACCGTCGGCTGGATGTCCGGGTCGGTGGTCGGCTGCTGCAGCCGCCGTGACAGGATCTGCACCGGCGGCGACTGGCTGGTGTCCAGCACCAGCAGGTTGCCACCGATGCGATCGAGCACGAACGCGCGGCGACCGTCCTTGCTGTGCGCGGTGTGATACAGCGCGTTGCCGGTGGTCGACACGATGGACGTGGCGCCGGACAGCAGATCGATCGCGAACAGCGGATCGTTGCCCGGATTCGGCGGCGTGACGAACAGGTCGGCGCCGACCAGCAGCTGCGCTTCCTGCCGCAACCGCACGCGCAGCCCCTCCGAGCCGGTCAGCTGCAGCGAGGACGCGCTGTTCGCGTCGAGCGTGAAGCCCTGCGCGTACAGCTGCAACCCCGCGAGCGACGGTTGCAACGGCACCGGCAGTCCGGTGGCAGCCGTGCCGGTCGGTGAGGTCAGCTGCGGCGGCAGCAGCACGGCCGACAGCGGATCGACGTTGACCCACAGCCCGCTGATCGCCAGCACCGACGGCGCCGGGGCAACCGCGGTCAACACGAACGAGTTGGGAGCGACGCAACGGTGCGTGAACGCGAACCCGGCGTCACCGAGGTGCGCCACGCCGTTGGTCCAGAGGAGCGGTGCACCCGACACGGTCGACGCCGTCGGCGCGCCGTAGCGTTCGAGCGGCGCGTGCGGATTCGGTGCCTGGCACGGGGCCAGCGCCGTCGACAGCAGGACGGCGATCGGAGCGAGGGAGTTCGAGTTGCGGATGTGGGGCATGGAGGATCGACCCGAAGGAGGTTCCCCGTTCCTGGACCCGACCGGTGGAAGTGTGACACGAAAATCGGCACGCGGTCCGATCCCGCTCCGGCACGCCCCCACTTGCCAAATGCGCGGCATCGCGCAGGATTCGTCGATGACTGCTGCGCCGGTCGGCCCGTGCCCCACCGACGAGGATCTGTTCCTCGCGTTCGCCCGTCACCGCGACACCATGGCGCTCGGCGAGTTGTTCCGCCGCCGCGCGGCCGAACTGCTGCAGCTGGCGGCGACGCTCGGCCCCGCGCGCAGCGACGCGGAGGACCTGCTGCAGGCGACGTTCGTGACGGCGATGCGCGATGCACGGCGTTTCGACGCGCGGCGACGAGTGATGCCGTGGTTGTGCGGCATCCTCGCCAACCACGCCAGGGCGGCGCGGCGCGCCAGGCGCCGTGAACCGGCGCCGCAGCGCGGTCGCGACGGCGAGGAAGCGATCGAGCCGCTGCTGCGCGCCGAAGTGGGCGCCGCGGTCGAACGCGGCATCGCGGCGATGGCAGCGCCGTACCGCTCGGTGCTGCTGCTGCAACTGCGCCAGGGCCTCGACGGCCCGGCGATCGCACGACGACTCGGCAGCAATCCGGCGGCAGTGCGCAAGCAGCTGTCGCGCGCCTACGCGCTGCTGCGCCAGGCGATGCCGGTCGGCCTGTCGATGGGGCTCGCGCTCGCGGCCCTGCCGGCGAACGCGCTGCCACCGACGGCGCTCGCGGCGACGTGGCGCTGGCGCCGCTCGCTGCAGCTGCTCGGCGCTGCAGCGGTGCTGTGCGGCGCCTTGGCCTCGGCGCTGTCGTCGCCGCGGCAAGCGGCGGTGACGCCGACGACCACGGCTTCGCTCGATCGACCGACGGCGCTCGACGACAACGGGCTGGTGACCGCCGACCTCGAACGCACCGCCCAGGCCATGACGCCCGCGGCCGCGCCGGCAGCGCTCGAGGCGCGGCTGCGGGTCGCGGTTCGCTTTCGCGACGGCACACGCGCGGTCGGCATGACCGTGCAGGCGCTGCCGCTCGGCAGCGAACCACCGGCTGTGCGCTCGCACCGCGCACCGGTCGGGGTCAGCGATCCGCTCGGGATCGTGCTGTTCCCGTCGTTGCCGCCCGGCGCGGTCGCGATCGGCAGCATCGAACAGCTGCCGTTCCGCCGCGTCGAACTGCACGCCGGCCGGCAGGCCGAGGCCGAACTGGTGCTCGACGGACCGTTCCCGATCGAGGGCACGGTGATCGACGACCGCGGCGCACCGATCGCCGCCGCGCGCATCGCGGTCGCCGACAGCGGCGGCCGGCACGAAGCTCCGGTGACCGTCGCCACCACCGATGCGCTCGGTCAGTTCCACTTCGTGGCCACGCGCCGCGATCCCAAACTGTTCGCGCGCGCCGCCGGCTTCGGCGACAGCTGGTGCCAGCGCGCCGGCGAACGGCAACTGGTGCTGCGGCTGCGACCCGCGGCGCCGGCCCTCGCCGTGCTGGTGCGCGGCCTCGACGGCCAACCGGTCGCCGACGCGCACGTGGCGGCCGTGCCGGCGCAGTCGGGCCAGCAACAGGCGCCGCTGCAGCACGCCCGCAGCGACGCGCACGGTCGGGTGCACTTCGACACGCTGCCGGCCGGCGCCATGGCCGTGGTGGTGCGTCACCCGGGCTGCGCCCCCGTCTGCGCGCACCGCGCCGCCGACGCCGACGATCCGACGCTGGTCATCACGCTGTCGGCGCCGGCACGCATCGACGGCTGGCTGCCGGTCGGCAGTGGCATGCCACGACCGCTGCGGGTGTTCGCGGCGCCGACGACAACGAACACGAACGAGCCGGTGTCGATGCTGATGCAATGCATGGCCGACGTCGCGGACGACGGCTCGTTCGCGTTGCCCGAGGTGCCCTGCGGCCCGGTCGTGGTGCGGGTGATGCACGAACGCCGCAGCGCGGCGATGCATCGCGCCGACCTGCCACTGCAGATCGCCGTGGCCAGCGTCGAGCTCGTCGCCGGCGAACGGCGTCACCTGCAGCTCGAGCCGCTGGAACTGGTCCCGCTGCACGGAACGGTGACGCTCGCCGACGGCGAACCGGCGTCGGGCTGGACGGTGACGGCCGCCGCACGCGACCTGCGCGGCCCCGAGCGCCGCCTCACGCTGCTCAGCGGCAGCACGGGAACGGACGGCCGGTTCCTGCTGACCGGTGCCGACCCGCGCACCGACTACGACCTGTTCGCGTACCCGCCAGAGCGTCGCGCCAGCGATCCCAACTGGTTCCCGAGCGCGGTCGGTGTGTCGCACGCCGACGGCGCGCGGTTGCATGTCGACGCGCTGCCGCCGACGACACTGCGGCTCGCGCCCGGTGACTCCGACGTCGACGTGACGCTGTGCCACGCGGTCGGCCCGCACCGCGTCCGCATGCCCGCTGGCGCCGACGGCTGGCGTTCGCTGGTCGAGTTGCCGGCCGGTGACTACCGGCTCGAGGTCAGTGCTCCCGGTCGTGGCGCCACCGCGGTCGATCTGCAGCTGCGCGGTGGCGAGACGGTCGTGCCACTGCCGTCGCTGCGGGCGCCATCGCGGCCGTTCGTGACGGGACCGAACGGTGGCGCCCCGATCACCGCGGCGCTCGTCGACGAACGTGGCTTCGAGCAGGCGCGCGCCACCGGCTGGATGCCGCTGCAGCTGCCGGCGGTGCAACCGGGACGCTACCGACTGCGCACCTTCGGACCGGACCACACCGCGTGCGAACAACACGTCGAACTGGCGAGCGGCCCGCAGCGTCTGCGCCCTGGCGACGACGACGGTGCGCCCTGCAAGCTCCTCATCACGCTGCCGCCCCACGACAATCCGCTGCTGCTGCCACTGCCGTCACTGTTCCGGCTCGAACGACTCGACGGACGACTGCACCTGCAGGAATCGCTGCCGGCGAACCCCAGCGGCACGTTCGAGTTCGTGGCCCCGCTGCCGCCCGGTGACTACCGGGTCAGCGTGGCGACGCTGTGGGGACGGCGCGGGCGATGGCTGGTGTCGGTGGGCGCCGAAGGCCTCGCCGCAACCCTGCGCCTGGCAGGCGATGGGCGCTGAACGCGCGCCAGCGCGACCGAGCGCTCACGAGCCGACTCGCTGCGATCCGCAGCTCACCCGTCGAGCGGCAGCTCCTGCCCGGCGCGGATCAGGTTGCCGTCGACATCGACGAGCGCGAGTTCGGCCATGCCCCACGGCTTGTCCGCGACCGGTTCGAAGCGCGGGATGTGCGCGGCCGGCAGGCCCAGCGCCGCCCACTCGGCGCTGAGCGCGCGGATGTCGGCGGGGCGCAGATAGGCGCCGTGATCGTTCGCCGCGGGATCGAGCCCGGGGTGATGGAAGAAGTGCACCTCGGCGCCATCACGCTTCATCAGCAGGTAGGCGGCATCGTCCCGGTAGACGGTCTCGAAGCCGAGCCGTTGCCAGAACCGTTCGGTGTCGGCGATGTCGCGCGAGGGCAGGATCGGGCAGAGCTTCTCCAGCATCGTGGTGTTGTCGCGGATGGCGCGTCGGGTTGCCACCTCGCGTCCAGCCGCACGGTTTTCCCGTCGCCGTTGCACCGCCGCGGCCGTCGGCGGCATCTGATCCGCACCCGCCATGACGACCGCCCGCCCGACCTTCGAGAACCTGCTGGCCCACCAGGAGTGGGTGCGCGCGCTGGCGCGCCGCCTGGTCACCGACCCGAGCACCGCCGACGACATCGTCCAGCAGACGATGCTGGTGGCGGCGACCCGGGCTCCGGCCGGCCTGGAGCACCCGCGCGGCTGGCTGCGCAAGGTCGCCGAGAACACGGCCCGCGCGCTGCGTCGCACCGCGGGCCGCCGCGCCCGCCGCGAACAGATGGTCGCCGAACTGGGCGCCACCGCCGGCGATGACACCGATCCGGTCGTGACGCTGCAGCGCGCCGCAGCGCACAAGCGCGTCGTCGACACGCTGTTCACGCTGCCGGAGCCGTACCACACGGTGGTGCTGCTGCGCTTCTTCGAGGACCTCGAAGCCACCGAGATCGCGGCCCGCCTCGACCGGCCGCTGGAGACCGTGCGCAGCCAGCTGCATCGCGGCCTCGCGCGGATGCGCGAACGGCTCGACGGCGAGTTCGGCGGCGACCGTTCGGCGTGGTGCACGGCGCTGTTGCCGCTGTTCGCGCCGCGGCCGCCGGTCGCGAGCTCGACGGCCCTGGTGGTGTTGGGGGCAATGACGATGAAGCACTGGCTGCTGAGCGCGTGCGGACTCTTGTTGGCATTGGGCCTCGGTCGGGGGCTGTGGCCGGATTCGATGCCCGCTGCCGCACCGGCAACGACATCGGCGCCGACCGTCGCCGCCAGCGAACTGCCGGCGGGCGCGCCGGGCGCCATGGTGCGCCAGGCCGCCGAAGGCAGCGCTCCGGCGTCCGCACCGCCAGCGGCCGCGAGCACGATCCACCGCGGCCGACTGCTGACCATCGAAGGGCAGGCGATCGCCGGTCGTCAGCTCGCCTGGGTCGACCGCACGGCGCCGCGCCGCGAGGGCTCGCGTCTGGTCGTCGGCAACACCACGATGGACCTCGACCAAGAAGGCAATCGACGCGCCATGGCCACGGCCGAGGGCCGCTTCAGCATCGCGTCGACGTTCGGCCCTCACGCCGACGCGATGCTGGCACTGCTCGAAGGTCGCGAGCCGACCTGGCCGCAGGGCACGACCGACGGGGCCGGCCGCTTCGAGTTCGCCGCCGATGGCAACGGCGTGCTGCAGCTGCTGGGCAAGGACCTGGTCCTGCTCGGTTCCGGCCAGCTGCCGGGCGACCCGGAGACGATCCATCTCGCCGCCCCGGCGGTGGCGATCGCCGGCATCGTGCGCGACGAACGCGGCACGCCGCTGCCCGGGGTGTATGTGTCGATCGGCTACCAGCTCGACGGGCTGCCCGGGATCGCCACGCGATTGCGCAGCGACGGCCGCTATCGCTCCCATTCGGACACCAGCGACGCAGCGGGCCGGTTCCGGCTCGGTTCGGTGCCGGCCCACGAATCGCTGCGGGTCAACGCCCAGAAGCGCGGCCACCGCGCCATGTCGGTGACGACGGCGGCGATCGTCGGACCGGTCGACTGGACGCTGCGCGACGACACAGAACGCGTGACGACCTTGGCCGGCACCGTGCTGCACGCCGATGGTCGGCCGGCGGTCGGCGCCCGGGTCGACTTCGGCCAGGACGGGGGCATCGCCGACGCGACGGGAGCCTTCACGTTCTCGCTCAGTAACCGGGCTGACGGGTCGCTGCTGACCGCGTGGTGCGAAGGGTATCAGATGGCGACGCTGGCCGGACTCGGCGCGCGTCTGGAGCAGGATGCCACCGCCGGCAGCGCGCTGCAGCTGCAGCTCGGCGGTCCCCCACTGAGCATCCGCGGCCGCCTGCTCGACGCCGCCGGCAAGCCGCTGCGCGGTGTGCGGGTGGCTGCCGTCGACGCGGTGCAATACGGCAGCACCGACCAGGTGATCGAAGAGATGATCGGTGGGCAGCAGAAGGTGACCAGCGCTGCCGACGGTCGCTTCGAGTTGCGCGGCCTGTCGAACCGCACCTACCACGTGCGGGCGATCGCCGCCGATTCGCTGCTGGTGCTCGAGGCAACTGCGGTCGCCGCCGGCACCCAGGATCTCGAGCTGCGCGCCGCCGCGGACGCGTTCGTCGACCGCTGCTCTGGCACGGTCGTCGACCAGCGCGGCGTGCCGGTGGCCGGCGCCGAGGTTGGCTTGCGCGCCGTGTTGCGTCGCACCGGCGCGATGACCCAGTCGATGACGAGCCGGCGGCCGGTGCGCACCGACGACGCCGGCCGGTTCGAGTTCCGTGACTGCCCGCGCCACGGTGTGCAGTGGAGCGTCGGCGGCGACGGCGTGGCGTGGACCAACCTCGACGCCCCGACCGATCGTGGTCCGGTGCGACTCGTGGTCGCGCGCAAGCTGCCGTTCCGGTTGACGGCGACGAGCGCCGAGTCCGGCCGGGCGACCGCGTTCGAGATCCAGGACGGTGCCGGCCGGGTGCTGTTGACGACCGTGCGGCGGCCGGACCTGCACTCCACCAATGACCGGGTCCGGCTCGACGGCAAGGCCGCGGTCCACGAGGTCGACGAACGAGCCGCGGTGCTGGTGCTGTTCGCCGGCGACCGCGAACTGCAGCGGTTGCCCATCGCACTGCGGGTCGGCGACGTCAACGAGATCGCGTACTGAGCAGTCAGCCGGGCTTTCGCGCCCCGACGAGCTCGGGGCGGCCCCGTCACCGGCGAGTCGCGGATGCCTCCGGTCCCAGACTTGCGTTCCGGGCGGAACCCCAAGTCGGCGTCGGGCCCTGCGCCAGAGGCCCCGAACCGCTAGCATGTTCGCCCCTCCGACGCTGGCGCCCCGAGCCCGCACCCCGGACACTGCGCCCCGACTCCGCCCGCACCCGACCGCAACCAACGTGACCGACACCGCCCTGATCCGCAACTTCAGCATCATCGCCCACGTCGACCACGGCAAGTCGACGCTCGCCGACCGCCTGGTCGAGATGACCGGCACGGTCGAGAAACGGCAGATGAAGGAACAGCTGCTCGACGACATGGTGCTCGAGCGCGAACGCGGCATCACGATCAAGGCCCGCGCCGTGGCGATGAATTACAAGGCGCAGGACGGCAAGACCTACCAGCTCAACCTGATCGACACGCCCGGCCACGTCGACTTCAACTACGAGGTGCTGAAGAGCCTGCAGGCGTGCGAGGGTGCGCTGCTGCTGGTCGACGCGTCGCAGGGGGTCGAGGCGCAGACCGTCGTCAACGCGCACCTCGCCGAGCAGGCCAACCTGACGGTGGTGCCGGTGCTCAACAAGATGGACCTGCCGCACGCGCGGCCGATCCAGGTCGCGACCGAGATCGAGGACGCGATCTGCATCCCGGCCGAGGACGCGATCCCGGTGTCGGCGAAGACCGGCCTCAACGTCGACCAGGTGCTCGAGGCGATCGTCAAGAAGATCCCGGCCCCGACCGGCGACCCGAAGGGCAACCTGCAGGCGCTGATCTTCGATGCCGTCTACAACGACTACCGCGGCGTCGTCATCTACGTGCGCGTGTTCCACGGCACCGTCAAGAAGACCGAGATGATCCGCATGATGGGCACCATGACCCATTACGAGGTCATGGAGGTCGGCAAGCTGACGCCGCACATGACGGCGATCGAGGTGCTGCACGCCGGCGAGGTGGGTTACATCGTCGCCAACATCAAGAAGCTGCAGGACGTCGTCATCGGCGACACCGTCACGCACCAGGACGAGAAGCTGCGCTCGATCGCGCTGCCGGGTTTCAAGCAGCCGAAGCCCATGGTGTTCTGCGGCTTCTACCCGACCGTGCCCAGCGAGTACGAGAACCTGCGCAAGGCGCTCGAGAAGCTGCGGCTCAACGACAGCTCGTTCACGTTCGAGCCGGAGACCAGCGACGCACTCGGCTTCGGCTTCCGCTGCGGCTTCCTCGGCCTGTTGCACATGGAAGTGATCCAGCAGCGGCTCGAGCGCGAGGACGACCAGGACCTGGTGCAGACGGCGCCGACGGTGCGCTACCGGGTCAAGCTGACCAACGGCGAGGTCAAGGAGATCCGCTCACCGAGCGAACTGCCGGACGGCTCGGTGATCGACGAGTACCAGGAGCCGATCACGCACGTCAACGTCGTCGTGCCCGCCGAGTACATCGGCGCGGTGATGAAGATCTGCACCGACCGCCGCGGCCAGTACGTCAAGACCGACTACTACGGCAAGGAACGCGTGATGATCGGCTTCCGGATCCCGTTCGCCGAGATCATCTTCGACTTCCACGACCACCTGAAGTCGGCGACCCGAGGCTACGGCACGATGGACTACGAGGTCGACGGCTTCGAGGCCAGCAACCTGGTCAAGGTGCGCATCCTGATCGCCGGCGACGAGGTCGACGCACTGTCGTTCCTGTGCCACAAGGACCAGGCCGAGAACCGCGGCCGCAAGATCCTGAAGCAGCTGCGCAAGGAGATCCCGCGGCACCAGTTCGAGGTGGCGCTGCAGGCGGCGATCGGCGGCAAGTTCATCGCCCGCGAGAACATCGCGCCGATGCGCAAGGACGTGACCGCGAAGTGCTACGGCGGCGACATCTCGCGCAAGCGCAAGCTGCTCGAGAAGCAGAAGGAAGGCAAGAAGCGCATGCGCATGGTCGGCAGCGTCGAGATCCCGCAGGAGGCGTTCCTGTCCGTGTTGCGCACCAACGACGAGGACTGATGAGCGACATCCTGGCCCAGGCGGCTCTCGAAGCCGCGGTTCCGACCAAGCCGAACGACAAGAAGAAGCCCCCGCTGATGGGCCCGGTCCGCACCCAGCTCGAGGCGTTCGGCACCGCGATCCTCGCCGCGGTGCTGATGAAGTGGTTCTGCATCGAGGCGTTCCAGATCCCGACCTCGTCGATGCAGCCGACGCTGATGGGCGGTGCGGGCGTCAACGACCGCATCGTGGTCAACAAGATGCTGCAGCTGGTCCGCGAGCCGCAGCGCTGGGACATCACCGTCTTCAGCTACCCGCTGCAGAAGAACCAGAACTACGTGAAGCGCATCGTCGGCATGCCGAACGACCGCCTCACCATCGCCGGCGGCGACGTCTGGCAGGTGACCGACGTCGACGGCAAGCGGAGCTACGAGGTGCTGCGCAAGCCGGCCGACCTGCAGGAAGCGATGTGGAAGAACGTGCACCCGCTGCGTCAGCAGGTGCGGGCCGAGAAGAGCGCGCTCGGCAGCAGCCTCGGTGGTTCGCCGAGCCGCCTGTTCCGCGAGGACGCCACCGGCATCGTCGTCGACCTCGACGGCCAGCTCGCCGAGCTGTCGTACCGCGACGACACCGACGGCGGCATGATCGACCGCGTCTGGGACGGCTATCCCGAGGCGGTCGCGCGCGTGATGCGCGACGAGGCGGTGGCCGGCCCCGGCCTCGCCGGCACGCCGCAGGAGATCGTCGCCGACGTGCGGATCCGCGCCGCGGTGACGCCGCCGCCGGGCCTCGACGAGCTGACGTTCGAGATCAAGGTCGCCCGCCCCAACGAGGACGCGCTCGGCTACGCGCTGGCCTGGCGCGCCGGCAAGGCCACGCTGGTGGTGCGCAAGAAGGGCAACATCGCCGGCCAGTCGCCGGAGTTCGCGCTCGAGCTGCCGGCCGGCACCGCGACCGAGCTCGGGTTCGCGCACATCGACGACGAACTGGTCGCGTGGCGCAACGGCGACGAGCTCGCCCGCTTCCCGAGCTCGCAGTGGTCCTGCCGCGACGGCTGCATGCTGCCGTTCGTCCCCGGCATGGGGCCCGGCAAAGGCCTCGAGCTGCCCGCCAACCAGAAGGTCACGCCGCTGATCATCGCCAAGGGCAAGGGCCCGCTGCGCCTCGACGACCTGCGCATCGACCGCGACCAGCACTACACGCGGCTCGGCGCACCTGAGGTGATCGAGATCCCGGACGGGCACTACTACATGCTCGGCGACAACACGCTGCAGTCGATCGACTCGCGCGGCTGGACCGCGATCACGATCGGCGTCGACGCCGACGACAACGTCGTGCCGCCGGAGACCCCGGGCGCGCGCACCGTGCGCGGCAACAAGCGGGCGATGGACCTGAGCGGCCCACCCGACCGCGACGAGACGCCGATCGCGTATCCCAACCAGAAGGCGATCGTGATGATCGACGAATACGGCGAGATCCTGCGCCTGCACGCCGACATCGCCGGCAACTGGGGCCGTCGGATCGCCTTCCAGCGCCCGGGCACCACCGACGCCAGCGGCGAGTGGACCGCGGCGGAGACCACCAACAGCAAGGGCATCTCGTTCGTGCCGCGCAGCGACATCCGCGGCCGCGCGACGCTGATCTTCTATCCGTTCCGGCCGCTGGCCTGGCTGACCGGCAACAACTGGCCCGGACGCTTCGGCTTCGTGCGATGAACCACGCCGAGACCACCCTCGAGCAGGGGCACGAACCGGGCGTCGCGCGGGAGATCCTGCGCACGCACGACCTGGTCAAGGCCTACCGCGGCCGCCGCGTCGTCGACCACGTCAGCATCGTCGTGCGCGAGGGCGAGATCATCGGCCTGCTCGGCCCCAACGGCGCCGGCAAGACGACCACGTTCCGCATGGTCGTCGGCATGGTGACTCCCGACTCCGGCCGCGTGCACCTCGGCGAGGCCGACGTGACCCGCCTGCCGATGCACAAGCGGGCCCGCCAGGGCCTCGGCTACCTCGCCCAGCAGGAGTCGGTGTTCAAGAAGATGTCGGCGATCGACAACATCCGCTGCGTGCTCGAGGCGCGCGGCATGCGCCGCAAGGACCGCGAGGAGCGGGCCCGCGAACTGCTGCAGGACCTGCAGCTGATGCACGTCGCCGAGTCGATCGCCGAGACCATGTCCGGCGGCGAGAAGCGCCGGCTGGAGATCGCCCGCGCACTGGCCACCGAACCGCGCCTGCTGCTGCTCGACGAACCGTTCGCCGGCGTCGACCCGATCACCGTCGAGGAGATCCAGCAGATCCTCGCGGCGCTGGCGCGCACCGGCATCGCCATCCTGATCACCGAGCACAACGTGATCGCGACGCTGCGCATCACCCATCGCGCCTACATCATCAACCGCGGCAAAGTGATCGCCGAGGGCGACGCGCAGACCGTGGTCGCCGACGAGCAGGTGCGCGCGGTCTACCTCGGCAGTTCGTTCGGCGAGGGCATCAGCGCCGAGGAAGAGCGCGGTCTCGACCTCGAGTGAGCCGACGCCCCACGACGGGAACGCGCTCGGCGCGGTACAAAGACCCAGCCGGGAACGACCCGGCTGGAGTCCCGCGGAAACCTCTCCGCTGCGGCAAAGGAAGCACTCGGTCCGACGCGCGCCACGCGGACGGCGCGGACCACGCCGGGGACGGCCCCGGCCTGTTCGTTCACGGTGGCCGCGGCGCCGAGCGCCGCGGCGCGGGCCTCAGCCCTGCAGCAACTGCAGAGCCGACTGCGGCTGGGCGTTCGCCTGCGACAAGATCGAGATCGACGCCTGCTGCAGGATGTTGTTGCGCGTCAGCTCGGCCGTCTCGTAGGCGACGTCGACGTCGCGGATGCGACTCTCGGCGGCGGACAGCGACTCGGCGGCGACGCCCAGGTTGGCGATCGTCGACTGCAGCCGGTTCTGCAGCGAACCGAAGCGACCGCGCAGCTGCGACACCGCGTTGATCGCGCCGTCGATCTGCGTGATCGCGAAGGTCGTGCTGCCGCCCGAACCGACGTCGACCGAAGCCAGCCCCAGCGTCGTCGTCAGCGCCGGCGTCAGCGTGACGTTCAGGCTGTCGATGCCGGCCGCGGTGTTGATGCCAACCTGGAACACCACCGTGCTCGACGAACCGTCCAGCAGCTTGATGCCGTTGAACTCCGTCGACTGCGCGATGCGGTCGATCTCGTCGACCAGGCTGTCGAACTCCTCGCGGATCGTGTTCTTGTCGGCGGTCGACGACGAGCCGTTCGCGGACTGGATCGCGAGCTCGCGCAACCGGACCAGGATGTTGCTGACCTCGTTCAGCGCGCCCTCGCCGACCTGCACCAGGGAGATGCCGTCGTTCGCGTTGCGCGAGGCCTGCGACAGCGAGCGGATCTGCGAACGCAGCCGCTCGGAGATCGCCAGACCGGCCGCGTCGTCGGCGGCGGTCGAGATGCGGAGGCCGGTGGACAGCCGCTGGTAGTTGCGCGCCAGACGTGTCGTCACCTGGGACACGTTCCGCTGCGCGTTGATCGACGCGATGTTGGTGTTGACTCTTAGACCCATGACTTTCCTTTGCCTCTCCGTGATTCGCCGACTGCGCGAGGCCGACTTCGATCGGAAGGCCCCACCTGAATGCTCGGACCGATGCCATCGGGCTTGAGGACCGGAAGCAGGTTTTCCACCGACTCCGCACCTCGACAACGTCGACGCCACCGTGCGATCCGCGCCAGGAAGCTCGTCCTGGCAGCTCGTCGCCGACCCGCGACCCGCCGTCCGCCGGCGCGTCCAAGGCCCCTTCTCATCGGCTGCACCGCGACGGTGCAGCCCGGCGCGTCAGCGCGCCCCGGCCGGCCCCGGTACGCGGGCCAGCACCTCGTCGCGATCGGTCGCGTGCAGCATCGCCTCGTCCTGACCGACGAGATGACGAGCGAGCAACGAACGCAATGAGATGTCCATCGTCTGCATGCCGAGCCCGCGGCAGCGCTGCATCAGCGCCTGCAGCTCACCGAGCGCGCCCTTGCGCACGATCGCGCGCGCGGCCGGGCTGCCGACCAGCACCTCGACGACCGGGATCCGGCCGGCCTTGTGCGAACGGTGCAGCAGGCTCTGCGCGGTGGCGCCGCGCAGCACGCGCGACAACCGAGTCCGCAGCCGCGGCCGGTCCTCGAGCGGGACCAGCGCCGACAGCTCGGTGATCGCCCCCTGGATCGAACCGGCCTCGACGCCGGCGAACACCAGGCACCCCGACTCGGCGGCGGTGATCGCCGCGTCCAGCGCCTCGCCGCAGCGCAGTTCGCCGATGACCAGCACGCAGGCGCCGCTGGCGACCGCCTGACGGACGCCGGCCGCGACGCTGGCTACGTGCGTGCCGACCTCGCGCTGGTGCAGCAGCGCGGCACCGTTCTGGTGCACGAACTGGATCGAGTCCTCGATCGTGACGATGTGCCGCGTCGGGTCCTCGTTGAGCTGTTCGACGAGGCCGGCGAGCGTCGTGCTCTTGCCGGCGCCGAAGAACCCGGCGACGGCGACGAAACCGCTGCGGCAGCGCGCGAAGCCGGCCACCTGCTCGGGCAGTTCCAGCGACTCGAGCCGCGGCGGCACCTCGGGCACCGGCCGCAGCACCAGCGAGCAGTGACCGAACGCCTCGGCGGCGCTGGCGCGATAGCGGCGGCCGCTGCGCGACACGTAGAGCACCTCGACGTGGCCGTCGCGCGCGAGCTGTTCGCGGTGGTCCGAGAACAGCATGTCGCGCAGCAGCTCCTCGACCTCGGCCGGGGTGACCGTGGTCTCGTCGCTACCCACGAAGCGCCGCTGCACGCGCAGCGAGGGCGCACGGCCGGGCACGAGATGCAGCGCCGACGCGCCCACGCGCGTCATCGCCGCCAACAGATCCTCGAGTCGTTTGGTGTCCAAGTCGTTCACCTCGGGTTGGGCTGCAGGTCACGCGTGCGCTCGAGCAGCCAGGCCTTCTCCTCGGCGCGCGCGAACACGTCTTCCATGCGCACCCGGCCGGCCTGCAGCAGGCCGAGCATCGAACGGTCCAGCGAGTGCCCGGCCCGCCCGCCTTCGGCGCGCAGCAGCATCGCGATGTCACTCAGCTCGCCGCGGCGCACGATCTCCCGCACCGTCTCGTCGACCACCAGCAGTTCGCTGGCGGCCGCGGTCCCGGTGTGATCGACGTCGGGCAGCAGCTGGCGCACGAACACCGTGCGCAGCACCGCCGCCAGCGACGAACGCACGCGCGGCAGATCGTGGACCGGGTAGTAGTTCAGGACCCTGGCCAGCGCCGCGGTGGCGTTGGCCGCATCGATGTAGGCGATCACCAGCCGGCCGCCCTCGGCGGCGCGCAGCGCGATCTCGAACGTCTCGGCGGCGCCGACGTCGGCGATCACCAGCACGTCCGGATCCTCGCGCACGACGCTGCGCAGCGCGGCGGCCTGTTGCGCCGGCACCAGCCCGTAGCGCCGCCGCTCGACCATCGCCGCGGTCGGCGCCACCGGCAGCGGTTCGTCGCCGACCACCACCACGTAGGTGGACGGATCGCCGGCGGCGAGTTGTGTCATCGAGGCCAGCAGCTCGGCGCGGCCGATGCCGCGTTCGCCGACCACCAGCACCAGTCCCTTGCCGCCGCGCACGGCGTCGACCACCGGGGCCGGCACCCCGAGCAGCTCGGGCGCGGGCACTTCGGCGGCGGCGAACGTCACGCGCATCGCCACCCCGGCGAAGTGGCGGAACGCGGTCGCCGAACCGCGGCCGATGCCGTCGAGGCTCCACGACCGGACCACGAAGTGGTGCTCGGCCAGCGACTCCAGCACTTCGCTGCCCATCAGGTCGCGGACCAGGTCCCATACCTCGGGGCCGCTCATCTGCTCGTCGGTGAGCCGGCGCCAGCCGGTGCCGACGCGGATGCGCGCCGGACAGGCCTCGCCGACCACGATCTCGCTGGCGCCGTTGGCCGCGGCCGCGGTCAGCAGCGCGCCGCAGGCGAGCCCGGTGGCCACGACCTGCGCCCGCGCCGTTTCGACGCGTTCGCGCTGCAGCTCCAGCAGCCGCTTCAGCGTCGCCTCGTCGAGCAGTCCCTGCTCGACGAGGATCTGGCCGATCGGCCGAGAACTGCCGGTCAGGGTCTGCACCGCCAGGCACCGCTCGAGCCCGGCCTCGTCCACGACCCCGCCCTCGAGCAGGATCGCTCCCAATCGAATGTCATCCATGTGCGCCGACTTGCCTCCGCACGGCAACCATCGGTCGCACCGGCGCTTGCCCTTGAGCAGCAGCGGTAGCCGGCAGGGCGGCGGTTCAGCTAGACCACGCAGCGCGACAATCAGCGCGGCAAGGCCGCGGCGGCCAGCTCGCGCGCGAACGCATGCGCCGTGAGCCGCGCCTGTGCCGCCACCTGCGACCACTTCTGCCGGGCCAGCGCGGGGTCGGTGGCCTCGGCCACCATCGCCGCCAGCACGTTGCCGAGCATCGGGTCGCCGAGGTGCAGCAGTTCGCGCGCCGCCGGCTCCGGCAGCTGGGGCCGGTCCCCGCCCAGGTCCGACCGGAACTTCGCATGGGCCTCGCGATCGCCGAGCGCGATCGCCGCCAGCAGGCCGGCCCAACGATCGGCGGTCGCCTCGGCGCCAGCCGCCAGCGCTACCACCCGCGCCAGCTGCCGCGCCCGTTCGGCCCCATCGAGATCCCCGTCGGCCAGCAGCCGCACGGTGCCGGGCAAGTCCGGCGACGGATAGCGGCTGCGCACAGCGAGGCCGACCGCCGTGCCGACCGCCAGCAGGAACAGCAACAGCGGCCCCGTCAGCACGGCCGGGCGGCGAGCTGCCGACCCGGGGCCGGATTCGGTCGCAACGATCATCGGGCGCAGTATGCGGCGCCGGCCAGCGCGGGGCTTCCGAGTCCCTTGGATTCTGCTAGACTGCGTTCTTTGCAATCCGGTGCTCGCCTCGCACCGACCCCTTCCAGGCTGACTCGGAACGAACGCCCGGCTAATTTTCGCCAGGGCGCATTCGAGCAGCCCGGTCGCGGCCGGCACCGCCCCTCAAGATGACCTCGAAACCGCCCAAGCCGTCCGCGAAGAAAGCCAAGCCGAAGGCACCTGCCGCCAGCCGCAAGCCGCAGAAGTCCGCCGATGACGCCCGCCCCCGCAAGAAGGCCGCGTCGCCCACTTCCCCCGCGGTGAACGGGGCGAAGGGCCGGGTCGTCGCCCGTCCGCCGAGTCGCCCGGCCTTCGTGCCGCGCGCGGTGGCCAACATCGACGACGACGACGTGCTGATGGCCCACGGCGGCGGCGGCACCGGCTTCGGCCGCTGCGGCGGTCGCCTGCTGTCGAGCAAGCTGGAGCAGGACCTCTGCAACCGCCTCGGTATGGCCGGCGTCGTGCACAGCCACAGCCCGCGCCACTACGAGATCCGCTACGAGGAGGGCAAGGTCGCCGCCTACGCGCCGATGATCGTGCTGCGCGGCCGCGGTCGCGAGGGCAAGGGCGTCGTCATCGAGGCCGTCGAGGAGTCGAAGGCCCCGATCCTGCGCAAAATCACCTCGTTCCGCAGCCAGTACGGCCAGGAGTTCTACGTGATCCTGGTCGGCTCGGACGAAGCCCTCGACGAGGCGCCGCTGTCCGCCTACGACGAGGCCTGCTCGTCGACCAACGTCAACACGCTGATCGCCCGCCTGGCGGAGTGATCGCCGGCCGCCGGGATCGCCCGCCGGCGACCGGATCGAGCCGCGGACGGGATCGGGCTGGCGACCGGGGGGCGGGCGGAGTATCGTCCTCGCCCCTTTTGCTCGCTCCCAACAGCTCGCTCCCAACCCCGGCCCGACGTTGACGAACGATCTCGTCCAATACGCGCGTTCCCTACAGCTCGATTCCCTGGAAACCGCGTGGAGCCAGGCGACGAGGTCGCCGACCGCCGCCGACATTCCGCGCTATGCGGCGGTCATCGACGTCCTGTGCGACAAGGATCTCGCCAGTCGAGCCCTGCCGCTGGCGACCTCGATGATCGAAGCGTTCGCCAACCGCGATGACACGCAGTCGGCGCTCGAACTCGGCTTCCGCTCGATGCGGAAGAGCGCCCACAACGAGGCGCTGGCGAAGTCGGTGATCGCCCTGATCGACAAGCACTACAGCCAGGAACCCTGGCTCGCGGTGCTGAAGACGCGGGCCGGCCTCGACCGCTCGACGTCGGTGACGGCGATCCTCGAGTTCGATCGCCTGCGCCGCTTCACCCGCGGCCACGTCGTCTACCACGCCGCCGGCTGGGGCGAGGGTGCGATCGAGGACTTCGCGATCGAGACCCAGGAGGTCACGGTGCAGTTCGCCACCGGCCGCCGCGAGGCCTTCCCGCTCGACACGCTGCTGTCGCGGTTCAAACCGCTCGACCCGCAGGACCTGCGAGCGATGAAGTTGCAGCGGATGGAGGTGCTGAGAACGGAAGCGGAGAAGGACCCCGGCGCACTGATCCGCCGCACCGCGACGCTCTACCGCGGCACCATCACCAGCCAGGAGCTGAAGAAGGAGCTGACGCCGGCGATCATTCCCGAGAAGGAATGGGCCTCGTTCTGGAAGCGGGCCAAGACCGCCGCCGCGAAGGACCCTTGGCTCAAGGTCGAGGGCTCGGCGGTGCGACCGACGTTCGTGATCCGTGACAAGCCGGTCGGGCTGGTCGACGAAGCGACGGTGTCGCTGTCGCACGCCAACGACTTCGGCCAGCGGGTCGGCGTGATCCGCGACTACCTGGCCCGCAGCGAGGACCCGGACGTGCACGCGCAGATCCTCGGGCTCGCCAAGACGATCGTCGAACAGGCGATCGAGGAGAAGAAGGCGAGCCACGCCCACATCCTCGACGGCATCCTGCTGCTCGAGGAACACGGCCACCGCGCCTCGATCCCGGCGGCGCAGGAAGTGCGCGCGCTGCTGGTCAAGGCGGACGGCTCGCTGCACCCCACCGCGATCGACCGCCTGGCGACCCAGGCGTCGCGCGAACACGCGATCGAACTGCTGCCCGAGGCGCTGGGCGAGAACTGGTCGTCACAGTGCGTGTCGACGCTGCTCGAGTGGCCCAACTCGGTGCTCGAGAACGTCGTCAACAAGCTGGTCAGCCAGAACCACGGCGCGCTCTGCCTGTCGGTCTGGGACAAGGTCGCGCCGTATCCCAAGCGCTACCCGCTGCTGACCTACCTGCTGGGCAAGCTCTACGGCGACGGCGTGTTCGACGGCCAGGAGAGCTGCCCGTCGCCGGTCGCGATGGGACGCGTGATGCTGCACCTCGCGCGCATCCTCAACGAGGACCGCAAGAAGAACCAGGTGCACAGCCGCCTGCTCGGCCGGCTCACCAGCCTGCTGACCGGCAAGCGCGGCCTGCTGCACCGCTCGTTCCAGAACATCTCGCGCGACGACCTCGGCCACTACGTCGGCATCATGAAGCGGTCCGGCGACGACATGCCGCAGGACCTGACCGACCTGATCGATCGGGTGGTCGCCGACAAGTTCCCCGACCTGCACGCCAAGCCCGAGCTGCCGTTCTGGGAACGCGACCAGATCTTCACCACGCGCGAAGGTCTGCGCCGCATCAAGGAGGACTACCGGATCCTGGTCGAGGACAAGATCCCGGCCAACAGCAAGGCGATCGGCGCCGCCGCTGCGCTCGGCGACCTCAGCGAGAACAGCGAGTGGGAGTCGGCGATGGAGGAGCAGCGCAACCTGACCGGCCGCGCCCAGGACATGGACGCGCAGCTGCGCAGCGCCCGCCTGATCGAGGAACAGGACGTTCCCAACGACCGCGTCGCCCCGGGCGTCAAGGTCACGCTGCGCGAGGAGACCAGCGGCAAGCAGCGGGTCTACCGCGTGCTCGGCCCGTGGGACGTCACCGACGACCACACCATCAACTACCTGGCGCCGATCGCGCAGGGGCTGCTGGGCAAGGCCATCGGCGAAGTCGGCGAACTGCCGGGCCCGAACGGGGTCATGCGCGTGGTCGTCGAGGCGATCGAACGCCTGGTGTGAGCGACACCCCGACCGTCGCGTTCCGGCTGGACGTCGGGCCCGGTGAGTTCGTGCAGGGCGACGAACTGCCGGGCCGAGCCCCGGCCTACCTGTTCTTGCACGGGCTCGCTTCGGCGCGAGCCGGCGAGAAGAGCAGCTCGCTGTTCGCCCACGCCAGGGCCACCGGCCGCGCCGCCGTGCGCTTCGACCTGCGCGGCCACGGCGAGTCGACCGGGCGCCTCGGTCGCACGCTGGTCAGCGACCTGATCCTCGACGTGGTGCGGATGCTCGAACGCACCGGACCGGCGGTCGTCGTCGGTGCGAGCCTCGGTGGCCTGCTCGGCGCCTACGCCGCTGCCATGCGCCCCGAGCTGGTGCGGGCGCTGGCGCTGCTGGCGCCGGCGCTGGGGCTGATGGGCAATCTCGCCGAACGACTCGATCCCCGCGGCCGCATGTGGACGCAGGAGGGGCAGGGCTTCGTGATCCAGCCCGACGTGCTCGCCGATGCCAAGGCGCTCGACGAACGCGGCCTGCCGGCTCGCCTGCGGGTGCCGACGCTGATCGTGCACGGCACCGCCGACGACGTGATCTCACCCCGCCAGAGCGAGCGCTTCTTCGCCGCCATGCCCCACGCGGACAAGGAACTCTGGCTGCCCGCCGGCGCCGACCATCGCCTCAACACCGTGGCCGCCGAGATCTGGCCGCGGCTCGATCGCCTCGCGGGCGCGGGCTGAGGTTGCAGTCGATCGCCGAGGCCCGCAGACTGTGTTCGTGTTCGACGTTCCCGACGCGTTCCGCCGCCTGGCCGACCAGGTCGACGGCTGGCTCGACCTGCGCTGCCCCGACAAGGCGCTGGCGCTGCTCGAGCCGATGCTGGCGAACGCCAACGGACGGCCGGCGGCACTCGGCTTCCGGATCCGCGCCCTGGTGCGACTCGGCCAGTACACCGACGCGCTGATCGACCTCGGCGAACTGCGCCAGAACGTGCCGCAGCACGAGTGGATCGACCTCACCGAGGCGTGGTGCCGCAAGCGCACCGGCGATCTGCGCGGCGCCATCCGCGCCATCGAACAGCTGCTGGCCCGCGACCACCGCCACGCCACCGGCCGCTTCAACCTGGCTTGCTATCTCGCCCTCGCCGGCGACACCGAACGGGCGATCGACGAGCTGACGTTGGCCTGCGGCCTCGACGAGGCGTGCCGCGACTTCGCCCGCGACGACCCGGATCTCGACGGCCTGCGCACGGATCCGCGGTTCCGCCTGCTGCTGCGTCAGGTCGGCACGGGTGCCAACGCCGGCGACCAGCATCCCGACGAACCGGCCGACGATCTCGACGACGACTCGCCGCCGGACGGCGGCGCGCGGCATCGCCGCAACTGAACGTCGAAGGGCGCGACGGTCCCCGCGAACGCGATGACATCGGTGGGCCGCGTTCGGCCCACACCGGGCGCCACTGCGGAGCCGAAGAGGGGCGGGTCCGGAGACTCCACCTTGCAGGCACCCACCCGCACCATCGACGCCGTCGCCTGTGGCCAGGCGATCTCCCGCAATCTGGCGCAGGTCATCAGCCTGCCGGCTGCGGCCATCGAACCGATCCTGTGCGCGGTCATCGCCGGTGGCCATGTGCTGCTGGAAGGAATCCCCGGCATCGGCAAGACGCTGCTCGCGCGCACCCTGGCGCGCAGCATCGACGGCGAGTTCCGTCGCATCCAGTTCACCAACGACCTGATGCCGAGCGACGTCGTCGGCACCGCGGTGTGGCGACCCGACGTCGGCAAGTTCTCGTTCGTGCGCGGCCCGCTGTTCGCCAACCTGGTGCTCGCCGACGAGATCAACCGCACCAGCCCACGCACGCTGTCGTGCCTGCTGGAGGCGATGGAGAACGGGCGCGTCTCGGTCGAGGGCCGCTCGCTGGAGCTGGGCCAGCCGTTCACCGTGCTGGCAACGCGCAACCCGATCGAGTTCCACGGCACCTATCCGGTGCCGGAGGCCGCGCTCGATCGCTTCCTGGTGCGGGTCGAACTCGACTACCCGGAAGCGGCGTTCGAGCTGCAGCTCTACAGCGGCGCCGATCCGGAGCAGAAGCTCGCCGCGGTGCAGCCGGTGCTGAACGGCCAGGATCTGCTGCAGCTGCGCGCGGCCACCGCCGCCGTCGCGGTCCGCGAAGCGGTCGCCGAGTATGCGTATCGCGTCGTCACCGCGAGCCGCGGTCACGCCGCGGTGCAACTGGGTGCCAGCCCGCGGGCGGCGCTGATGTGGTTGCGCGCCGCCAAGGCCCGCGCGCTGCTGCACGGGCGCGACTACGTGCTGCCCGACGACCTCAAACCGCTGGCGGTGCCGGCGCTGGCCCACCGCATCTTCATGCGCGGCGACGGCGATGCGCGCGCGCTGGTCCAGGACCTGATCCGCACCGTACCGGTGCCGCTGTAACGAGGCCCCGTGCGCATCCGCCCGACCGAGCTCGGCTGGAAGGGCCTGCTGTTGCTGGCCTCGCTGGAGCTGGCGTTCCTCGCCACTTCCTACAGCAACCTGTTCTTCCTGCTGATCGCGTTCTGCGCCGTGCTCGGTGGACTCGGCGTCGTGTGGGCACTGCAGAACCTGCGCCCGGTCCGGATCGAACGGATCGAGGTCGGCCCCGGCCCCGCCGGCCAGCCGCGCGCGCTGCAGGTGACGCTGAGCACCGGCGGGCGACGGTGCTTCGATCTCGCGGTGCGTCTGCGCTGCGGTCGCGAACGCTTCGAGGTCGCCCACACGCCGCTGTTGCGCGGCACGATGCAACTCGACGGGGTGCTGCCGGCGCGGGCGCGCGGGATCGAGACCGTGCGCGTGCAGCTGCGCTCGACGTTCCCGTTCGGCCTGTTCGCGGCGAGCCGCGACCCCGGCCTCGAGCTGGAGATCGTCACCCACCCGAACCCCGCGCTCACCGCCGCCGCCGCCAGCGCGCTCGGCACCGCCGCCGGTGCGGTGCAGGGCGACGACGGCTTCCGCAGCAGCACGGTCGCCGGCCTGCGCCCGTTCCGGACCGGCGACTCGCTCGCCGCCGTGCACTGGAAGGCCAGCGCGCGACGCGGCACCGCAGTGGTCAAGGAACGCGAACGCGAAGCGGACCTCGCCACCGACGTGGTGCTCGACCGCCGCTCTGCCGCGGCGTCGTTCGAGGCCGCGCTGGCGGTCGCCGCCGGCCATGTGCTGGCCACCGTCGGCAGCGAACGCACGCTGCGGCTGCTGAGCCAGGACACACGCTTCGTGCTCGGCCCGGACCGCTCCCGGATCGCGCCGGTGCTGCGCTGGCTGGCGCTGGCCCAACCGCTGCCGGACGACGCCCCGCCACCGCCGTCCGCACCGGGCGCGATCCGCCTCGGCGGCCCGCGACCAGGAGGGCGCCCGTGACCGACCGGCTGTTCCCGTTCCTGTTGCTGCTGACGCTGCTCGACCTCGCCTTCGTGCAGGCGACCGAGGTGGTGCCGACCGTCGACCTGCTGCCGCTGTGGCTGCTCGGTGCGGCAGCGCCGTGGCTGCGCCGCCTGCAGCGGCACCTGCTCTATCGCATGGCGTGGAACGGTGGCGTGCTGCTGGTGTTCGCGCTGCTGGTGCGGCATGCGACGACCACCGGTCTGCTGCACATGCTCGAGGACGGCCTGGTGCTGGCGGTGCTGTGCCAGGTGCACCTGCTCAACAACGTCGGCGAGAAGCAGCGGCCGGACCTGATCTTCTTCAACTCGTTCCTGATCGCGTTCGTCACCAGCTTCTTCGCACCGGACCTGTGGTGGTCGCTGCTGTTCGTGCTGCACGCGCTCGCGCTGGTGCCGAGCCTCGAGGTCTACGGCCTGGTCCGGGCCGGTCGCGATCTCGATCCGTCGCTGGTGCGCACGCTGGTGCGCGACAGCCTGCCGCGCACGCTGCTGATCGGTGTGGCCACGCTGGTGGTGTTCGTGGCCTGGCCGCGCGACTTCCGCCGCGAGGGCTGGCTCGGCGAGGCGCTCGCGCTGCGCGACCAGTACGAAGCGGGCATCGCCGACCGGATCCGCATCGGCGACGAGCAGGCGACGCGTCTGGGCGAGGAACTGGTCGCCCGGATCACCGCCGTCGACAGCGGTGCGTCGGTGCCGACGCACTGGCGCGCGATCGTGTTCTCGACGTTCGACGGCACCACGTGGCATCCCCAGGAAGGCGCCCGCTTCGTCGACCGGCTTGTGAGCGACCCACCGTGGCAGCACATGCCCGACGGCAGCTGGCAACGCGGCCGTTCGACCGGCTCGGAGCAGAACCAGGCGGCGACCCCACGCTGGCAGGTGCGCCTGCACGCGCTGGAGAGCGGGCGTTTGCCGCTGCCGCTGCATGCGGTGCGGATCCGGCCCGAGCGCAGCCAGGGCACACTGCTCGAGGCGCGTGGATTCGGCGGCTTCTCGCTGTTGCGCGCCGAGGATGCACCGTCGGGTCCATTGCACTACGAGGTCGGCGTCGGCGGGCCACGACAACCGACCGCGGTCCCGGCTCGCACCCGCGCCCATTTCGTGGCCCTGCCCGACCGCGGGGTACCCGGCACCGCCTTCTCACTCGCCCGACAGCTGCGCGCCGAACTACCGGCCAACGCCGATCCGGTGCTGGTGGCACAGACCTTCGCGGACTGGCTGCGCACCAGCCGCCGCTACGCACTGCCCGGTGAACCGGGCTTCGCGCGCAACCTCGGTGAGTTCCTGCTCGGCACCGGTGCGGGGCACTGCGAGTACTTCGCCACCGCACTGGCCCTGATGCTGCGCACGCAGGACGTGCCGTGCCGGCTGGCCGGCGGCTGGCTGGTGCACGAAGTGGACCCGGCCAGCGGCGCCTCGATCGTGCGCAGCAAGCACGCCCATGCATGGGTCGAGGTGCTGGCCGAGGACGACAGCTGGCACACGTTCGACGCGACGCCGGCCTCGGCGGTCGTCGACGCGACCCGCAATGACGAATCGTGGTGGTCGGAGATCCGCGCCGATCTCGATCGCTGGTGGGCGGCGATCACCGGCTTCGACCAGGCGGCGCGCCGCCGCTGGCTGCTGGCACTGTGCGAACTGCCGGCGCGCCACCCGCTGGCACTGGCCGGCGTGCTGGTCGCGATGCTGGCCATGGTCTACGCTCGTCGTCGCCGGCGGCAGAGTGAACCCTCGATCGCCCGGTTGCTGCGGTCGCTGCGCGCGGCCAGGCTCCGGCTGCTGCCCGGTGAGACTCCGCGCGAACTGCTGCAACGGGCCGAGGCCGCGACGATCGCTGCGCCGCTGATCGCGCAGCTGCGCGCCGCCGCCGAGCAGCACGAAGCGCAACGCTACGGCAACCCCTCGGCACGCAACCCATGAAGCCCCCGACCGCTGCAGCCCTCCGGATCGTGCGGCCTCTGCTGACCTGCCAGGCCATCGGCTGGCTCGTGGCCACGACCCCGGCCCAGGAACGGCCGCTCGTGCACGAACTGGCGCCGGCCCACCTCGCGGTCGGCGTCGATGCGAGGAAGACGGCCAAGCTCGCCGTCACCTTCGACCGCGACATGGACCAAGGGGTGCACGCCGTGTGCGGCGGCGGCCCGAGCTTCCCGAAGGTGCTGCGCACCCGCTGGCAGGATGCGCGCACGTTCGTGCTCGAGGTCGAACTCGAGTCCGATCGCACCTACGCGCTCGATCTCGCCTGCGCCGGCTCGTCGGGCTTCCGCAGCGCCGAGGGCGTGAACCTGCGACCGCAACCGTGGCGGTTCGCGACCCGCGGCCAGCCGTTGGCCGACGGCGCGGCGGCGCTGACCGCCGAACGCTTGTTCCAGGCGATCGAACGCCACTACTCGTACCGCGACCGGCTCGGCATCGACTGGAGCGACGTCGCGCACAGCCACCACGACGCGCTGCTGGCGGCACCCGACGGCGCCGCGCTGGCGCTGCGGGTCGCCGAGGTGCTGGCCACCGCCCAGGACCCGCACATCAGCGTGCGCTGGAACGACGCCACGCTCGGCACCTGGCAGCGCACGGCGGTCGCCAACATCGATCTGCGCTCGGTGCAGAAGGCGTTCCCGAAGCTCTCCCGCATCGGTCGCGCCGGCCTGCGCGCGAGCACCGACGACGGCATCGGCTACCTCTACGTGGCCACCTTCGCACGCGAGCAGCGCGACGATTTCGACCTCGTCATCGAGGCGCTGCGGCAGCTGCGCAGTGCGAAGGCGCTGGTGCTCGACATGCGCAGCAACAGCGGCGGGGACGAGACGCTGGCGCGCCGCCTGGCGGCGTTCTTCGTCCGCGGCGACCAGATCTACGCCGCCCACCGCGTTCGCGACCCGGAGGCCACCGACGGCTTCCGGCCGCGCGAGGACCGCACGATCCGCGGCAACGAGGAGCCGGACGTCTTCGCCGGCCCGGTCGCGGTGCTGACCGGACCGCTCAACATGTCGAGCTGCGAGGCCTTCCTGCTGATGATGAAGCAGGCCGAGCGTGCGATCCTGATCGGCGCCGACTCCTACGGCAGCTCCGGTAATCCGGTCGCGCACACGCTGCACCCCGGGCTGCAGATCCTGTTGCCGTCGTGGCAGGCGCTGCGGCCGGACGGGACCATGTTCGAGGGGGAGGGCATCGCGCCGCACATCCACGTGCCGACCAAGCCGGAGCAGCTGGTCGACGGCGACCCGATCCTGCAAGAAGCCCTGCTCCGCCTCCGCGCCCAACGCTAGGACTGATCCAAGGATTGTGGAACCCGGGTCCAGACCGTCGAGAACGGCGGTTTTGCGGGCCCTTCAACAATCCTTGGATCATTACCCGATCCAGTTCGGCTTCCGTTTGCCCAGAAACGCGGAAAATCCTTCGCGCGCCTCCGGCGTCGCCCGCAGCTCGGCGATCCACTTCGACGTGACCGGGATCGCGTCCTCGAGCGACAGCGAACCGACCGCACGGATCAGTTCCTTGCTGCTGGCGACGGCTGCCGGGCCCGCCGACAGCAGTTCGTCGACGGCCTTCTGCACCTGGCCGTCCAGTTCGGCCTCGGGCACCGCGCGCTGGACCAGGCCGATGCGCTGCGCCTCCGCGCCAGAGAAGCGCTCGCCGGTCAGGAACAGCGCGCGCGCCCGGCCGACGCCGATCTTCTGCATCACGAACGGCGAGATCACCGCCGGCACGATGCCGAGCTTGACCTCGGTCAGGCCGAACAGGCAGTCTTCGGTGCAGAACGCGAGGTCGACCGCGGCGGTCAGGCCGGTGCCGCCGCCGAGCGCGTGGCCGTGGATGCGGGCGACCACCGGTTTGCTGCAGCGCGCGATCGACAGGAACATGCGCGCCATGCGCTCGGCGCCCTCCTGATTGCGCTCCTTCGGCAGCTCGGCCTGTTCCTGCATCCAGGCCAGATCGGCACCGGCCGAGAAGGACTTGCCGTTGCCGCTCAGCACGACGACACGCACGCTGGCCTCGGTCGACGCGGCGGCGAACGCCTGCTGCAGTTCGGAGACCACGGTGCCGTTGAAGGCGTTGCGGACCTCGGGGCGGTTGAGACGGATGTGCAGGACCGGGCCTTGGGCGGCCACTTCGATGGTCTGGTAGCGATGCATCGTGGGACACGTTGGCCGGCCGGGCGCCGCGAGTCCAGCGTCGGCCGCGGCCCCACCCGGTGGTACGTGGACGGCCGCCGGTCGCCGTGCGACAACCGGCGCCGTGTCGCCCGCCGCGCGCCTGTTGCTGACCGCCGCCCTGTTCGCCTCGGGCGGCGCCCTGCTGAAGCTGTGCGATTTCCCGTCGCTGCAGCGCGCCGGGCTGCGGGCCGGCATCGCCGCGGCGATGATCTTCGCGCTGCTGCCCGAGGCGCGGCGCTGGCCGAACGCGCGCATCCTGCGGCTGTGGCCGGCGTACTTCGGCGCCACGGTGCTGTTCGTGGTCGCCAACTCGCTGACCACCGCCGCCAACGCGATCTTCCTGCAGTCGGCGGCGCCGCTGTGGATCGTGCTGCTCGGGCCGTGGCTGGTGCACGAACGTCCACAGCGGCGCGACCTGGTCACGCTGCTCGGCGTCGGCGCCGGCATGGCGCTGTTCTTCTTCGCACCGGCGCAGGTGCAGGCGACCGCGCCGGAGCCGCGCCTGGGCGACTGGTTCGCGATCGCGTCAGGCGTCAGCTACGCGCTGCTGCTGCTCGGCATGCGCTGGCTGTCGCGCCGCGGTCCCGGCGAGGCATCAGCGGCGATCGCGTGGGGCAACCTGCTGACCTGCCCGGTCGCGCTGCTGCTGCTGCCGGCGTTCGGCCAGAGCCCGGTGCTCGGCACCGGCCGCGACTGGGCCGTGATCGTGGTGCTCGGCACGCTGCAGGTCGGCCTCGCCTACGCGATCCTGGTGCGGGCGATTGCGCACGTGCCGGCGATGCGCGCGTCGTTGATCATGATGGTCGAACCGGTGCTCAACAGCTTGGTCGCATGGCTCGTGCACGGCGAGACCCCGCACTGGCTGGCGGCGCTCGGCGGAGCGCTGATCCTCGGCACCATCCTGATGACGAGCCTGCTGGCGCGGCCGGCAGCGAACCGCGGCTAGAACGTCTTCGCCACCACGTTGCTGGTCCAGCACTGCGACAGGTCGTAGGCCTGGAACAAGAACGGCAGGCCGGCCACGAACGGAGGCACGAACAGGTTCAGGCTGGCAGCGCCGGACGCGTTCGCCGCCGCGTTGCCGAGCACCAGCGGGGCGCCGATGTCGAGCCCTTCGAGGCAGCCGGGGATCACCGTCTCGCCGCCGCTCAGGCTGACGCAGAACCAGACGTCGGCACCCGAGCTGGCGCCGGTGACGGAGAAGGTGTTGAGCACGCCGACCGTGCCCGGCGTCGGATTCGCCAGCACGACGCGGGTCGGGATCATCACGAACGGCTCGAGCAAGCCGTTCTGCACGCCGGTGCCGACCATCGCCCCGGAGTCGTTCATGCCCTCGACGGCGGTCAGCAGCCAGTTCGATTGCGGCGGCAGCTTGCTGTTGAGGTCGACGACGGGCCCGTTGGCGGGTCGGTGCACGGCCAGGTACGGCGGCGTCGAGAAGGTGCGCGCCCAACCCGCGGTCTCGCCGAAGAGACTGCCGGCGGTCGCGTAGCAGTCGGTGCCGGGCAGCCCCCCGAGATCGGCGATCACGCCATTGGTCCACCGCACGAAGTGGATCCGGCCGCTACCCGGAGCGACCGCAGCGCCGACGAAGCGCTGGTCGTCGATCGCCGTCGTGACGACGCCCCAGACCGGGCCGAGGGTCGGCAACTGCGTGGTGGTCCACGAACCGGCGACCTTCGACCAGAAGATCGGCTGCGGATCGACCTGGGCCAGATAGCCGACCACGAGGTCGCTGTCGGTGATGTCGAGCGCTTCGCCCTGCCGCAGCATCGGCAACGTCGGCAGCAGTTCCGGGTGCACGATCTCGGAGTCGCTGGTGCGCACCACCGGCACGAGGTCGATGCCGTTGTCGGCAAAGCCACACGCGGAGCCAGCCCAGTTGATCCCGGTCACCCCACCGAACAGGAAGCCGGGCGGCACGCCGAACTCGAACACAGCGAGACCGAGCCCCGGATCCCAGAATGCGCCGCTGTCGCTGGTGATCGCGGTGCCCGATCGGCCACCGATGCGCCCACTGATGTCGAGGCAGGTCGCGCTGCCCTGGCTGCCGCCCGGCAGCCGGGCCAGCAACTGGGCCGTGCCGTTCACCCACATCACCGGCTGCGGCAGGCCGCTGCTGTCGCGCAGTTCGCCGACGATGCGCATCGAGTTGTCGATGTCGTAGGCCGTGCCGCGACCGAGCCCGGGCGCCGTCAGGCGGCGGATCGTGTAGGACTGCGCCGGAGCGGCGGCACCGAGGCCGATGGCGGCCAGCAGCAGCACGCAGTGCCACGGCGAGGACGGCAAGACCCCCAGGCAAGCTCTCATGTGCGGATCGTCCTGCCAACGAGCAGGGACGGCAAGCCCCGATGGGCGCATGCACGCGCGTGCCCGCTCCACGCGCCGATCAGCACCTCAACTGGTGGCCTTGCCCGCTCCGGTGCGCGGTGCCTTCTTCGCCTTTGCCGCCGCCTTCGCCGCCAGCGCCCGTTCGCGTTCCTGTTCGCGCGCGCGCTTCTCGTTGGCGCGCTCGGCGCGGAGGAACTCACGGCCCTTGTCGCCCCAGTTGTTGTCGTAGAACGGGCGGCCGTAGTCGACGAACGCCTCCATGCCGAACTCGCGCAGGTGCAGGAACGGTCGCGCCAGCAGCCGCTCGTGGACCAGCTGCGGGATCGGCTTCAACTTCACCTCGCCGCCGACGCGGCTGTCGACGGTGTCGCGCACCTCGCTCGCGGCCCGCATCGACTCGTGGTTCTGGTCGAAGCCCTGCCAGGCACCGCGGCGCGCCGCAGCCTCGCCGTAGCGGGCCATGTGGGCACGATGCATCTGCACGAACAGCGCCTGCCGCTGCGGCTGGCTGATGCGGTCCTCGCCGTGCAGGCGGTGCAGATCGAGCGCGAGGCGCAGCTCGGGCAGCAGGTCCTCGGCATGCCAGAAGCCCGGCAGCGCATGCAGCACCGTCTCGTCCGGCGCCAGCACGAGCAGCTGCACGTTGCGCCCGCCCGCCCCGTTGGTGGTGCCGACCGCGGTCTGGTCACACGCATAGCCGTGCGAGATGCCGACGTGCAGCTCGCGTTCGATGTTGCGATGGGCGAGCACGAAGCGCTCGCGCAGCAGGTTCATCACTTCCTGGTTCGGCAGGGTCACGCCCCGCAGGCTTTGCAGAGCGCTTCAAGCGAAGCCTTCGAGGTCGCCGAGTGCCTGCAGCAGCAGGATCGGCTTGCCGCTGGCGCCGGCCTGCACCTTGGCCTCGGCGAGCGTGTCGTGCCAGTGCAGCTTGACGACGCTGGCGACCGCGCGCTTGAGTTCCTTGCCCCGCAGCGCCTCGCCCTGCGTCTCCGGGGGCGGCGCCGGCGGGGCGTCTTCGGGTTGCGGCCCGGGGCTCGGCAGCGCCGGCGCCGGCTGGCTCGGGCGCTGCATGCCGGGCTGGCTCTGCAGGGCCGGATGATCGACCGGCGACGCGGTGACCGGCAGCCCGGGCAGGCGGCTCTGGCTTGGCAAGCAAGCGGAGAACAGCAGGCAGGCAGTGGTCACGAACGCGCACGACAACGACAGCGACGGTATCCGCATCGGGGTCTCCTGTGGGTCGGGCGTCGCGAGGGCAGGCGACGCGGTCCTTGGACCCGACTTCCGCCCGGCCCGTAAGGGGCGACTTCATGACGGCGACGCCGAACACCTGGCACCTCGGTTGCCGCCCCATGCGCAGGCGTGCGACACTGTCGCGATGCGCACCATGCTCTTCGGGCTCGCTTTGGCGCTGACCTTCCCGCTGCCAGCCCAGCAACTGACCACCGCCACCAACGACAACCCCACCTACGGCGGCTACGCGGTCGGCTGGCCGGCCAGCGTGCTGGCGTTCCGCTTCACGGCCAGCACCCCGGTGCTCGCGGCGGCGCAGGTGTTCACCGGCAACCAGCCGCCGGCGTCGCATTCGCTCGAGATCCGCAGCCGCAACGCGACCACCGGTCTGCCGGACCAACTGCTCGGCCAACCTGGCACCTGGGTGACGACACACACGCGCAGCTTCCAGGGCGCCGTGTTCGCGCAACCGGCGAACGTGACGCCGGGGCAGGACTACTTCCTGGTGTGGCGCGTGCAGGGCATGTTCCACCAACACTCGGTCAGCGCCGACACCGAACCGAGCAACGTGCCGGTCGAAGTGCGCGCCAGCGACGGCAACACCTGGCACGCGCAGGCGCAGCTGCCGGCGAAGTTCCGCCTGTTCGCGCCGTATGCCGCGGGCAGCACGGGAGCGGTGTTCGGCACCGGCAAGCCGGGCCAGTACGGCGTGCCCACGATCGGCGTGCACGGCTGGCCCGCACTCGGCAGCCCGCTCGACTTCTGGCTCGGCAGCGCGTCGCGCAACACGCTGGCGGTGCTGGTGCTCGGCACCGCGATCCCGGGCGGCGCACCGGTCGGCTTCGCCGATCTCTACGTGACGCCCGACGCGCTGCTGACCGCGCTCACGCGGACCCACACCAACCCGCTGTCGGGCGGCATCGCCGCGACGCTGATGGTGCCGAACACCCCGACCGCGATCGGCTTCGCGCTGGCCGCGCAGTGGGGCGTGTTCGATCCGCAGGCCGCCGCTGGCTTCAGCCACAGCGCAGCGATCGGCGTCGTCATCCAGTAGTCGCGAGCTGCCCGGCGAAGAAGCGCAGCGCCTGCGCCTCCGCCCAGCGCCGCGGCCGCCACGGCGCACCGCCGTCGACGAAACCGACGTGGCCGCCGCCGCGCGGGAACTGCGCCAGCAGGAACGGCGAGGCCGCCACCGCCGCGTGCGGCAGGATCTCCGGTCGGCACAGCGGATCGTCGACCGCGGCCAGCAACAGCACCGGCCGCCGGATCGCCGGCAGGAACGGCCCGCAGCTCTGCGTCGCGTAGTAGTGGGCGCCGTCGCGGAAGCCGTGCGTCGGCGCGGTGACGACGTCGTCGAAGCGCGCGAACGTGCGGCAACCGCGCAGCGCCTCGAGGTCGAAGCTGCCGGGATGCTGCGCGTGCTTCTGCCGCGCCTTCGGGATCAGCGTGCGCAGGAAGTGCCGCGCGATCGCACCGCCGTAGCGCTGGTCGCACTGCCGCGAACACACACCGAGATCGAACGGCGGCGACACCGCGGCTGCGGCAAGCACGTGGGATGGAGCGCGATCGCCCTGTTCGCCGAGCCACTTCAGCAGCACGTTGCCGCCGAGCGAGTAGCCGAGCGGCAGCAGCGGCGCCCCGGGGAAGCGTTCGCCGAGTGTGCGCACGACGAGGTCGAGGTCGGTGGTCTCGCCGCTGTGATAGGTGCGGCGCGCGCGATTCAGCACACCGCCGCACGAACGGAACTCGAGCACGCCGAAGCGCCAGCCGCGCGCCGCCGCCAGCGCCGCCGCGGTGCGCACGTAGCTCGAGTCGCGACTGCCCTCGAGACCGTGCAGCACCAGCACGATCGGCGCGCGCGGCGACTCGACATCGACGAAGTGCACGCGAACGGAGTCGCCGTCGGCCGTGGGCCAGGTCTCGGCGCGCAGCGGCGGCGGCGCATGCTGCGCACGCATCGCGGCGAGGGTCTGCTGGATGCCGCTGTGCGCCCACCATGCCGGCCGGAACGGGGTCGCGGCGAGCGCTTGCAGGGCACGTTCCTTGGCGGCGGGAGTCACGAGCCGGCGCAGCCTACCGAACGGGCCCGGCGAGCGCGCCGTGCCATCGCGCGTTCGCGGCGGAGGTGCCAGCATCGGGCCGCGCGGCCCGATAGCCGGACATGCCCGCTCGCTCGCGCCGACGATTGATCTTGCTGCTGATCCTCGGCGCCACGGTGCTGCCGCTGGGCGGCGCCGCGGTGGTCGGGTTCCGCGCCGACGCCAGCTGGCAGGCCATGCAGGCACAGACCGAGGTGCTGCGGGTGCGGGTCGCCGCGCGCGACCACCACCGTGTTCCGCTGTGGGGCGAGGCCGCGGACGGCTCGGCGTTCGCGCACTACGCGACCGCGATCGAGCTCGCGCACGAGGTGATGGCCAGCCGGCAGACCGGGGCCCTGCTGCAGGCCAGCGACGCCGAGCTGGCGGCCGATCAGGCGCTGCGCACGAGTGCGCGACCCGCGCTCGGCGCGTTGCGCGCCGGCAGCCGGGCTGCGGCGGTGGCGACTCCTTCGTGGCCGGGCGACCGGTCCGCGGCGGAGATCGTGAACCTGCTGCACTGCCGCCAGCTCGCCAACCTCGCGATGTTCGAGACCCGCGCCCGGCGCCACGAACGCGCGCACCTGGCCGCCGTGCAGCACTCGCTCGACGCGGCCCAGTTCGGTGCCGACTTGCTGCAGCGCGGGCTGCTGATCAACCAGATGATCGGTTGTGCGATCACCGCGATCGCGATCGACTGGCCGGACGCGGCGTTGCAAGCACTCGACCGGCCGGCGCTCGACCTGCTGGCCAGCGGCCTCGAACGGCTCGACCGGCGCCTGCCGGTCGCGCTCGACCACGACGTCGAACTGCTGTGGCTGGCGACCAATCTGCAGCAGGTGTCGCCCGACCCGGACTACGCGCCGCAGGTCAGCTCGTGGCGCCACGGCTTCTCGACCCGCTGGGCCGTGGCCGAGGCGTTCACGATCGCGGATCGACTCGTGCGCGACCTGCAGCAGGCGCAGCAACTCGACTGGCCGCAGCGGCAGGCGCTGATCGAACTGGAGTGCAGCGTTGCCGCCGAATCGCCGAACCCGGTGGTCCGGACCATCGTGCCCAACCTCACCGCGGCGGAGACCAACCTGCGCGAGACGGTGACCCTGGTGCGCATGCTGCGCATGGCGGTCGACCTGCACCGCGGCCTCGACGTGCCGCCGCCGCGTGATCCGCTGGGCAGTGGGCCGATCGTGCTCGATCGCAGCGGCGAGGAGCTGGTGCTCCGCAGCGCCGGGCGCAAGCAACTGCACCGTGCCGTGCGTCCGATGCCGACGCGGCGCTGAGCCTCTCAGCCGACCATGCGCCCTTGCTGCGAGTCCCACACGCGCAAGCGCAGGCACTTCCACACCTGCACCGGGCTCAGCGACGTGGTGCCCGGGTGCTGCAGTTCGGGAATGGCCGCCATCGCCTCCGGCAGCCGGTAGAAAGGGATCTTCGCGTTGACGTGGTGCACGTGGTGGTAGCCGATGTTGCCGGTGAACCAGCGCATCAGCGGCCCCATCCGCGTGTAGCTCGACGAACCGAGCGCCGCCGCCAGGTAGGTCCACTCCTTGCCCTCGAGCAGCTTGACGTCCGGATAGTTGTGCTGCGCGTAGAACAGGTAGGCGCCGAGCGCACACGCGACCGTCATCGGGATCAGCACCAGCCACGGCAGCAGCGCCGGTGCGAACACCGCGAACGCGGCCACGACGGCGAGGTGCAACCCGATCGCGAGCGCCGAGTCCGCGTGTTGACGCCGATCCGCCAGCAGCGACCGCACGCACATGCCGTAGAAGAAGATCGTCAGGTAGCCGGCGGCGATCACCAGCGGATGCCGTTGGAACAGATACGTCCGGCGCTCGGCCGGCGTCGCCTTCTCCCAGGCCTGACTGGTCATCACCGGATACGAGCCGATGCTCGAGCCGTAGGTCTTGCCGACGTTGCGGTGATGGTGCTCGTGCGAACGCGACCAGATGCTCGGCGGGTTCAGTACCAGCAACCCGTAGCCGTGCAACAGCACCTTCGCGACCCGCGAGCCCTTCAGGATGGTGCCGTGCTGGAAGTCGTGGTAGATGATGAACACGCGCACCAGCACCAGCCCCATCACGATGCTGGCCGGGATCCGGACGGCGAGGTGATCGACGGCGACGATCGCCCCGACCAGCGCCACCAGCACGCCGAGCGTCGATATCAGGCACCACCAGCTGCGGCCGCGCTGTTCGTGGGAGAAGGCCAGGCTGTGTCGCAGGATCTCTTTGTCGTCTCGCATGCGAATTCGCAGAACTGGAACGAACGGAAGTCGGGGCAGGACCGCTCCACTCATGACGTGACGCGGGTGGACGAGCGTAGTCGAAGCGAGGCGCCGCCGGCCCCCGAACCTTCGAGAGTCCTGCGCACCGCGGCAGGAAAATCCATGTAGGCGCAGCTCCGCCGGAGACAAGTCCGGCGCCGCGGCGCGGCGGCGCCGCTACGCTGTCGGCCCCCCGATGCCGACCATCACGCTGTCCACGTTCGAGGTCGGCCCCCTGCTGACCGCGCGCGAACGGGGACTCGAGCGGACCCAGGGCTCGGCCGACCTGCGCCGGACCCAGGTCGAGGTCGAGCTGGGCCCGGACGGGATCCGGTTCCCGCACGGTCCGCGCATCGGCTGGCAGACCCTCGACCGCATCCGGGCCCGCGCCCAGCAGTGCTTCCGCATCGACGACGGCGGGCAGGAACAGGCGATCGCCGAGTTCTCGGCCACCACCGGCTGGATGCGCAGCCTGTATCCGACCCGCGGCTGGCCGACGACCATCGTCGCGGGCTTCAACATGCACCGGATGGAGGAGATCGATCCGGGCGAGGACACCCGCCGCAAGGCCGCCCCGCTGCTGGCGTGCCGGGGCCCGGTGCTCGACACCGCGACCGGCCTCGGCTACACGGCGATCGCGCTCGGCCGCGAGGCAACCGAGGTGGTGACCTTCGACCGCGACCCGACCGCGATCGCGATCGCCAGGGCCAATCCGTGGTCGAAGGATCTGTTCGCCCCCCACATCACGGTGCACGAAGTGGACGTGCGCGACGGTCTGTCGACGCTGCCGGCCAGTCACTTCGGGGCGATCCTGCACGATCCACCGAGCCTGCGCCTAGCCGGCGAACTCTACGGCCTCGAGTTCTACACCAGCCTGCACCGGGTGCTGCGACCCGGCGGCAAGCTGTCGCACTACATCGGCAACCCGGCGACCAAGAGCGGGGCCGGCATCACCCACGGCGTCATGGAGCGCCTGCGCAGCGCCGGCTTCCGCCGCGTGCAGGCGCGACCCGATGCCTATGGCGTGGTCGCCGAACGCTAGCCACCGCGGCGCCGCGCCTGCAGCAGTCCGTCGACGCTGTAGAGCGCGAGCCCGGCCCAGATCCACGCGAAGCTGATCGCTCGCGCGACCGGGAACGGTTCGTCGTAGACCACGACGCCGAGCAGCAGCTGCACGCTCGGCGACACATACTGCAACAGCCCGAGCGTCGACAAGCGGATGCGCTGCGCGCCGTAGGCGAACAGGAACAAGGGCACGGCGGTGACGACGCCGGCACTGAGCAGCAGCAGGTGCATGCCCATGTCGACGCGCCCGAGTGCGCCGCGCCCCTGCTGCTCACAGTACAACAGCCAACCGACCGCCAACGGCAGCAACAGCATGGTCTCGACCGACAGCGCCGGCAGCGCCGGCAGCACGCTGCGCTTGCGCATCAGGCTGTAGGCGCCCCAGCTGGCGGCGAGCGCGAGCGCGACCAGCGGCACTTCGCCGAACGTGCCGACCAGCAGGCCGACGCCGAGCGCGGCGCAGGCGATCGCCGCCCATTGCAGACCGCGCATGCGTTCGTGCAGCACGAAGCGGCCGACCAGCACGTTCACGAGCGGCACCAGGAAGTAGCCGAGGCTGCACTCGATGACGCGGCCGGTGTTGACGGCGTGCACGTAGACGAGCCAGTTGACGGTCAGCAGCGCGGCGCTGAGCAGATGCAACACCACCCCGCGCGGCGACCGCAGCACGGTCGCGATCGCGCCGAAGCCGCCCTGCAGCGACACCGCCAGCAGCAGCACCAGCAGCGACCAGACGTGCCGGTGTGCGATCAGCTCGACGGCGTCGATCGAGGCGAGCTGCCTCCAGTAGAGCGGCACGATGCCCCACAGCAGGTAGCAGCCGGTGGCGGCGAGCGCCCCGCGGCGGGCTTCGGGATGGGACGGGATCGGCGCTGGCACCGGCCGCAAGGTATGCGACGGAACGCGCGGGTCGATGCCCCTCTTCGGGATCCGCGCCGGCGCCGTTCCAGTGGCCGTCTCGCCCCGCGGCACCGAGTCAGTCGCGGGCCGCGAACACCGCTTCGAACTCGGCGCGCTCGGCCGCCTCGGCGTGGTCGAGCGGGCGTTTGCCCTCGTGGTCCTTCGCCTCGCGATCGGCACCGGCGCGCAGCAGCCGTGCGGCAAGTGCCGGATGGCCGCAGCGCACGGACTCGTGCAGCGGCGTGAGGCCGTTCCCGGCCGGCGGCGACACCGGCGCACCGCGCGCGAGCAGCAGCTCGACACACTCCGGCACGCCGAGGAACGCAGCCCAGTGCAACGCCGTGTAGCCGCCCTTCTCGGCCGCGGCGACGTCGGCCCCGGCGTCGAGCAGGATGCGCACGGCCTCGACATCGGCGCAGCGCGCAGCGCGGACCAGCCAGGGCTGCTGACGCTTCCTGTTCACCGCCGCTGGCTCCGCAGCCAGCAAGCGGCGCAGATCGGCATGGCGGTCGAGCGAGATCGCAGCGAACACATCCAACGGCACACCGTGGTCGAGCAGTACTTGTGCGAGCCGCCGACGCCGCTGACCCTCGCCCTCGTCGCGGCCTGGCACCAGTTCGCTGCACACCAGGGTCAGCAACTCGGGCCCCCGCTGCAGCGACGCCCCTTTGGCGATCAGCGTCTGCGTGGCCTGGATCGCCACCGCGAAGACCGCCATCTGCAGCGGCGTGCTGCCGTCCCGGCACAGGACATCCACCTGCATGCCACGCGCCAGCAACAGATCGATGCTCGCCCCTGCATCCGACGCAGCCGCGTCGTGCAGCAAGGTCGAACCACCGAACTTGCCTGCGCTGCAAGCATCGATCGGCTCGCCCGAGTCGAGCAACATCGCCAGCGTGTCGGCGTGAGCCACCGCATGGAACACGAGGCGCGAAGCCCCCTCGAACGGGTTCTCGGGCCGAGGCGCGGCCCGCGGCAGCACCAGACGCAGCGACTCGGTCGCGCCGACCTCCGCCGCGGTGACCTGCGCCTCCCAGGGCACCTCGGTCAGGTTCTCGGCCAGCCACTGCTTCACCCACGCGACATCGTCCAACGCCATGGCGATGCAGAGATCGGTGCGCGCGCCGTGCTCGCGCAACAGACGCAGGATCGCCGTGTGCCGCTGCTCGGCGGCCCACTGCGCCGGCGTTCTGCCACGCTCGTCGATCGAATCGACCGGCGCCTTGGCGGCCAGCAGCACGCGCACGCAACCCATCGCGCCCTCGATGGCAGCCAGGTTGAGCAACGGCCAGCCGCCCGGGAGCCGGTGGGCGCGGAGCGCCGGCTGTTCGCGCAGCAGCAGCGCGAGCGCCGCAGCGTCGTCATTGCAGACCACCGTGCGCAGATCCACCTGCTGGGCGCGCAGAGCCCCGATCGCGACCATCGCCGCCACGCCCCAGCTCGCCCGAGTGGCCATCGCGGCAGTCTCGACGAACCCGCCGGCGATGCAAGCCGCTCTCGACAGCCCGTCTGGGGCCCGTTCTGCCAGTATTGCGCTCATGAACACACCGCCAGTCTCCCGCCCTGTCGCCGTGGCGCGGGCACCGTTCAGCTGCTCGCCGCCGGTGCGGGCAACCTGGTGGGTGGCTACAGCGTGGGGCGGATCGGCCCCGCGACGGTGGACGTGGCGCCGGCCGCCGTCGTCGGATGCGTACCCGCTGCTTCGCAGGTGGCGGAGCCCCGGGAACGGCAACCGGTCGCCGGCAAGGAGGTGACCGACGCGTTGCCGGCGCCGTGCCGCCGAGTCACCGGGACAGCGGGACAGCGGCACCATGATCCGGGATGATCGCCGCGCTGGCGGCCGCGCTGCGTCAGCGGTTGATCCACACTTCGTCCCGTCGAGCTGCCCCCATGCTCCTCCGCTCCGTGTCGCTGGTCCTGCTGCTGGTCTTCGCGTCGCCGGCCCAGGATGCGACACCGTATCCGACGCCACGCAGCAAGAAGGGACTGCAGGTGCAGATGGTCGACGACGCGCTGGCCCTCGGCATCGCACACGCCGCGGTGAACGTCGACCTGGGCGCACTGGCCGACGTCGACGGCGGCGATGACGCCGTCGCATTCGTGCACGACGGTCGCACGTTCTGGTTCCGCACCGCCCCGCTGCATGCACTCGACGCCCAGGTCGCACCGCTCGCGCGCGCCGGTGTGCTGGTCACCGCGATCCTGCTGGCGATCCAGACCCACGATCCGGCGCGCGATCGGCTGGTCGTGCACGGCGGTTGCCGCGGCAAGGCGCCGAACGGCATCGCCGCGTTCGCGACCGACACGGCCGACGGCCGCGCCTGGCTGACCGCGGCGAGCGCGATGCTGGCGGCGCGCTACGGCGGCGATGCCCCGCACGGCCGCATCTGGAACTGGATCGTCGGCAACGAAGTGAACTCGCACTGGTGGTGGTACCACCTCGGCCGCGCCGAGCCAGCCGATGTCGTCGCCGCCTACGCGACGGCGGTGCGCTGCGTGCACCGCGGCGTGCGCAGCGAGAGCCGGCACGGTCGCGTCTTCGTGTCGATCGAGCACCACTGGAACGTGCGCTACGACGCCGGCGACGAACGGCAGGCGACACCGGGGCGAGCACTGCTCGACGCGTTCGCCGCGCGCGTTCGGCAGGACGGCGACTTCGACTGGCACGTCGCCTTCCACCCGTACCCCGAGAACCTGTTCGAGTGCCGTTTCTGGCGCGATCGCAGCGCCCCCGACCGCGACGACGCCGCGCGCGTGACGTTCCGCAACCTGCCGGTTCTGCTGCGCCACCTCGCGCGGCCGGAACTGCAGTGGCAGGGTGCGCCGCGGCGCGTGATCCTCAGCGAGCAGGGCTTCCACTGCGCCGACGGCGAGCACGGCGAACGCGACCAGGCCGCGGCGTTCGCGCTGGCGTGGGCGCTGGTGCAACGCGAGCCCGGCATCGACGCGTTCGTGCTGCATCGCCACGTCGACCATGCGCACGAAGGCGGGCTGCGGCTCGGCCTGTGGACGCGCCAGCCAGACAGCGTCTGCACGCCGCTGCGGCGTCGCCGCATGGCCCTCGTGTTCGCCGGCTGTGACACCGAAGCCTGGCCCGCGTGCGCGGCCTTCGCGCTGCCCGTGGTCGGCTGCGACGATCTGCGCACGTGGCGGCCGGTCGACGCGCGCGCAGCCGAGGCTCCCGCAGCCGGAGCGCGCTGACCCGCGTTCCGCGCGGCCCGCAGGACCAGCAGCACGCGCGCATCCTGCGTCGGCTCTCGCTGGCACAGGACCACGACGCGCGGGGCGAGTCGCGCTCGTCCCCGTTCGCTCGATGTTCGCGTGTCGCCCGCGTTCGCCGCGATCCCGTTGCGTGCCATTGCCCGCGCGCCCGCCTATGCTGCGCCGCCGGAGAGGCCCGGCTTTCGCCGAGCCTCCCACTCCCCGAAGGAGCACCAAATGGCAAAGAAGAGCACGAGCAGCAGCAGCGGTGTCTACCGCGTCACGGAGATCATCGGCACCAGCACCGTCTCGTGGGAGGACGCGGCGAAGACCGCGATCGAGACCGCGGCGAAGACGCTGCGCGACCTGCGGGTCGCCGAAGTCGGCAAGCTTGACTGCAAGGTCGAGAACGGCAAGGTCGTCGCTTTCCGCGCGCGCGTCAGCCTGTCGTTCAAGTACGAAGGCTGATCGGCGCTGCGAGCGCCTGCACCCCGCAACGCAAGAACGCCTCGACCTCGCGTAGGCAGAACCGCGGCACCGAGCGTTCCTTCGCTTCCACAGAGCACACGACGCCACCGGGCTCGGGAAGGAAATCCGTGGCGCTCCGTCGCAAGCCGGCGCCCCGGCTCCGGTCCCGATGCCCATCCCACTCCCGCTCCTGATGCTCGGCCTTGCGATCGGCTTCGCCGCCTGCCGCAGCGCCCCACCACCAGACGCCACCGCGCCCACGGCCACCGACCGCGCCACGGCCCGACTCGAGCTGGTCACCCACGACGGCCACCCACGCGCCGGCACGGTGCAGCTGGCCCGGCTCGACGGTTACGACTTGCTGCCGGTGCCGACCGCGGAGGCGCGACCGCTTCGCTTCACCGCGACCGACCTCACCCACGGCCACCTCGTCCTCCACGACCTGCCGCGCGGCCGATTCGTGTTCGTGCTCGAGGTCGACGACCACGCACGCACGATCTCACCACCGGTCGAACTCGGCGCCGAGCCGATGCGCGTCGAGTTGGCGCTGCCGCGCGGCGCGACGCTGACCGGCACGGTCCTCGACGACCGCGGTGCGCCGATCGCGGCGGCGACGGTGACCAGCGACGACGCGGGCAGCAACTCGAACGGCGGCGCCATCGACCTGACCGCACGGGTGCGCCTGCCGCGCCTCTCGCGGGCGCAGGCGACCACGGACGCGCAGGGCCGCTTCACGCTGCCTCACCTGGCGCTCGGCAGCTACCGGATCCGCGTCGGGCATCCCGAGTGGTGCCCGACCGAAGCCTCGGCACCGCCGCTGCATGTCGACGGCGAGTGTCGCGATCTCGGCCGGCTGGTGCTGCAACGCGGCGCGCGAATCTCGGGCCGCATCGCCGACCGCGGCCGGAATCGCTACCGACTCGAACTTCACCCCGCGAACGGCGGCAACGACACCGCGCTCGCCATCACCCACGAACGGGACGGCACGTTCTCGTTCCCGCAGCGCCTGCCGCCGGGCAGCTACCGGCTGCGAGCGCGACTCGACAACATCGAACCACCCTTGTCGTTCGGGTCGGACTTCGGTTCGCTGGAGGTGACGGTGCAGGTCGCGGATGGCCAGACCGAGGTGCAGGTGCCGCTGCAGGCCCGGGTCCGCTGAGCAGGCCTCGCCGATCCGACCTCACTGCCTACTGCACGACGAGGTGGCAGTGCTCGGCGTTCGCGAGCCACTCGCCACCGACCCCGGCCTTCGGATGCCGCGCCGTCAGTCGATGGCGGTGCTCGCACACCGCGATGCAGAAGCGACCCGCTCGGTCGGTGAACGCCAGCGGGGCCCACGGCACGATCGCGCCATCGAGATCCAACTTCACCACGGCCCCCGGCACCGGGCGCCCGTGGCGGTCCAGCACGCAACCGGTCTGCAGCGTGCGGGCAGTCAACGCGGCAGGGTCCAGGGAGATCCACGTGCAGTGCTGACGCAGCGTCTTGGTCGCGAGTTCGAGTTCGCCGTGCGCCGGCAGCGAGATCTCGAGCACTCCCGCCACCGGCGTGACCACTTCGTGCGCGACACCGCGGCCACCGATCACCACGGTCGCGACGACCGGCCCTTCGTCGGGCGGCAGTTCGGTCCTCAGGTGGAGTAGCCGCGGCACCGACGGCCCTGCATGGACCGGACTGGAGATCCCCACCTCGTCGAACATCTCGGCCGGGCAACCGAGCGCGAGCACCATCGGGTCGACGATGCGCACCTCGCGCAGACGCAGCGGCGGCCGGCCATCGGCGTCGACATCGACCCGCGTGCGGCCCGATGGATGTCGCGTCATGCGGTAGCTGCCGTCAGCGGCCGTCACCGCGCGGACCTCGCCGATCGCATCGGCGAACACCACGACGGCACCGGCCACGGCGTTGCCGTCGACGTCGATCACCTCGCCACGCAGTTCGCAGGCGCCGTCGATGCGCAAGGTCTGGACGACCGGCGGGCCGCGGTGCGGACATCGCGCCGCGGCTCGCCACCACGGCACCGCGACCAGCACCAGCGCCGCGGCGACGACTGCAGCCGCGGCGATCGCGGCGATCGCGCGCACCACTCTGCGTTCCGGCTCGACAGGTGACATCCTCAGCCTGCATCGGGCAAGCCACCGGCAACACTGGAGATCGCCCGAGTCCGCTGAGCTGGCCCCGATGGCGAAGTAGCATGCCGTCGCCAGCCACCACCTCGCCCGCATGCCGAAGCCGAACTTCTGGATCCAACCCTGTGACGCCTTCGACGAACGATCGCGCGGTCGTACCGAGACCGAACTCGCTGCCCACGAAGCCAGCATCGGCTTCCGCCTGCCGCGTGCATACCGCGAGCTGCTGCGGCTGCAGAACGGCGGCGAGATCCGTTGGTCCGAGCTGCCGGGCAGCGACCTCTCGGTGAGCCACTTCAGCGAGATCGGCAGGCCCGGCCACCTGGTGAACTTCCGCGACTACCTGCTGGCGACCGCCAGCGACGAGGAGCTCGCGGACTGCGCCAGGCAGCACGCACCGTTCCATCCCGAACGGCTGGTGCTGTTCTCCGGCCTCGACGGTCACTCGTGCGCGTGCTTCGACTACGGCTACCGGCAGGCCGAGCCGCGCACCGAGCCCGAGGTCGTGTTCCTCGGCGACGACGCCGGCGACCTGCTCGGCCACGGCGAGATCGGCCCGCGCCTGCCGAGCTTCGCGGCGCTGCTGGAGGCCCTGCAGCCGGGCGGCGACTTCGCCGAACGCACGTTCCTCGGCCTCGTCAGCCCCGAGCCGTACGGCAAGTTGGTCGCGACGATGCAGCAGGCGCTCGGCACCCGCTTCGAAGCGCGCACCGACGATCGCAACGGCCACTTCGACTTCGACGTCTGGCACGTAGGCGCCGTGCCGCTCGAGCTCGACGACGACACGCTGCGGCAACAGGCGGAGCAGACCGGCACCACGTTCGCCGAACTGCGCGCCTGGGCGGAGCAGGAAGGACGCACACGCCATCAGTTCGCACTCTGCTCGCCGAATCGCCGCCGGAGCGGCACGTTCTTGTTCCAGGCTGCACCGGAGCTCGTGCTGGTGCTCGAGATCGCCGATGCGTGGTTCGATCACGGGCGGCCGATGGCGCAGCTGATCGAGAGGTTGCGAGCCATGCCCGCGGTGACCGAGCTGGTGCGCCTCAACCGCTGGTGACGGAACGCGGGTCCGGCGCCGTCACTGCACGACGTCGCGGAACGTGTTGGTGCTGACCAATCCGACCCGCGGATCGTCGACGATGGCCTGGTAGTGCAGGTTGGTGCCGACCAGCGACGGAACGTTCGGCAACGCCCAGCTCACCGTCGACGGAGTCGGGGTCAGGAACTGGACGAAGACGATCATCGCGGACGCCGGATCGAGCCGCAGTGAGCCCCACGGGCCGAGCGCGATCGAGCCAGGCCCGAACGCACCGAACACCGCGCCCAACGTCGCGACGCCTGGCCGGGTGTGCAGCTCGACCGAGTAGCTGCTGCCCAGCACCGGCGGCGCCGGCGCGCGCACATGGTGCAGGAAGTTCGGCAGACCAGGCAGCTCGAGATCGCCGTCGCCGTCGTAGTCGGCCGCCACGGCGGCGAGCTGCAGTCCGGCGGCGACCACCTGCCCCGCGGGCGCGAACGTGAAGAGGCCGGTGCCGTTGTTCAGCAACAGCCCGGTCGCCGCGAACACGTCGACGTCACCGTCGCGATCGACATCGAAGCAGCCGTAGCG
>JALORC010000106.1 GCA_025459175.1 Planctomycetota bacterium | reverse complement strand
GTCGTGGTCGGCCGCGGCTGCCTCGGCCGGCCGTGGTTGTTCGGCGAACTGTGCGCGGTGCTGACCGGCCAGGAGCCGCCCGGCCCGCCGAACCTCGGTCAGGTGGTCGACACGATGCGCGAACACGCGCAGCTGCTGGCCGCGTTCTTCGGCGAGAAGAACGGCATGCAGCAGATCCGCAAGTTCACCGGTTGGTACCTGAAGGGCTTCCCGCGCACCAAGCACCTGCTGCCGGCGATGCACATGGTGAAGACGATGGCCGACTTCGAGACGCTGCTGCAGGAGCTGCCGCGCGACGTCTCCTATCCGGAGATCGCGCTGCGGGCGCGCCGGTGCAAGGACGCCAGCACGCAGACGGTGTCGCTGCCGGAGGGGTTCCTGGACCGGCGCGACGAGGACGTCGAGGTCGAGGATCCGGCCGAGATGGACGGCGGTTAGGCGGGGCCGCGGTGGCCCGGACCGGCCATCGCAACGGCCCGCGGCGCGCCCGCCATCGCCGTTCCGGCGCCGGAACGGCCCCCGGACCGCGAACCGGCGGCTACGCTTCCCCGGCCGCGCCGGCCCCTCGCCGGTGCCCAACCACCTCGCAGGCCATGCTCCCACGTTCCACCCTCGCCGTTCTCGCCATCGCCGCCGGACTGTCCGCCCAGAGCGACTACGAACTCGACAAGCTCACCTCCGGCCGCCTGGGCAGCCAGCTGAACCTGCAGGTGAGCGGCGCCCCCGCGTCGCAGCTGCTGCTGTTCGTGGTGTCGAGCAATGCCGGCCCGACGCCGCTGTCCTTGATCGATCCGGCCGACAGCCGCCTGCTGCAGGTCGGCACCGACCTGCTCGGCTCACTGTCGTTCGCGGTGACCAGCCCGACCGGCGCCGCGTCGCTGTCGCTGGCGCTGCCGAGCACGCCGTCGCTCACCAACATCGTCTGGCACTGGCAGACGGTGACGCTGCTGCTCGGCGCGACCTTCTTCGGCGAGATCAGCAACCCGGTCGTGACCCAGACCGGCGTCGGCGACACCGGCGTGCTGGCGCCGGCGAACCTGCTGAGCGGGCGCGCGTTCGCGGCCGGCTTCGCCGATCGCGACAACAACGCCGGGCAAGGCGACTTCGTCGTCGCCGGCGGCGGTGCCGGCACGCTGACCGCGGCCACCGGCCTCGCGTCGACCGAAGTGTGGGACTTCCGCCGCATGCGCGTGGTGCCCGGCGCCAGCATGACGACCGCGCGCGCGCTGCACCTCGGGGTGCCGCTGGCCGACGGCCGCGTGCTGCTGATCGGCGGCGCCGACGCGACCGGCGGCACGCTGAGTTCGTGCGAGCTCTACGACCCGGCGACCAACCTCTACACCGCCACCGGCAGCATGGGCACGCCGCGCGTGCTGCACGCGGCGACCCGCCTCGCCGACGGCCGCGTGATGGTCGCCGGCGGCACCTCGACGCTGCAGCCGGACGTGGTCGCCGCGATCTCGTCGACGCTGAGCACGGTCGAGATCTGGAACCCGGCGACCGGCCTCTGGTCGGCCGGCCCGTCGATGGCCGCGGCGCGGCTGGCCCCGGCGCTGACGCGCCTGTCCAACAACCAGGTGATGGTGTCCGGCGGCGTACAGGTCGGCTTCTTCCTCGGCGTGCCGATCTCGGCCGTCAGCACCACCGCGGTGCAGCGCTGGAATCCGGCCACCAACACCTGGACCGGCGGCGCCAACATGCCGCAGGGCCGCGCCGGCCATCACTACAACCAGGTCACGCTCGCCGACGGCCGCGTGCTGATGACGGGCGGCGTCAACGTGCCGAGCCTGCTGAACGCGACCGCCGCGGCGCCGATCAACGGCGCCGACGTCTACAACCCGACCACCAACACCTGGCTCACCGTCAACATGCCGAACGTGCGCACGCTGCACAGCGCGACGCGGCTCGCCGACGGCCGGGTCGTGGTCGCCGGTGGTGCCCAGGGCACGCTGCTGGCGCCGGTGTCGATCGCCGCGGTCGACGTGTTCAACCCGGCCAGCAACACCTGGTCGTCGGCGCCGGCGCTGACCGGGCCCCGCGCCAGCCACCTCGCCGAGCTGATGCCCGACGGCACGCTGGTGCTGTTCGGTGGCCAGGGGGCGACGACGACGGTCAACAGCATCGAGACGCTGCGCTTCTGATTCGCGGGGGCGCGGGTCTACGATCCGCGCCGGATGCCTCTGCCCACCCGCCGCCGGATCTGGACGCTGGTGTTCGTGCTGATCGCGATCGCGATCGCCGGCCGCGCCGCCAGCCGCAAACCGACCCGCGGTGTGTTGCTCGATCATCTCGAGTTCGGCCGTCGGTTGCTGCACGGCGAGGACGTGCACGGGCCGTGGCGATCCGACCCGGATGCGCCGATCCGGCCGCTGCACGCGCCGTATCCGCCGTCGTTCGGTCTGCTGACGGCTCCGTTCCATCTCGTCGATGCCGCGCTCGGCCAGCGCGCGGCGAGGCTGAGTTGGGCCTTGCTGCAGCTCGCCAGTCTGGTGGCGCTCGCGTTCGCCTTGCGCGAACTGCTGCGTCATCACGACACCGCGCGCGCTGCCGCCGCCGACGCGAACGACGCGCGGCGCTGGCCGTGGCTGTGGCTCGGCACGTTGCTGCTCGGGCTGCGGTTCGTGCTGCGCGACACGCACGGCGGCGGCGGCAACCTGATCAACACGGCGCTCGCCGTGGTCGCGTTCCTCGCCGCGGAGCGCGGGCGGCACCGCACCGCCGGCGCGCTGCTGGCGTTCTCGCTGGTGACGAAGCCGACGCTGGTGTGGCTGCTGCCGCTGTTCTGGCTGTTCGGCCATCGACGCGCGGTGTTGGCGACGGTGCTCGCGGCCGCGGCCATGGTGCTGGCGACGCTGGCGCTGCAGCGCTTCGACGTCGCGCCGTGGAGCCGCTGGCTGCACGGCAGCCTCGCGCTGCTGCAACAGGCCGATCCGTGGGCGGTGCCGGCGTTCGAGTTCCCGCCGTTCGAATGGATGAACCAGGCGCTGCGGTTCGCGGTCGCCCGCTGGTGCGGCACCGTGCCGCCCGAGTTCGCCGCGAAGGTGCCCGGCGGCATCGCCGCGGGGCTCGGACTCGCACCGGAGGTCGTGGTCTGGCTCACCCGCTCCGCCTCGCTTGCATTGCTCGGCAGCGTGATCTGGACCGCATGGCGCACCCGCGCCGTTCCGTCCGCTCGACTGTGGACCACGGCGGCAGCGCTGTCGCTGACGCTGCTGCTGAGCCCGCTGAGCTGGAAGGGCCATCACGTGGCGCTGCTGCCGGTCTTGCTGCTGCTGCTGCACGACGCGGTGACGCGGCGGCGCACCAGCAGTGCGGGGATCCTGCTGCTGTGGTTCGTGCCGTGCTCGCTGCCGGGCGGCGACCTGGTCGGCGATGCGTTCGACGAGTGGTTGAACAGCACCTACGTGGTCACGTTCGGCGATGTCGCGCTGCTCACAGTCGCGCTGTGGCGCGCGCGGCGATCGGTCGCCGACCACGGGGCTCGGTGACGGCGGCTGGTGTCGAGCGCCGCGCCCAGGTCGACCGGCCCGCTATCGGCTATCCTGGAACCCGCCACACGGCTACCTGAACCTCGATGAAGCCGACAACCCGAATCTGCTGCCTCGGCCTGCTCGCATCGCCTCCCATGGCGGCCGCGCAGCAGTTCCTGGTGTCCTCGCCGCCGGCGCTCACCATCGCCGTCCCGACGTTCGACTTCTTCGCCCGCGCCGGAGTCGGCGACTTCGATGGCGATGGCGACGCCGACCTGTCGCTGATGTCGTTCCTGGCGCCGCGAATACTGCGCAACGACGGTACCGGCCGTTTCACGGACGTGACGGCGACCCTGCCGACCGGGTTGTCGGGTTCGTTCGCGGCGACTCAGCTGTTCGTCGACATCGATGGCGATGGTCGCGACGAGCTGCTGATGTCGGGCTACGGCGGCACCGTGTTGCTGAGCTTCACGGCGGCCAGCACATGGGTCCAGCTGACGGCGGCTCTGCCGAGCGGGCTACTGCCCACCAAGTATTTGGCCGGCGACTTCGACGGCGATGGCGATCTCGACCTCGCCGGCGCCGGCGCCACGTTGGCCGGTGCGCAGAACATCATGCTGGTCAACAACGGCAACCTCACGTTCACCGCGATCGCACCATTCGGCGGCAGCAGCCAGTCGATCGCCGTCGGCGACGTCGACAACGACGGTGACCTCGATGTGTTCTTCGGCGGCCAGGCACGCCTGCTGCGCAACGACGGCGGCATGGTGTTCACCGACGTGACGGCGACGCAGCTACCCACCGCTCCCGGCAACGCGTTCGGTGAGTTCGCCGATGTCGACAACGATGGCGACCTCGACCTGCTGACGGGCGACATCGCCGGCAACACCATGCTGCTGCTGCGCAACACGGGGGCTGGCGTCTTCGTCGCCGTGCCCGGCGCCGTGGCACCGCAAGGCGGCGCCAACCGTAGCGCGCTGTTCGCCGATGTCGATGGCGACGGCGACCTCGATCTGCTGCGCACCGGCTTGAACACCCCACCGCTGCTCGCACGCAACGACGGCACCGGCATGTTCGTCGACGACCTCGGCGCGCTGCCGGCACCGGCGGCCAGCAACTCGCAGCTGGTCGCCGGCGACTTCGATCAAGATGGCGACCCCGACGCCCTGTGGCTCCCATCCCCCGGATCGGGCCGCATCTTCTGGAACCTGCACCGGCAGGTCGTCGTGCCGCAGTCGCCCAGCATCGGCCAGAACTGGTCCATCGAGCTCTGGAGCGCACCGGGCTACGCGACGGCGCCACGCACCGCCTGGTTCGGACTGGGGCTGGGGCGGCTGCCGTCGCCGTTCGAGGTGCCGCCGTTCGGTCGCATCTGGCTCGACCTCGCCGTGCCGAACCTGCTCGAAGTCGTGCCACTGCCGGTGTCACCGTTCCCGACCGTGCGCACGTTCACGGTGCCCAACTTGCCCGGCATCGCCGGCATCGAACTGCACGCGCAGGCCTTGATCGAAGGGCCGCTAGGACTCATCGATGCGCGACTGACGACGCTGGTGTCGAGCGTGATCCAGTAGCGGCCTGGGGACCTGCACAGCCATGGCTGCTGGTCGCCAGCTTCTTCGATGGCTTGTGCGACGGCCATGACGTGATCTACCTGTCCGCAGACATCGATCCCGACGACCGTCACTGCGAAGTGATCGACGGCAACTGGGTGCTGTCCCGGTTCTGAGCCGGCTCGCCCGCGAGGCGACCCGGCTCAGCGATTGCCAGGACGCCGCAACGCGGGATTCATCAACCACGAGATCGACGCAACCGGCCCCGCTGCGTCGTCTCCTTGGAAGCTGGCGCGGCGGACACGAGCCGCCCCCCCGCGCGGCACGAACGATCAGCACAGCGGTTTTCGTTGCTAGTCGCGCAGGCTGATCGTGACCTCGGCCAACTTCCCGGCCCGGACCTCGACCTGCGCGAGTGGCCGGCCGAAGACCGTGGTGATCACGACGGCATCGGCTGTCGTCGATCTCTCTCGCATCACCAGCACCAGATCGTAGCTGCCTGGCGGCACGCCGCGCCAAGACGGGTTGCGACCGGCGACGAACGGGACGAACCATTCCAGGTCCTGCGCCAGATCGCGCCCCGCTCCACGCTGCTGCAGCCAGATGCCGCATGCCGACTGCCGCAGGACATCTTCCACGCCGCGGCCCCATGGATCCCCGCCGGGGCCGTATTCACGAGCCGCGCGCCACTGCGTGTCGTCGAGCACGTGCCGCGGCGTGCGCAGCATCTTCTCGTCGCCAACGATGACGACCGATCCGGCAGTCGCCACCTTCACCTCGACCCGCCCCTTGGCCACGGGAAACCGGTCGTGGATCGAGAAGGTTCGCACCGACGACTCCCCGGTGACGCGGATCACGAACCGGTCACCGTGTTCGGGGGCGACGAGACGCGCGAGCCCTTTGTCATCCGTGACCACGACCGGCAACGTCCGCCCCAGCGGCACCTCCTCGGGACCATTGGTGGACATCACCCACGGCATGAAGGCACTGCTCATTCCGTCGCCACGGCAATAGGCGGTGAGTGGATCGCCCATCGAGTCGAAAGCCTTGCTCTGCAGCGAGATTCCCTGCACCCGGGCACCGACAACCGCGTTGCCCTGTTCGTCGACCACGGCGACCCATTGTTCGACCAGCTCGGGGAGGCGAACCTCGATCGCCTGGTCCGAGGAGCCGATTTCACACGACTGCCAATCGCTCGGCCAGGTGCCGATACCGATGGCATGGGCTTGTACGAGATACGAGCCGGCGAGCACATCGTCGACGACGACCTCATCCCGCACGCTGTCCTTGGTGACCGTCAGCGGTTGACCACCGGCTTCGGGCAGCAGACGCAGCGCCACGCGGTGTGAGGCCGCCGCGGGCAAACCGTGGATCCGGAACACCGCTCGATCGCGCGCGCCGAGTGCGATCGGCGCGGCTCGCTCGCCGATCTCGATCGTCGCCAGCGGACGCCGTCCCCACGGCGCCCCCCGGTCACTTACCCACAGCTGGCACTGCGCCGACAACTCCGCGCCACCTTCGATCCAGAACGTGCCCTCGGCGTCGGTGGTCGTGCTCGGCTGGTCCGGCCCGACCGACTTGCCATACCACAGGCGGACGCCGCCGATCCCCCGTCCCGCGTCATCCACGATGCGTCCCATCGCCACTTGTCGCGGCGTCGGCACCACCGTCACCGCGAACTGCCCCACACCATCACGGCGGACTTCGATCTCGGACTGCACCAGCTCCCGACCGACGACTTCGAGCCGGTGCTTGCCGAACGCCAGCGAAGACGGCAAGCGAACACGTCCGGTCATGTCCGCCCGCGCCTGCACGGTCGGCACCGGCCTGCACCATGCCATGCCATCTGCGGGTGTCGACGACGAGGCCGCTTGCCGCACCCGGACCAGACATCCTGGCTGTGCCCGGCCGCTGCTGTCGGCGATCGACAACTCGACGGTTCGCCCCGGGCTCATGGCGACCGGCTCGAACTCGAGCGTCGGGGAAGCGAACAGCCGCGACAGGTACACGTGCCCGAAGTGCTCGACGTGGGCGTCCGCATTCACGCGCACGTGCAGTCGCGATGGGTAACCGTCCGCGAGTCCTGGACCGGGCTGGATCGGCAACACGACCACGAACCGCCCTTCGGCATCGGTGGTCACCGGCCGAGGATTCTCCCACTCGAGCCAGGCCTCGTTCAGCGCATGGCCGGTCGCCTGATGGCCGCTGAAGGTGACGACCGCGCCGGGCAACGGTCGATTGCTGGCTGCCGACAGAACCCGCCCGCGGACCTGCCACGATTCCTGGCCCGGCATCGCAACGGCCATGACCAATGCCGCCGCCAGCGACCATGCGAGCGCGTTTGCCTTCATCGCCGACCAGCATACGTCCGAAGCGGCTCGCCCGGTGCCCGACGAACTCAGCGGCGACGGAACACCGCCACCCCCCGCACGGCAGCGGCCTCGGCGAGCCCGGCCGGTAGTGCGACCCGGTCGAAGCGCGGCGCCAGCTGCGGTTCGAGTTCGGCGAACGGCACGCGCTCGCTGCGGTCGCGCAGCACCACCACCGCGACCTCGGGGGCCGCGACCAACGCCAGCAACTGCGCGGCCGTGAAGTGGCGCGGCGGCAGCGGCCGCTGGGCAGCGAAGTAGGCAACTCGCGGCAGATCACTGACCAGCCGTTCGCCGGCACGCAACTGCGGCCGCAGCCAGGCGCCGAGGTCCCGTTCGACGGCTCGATCGCGATCGATACCGCCGTTCCAGCCGCTGACGAGGCCGATGGCGAGCGCCACCGCGAGCACGACGTACTGCACGCGCCGCGGCCAGCGCGCCAACACGGTGCCGGCCAGCACGTGCACCGCCACCGCGCACGAGACGAAGAAGCGCCGGCGCACCACGAACGTGCAGATGACGGCCACCTGCAGCAGCACCTGCCACACGAACGGCCGCAGGACCGGCGCGATCGACGGCCGCAACGTCGGCAGCACCAGCAGACCGGCGACGGCGAGCCCTTCGAACCAGGGCCCGGGCAACGCCACCAGGTTGTGCAGGACGAGCCCGCGCTCGGGCAAGTCGTCGCGGCCTTCGTGGAAGGCGTGGATCGGCAGCGGGTCGAAACCGTGCCCGACGGCCTGGCGCCACGCCGCCAACACCAGCACGCCGAGAGCGACCGGCAGCAGCGACGGCCATGCCCGACGCGGCATCACCAGCACGAACGACGCGGCCAGCAGCGAGCCCTCGGGGCGGATCCAGAAGGCCAACGCCGCACAGCTGCCCATCGCCACCATGCGCCCCCGACATCCGAACCATGCCCCCCACGCCATCAGCAGCAGATATGGCGGTTCGCTGTAGACCTCGGCGACGAGGCGGCTCGGCAGCGGCGAGGCGACGAACAGCAGCACCGCCGGGCACGCGGTGACGGCGCCTCCGATCGTCGCCAGCCTCGAGAGTGGCCACAGCGTCGCCGCGAGGGTCAATGCCCCGAAGCCCTGCGCCGCACGCTCGACATCGAGCCCGAGCGCGACGAACGGCGCCAACAGCAGCGGATAGCCGGGCGGGAACACCGTCGACAGCGCCGCGGCGAAGTCGCCGGCGGCAAAGCGTTCGGCGATCCACAAGTACGAGACGCCGTCCTCGGACGGGACCGGCGAGCGGTACGCGAGCAGCAGCGACCACGCCGCGAGCAGCGCGCCCAGGCCCCACAAGGCGCGCTGGCTCATGACGTCAGCGCAGCGCTTCCTTGACCACGGGATTGCGCAACACGCCGAGCCGCTCGATCTCGACCTCCATGACGTCGCCGGCCTGCACCGGCCCGACGCCTTCCGGAGTGCCCATCGCGATCAGGTCGCCGGGCCGCAGCGTCGTGCAGCGCGACATCGCCACCAGCGCCTGCTCGATCGAGAACACCATGTCCTTGGTGCGCGCCTGCTGCTTCACGGTGCCGTTGACGCGCATCGTGATGCCGAGGTCGGCGGCGTCGAGCGCATCGGCCGGCACCACGAACGGGCCGAACGGGCAGAACGTGTCGAGCGACTTGCTGCGCAGCCACGGGTACTTCTGGTCGCGGTCGGTACCCTGCAGCTTGCGCGCGGTGACGTCGTTCAGCAGCGTGTAGCCGGCCACCAGCGGGCGCGCCGAGCCGGCCTCGACGTACTTGCGCCCGCGGCCGTCCGGATCGGCGAAGCCGAGGATCAGCGCCAGCTCGGCCTCGTGGTCGACGCGGGTGTCGAGCCAGTGCGGGATCACGACCGGCTCGTCGTGCGCGATCAGCGTGTCGGGCAGCTTGGCGAAGAAGATCGGCTCCGGCGGCGCCTCGGCCCCGAACTCGCGCGCGTGGGCGACGTAGTTCTTGGCCAGGCAGAGGATCTTGCCGGGCTGCGGCACCGGCTTCAGGAACCGGGTCGGGGCCTGCATCGACGGGGCCGCCTGGATGCGCGCCTGCAGGTCGGCCGCGCGCAGCTCGCCGCGGCCGAGCAGCGTCATCACGTCGAGCGGGCCGAGGTCGACGAAGCGCTGTTGCTGCGGATCGACCGCGCCGAGATGCGCGCCCGCGCCGTGCCGGAAGCGGAACCACGCCGGCACCGCCGGCAACACCAACGGTGCCACCGCCGTCACTGGCAGCGCTCCAGCGCCACCATCGCGTAGCACGTGCACAGCAGCGGCAGGCCCTCCATCCAGCGCTCGTTCTTGCCGTTCTGCCAGGTGCCGTCCTGCTGCTGCATGCCCTCGAGGTGCGTGCGCAGCGCCTGCCGCCAGTCGATGGCCGCGGTGACCGGCTTGCCGTCCGCGAGCACCGGCTCGCCCTTGTCGTTCCGCTGCGGCACCTGCACGGTCTTCACGGCCGCGAGATCGAGCGCCTGCGCCAGCACCATGTAGTAGTAGAACAGGCCCTGGTACTGGACCTTCTCGCCGAGGGCGGGGTCGGCGCCCGGATTGACCGCGAGCGTCCAGTGGTTCTGGATCCACTGCACGGCCGCCTGCACCCGCGCGTCGTCGCCGGGCACGCCGGCCAGCGTGTAGGACTTCAGCAGCGCGTAGGTCATCGAGCCGTAGCTGCGTGGCACCGACTTGCCGTCCGGCAGCTGTTCGTAGCCGGCAGCGCTGTTGCCGGGGTAGTAGGTGGCGCCACCGTCGTTGCCACTCTGCGAGTCGAGCACCACACCGGGGCGGTCGGGGTCCGGCACCTTGCCCTGGAAATCGTTGACCGTCTTCAGGTTCTGGGTGCGCTGCAGGAACACCAGCGCCTTCTGGAACGCCTCGTGGTTCGGCGGCAGGCCGGAGTCGCGCAGCGCCTGCAGCGAGAAGTTCAGGTTGCTGAGATCGCCGCGCTGGCTGCTGCCGTAGCCGATCGAGCCGTAGTCGCGATCGCCGCTCTGGTAGCCGTTGCCCTCGCTGTTCTGGAAGCCGAGGATCGCGCGCTGCGCCTTCGCCAGCACCGGCGCAATCGACGGGTCACCCCACCGGTGCAGCGCCCCGACCACGACACAGGTCGTGTAGTTGGGCACCTGCTCGCCGAACGTGCCGTCCTCGTTCTGGCCGGCGATCAGCCAGCGCATGCCCTTGTCGATGATCGCCTGCTCGGCAGCGCTGCGCATGGCCTTCGGCTTGCCCTGCAGCGCCATCAGGCCGAAGCCGGTCAGCGCCGGGTCGGGGAACGTCTTGCCGCCCATCGCGACCGAGAACACGCCGTCCTGCTGCTGCGTCAGCAGCCACGCGAACGCGCGCTGCTGTGCCAGCGACCAGGTCGCGGCGACCGGGACCTTGCCGACCTCGTCGAGTTCGCGGTTCAGCACCTGGCAGGCGACGAGCTGCACCAGCGCGTCGGCGGCCACGGCGAAGGTGGCCTGGCCCTGGCCGGCGGCCCAGGACTTCGCGGTCTCGGCGGCGGCCGCACCGAGGTGCTGCGGGAACCGGTCGGCGCGCAGCGCGGTGCGCAGCTGCTGCAGCACACCGTCGAACGTCGACTCGCCAGGCGCCCGGCCGGCGAGCCAGGCCTTCGCCGCGGCGACCTCGCTGCCGAAGTGGGTCGGCTCGAGCGGCAGCACCGCCAGCGCCTCGGCCACCCACGCCGTCGTCGCGGCATCGCCGAAGCTGCCGTCCTGCTGCCGCTTCTGGATCAGGAACTCGACCGAGCGCGACACCACCGGGACGTCGTTCGGGTGGTAGTAGCGACGGTGGCACTTCGCCATCGCCACCAGCACCTTCGCGGTCGCCAGCACGTCGTCACCACCGAGCGCCGGCAGCGCCTTGCCGCGCGCGCTGTCGCCCAGCGCTCCGATCAGCTGGTCGATGTCACTCTTCCAGATCACGCCCGCCTTGCGCGCGGCCGGCGCGGCCGCGGCGCCCTGGGCGACAGGGGCGGGCGCGGCACTGCCCGGGGTCGCCTGGCCGGACATGCATGCGGGCAGGAACAAGAACGAACCGACGACGGTCGCGAGGAATCGGCGCATACGTGGGGTGGAGGTTAGGACCGGGCCAAACCAGCGTCGAACGGAAAGCCGCGGCGGCCGGTTCAGCCGACCCGGGCGCCGGCCACTGCGGCAGCAGCTGGCGAGCCCCCGCTGACAGCGGCGGTTGCACCGTCCCGCCGTGGGGCAACCGCGCAGTCGCGGGGGCGCATCGGCCCGAGGCGCGCGCTATCCTTCTCGGCCTTCCATGTTCCGTAACCGGACCGTCTCGCTCGTCATCCCCGCCTACAACGAGGAGGAGACGATCCGCCAGGTCGTCGAGGAGTTCCGGCAGGAACCTCACCTCGACGAGATCGTCGTCGTCGACAACAACTGCAAGGACCGCACCGCCGAGTTCGCCGCGGCTGCCGGTGCTCGCGTGATCGCCGAACAGCGACCGGGATACGGCAGCGCGCTGATGGCCGGCATGGACGCGGCCAAGAGCGACATCCTGGTGCTGGTCGAGGCCGACGGCAGCTTCCGCGCGCGCGATGTCGTCAAGCTGCTCGTCTATCTCGACGACGCCGGCATGGTGATGGGAACCCGCACCACGCGGCAGATGGTCGAGCAGGGCGCGAACATGCGGTTCCTGCTGCGCTGGGGCAACGTGTTCATGGCCAAGTTCCTGCAGGTGTGCTGGATGCGGCCCTCGGAGCCCCGCTTCACCGATGTCGGCTGCACGTTCCGGGCGCTCACCAGCGCGACCTACCGGAAGATCCGGCACCGGCTGCGGCAGACCGGCCCCGCGTTCTCGCCGGAGATGATGTGCGCGGCGCTGCAGGAGCGCTGCCGCATCATCGAGGTGCCGGTGACCTACAGCCAGCGCATGGGCGGCGAGTCGAAGCACTCCGACACGTTCCTGCGGCAGGCGAAGACCGCCTGGAAGATGTTCAAGACCATCTGCCGCAAGCGCTTCCTCGAGCGCGGCGCGCCGCTGCCCGCCGCCACCGAAACTCCCAGCTCCGCCCGCTGACGCCATGCAGATCCCAGCCACCGGCCAGAAGCACGAAGCCACTCCGCAAGCGATCGCCCACTCGGCGCCGGTGGAGCACTGCCAGCTGTGCGGCAGCCGCGACCGCACGCTGCGCTTCCAGGACGGCCCGTTCCAGGTCCTGCAATGCCGTGGCTGCGGACTCGTCTACGTGACCCCGCGCCTGCAGGGCCAGGCGCTGCTCGATGTCTACGACGAGGGCTACTGGAAGAGCTCGAACCCCAAGCAGCGCGGCTACGCCGACTACGCGCGCGAGTCGGCCCTCTACCTGAAGACCTTCCGCAAGCGGCTCGCGCTGGTGTCGCGCTGGCTGCCGCCGCGCGCGCGCATCCTCGACGTGGGCTGTGCCGCGGGCTACTTCCTGCGCGTGATGCAGGAGGCGGGTCACGACGTGCACGGCGTCGAACTGTCGCCGGCGATCGCGGTCGAGGCGCAGAAGGCGCTCGGTGCCGACCGGGTGCACATCGGCCTGTTGGACGATGCGGTCGTGGCGATGGACTACCAACCGCGGTCGTTCGACCTGGTGACGATGTGGGACGTCGTCGAGCACATTCCGGAGCCGCAGCCGGTGCTGCGCAAGCTGCGCGAACTGGTCAAGCCGGGCGGCCGGTTGTTGCTGGAGACCCAGAACGTGGCGTCCCGGTGGGCGCGACTGCTCGGCAGCCGCTGGCACCACTTCAAACACGACGAGCACCTCTACCACTTCGCGCCGGACACCATCCGCCGACTGCTCGGCGACTGCGGCTTCAAGGTGCTCGAGATCGGCTCGGCCTACGCCGGCAAATACGTGTCGTTCGGCTTCCTCGCCGAACGCGCCGCGCGGCTCGGCACCGTCGCTGGCTGGCTGGCGAAGCCGCTCGGCCTGCTGCGCGGCGCCAACCTCTACGTGAACCCGCACGACGAACTCATCGTCGTCGCCGAACCGGTCTGAGTCCGGCGCGCGCGACGGTGCGGGCGGCCGCGCCGGCCTCCCGCCGAACCGCGACGGCCTACTTCTGCACTTCCTGTTCGCCGGCCGGACGCTGCAGCTCGTAACGCTGCTCGACCGCCTCGCGCGTGAAGGCCTGGCTGTAGGCCATGAACGCCTGGGTGTCGGCGTAGCTGCTGCGCCCGCTGCCGGAGCGCAGCGCCTCGAACTCGCGCCGACTCACGTCGGCGACCCCGAGCGGCTCCACCTTGCTGCACACGGCGACGTGCCAGGCGCGGTTGGCGAAGTCCTGCAGCACGCCGGTGGCCTCGTCGACCGCGAGCTGCGACTGGGACCGGAACAGGTAGACGACGTGGGGCGGGTAGGCCTTGTCGAACCGCGGCTTCTGCGACAGTTCGCGGGCATACGGCCCGACCTCGGCGACGGTGAAGCCGGCCTCGGCAGCCGCGGCATCCAGCACCGAGTGGTAGTGCTTCTTGGCCTCGGTCGCGATCTCGCTGTCGATCACCTTGCCGATCTCGGCCGTGAACTCGGTGATGCGCTGCGCCTTCAGGCCGAGCTCTGCCTGCAGCTTCTCGCGCTTGGCCTTCCACGCGGCGGTGGCCTGCTGGCCCAGCCCCGCCTTCGCCAGCACCTTGTCGGCCTCGGCGATGCCGTCCTGGTTCAGCTTCTCCCAGGCGGTGACCTTCTCGTCGATGCGCGACTGCCGCTTGGCCTCGATCTCGGTGATCTTCTCGGACATCTTCGCCTTGGCGAGACGCAGCAGCGCGTCCTCCATCAGCTTCTTCTTCTCCTCGCCCTGCTTCTTCGCCTGCTCGGTCCAGTAGGCGCCTTCGAGCAGCGGCTTGAGCTTGTCCCACGCCTTCATCGGCTTCGGCTCGACCGCGGTCGCCTGGTAGAGCAGCACGGCCTTCGACGTGCGCGCCGGACCGAACGCCAGATCGCCCTTGTTCTGCAGCGACGTGCCGGTCGCGGCCTGCGGCCACTTGCCGAGTTCGAGGCCGGCGGCGTCGAGGTCCTTCAGTTCGTCGGCGTTCTTCAGGCCGGTCATCGCCTTCTGCACGATGCCCTTCTTGTCCTTGGTCAGCTCGGCGAACGCGGCGTAGAGGTCGAACCCGGTGCGCGCGGTCTCGATCGCCAGCTGCGCTTCCTTGACCAGCGCCTCCTTGGCCGGGCCCACGCCCTGGTGCGCGAACACCTCGTTGGCGATGGCCTCCGCCTCGGTCTTCAGGGTGGCGACCGCCGCCTGCAGCGTCGCATCGTCGGGCTTGGCGGCCAGCTCCGCTTCCTTCGCGGCCAGCTCGACCTTCTTCTCGCCCTGCTTCTGCTCGAGTTCCTGACCGCGGGCTGCGGCCTGGCCCTGCTCGGCTTGCGCCAGCGCGAGGGCGTCGTTGGCCGGCTTCAGCGCCAGCGTCTGCCGTTCGCGGACCGCCGCCAGCAGCCGGTTGAGCACCTGCTCGGCCTGCACGAGCCGCGTCAGCTCGGCCTTGACCGCGGCGTCGTCGAACGCCTTGAACGTGCCGTCCTCGAGCTTGAAGCGCTGCTCCTTGTCCTGCTCGTAGTAGCTCTTCAGCTGGTCGTCGGTGACCGTGAAGTCCTTCAGGTAGTCGTCCTTCCACTGCTCCGGGTCGAACTGCCCGTCGGCGAGCAGGAAGCCGCAGAAGCGCAGCTCGGCGCGCGGCAGGTCGAACACCTGCATCTGCATGCGCTCGCGGTCGTTCTTGCCGTCGAGCCACTTCTTGAGGTCCTCGTCGCCGAGCGTCGTCGCCGCCTTCAACTGCTCCTCGAGCTTCTTCTCGTCGAAGGTCGCGACCCGCAGCGTGATCTTCTCCTTGTCGCGGATGACCTGATCGAGCACGCGGGCCTCGGTCGAGTCCACCGCCAGCGTCTGCAGGCGGATGTACATGCCGATCCGCATCGCCTCGGCCATCACCTCGCGATACTGCGCGAGCGACTCGAAGCTCATGTTGGTGGCCAGCCGCACCGCGGACTCGACCTTGCGCTCCTCGCGGAACGCCTCGATCGCGCGGTCGACCTCGGTCATCGACACCTCGATGCCTTCCTCGATCGCGGCGCGGCGCAGGATCGCCAGCACGTCACCGAGTTCGGTGCGACCACCATCGCCGGCATCCAGCGGCGGCAACACGCCCCAGGGGATCGCCGCCCCCAGCGAGTTCGCGACCCGGGTGCCGATCGTGTAGTCGGTCGGCTGCAGCTCGACCCGCTTGCCGCCCACCGCGATCGTCGACATCGCCTGCCGCGCGCCGAACCACTCGCGCATCAGCTCCTCCATCGGACCGGTGATGGAGAACGTCAGCAGGGTGAACAGGCCGGCCGTGTAGAGCAGCTTCTTCTGGTGACGACGGAAGAAGCCATAGACACCCGACAGCTCGTCGTAGCGCTCCTCGGGGGGCTGCGGCGTGGCGGGATCGAGCGGCGGTTGGGCGGGGTTGGTCGCCATGGGAGTCGGATTGGATACGTGGCAGTGGCCGGCCGATGCGGTTCGGCCGACCTCGGGAAGAGTCAGCCCACGACCGCCGGCGCGAGCCAGCGAGTCGAGGTGCGGCAGGTGGAAGGCCGGCCACAGGCGAGCCGGGAAGAGAGTCGGAGCGCAGCGTTCATCGGCTCACCGCCGCGACCGCTTCCGACGACAACAGGATCGGGATCTCGTCCTGGATCGGGTAGAGCCAGGAGCCGTCCTTGGTCGCCAGCGCCGCGACCCAGGCCGAAGTGACGGCGGTGCCGCCCCGGTTCTTGGCACTGCCAGCGGCGATCGCGCGATTGACAGCCGCCAGTTCGGCCGCCGTCGCTTCACGCAGCGGTTGCTTGGACGCAGGACAGACGAGCAGCTCGAGAAAGGTCGGGTCGATCATGGCGGGCGGCAACGGCGATAGCCCGGAGGGTTGGTGAGGGCGGCAGGGCTCGAACCTGCGACCTACGGCTTAAAAGGCCGCTGCTCTACCGGCTGAGCTACGCCCCCGTTCGTGGGGGCAAGGATGAGACCCGGCGGCGCGGCCCGGCGCAAGGGGCGGTGCGACTCTCCAGCAGGAGTTCGACGCCAAGGCGCGCCCGGAGCAGGCCGCCCCCCGCCGCCGGCGCCCCGGTCATTCCTCGAGGATCTCCTTGGACTTGGTGCGCAAGGCCTCGTCGAGCCGCCCCTCGTGCGCCTTCAGCTCCTTGTCGATCGCCTCGTGCGCCTTCTTGCACTGGTCCTCGGTCAACTTGCCGTCCTTCTTCATCTGGTCGGCGAGCTTGTTGGCATCGCGGCGTTCGTTGCGCAGCGCGACCCGGTTCTGCTCGACCAGATCCTTGACCTTGGCCACCAGCTTCTGGCGCTGCTCCCCGGACAACGGCGGCATGCTGAGCCGCAGCTGCTTGCCGTCCGACTGCGGGTTCAGGCCCAGATCCGACTTCTGGATCGCCTTCTCGATGTCCTTGATGATCTGCGGCGAACCGTCGAACGGCTTGATCGCGAGCAGGCGGGGCTCGGGCACCGAGATGTGCGCGATCTGCTGCAACGGCGTCATCGTGCCGTAGTAGTCGACGCGGATGGTGTCGACGAGGGTCGGCGAGGCACGACCGGTGCGGATGCTGCCGAGCTGCTCCTTCAGGTGCTTGAGCGTCTTGTCGGTCTTCAGCTTGAGATCGGTCAGGATCGATGCGTAGGGTTCCATGCGTTCACCGTGGCGGCGCCGCGATCGGGCGCGGCGCACGACTGTAGCGTCGGTCCGGCTCGCGCACAGCATCGAGGCACCTGGCGCAGTCGGCGGATCGGTGCGCCGCGGCCGCCGCTTCGGCAGACCACCGCCTCAGCAGACCCACGTGCCGATGTCGTCGCCGCGCACCGCCCGCTCCATGTTCCCCTCGACGAACATGTCGAACACCATGATCGGCATCCGGTTCTCCATGCACAGCGTGAACGCGGTGCGGTCCATGACCCGCAGGTCGCGGTCCAGCGCCTCGCGGAAGCTGAGCTGCTGGTACTTCTTCGCCGTCTTGTCCTTGTTCGGATCGGCGGTGTAGACGCCGTCGACCTTGGTCGCCTTGAAGATCGCGTCGACGCCGAGCTCGGTGGCGCGCAGCGCCGCGGCGGTGTCGGTCGTGAAGTACGGATTGCCGGTGCCGCCGGCCAGGATCACGACCCGCCCCTTCTCGAGGTGACGGATCGCCCGGCGACGGATGTAGGGCTCCATCATCGTCTTCACCTCGACGGCGCAGGCGACCCGGCTCTCGATGCCGGCTCGCTCGATGCCGTCCTGCAGCGCCAGCGCATTGATCGCGGTCGCCAGCATGCCCATGTGGTCGGCGGTCGCGCGATTGGTGCCGAGCTTCGCGAACTCGGCGCCGCGCAGCAGATTGCCGCCGCCGCAGACCACCGCGACCTCGACCCCGAGGCGATGCACCCGCGCGATCTGCTGGGCCACCGTCGCGACCACGTTCGGCGCCACGCCACCGTGGTCGTCACCGAGGCTCTCGCCGCTGATCTTCAGCAGGATGCGCTTGACGTGGCGGGGCGGCTGGGTGGGAGTGCCGTGGGCAGAGGCGTGATCGGTCATGGCGGGCGGGCCGCGCGGGCGTGCGGTGCGGCTCGGGGCGCGGACCCGACGGCCGGTGGATCTGCCGTCGCGGGGGACGGCGCTCTCCACCTACATACTGCCCGCCACCGGCAAAGCAAACGCCGGGGACTCGGCGCCGCGGCGCGACCCCGTTCGCGGTCGATCAGGCGCCCGATTCGATCCGGTGGATCAGGCGCCCGGCTGCATCAGCCGCCCAGTTCCATGCGCACGAAGCGGCGCACCTGGATGTTCTCGCCGATCTTGCCGACCAGCTCGGTCCGCATCTGCTCGACGGTCTTGGTCTCGTCGGGCACGTACTGCTTCAGCATCAGGCACTTCTCGGCGAAGAACTTCTCCATCCGGCCCTCGACGGCCTTGTCGATCACCGCCTGCGGCTTGCCCTTCATCGACTCGGCGGCCATCTCGAGCACGATCGCGCGTTCCTTCGCCAGCGCCTCGGCCGGCACCGATTCGCGGTTGAGGTACGGCGGCGAGTAGGCCGTCACCGTCAGCGCGACGCCGCGACAAAACGCCTTGAAGTCCTCGTTCTTGGCGACGAAGTCGGTCTCACAGGCGACCTCGACGAGCACCGCGACCCGGCCATTGTGGTGCTGGTACGCGTAGACGAGGCCTTCCTTGACTTCGCGCGCGGCGGCCTTGTCGGCGACCTGCTTGCCCTTCTTGCGCAGCCATTCCTTGGCCTTCTCGGGGTCGCCGCTCGACTCCTTGAGCGCCTGCTTGCAGTCCATCATCGGCGCCCCGGTGACCTCGCGCAGCTTCATCACGGTCTTGGCGTCGATCTCGGCGGCGGTGACCTTGCCCTGCTGCTTCAGGAGGGCACGGGCCTTCTCGATGTCGCCGTTGCACTGCTCGAGGGCCTGCTCGGAGTCGGCCATCGAGGCGCCGGTCATCTCGTGCAAGCGCTTCACGGTATTCAGGTCGAAATCGCTCATTGGAATTCTCTGGATGAATGGAGCAAGTGGACGCCCGCGAGGCACTCGCCCCGCGGCTTGGGAACAGCATTCCCGGATCAGGAGCCCCGGGCCCTCAGCCCTGGGGTAGCGTCGCCCAGGAACCAAGGGACACCGGACCGACGATCGCCGGACCGACGATCCCCCAGTCGATAGTCAGCAGCAGTCCGCAGGCCGACGGCTGGCAGTTGGCGGCCGGCAGTCAACGATTCCGCCACACCGCGGGCATCAGCCCCGCGGCACTCAGCCGCCGGCGGGCGCCGCGGGCGAGCCGGGCTCGCCGCGATCCGAACCGATCGACACCGAGTCGGCGTGCACCGTCGGCGCGGCCGGGCCCCCGGCGGGCTGGGAGCGACCCGGGCCGCCACCGAAGCCACCACCGCCGAAGCCACCACCACCGCGACGGCCACCGCCACCACCGCCCGGACCGCCGCGACCACGACCGCCGGGGCCACCGCCACGACCGCCGCCATCACGACCTTCCGAACTGCGGCGACCCGGCGCCTGGCGATTGCGCACGTCGTCGGTCGCGGTGCGCTGGGCATCGCGGAGCGTCGACTCGTCGCACTGCTTGCGGCCTTCGAGGATCGCCTCGGACAGCTTGCCGAGGATCAGCTGCACCGAACTCATCGCGTCGTCGTTGGCCGGGATCACGATGTCGGCGAGCGACGGATCGCAGTCGGTGTCGAGCACGCAGACCACCGGCACGTTCATGCGCTTGGCCTCGCGCATCGCGTTGTCCTCGCGGCGCGGGTCGACCACGATCAGCGCACCCGGCAGGCCGTGCAGATCGCGCACGCCTTCCAGGTTGCGGCGAATGCGCTTCATCTCGCGGCGCATCGTCGACTGATCCTTCTTCTTGTACTTCTCGATGCCGCCGGTCGTCTCGAGCTGCTCGAGTTCGATCAGGCGAGCGAGGCGCTCGCGCACGGTGGCGAAGTTGGTCAGCGTGCCGCCGATCCAACGTTCGGTCACCGGCGGCATCGAGCACTTCTTCGCCTCGGCCTCGACCACCGGGCGGATCTGCTTCTTGGTACCCAAGAACATGATCTGGGCGCCGGTCGCCGCGAGGTGGCGGAGGAAGTGCGTCGCGCGGTAGAGACCGCGGATCGTTTCCTCCAGATTGATCACGTGGATCTTGTGCCGTTTCCCGTGGATGAAGGGCTTCATCTTCGGGTTCCACCGGCTGGCCTGATGGCCGTAGTGGACTCCGGCGTCGATCAACTCTTGTGCGGTTACGAGCGGCACGTGCGGGTCGGCTCCTTGCCTACGTGATGGTTTGCCTGCGACGGCAGTGGTTGCTGCGATCTCTCGCCCGGGCTCTGGCATCGATGCCGAAGAACGGGAGGGAATGAGGGGGGAGGATTGTAGGGACGCGCCGGCGCTCGTCAAGGCACAGATCGCGGAGCCGTGGTCCGGGTTTCCCCGGAAGCTGGCTCGGGAATCTCCTTCCGCTGCCGCGGCGGGCGCAATAACCTGTGGCACCGGCTTGCTGCCAGCCTCTCGCAAACGAGCTGCGGACTCGTGCCAGGCAGCGCTCCGCGCCACGCTCCCGTGCCCGAACCCTTCCTGGAGAGTCCCCAACGCGCCCACAACCCCCTATCCGGCGCGACCGAACGCGCGGAGACTAGGGGCATGCCTGCAGGGCCCGAACACGACGCCACCGCCCTCACCACCCCCCCGGTGGTGCTCCTGATGAACCACAACCGCGACCCGCTCGCGGACACCGCCGAGGCGCTGGTCCGCGCGGGTTACGAGGTGCACATCGGCGACTCCCTGGCGCAGAGCCACCGGCTGGCGGCGCAGCTGCGCACCGACCTGGTGCTGCTGAACCCGCTGGTGCTGTGCGCCGGCGGCGTCGAGATCGAGCTGCTCGAGAGCCTGCAGCGCGGCGCGGCGAACGACGAGGACCCGGTGCCGGTCATCCTGCTGGTCGACGACCTGCAGGCGCTGGCCGAGGCGCGGCACCTGCGCCTGCCGTTCCGCGATTTCGTGCTCAAGCCGTGCACGCCGGCCGAGGTCGTGCACCGCAGCGAACTGGCGCTGGCCAACCGCTCGCGAATCCGCACCCTGCAGGTGCGGGCGCGCCAGCTCGAGAGCCAGGTCAGCATCGACTTCAAGACCGGGCTGACTTCCGAGCTCTACATGAAGCGCATCCTCGGCCTCGAGTGGAAGCGCGCGCAACGGCACCAGAATCCGCTGTCGCTGCTGCTGATCGACGTCGACAACTTCAAGAGCGTCAACGACTCGACCGAGTACGCGTTCGGTGACGAAGTGCTGCGCCGCGTCGCCGACGCGCTGAAGGCGACCGTGCGCGAGACCGACTTCGCGGCCCGCTTCGGCGGCGACGAGTTCTGCGTGCTGCTGCCGCAGACCAGCCCGGCGGAGGCCGTGCAGACCGCACTGCGCATCCGCCAGCGCATCTCCGGCACGATGGTGCAGAAGGGCAGCTACCAGCGGCAGGTCACGGTCTCGATCGGCGTCGACAGCTACGACGGCCGCGCCGCCAGCAGCATCGATCACCTGCGTCGCAACGCGAACCGCGCGCTGCAGGAAGCCAAGCGCCGCGGCAAGAACCAGGTGTGGCTGTCGGGCAGCGAGCAGGACTCGGCCGGCAGCTGAGTCGGCACGCCGAGATCAGGCCGCCGAGATCAGGCCGCCGCCGGCAACACGATGTGCACGCGGAACCCGTCGCCGGGCCGGGAATCGACACGGATCTCGCCGCCGTGGTTCTGCACGATCGAGTAGCAGATGAACATGCCGAGCCCGCTCGCGTCGGGGCGGTCCTTCTTGCTGAAGAACGGATCGAACACGTGCCCGAGGTCCTCGGTGGCCATGCCAGGGCCGTCGTCGTCGACGTGCAGGTTCACCTTGCCGCGGTCGGCAACGGCCCAGACGTGGATGCGACCGCGACCGCGCGACTCCATCGCGTCGAGCGAGTTCAGCAGCAAGTTGAGCATCACCTGCTGCAGCTCGTGCACGTCGCCGTGGACCGCCGGCAGGTCCTTCGGCAGCTCGCAGAGGAACTCGATGCCGGAGCGCTGCAGCCGATGGTCGACCAGCGCCCGCGCCCCTTCGACCGCGACCGCCAGCGGGAACACCCCCGGGGCCACCTGCCGCGGCGAGAAGTCGAGCAGCCGGCGCGCGGTGCGGGCCACGCGCTGCAGGCCGTCCTGCACCAGCTGCAGGTAGATGCGCTGGCGGTCGCCCAGGCCTTCCGCCTGCAGCAGCCGGTTCACGGCGTTCTGCATGCCGCCGATCGGGTTGTTGATCTCGTGGGCGACGCCCGCCGCCAGCGTGCCGATGCTGGCCAGCCGCGAACTCAGCACCAGCGCGCGCTCCTTCTGCTTGGTCTGCTCGACCGCCGCGCACACGGCGGCCTCGAGCGTGCGGGTCTGACCGGCCACCTGGCCGGCCATGCGATGGAACGCGGTGATCAGCGGCTCGAGCTCCGGCACGCCGCCGCGCGCCGGCAGGTGCAGGTCGTAGCGGCCGGCCCCGATCGCCGCGGCGGCTTCGCCGATCGCCTGCAGCGGCCGCCGGATGGTGCGCCGCGTCACCCAGAACAGCACCAGGCCGAAGGACAAGGTCGACGCCGCGACGCCCGCCACCGACGTCCACAGCGGCAGCGACGCCGGCGGTGACTGGCGCAGGCGCGGCTGGAACCACAGATACCCGACCGCCTCGCCGTTCTGCCGCAGGGCATGGCAGTAGCCGTCGGCGACCGGCAGCAACGCATCGGACTGCTTGGCCTTGACGATGCCCGCGGCGATGACCTCCTGCGGGAACACGTCGGGGTCGCGATGCAGCGCGCCGAGCGGGTTCAGGTAGACGACGTCGAACGGCGGCAGCCCGCTGGTGACGATGACGTCGTCGTAGAGCTCGTGGATCGAGCGGCTGGTGAGCAGCTGGCGCACCACGGCCGCGTCCGCGCCGGCGCTGCGCAGCGCGGCCGGCGAATACACCCGTTCGAGCTCGCGGAACGACGAATCGACCGAGTCGAGCAAGGCCGCGCGCTGGTTCTGCAACCAGCTGCGCTGGGCCAGGTGCACCACCACCTGCACGCTGCCGACCGTGATCACGTTCAGCAGCAGGGCCAGCAGCAGGATGCGCCAGGCGAGCGACACGGTGGGTTCAGGGCGTGGGGAACGAACGATCGGGAAAGCGCGGCGCACCGTCACCGGCCGCCGCCGGCAGCGGGCCGCGCGGCGGGGTCATGATCGCCCGCCGACGGTCATCGTTTGCCCATCTGCTGCATCATCGTCAGCAACGGCATGAACAGCGCGAAGACGATGAAGCCGACGGCGACGGCCAGGAACACGAGCAGGATCGGCTCGATCAGCTTGAACGTCGTCTCGATGGTGCGATCGACCTCGATCTCGTAGCGATCGGCGAC